>NZ_CP036269.1:5449628-6060045 GCF_007744675.1 Gimesia alba
GGTGATCGGCACCGACGAGTTCCTCGCGGCTGTATCCCGATATCTCGCAGAAGTTTTCGTTAGCCTCGAGAATCGTCCCCCGAACATCAGTGATCGCGACGATTCCGGCTTCGTCGACGGCGTCGCGAAATGCTTTCAAATATGTTAGTTCGGATTGAATCTCAGCCACTGTTCTATTCCTCGTTGATGGAATCGCCTCGTTGTCTCTATCTCTTCTGCCTACCTCTCAGTAAATTTGCGAGCGCACCATGTAGTCACCTGTCACCTAGTGTGTTTGCAATCCTGGCGTCAAGAGTGCGCTGAAAGCTTAGATCACACAGGTGCCAACCAAGCTGATTAACCCACAAAAAACGGGTTTCGCCTCAAACCCGGGTCACGTTGTACGGGTTCTGAGTGTTTTACGACCGAATCAGGCCGAAATGGCGACTCTACCCGTGGCGGAAATATTCGGAGGACTCACCATCAATGACCTGTTTCTCTTCCTCTTCAGCATCAATCATGGAGGAGAGTGTAGTCAAACTCGATTTAAGCCAGATCAAATAGCATGATCTCCGCGTTGTCGGTAGCCAGGATCGTTATCTCTCGAATATCACTGATCGCAGCCCCATCGCTGGTTTCCAGTGGCATATCATTCAGCACTACTGTCCCGCGTAAGACCTGCAGCCAGGCGTGCCGTCCTTCTGCCAGTTCATAAGAGACCGTTTCTCCTTTGTCGATTTGCGACAGAAAAATCTGTGCGTCCTGATGAATCAACAACGCCCCCTGCTCTGCCTGAGGTGATGCGACGAGCCGTAGTTGATTCTGCTGCTCGCTCCTGGGAAAGCGTTTTTGTTCGTAACTCGGCTCGATTCCTTTCCGCTCGGGATATAGCCAGATCTGATACAGGTGCACGGGCTCGGTCTCTGACGGATTGAATTCGCTGTGCGTGATGCCGGTGCCTGCCGACATTCGCTGGAATTCACCCGCGCGCAGCACTTCGCCGTGCCCCATTGAATCTTTGTGTTCGAGCGCACCTTCCAGAACATAGGTGACAATCTCCATATCCCGATGCGGATGTGTGCCGAAACCCTGCCCGGGCTGAACAACATCTTCATTCATCACCCGCAGCGCCCGAAACCGCATGTGCTCCGGATCCTGGTAATCAGCGAAGGAAAATGTGTGGAACGTATCAAGCCAGCCATGGTCGGCGTGCCCCCGTTCCTGTGCTTTGCGTATGCGAATCATTTTGAGTCCCTTTCCTGCACATACTTTACACATCAACTATATTCTCGCCAACCTGTTTTTTTGAAATTAATTTGAGTCAATGCTTTGCTGTCGTGAAAACAGCAACGCAAACTGGCAGAACCTATCAACGGGGATTCTTGTCCTTTCCGTGTCCAGTTCAATCGATTTTTAAGGCAGAGAGATGAGTCAAAAGCCGTGGTATGAATTGAGTGATTACACCATCCGACGATCAGGCCTGAAAGCGAAACTAGAAGACTTCAATGCCTTCGACGGGATATTTTCAGAACGGAACCGGTTTAACATACCCGGCCCTTTTTATTGCGGCCAGACAGACAACTGCCTGACAGGGAGACTTGAAGCACCTGACAATGTCATGTACGACGAAAATGGTTATGAATTTCTCTTCCGTCAGCCAATCAATCATTCCGAACTGGAGAACGTGGTGAGCGCTGCAAACTTTGACCCATTCTGTGGCTACGCGGCCGATGGAAACCAACACTGGACTCTCACCCTGATCAGTGACTGGTGGAAGTCGCGTGATGACCTGCTGGCTGAAGTGGACGCTTTGCGCACGTTGAACGATAACGTAGACGAGTGGCAAGCCTATCTCACCGGCCCGGCGATTGAATATCTCCGGCAATATGCTTTTTTTATCGAAGAAGGACGTCTGCCGGAGGCACGGGATCATCTGCCACGATTATGATGAAGCGAATCCCCGGATTTATACTCCCTCAGTTTTGAACATGTTTCGTACAAATTTCAAGTGCTGAATTCGATCTCATCCATTACAATGGACTTCAGAAACACAACTCAGGTCTCTATCTGGATCAAAATGAAACACTTCCTATTCAGCACTCTGGCTCTCTTCCTCGCTCTGCCGACACAATCGGCGGAAGCGTGTATGAATTGCGTGAACAGTGTGACTGAGGTGCAGCTTCCGTTTCTCTGGTCGCTGATCGGTGTTTTTCCGGCTGGCTGGTCCTGTCGCTCTTATTCAGTCGACCGCTGTCGACGGGGGTGAAACGATTTTTTTATTTCGGCGTCCCTCTGTTGATACTGGGGGGCCTGATGCTGATTCCGATGATGCTCGCGCTGCCGTTGGTCCTCTGCTGGATCTTGTATCTTGTCTTCCGAATACTGCAGCTCCTGACAAATAAAGATGAGTGGCTGCGAAAGAATCTACTGCCATTCGGAGTGAATGTGATCGCGCTGACGCTGTCCTTCGTCTTGATCTTTGTCACAACAAGCCGGGCGAATTCGACGCCGGCATTGATTGCCTCACTGGGCCATATTTCGCCACATTATCCCAACAGTGTTCACAACCAGATGTCACGCGTGATTAAACGCGGGCCGGAAGTCGTCGCGCCTTTGAGTACCACGCTAGAGCAAGTTCTAGACAGAGAATATATCAGTCCTTTCCGAACGGCACAGATCGCCTACTGCCTGAGCCAGATTGGCGGGGAACAGGCTGAAGCCGCATTGCAGCAGGCTATCGAACAACATATTACCTTCGACGACGACTTCTACGGTAAATGGGAAACGGCAGTTTGCTGCCTGTATGCCGAGTCTGCCCGGGAACGGGCGGTCCCCACACTGATGAATCTATTGAATTCGGCTGAAGAAAAACAGGCGAACTCGCAGAAGCTCATTGCGTTACTGGCACTGGCGCGAACACAAGATCCAGCTGCGGTGGAAACCGTACTGGACCACGCTGATTTCCTCAAAACGCAGCTCTTAGGAAAAAATACTCCCTACAGGCAAACAGTACAGATCAACGTGACACTCCAGGCACTTTCGGAAGGACAAAGTCCAGCCGACCTCAGCGCCAGCCCAATCTATGAGCCGCTACGTCTCGGCCTGAATCCAGACAGCAGGACCAAAACCGGGATCAAGTGGGATGACCGCTGGAATGGTGAGCTCGACATCGAAGCGTTGAAAGCACACTGGTCTGCGATATTAAAATAAGGAAATTTAGTCTTCCACACCTGCCCAGTGCGAATCGCTCAGTCCGAGATTCATTTTGAATTCCTTGTAAGTTACGAACAACACGGGAACAACAAACAGCGTAACCAGTTCGACGGTCATGCCGCCGATCACGGGCCAGGCCATCGCTTTGGCGACATCGGAGCCGCGCCCGGTAGAAAAGATGACGGGCATCAATGCAATGATCGTCGTAAAAGTCGTCATCAGGCAGGGACGAATCCGCTTGAGTCCGGCCAGAACGGCGGCGTTGCGGATATCTTCTCTAGTCTTCAATCTTTTGCGGGTGAAAACCTGGTCGAGGTAAGTCGCCATCACGACGCCGTCATCCACGGCGATGCCAAACAGCGCAATGAAACCGACCCAGACAGCAGTATTAATTTGAATGTCGTTCCAGCCCAGGAAGATCATGCCCCCCGCAAACGCGACCGGAATACCGGAAAACACGGCGAAGGCAATCGACAGATCACGGAACTGAAGATAAATGATAAACAGGTTTGTAAAAATCACGAGTGGCACGACCCACATCAGGCGGTTGTTGGCTTCGATCTGGTTCTGAAACGAGCCGACCGCCTGCAGGGCATAGCCGGCAGGCAAATTCAACGAGCCCTCTGTTTGTGCAGTGCGGAGGCTGGTCTCCACCGCCTTCACCGTTTCCAGCGCGCCTTCCTGCCCGGATGAGGAAAAGGAGACGTGTGCGACCAGACGCGCGTCTTCACTGTTGATCACGCCGGGTCCCCACGTCGTTTTCATACTCGCCAAGAGAGAAAGAGGAATAATTTCTCCCGAATGCGTGACGACGGGCAAGCGATTTAATTCGTCGATCTGCTCTCGAAGATTCCGTTCATAGCGAACACGAATGGGATAGCGTTCGCGGCCTTCTACGGTGCGCGTCACGTTCGATCCTCCGAGAGCCGTTTCGATCACCTGGTTCACCATCGCCGTGGACATGCCGTACCGGGCCGCGGTTTCCCGGTCGACGTCAAATTCGACATAAGGTTTCCCTAATACAATATCGGGATTCACCGTAGCCGCGTTGACCTGCGGAATCTGCTTCAAGTGGTCGGCAACAGCAATCGATGCTTCGGCCAGCCCGTCCAGACTGTCGCCGAAGATGCGAATCGCCATCGGTGCCTTGATACCGCTTTGCAGCATCACCACGCGGCCTTCGATCGGCTGCAGCGGCGAAGCAGGTGTGACGCCGGGCAGTGTGGCGACCGCGTTGATCTGTTCCCAGATTTGCTTCGAAGTCAGACCGGGCCGCCACTGATCGACGGGTTTGAGCATGACGTAGGTTTCAATCATCGCCGCAGGAGCTGGATCGAGGGCCGACTCAATCCGGCCGATTTTCCCGAGCACATTTTCGACTTCGGGAATCTGTCTGATCAGAGTATCCTGCGTCTGCAGGACTTCCATCGCCTGTGAAAAACTGGCAGCGGGATAAAGTGTCGGCATGTAGAACCAGCTCCCTTCGTCGAGAGCGATCCAGTCATTCGATTCCAGTCCGGGCAAAAGATGCTTGGCTTCGACCCAGCCGGGCACCTCGTTGGGTTCAACGCCCAGAAACCGGGCAGCTTTTTCAAACGGCTTCAACACCGTCGGCATCCCGATCCAGGATCCCAGCCCCAACAGTACAATGAATGTGGGGAAGGTGAAGAACAGATATTTGTGTTGCATGAAAAAGCGGAGCGTCGGCTCATACAAAAAGCGAATCAGGCGTCCTACCGGGTTTTCATCAACGGGTCTGAGTCGTTCGCTGAGCATCCAGAAGCAGCCGATTCCTCCCAGGCCTGTACTCAACAGGACGAGCACCGGCAGACGAATGGGTATCCGCGCGAGATAGTCGGCTCCAAAGTTCCAGGACAAAACGCCGCATACCAGCGCAAACACGGTAGAGACGATCAAGCGTCGACGGAGGGGCCGTTGATTGGAATTAAGCAACAGTCGACTCAACAGAGGCACCAGCGTGATGGCGACGATCAAGGCGGCAGTAATCGAAAACGTTTTGGTCCAGGCCAGCGGTGCGAAGAGTTTGTAGTCGCGACCGGTGAGCATGAAGACGGGAAAAAAGCTGACGACGGTTGTCATCACAGCCGTGACGACCGCGGGCGCAACTTCAGTGGCCGCATCATGGATGACCTTCAAACGCTGTTCTTTGCCGCCGGGACTCCCTTCCGCCTCCCATTCCGCAAGGCTGTCGTAGATCGATTCGGAAACGACAATCCCCATATCAACCATGGTGCCGATGGCAATCGCTATGCCGGCCAGCGACATGATATTCGCATCAATGCCGAAGACATTCATGGCTATGAACGCTATCAAAACGGCAATGGGCAGCGTGATGGCGACGACAATACTCGCACGTAGATGCAGCAGAAACAGCAGTATGACGACCGCGGTAATGATAACTTCCTGTGTCAGTGCATCGGTCAGTGTGGTGATGGTTTCATTGATCAGGCCGGTGCGGTCGTAGATGAGCTTAAAGTTGACTCCTTTCAGGCTCGGTTCGATCTGTGCCATTTTGGCTTTGACGCTGTCAATCACTTTCCTGGGGTTTTCGCCGAACCGCATGACAACGACACCACCAACCGCTTCGGTACCGTTGAGGTCGATGGCTCCTCTGCGAAATTCCGGCCCGATTTGCACACGCCCCAGATCTCGAATCCGAATTGGTACACCATCCTTCGAACGGATCACGGTCTGCTCTATATCGCCGATCGCCTGTGCGGTATTTTGCCCCGCGCCGATGAAGCCGCGACCGCGAATGATGAATTCCATGCCGCCTGATTCTACCGTTTTCGCGCCGACGTCAATATTTGATTTACGGACAGCATCGATTACCTGGTCGAGGGGGATATCATGAAAACGAAGCTTATCGGGGTCGACTTCGATCTGATATTGTCGGACGTAACCTCCCACACTGGCAACTTCACTGACACCAGGGACGGCCTGCAGTTCATACTTCACCACGAAATCCTGCAGACTGCGCAACTCGGCGAGGTTCATCCCTTTTGGGGGTTCTAATACATAATAGAGCACCTGCCCCAAACCGGTGGCATCCGGTCCCAGCGTTGGGACGACTCCTTCCGGCAAGAGCGCAGCGGCCGTCCCCAGCTGTTCGGCAACACGGGAGCGGGCCCAGTAAAAATCGGTACTGTCTTTGAAGGTAACCTGCACAAAACTGTAACCGAACAGACTTTTGCCGCGCACCGATTCCGCATCGGGGACGGCCAGCATCGAAACAGAGAGAGGATAGGTCACCTGGTCTTCGACGTCTTTGGGAGAACGGCCGGGCCAGGCGGTGAAAATGATCACTTGATTTTCACCGATGTTGGGAATCGCGTCGATGGGAACTTCACGCACGCTATACCAGCCGAAGCCAATCAGAACCGCGGTGATGCAGAACATGATCAGCGGTTCGCGAATGCTGAATGAAATCAAGGCACGTAACATAGTTTATTCTCCCTTGGGCCTTGAAGGTGATAAGTGCTTCTGTTTTTGCTGCGACTGTCCGGGAGGTGCTGGTTGTTTTGCCGCTGTTTCAAAGGTTGGCACGAGTTCGCCGCAGTGCAGCATTTTACGGCCGAAGTAAGGGTTGAGCAGTTTATTATCGGATTGCAGCCAGTCTCCACCTCCCTCTGGAACCATGGGACAGAAGAAATGATGGAACGCCGGTTTTGACTCACCTCCTCGCACCTGAGTGGCCAGCTTAACCACCGCATGACTGATTGGCTTAAATTTTTTGCGTGCCTCTTCCAGCGAAAGATGATGCAGATGCTCTGAATTATTGGCGATCTGCTGCAACTCATCTTTGATTGGCTGACTAAGCTGGGAATCCTGTGCCAGTTGTGTAGCCAGTGTGTTGAGTGTTCTGGCCTGCTGCTCTGTAATTTTTTGATCGGCGGCAAACTGCTTCTGAATCGCAAAGTAAGTCGAGTAGAGTTTATCGAGCAGTTGACCGGGCTGTCCGGTGATTTCATCAATCTTGAATGAATCAAACTGAAGTGGAATATTTTTCTTCGTTTTTTTCGCGGGAGTAAATCGGAGCGGATCAATCAGACTCGGTTTGCCTGAAAGCTGCATTTGTGAATCAATCAGGAAGTTGCCGGCCGTGGCGACTTTCTCACCCGGATTCACCCCCTCAAGAATCACGGCAGTATCCCCGAGCAACGATCCGAGCGTCACATTTCTGAGTTCAAAACGCCCCGGTTTGGTTTCGACATAGACAACACTGTGGTCGCCGGCCATCAGGATCGCGGAACGAGGCACGGTAAGTGCTTTCTTCTGGGGTACCGGTTGGTCGGTATAGCCGAACCGCGACGTGGGTACGAGTTTCATACCACAAATTGGACAGTCGCCGGGCTGATCGCGGATGACCTGAGGATGCATGGGGCTGATCCATTTCCCAGCAAGCTCGGCATCGTAAACGTTCCCTTGCGGGCCAATGGGAACTTTGATTTGCGCTTTCGCATAATCGCCGGGTCTGAGTTGTCCGTCTTCATTTTTGAACTCCACGCGCACGCCAACGGTTCTGCGGTTGGGATTCACCGTTGGATCGATAAACACCACGCGTCCTTTTAGAGTTTTTCCCGGTAGAGACTGCAATTCGGCATCAACCCGCTGACCAAAACGAATCCGAGAGGCATCTTCAGGATAGAGTTCGAGCACGAGCCAGACGGTAGTCAGATTCGCAATGCGGTAAATGGGCTCTCCGGCTTTGATATATTTTCCTTCCTCTGCGAGTTTTTCGGTCACGGTTCCGCCAATAGGAGCGTAGATCGTCAGTCGCGACTCGGCCTTGCCTGTTGATAACAGATGATTGATCTGAGCGTCTGTCATGCCTAGTTCGACGAGTTTCTGTCGCGAGTTCTCCACCAGTTTCTCCTGCACTTCGCGCACGACGGACAGGGCACCTGAGGTCATTTTCTTGAGCGCATTCCTCGCCTCCAACAGTTCCACCTGGGCAGAATAAAGTTCGGGGCTGTAGACGATCGCCAGATGATCTCCTTTGTCGACTTCCACTCCTGTATAGTCGGCAAACAGTTTTTCGATGCGCCCGTTGATATAGGCGGCAATGGTGGCCTGACGGCTTTCATCGATTTCTATCGAACCGATCGTTTCAATTGTGGTGCTGACGGACTCCAGCTTTGCTTCAGCGGTCTGGATGTTCGCTAACCTGCGCTGCGCCGGATCGATATTGATGGCCATCTGATCGATGTTGGCACCGGACTTCGCGGCCGGCACCAGCGCCATTCCACAGATCGGACAGCGGCCCGGTTTGGGCTGGCGGATCTGCGGATGCATCGGGCAGGTATAGATCTGCTGTTTCCCGCTTTGAGCCGTGCCTGCCGGAGTGGAAAGACCAGCCTGAATCCAGCCCAGACGCTGTGCGACCCCCAGCAACACGATCAGAAAAAGCCCGACCGAAAGAAACAGCGCTGCCGGCAGCAATTTTCTCAGCCACCAGCAACCAGATTTTGCATCGGGAGGCGGAGGTGCTACGGTATTCACAGGATTTTTTGCCGGTTCTTCTGTGGAAGATGTTGTCATCTTGCCTCTCCAAAAACAAATCAAGAGAGCGGCCAGCCGTTGCATAACAACCAGCATTGGACCGTGCCGGGAAAACCGGCCAGCCGCCCTGTTTCAAATGTGTTCATTTAGTGCCATCGCAGAGAATGGCAGACGGGCCATAAGAAATCGGAAAACCTTTTGTCCCGGAAATCAAAGTCAACGGGGACAAAACAGCCATTATGCGTTCGCAGAAAAAATGAAACGGCATTCAGTCAGCGCGCAGTGTGCCTTTATATTAAAGACACGCAGAGAAGAATCTGCGCAGGCTTTGAATACTGTGCCACAGGGCAGTGACTCAAGCAAATAGAGCCTTCGGAGTGATCCGGCTGAGTCACAGGGGCTGCCAGCGGATGTGCCAGAATCTCAAACAACAGCTGTTGTTCCTGTAGCGGACCGCTGTTTGTGTCCGGTAGCGCGGGTGTGTTGTTCGTGCGACTACAGTGGCAATCAGAGTCGCTTCGACCACACTTTCCGCGACAGGCTGGCTGTTTGTCATTCGCAGTCGTGGATGTGGCAAGATGAGCACAGCAACTCGATTGTTTCACTACGGAAACGGGCCTTGTTTGAGTGAGTCGATAACAGCGGGTCTGCGAATGTTCCTCGGGTTTGAACTTCTGACAGCAACAGCCGAACAGAGTCATCGGGCAGAGTGTCTGCAAAAACAACATTGCTGCTGTCATCCAGATCAACATCGCTCGACCAATTCGGTGCATGAAACAGACTCCTGAAGACGTATTACCAGACCTGTTATCACTGTATCGCATTGCTAACAGAAAGTCCAGATGTGTTCTGCTCAGTTCTCACCGGGTAATGCAGGAACAACAGGTACTTCAGATAAAGAAAAGTCTTGGCCGGCGACGCGACTAAGCTGTGTCAGAGAAATTGCGAGTTCGCCAATGGCCTGATGATAACCCAGTTCCAGTGTCAACAGATTGCGATAATCGCGAATAACGCGATCAAATTCGACAGATCCGCGGGAATACGATTCCTGGTCGGCTCTTAATGTCTGACGTGCCTGTGGCAGAATCGTTTCTTTATAGAGCACTGCGGTTTCTTCGGCACGGCGGGCTTCGGCCAGTAGTTCGGTAATCAGGGCATCATAGCGATCGAGGAGATCCTGTTCCGAGTAGTTTGAAGCGAGATGTTTCCAAGTCGCTTCATTTTCGAGGGCATCGTATTTATCTTTCCAAAGTGGAATACTGACCTGAGCCCCAAGAGACCAGGGGTCCTGCCCCACTTTATACAGATTTGAGGGAGGACGATTATTATCCGTAAAAAAGTAATTGGCCGAGAGAGTCAGTTCGGGCCGTCGACTCAAACGGGCCACTTCAATACCCCACCGTGTGGCTTGCGTGCGAAGCTGAGCCGCCTGAATTTCAGGCTGTGAGTCCAAAGCGCTCTGATAAACCTGTGGAGCTGATATCTCTGGAAATTTAATTTCCAGTTCTTCCGGAGGCAACACGGCCAGATCCGCATCGCGGGCGACCAGCCGATTTACTTCCGCCTGCAAAGCGACTCGTAACTTGCGATACGTGAGCAACCGCTCTTCGAGTTTGCTGAGCTCCAGAGTACCGAGCAGGACGTCTCCCTGAGTGGCAGTGCCAGTAGCAACCTGGGCATTGGCGACGTCAATCAAGGACTTCAACAATTCCTGATTGGCGGTCGCTGTCGCAATCTGTTGATCGATCACGTACAGACGATACCAGCCGGTACGAACAGCGGCGATCACGCGCAGACGCTCCGACAGATAGTCGGCTCGGACAGCGAAGGCTTCAAAGCAGGCACGCTGCTCCTGCGCATTCAGTTTACCAAGCCAGGGAATCGCCTGACTGGCATTCAGAACAGCCCGCTGCGAGCCAGATGCGGTTTGAATCGGATCTCCGAACACATTCGCGCCCAGTTTAGGATCTGGGAGTTTGTTGACATAGTGTGAACGCGCCGAAGCAGCATTGTATTCCTGATAGAGTTTCACCAGACGGGGATTCTGGTCGACGGCCAGCATCTCGAGTTCGCCCAGCGTCCGAGAGAGCGGCGGATGTTGCATCACCAGATCAGACTGCGTTCCGTCGGTCAATTCCTGGGCAGTTGCTTCCGCACCGGTCTGTACGATCTGCGTATCAGAATCCAAAGGTTCGGAGTTCGTTTCTTGTAGAGTAGATTCATCCGGCGTTGGTGCGAGCGCAACTTTGGCCGTCGATGCCTCCTGGACATTGGCAGTATGCGTCGCACATCCCATGATAAAAGCGGTAGAAAGCGCCAGGCCAAATCCGCGCACTTTAACTGAGGGATGATCCTTCATCCTGAAACCTTGTTCTAATCCCTGATTTCACATCCGTGTGAATAGAGGAGGCTGATCAGAGTCAGTAAAAATAAAATGGCACGGTCCACGGAAAGAATCGTCCTGATTTGTGGTCTGCCTGTGCATTCAATGCCGAATTTGTCGGTTTGACGATCAATTCCCGATGAATCATGACGATTATTCGGAACGCTGAGATCAGGTAAGCGGTGCGGCACAGAGAACAGTGCTCACAAAAAAAGCCCTAAGTCTCTGTAAGACAAGGGCTTTTAAATGGACGATACTGGATTCGAACCAGTGACCTCCACGATGTCAACGTGGCACTCTAACCAACTGAGCTAATCGTCCTGAGGTTTCAAAAGGTTACGGATCAAGGTCGATATCGTCAAGTTCCAGAAGACTTTCTGTGAAAAAAACTGCTGAATGAAAGAGTCTCAGGTCCTGTCTGACCGATCATATCAATTTCACAGGTTTCCGCTGATTTTCCTGCAAAACGGCGAACATTGACGCGGGCTGTGCCTGTCGAATATAAAGACTCTACCTCCTTCGAACTGCCTGAGCAGTGAGCCCTTTGTAACGGCGACTGTGGTGGTTCCGACTTTAGATGAAGTTCAAAAATCGAATGATTCAAATCAAATTACCCGATGGAAGCGTAAAGGAATTCCCTGAAAACAGTACTGCACTCGATGTGGCCCAATCAATTGGTGAGCGGCTGGCCAATGCGGTTGTGGCTGCGGAAGTGGATGGAACCATTTGTGATGCGTTTCGCCCTTTGAAAGAGATCTCGGACTCTCAAGAAATCAATCTCAAGCTGCTCACTGACCGTGATCCCGAAGCACTCGGCGTCATGCGTCACTCGTGTGCCCATATTATGGCCCGCGCGGTCATGCGGCTCTGGCCCGGCATTCAACTCGCCTTTGGCCCCACCCTGCCTCATGGCTTCTACTACGATTTCGGTCTGGAACATACCATCAGCGAAGATGACTTCCCCAAGATCGAAGAAGAGATGAAGAAGATCATCAAAGAGGAAGAACCGTTCGAACGGTTTTCTCTCGATCGCGCCGAAGCCGTTTCGTTCGTGAACGAGATGGACCAGCATTCCAAAGCCGAGCATATCGAAACCGGCCTGGCCGATCACGGTCAGCTCAGTTTCTATCGTCAGGGTGAATTTGTCGATCTATGTCGTGGTCCACATATTCCCAACGCCGGTAAAGTCAAAGCGTTCAAGCTGCTGTCGATCGCCGGTTCATACTGGAAAGGGGATGCGGGTAATAAGCCGCTGCAACGTCTGTATGGAACGGCCTGGTTCAGCAAAAAGGATATGAAAAAATATCTGGAACAGGTCGAAGAAGCCAAACGCCGCGATCACCGTGTACTGGGAAAAAAACTGGGACTGTTCCAGATCAACCCGGAAGTCGGTCAGGGGCTCTGTCTCTGGTTGCCGAAAGGAGCCACCATCCGTGCGGTTCTGGAAGACTTCATCAAGGTGGAGCTGACACGCCTCGGTTATCAGCCCGTCTATTCGCCACACATCGGTCGTGTGGAACTGTACGAAACCAGCGGTCACTTCCCCTATTATCGCGATTCGCAGTTCGCACCGCTGTTCGGTCATGATGCCGGCCAGTTGGTCGATTTCTGGGTCCGCAAACTGGAAGAAGACGACCTGTCCGCCGAGGAAGAAGAGACATTCTTCAAATCATCCCGCGTGATGAATTGTGATTTCGAGTTTCCTCCCGGTGCCAGCCGCGAAGAAAAAATCCAGATTCTCAAAGACTGGGAGCACAAACACGAACGTTATCTGCTGAAGCCGATGAACTGTCCGCATCATGCCGAGATGTATAAAGCGATGCCGCGCAGCTATCGGGACTTGCCGGTACGTCTGGCTGAATTCGGCACCGTGTATCGTCACGAACAGACCGGAGAACTCAACGGCATGTTGCGCGTTCGCGGGTTGACCCAGGACGATGCGCATATTTTCTGCACTCCCGAGCAGGTGGAAGGCGAATTCAAGGCGACGCTGGAGCTGGTGAAATTCGTGCTGGCCTCGGTCGGTCTGGACAATTTCCGCGTGCAGCTTTCCCTGCGTGAGCCGGGTAGCGATAAGTATGTCGGCAGTGAAGAGAACTGGCAGCATGCGGAGGACAGTCTGCGAAAAGTGCTCGAATCATCGGGCATGTCGTATAGTGAATGCGAAGGTGAAGCCGCGTTTTACGGTCCGAAAGCCGATTTTATGGTGTCGGACTGTATCGGCCGTGAATGGCAGCTGGGAACCGTGCAGCTGGATTACAATCTGCCGGAACGGTTCAAGCTGGAATACACGGGCTCGGACAATCAGCCGCACCGTCCGGTGATGATTCACCGTGCTCCCTTTGGTTCGATGGAACGCTTCACGGGAATGTTGATCGAACATTTCGCGGGTGCGTTTCCGCTCTGGCTCGCGCCGGAACAGATTCGCGTGCTGCCTGTCAGTGATAAGACGCTGGACTACGCGAACGAAGTCGCAGCCCAACTGCGGCAGAACGGGTTCCGGATTTCGATCGACACCCGTAGTTCGAAGGTCAACGCGAAGATTCGCGATGCTCAGTTGGAACTGATTCCGTACATGTTCATCGTAGGTCCCAAAGAGGCCGAGCAGACAGCCGTCGCAGTCCGCGATCGAATCGACGGCGATCTGGGGCCGATGCCGTTAACCGATGCGATTGCCAAACTGAAACAGGAAGCCGATCAACGGCTCGTGCGTCAGGTCGTCGAAAGCACCTTCTCCGGCATCGAAGGACAGACGGAAAAAGCGAACGAGTATTAAGATTGCTTAAACGAAGATTTCGAAGTGTCGTGTGCCACGGCCGGCTTGTCCGGCCGTGCTGCGATCATCGGCTCGTAAAAAGCCCTGTATTAAACTATGAGGCCAGAATTTTTTTCGCCCCATATTTGTTATCTTTTAGAGTAACAGAAACCTTTCACATTCACCGTTGGACAAGCCAACGGTGCCACCCACTTTAGATACATTTCGTGTGGTTTCGTGATTTTCGTGGTAGCAAAAACACGAGCGTTTGTTGTCATCAGCGAATTGGAATCGTAGGGTGCGGACCTACGTGTCCGCCCGCCTGGCGACGTTCTATAAAAGATCACTCGCGCAAAGGAACCGCAAAAGCTCTCGAACGGTTTCCAGCAAACACGTCAACCCCGCGGGGAGACACATGGGTCTCCCCCTACTTTTTGTGTTCTGATCACTTTGATATTTGCTCCTGGTTTCGATATAAATTGAGGGACACGGATTTGTTACTTTTTTAAAGTAAACAGATTTGCGACCAGGATGCATTCACTGTTGGACAAGCCAACAGTGCCACTCGCAATGGTGACCAGTTAATTGAGGGCTCCAACGAGGGAAATGCTTCTGAATACTTTCAACCTTGTTTTTGAGAGCACAACGCCATGAGTCAGGCAGTGGGACAAAAGATTGAGGCCGATTTTTACGCAAAATTTCCGACGTCAGCTCAGGATTATAAAAAAGCGTGCGAACTGTTCCCGAGTGGGGTGACTCACGACGGACGTTACATGAAACCGTTCCCCATTTATGTGGATCGTGCGCTGGATGCTCATAAGTATGACGTCGACGGCAACGACATTATCGACTACTGGAGTGGTCACGGGGCACTGATTCTGGGGCACAGCCATCCCGACATGGTCAAAGCAGTGCAGGATCAGGTCGCGAGGGGAACACACTTCGGTGCCTGTCACGAAATGGAACTCGAATGGGGCGATCTGGTGCGTCAACTGGTTCCCTCCTGTGAAATGCTGCGGTTTACCAGCAGTGGTACCGAAGCCACCATGATGGCACTGCGTGTGGCTAGGATCGCGACCGGCAAAACCAAAGTGGTCAAGTTCGCGGGCCACTTTCACGGCTGGCACGATCTGCTGACCCAGGCATCCGAACCGCCGCATGACGACAAAACCTACGCCATGCCCGGCGTCACCAACGGGGTGTCTGATGAACTCGTTATCATTCGCCCCAATGATCTGGACCTGGTGGAAAGCACGATCGCCGAACATGATCCGGCTTGTATTATTATCGAAGCGACCGGCAGTCGCTGGGGTGTGGTACCTCTCGAAGACGGATTCCTGCAGGGGCTGCGCAAGCTGACCGCGGACAAAGGCGTGCTGATGATTATGGATGAAGTCATCAGCGGTTTCCGTGTCGCGCCCGGAGGCATGCAGGAAGTCTGTGGGATCGTGCCTGACTTGACCTCACTAGCGAAAATTGTCGCCGGCGGTCTGCCTGGCGGCTGTCTGGCGGGGCGTGCCGATCTGATGCAGGCGATTGCCTTTGACAATCCCTTTGGTCAGAAGATGAAACATCCGGGAACCTACAATGCGAATCCCCTTTCCGCAGCGGCAGGGATCGCGGTTTTGAAACAGGTCGCCACGGGTGAGCCCTGCCGGAAAGCGAATGAGAGTGCTGCCAAATTGCGAAAGGGCATGAACGAAGTCCTCACTCGCAAGAATGTGAACTGGGTAGTCTACGGTCAATTTTCGATCATCAAAGTCTTCCCCGGCTACGACGGGCCGCGACCCACCGATGATTCATTCGTGCCGTACAACAATGACTTTGATCGACTGGACCGCAAGCATGACGCCCAACTGGGGCACGCATTCCGTTGTGCTCTGCTGCTGAATGGCGTTGACTGGTTTGGCTGGGGCGCGATGTTGACTTCAGCACACACTGATGAAGACATTGACTTCACTGTCAAAGCCTTCGAAGGTGCCATTGACGCGCTACGGAATGACGGCTTCATCGACTGAAGTAGAGTGAGGGAAACGGGAGTCTGAAACGCGTGGAAGAAATCTGGAAGCCAACGGCGGAAGATCTGGAACAGGCCATTCACAAACAACTTCCGGATCTGATTGAAACCGGATTGAAGGCACTGTTTGTCGGAACCAATCCGGGCCTGTATTCGGCGGCGGTGGGGCATCACTTTGCACGTCCCGGCAATCGTTTTTGGCCCGCCATGTATCGGGGCAAAATTACCGAACGACTTTATTCGCCGTTCGAGGATTATAAACTGCTCAAGCGGGGTGGCGGTCTGACGAATATTGTCAGCCGTGCTTCCAAACGGGCAGATGAACTTTCGAAAAAAGAGCTCTATGAAGGAGCCGAAATCCTCACGGAAAAGGTGATCCAGTTTCAGCCGCAAAAGGTCGTGTTTCTTGGAATCACTTCCTACCGGAAAGCGTTTCAGGAGAACCAGGCACAGATCGGTTTGCAGGAACGGAAGCTTGGCGAGGCGGAAGTCTGGGTACTGCCCAATCCCAGCGGCCTGAATGCCCACTATCAGATCCCCGCTCTGGGGAAAATCTTTGCACAAATGTGGCGCTAACAACTCACCCCATCTTACCTGTTTTACGACACAAGATTTATTTCCCGCGTGAAATTTCCATTCGTCGGGAATTGATTGAATCCAACCGATTTGTCTCGTCGATGAAAGTCTATATCCGGTCAGAGAAGCTGCGCAATGATTGTCGGCAATTCTGGTTGAATCACGTGTGATTCTCATCTACTGCCCGTGCAGGTTGTTCCATGAAACAAAAACCCGTCTCTCGCTGGCATCGAAGCATGCTGCTGCTGGTCTGCGCTCTGATGCTCAGTCAGCAGGGATGCATCCAACGCCGGGAGCGTTATAATCTGGCCAGTTTCTGGGTGGATTACAACACGCTGAGAGCACCGGCCATCTTCTTTGAGAAGCAGTTCCACTTTCCTTACAAGGCAAAACAGGTTGCTTATTTTCACTGGCAATAC
Organism: Gimesia alba; assembly: GCF_007744675.1. NCBI lineage: Bacteria > Pseudomonadati > Planctomycetota > Planctomycetia > Planctomycetales > Planctomycetaceae > Gimesia > Gimesia alba. Next base: position 5,466,494 of record NZ_CP036269.1, read on the forward strand.
GGTGTCACCCCCGGACGGAATTTAAAGTACGTCCGACCTGATCTGGTGGGGAATAATCCTGCGTCAGAAGCAGCAACCTATCAGGGTATCATGAATGTGAGTGCGACAGAGGGCTCTCTGCAACCGACGATGGAACCGATGCCGGAAATGAAATCGAATTCAAAGATACAAATGGAGTCGAAGCCTGCGGTGAATCCGAACAAAGGAATGAGCGTTGCACCACCTTCGGTGAAATTAAAGCCGCACGTTCAACAGAAACAGATCCGCAAGAATGCCCGGTTTTCGGTGGAAATCATTCCGCCGCCCCCAGCACCGCCGGCTGCTGATGCCGAACCGCTCATTCCTTGAAGTTACCGAGCTGGCGGACCGACACGCGGCTTAAAGACGGTGATCCAGATGAAGGGTTGTCCGCGTTCATCGATGACCAGTTTGCGAGTGAGTCCGTCCCGCCCGATAGCGTTCTTTATCAGAATGCCCCAGGTCGTGCGTTTTTTGGAAACGCTCACATTGATCTTGTCGAGATCAACCTGCTTTTTGGTGGCCTCGTATTCATCGACAATCATCGGAATGCCTGATGCCTTAGACGCCGCCATCAATACGTCTCTCAAAGGAACATTCGACAGTTCGACCGGGATCAAATCGAAATAGCGCGGGGCCGTCTTCTGGCGGGATTCTTTCAAGTCCCAGCCGATAGGCCAGGGCTGTGTGGTTGACTCCCACGGAGTAACGAGCAGCTCCAATGAGCCGGACGGTGTACGCAGGGGATGAAAGGCGAGCCCATACTGTTTGAGGGCAATCGCCAGCACGGTTCCTTTCGCGAGCTTACCCAGATCGGCTGAGATGGTTTGGTTACCGGCATCGCCTGCGATCCGTTTCTGCGCATCGACATCAAACCGCACCGGCAGTGCTTTGGGAAAGTCAAGTTTACTGATGGCGGCTTTCAACGTCAGTCCCTGCACATTAGCGGGGGAAGGCTGAGAGAGTTCCGTGAAGACGGTTTTGAACTGTTCTTGTGAGAGACCCCACAGTGGTTTGCTTTCGGGTGATCCTTGTGCACCGAAAGTTTTGAGTTCGTTGATCCACTCTTTGAGTCTTGCCAGTTCGCTACGGGAAAACTTGTGTCCAGGAAAATGAATCTCGCCGTTACGGTCGAGTGTGCCCGTCAAACGAACTTCGCGCAGGGTGCCTCGCAGATCTTCTTTGATTTTGGGTTTATCATCGAGCACGGCCCGCCGGGTACGCACGGAGATATTCAGATCACGAAAGATGCGCCCCCACTGTTGGGCATACAGGGCTGAGCTGGTGGTTTCTGTGAGCAGCGTGACCGAGACCGTGGTTTTAATCGGCGCTCCCTTTGGAGCCGATGATTTTGGAACGGTCAACTGGGCCTGCAGATTCTGGTTTTCTGTGATTATGAATGTGAGCAGAAGACAGAAGCAGAGAAAATGTTTCATGATTTGTTGCGCTGTTGATGAAAGGAACGTTTTCACTGGCAGCACTGTCGGACCAGCCGACAGTGGTACTCGCGAGTCTAAAATAGATGCTGATTTGAGTATAACAGATTTGATTTGCTATGATGAGAGCAATGTATCTTGAGGTATAGATTATTGAAATGAGGAAATTCAACTTAAGGTTGGGGTTCAATATACTATGGAATGGGTCACCAGAGAAGATTTTCTTGATCGGCTGAATCGAAAACGGATCTCCAATGGAATCAGGCAGGAAGTTTACCTGATTTATCCTGCAGATGCTCTGGCTGAAAAAATGCCGTTGCCACCTGACACAACAGGCGAGCCACTGGCCTACCCGTTCCATAATCTGGAATGGTACTGTATTTGTGACAATCAGGGATTTGTATTGACGGTCTCATCCTGCAAGCAGTATTCCCATTCCCCTCATCTGATCGAAATGGAAACGCATTTTCCCAATGATGACTCATTTACTGAGGACTGGAAAGTCATCACCAAAATAGCGCCTCTGGTCTCGTTCCTGGATGCCCGCTTTGGATTGATCGAAAGCAGATGCCACTACGAGAAAACAGGTACGCACTATGCCATGTCAACTGATGAAGAGAGCGGTCCTTATTACATTTATGAAGCCTCGTCCGAGGAGGAAGCTTTGAAAGCCTGCGAGGCCTTGAGATTGGCCCAGCCTAAAGCAGATTACTTCGTCCAAACGAAAGAGGCCTTTGATTCTTCACGGTAAACTTGGAATGGTATTGGAATCAACTTTGTACATTGTTACGCAAACCACATCCATATTGCGGGCTGTCCCCACGATCCCTCAAGGTGTAGTCCAGCCCTTAATATAGATTTTTCTTGAGCACATCGAGCGGGTAAATGGTATCGCGCCAGCGGACGCCGCCGTTTTTGAGGGTGATCCAGGCCGAACGCCAGATGGCGAAAGCGAGCGCTAATGAGGCGAAGAACAGGAACGGGGTCACGCGGAGGCCGGAGGAAAATAATACGGCGATGGCGGCGTAACAAAGATGTAACAACACGACGGAAATGAGAAAGCCGATGGTCTGCGGGAGCGGAAACAGAAAGGGTACGATAAAGGGTGCCAGAAAGAACAGAATGAAGGCCAGTGTTGCCAGCGTGACACGAATGATCGAATAGTGAAACGAAGCGAAGGAATTTTTTTCGACGCCGGTGATCACGCCCCAGGCGGAAGGCTGCCAGCGGACTTTGAGCTCTTCAATGCCCAGATAAAAATCCTGCCGATAATGATGGTACTTGATCAACTTTCCGAGTTTGATATCGTCGAGCACATCCAGTTTGATCGTTTCAAAGCCGCCGACCGCTTGATACACGGACGTCCGCACGAGATTAAATGCACCAATGCCGATATAGCCTAAGGTCCAGCGCGTGGGCACCAGCCAGAGAAAAGTGCCGCCGGTGAGCAGAAACCCAAAGAATGTGATGAACGCCATTTCAATCAAGCCGCCGCGTGCGAGCTGCGGCAGCAGGCAGAGATGATCGAGCTGCTTGTGCAGAAATATACGGACGGCGCTGGAGATGGCGTGCGGAGTAAAAATAATGTCGCCGTCGGTAAACAGCAGTAGTTCTCCGTTCGCGCACTGCGCTGCCTGATGCATGGCGTGGGATTTTCCCATCCAGTCGGACGGCAACTCTTCAATGTGAATCACCTGCATCGAGGCCTTTTCATCCTGAGCTGCTTCCGCGGCGACACGTTCCATGATCGGGCCGGTCTCGTCGGCGGAACGATCGTTGACGGCGATAATTTCCAGGCGGGGATAATCGGAAGCGAGCAAGGAATTGAGTGTGACTTCAATCGTCTCGGCTTCGTCTTTGGCGGGAACGATCACCGAGACCAACGGCCATTCCGCGGGAATCTCTGTGTGCGCTACACAACGGGAAATCTGTTTGCGGATCATCATCACCAGCGACGGAGCAAGGAGGACGATCCAGAAAACGACCGTCGCATACCCCCAACAGGTGATGATCAATGCCTGCATGTAATTGAAATTCCTTTGGTTATTCGAACCGGGGTGCCAGCAGGTCGGTGACCATCGAACCAATGCGGAGCGACGACGTGGCCGCGGGTGAAGGGGCATTCAACACGTTGATGATGCGGTCTGATTCATCGATTAGAAAATCGTCTATAATATTCCCGTCTGGTCCCAGCGCCTGGGCGCGAACTCCAGCAGGGGCGGGCTCGAGATCTTCGGATTTGATTTCCGGGATCAGGCGTTGCAGTTGCTTGACGAATGCCGGTTTGCTGACAGAACGCCACATCTCTTTGAGGCCGGTTCTCCAGTATTTGAACGCCATCTTCAGGAAGCCGGGATAGGTGGCGGATTCAAACATATCCCGGAGATTGATATGGTAATTCGAATACCCTTCGCGGGCAAAAGCCCAGACCGCATTGGGTCCGCATTCCACGCCGCCATGAATCACCTTTGTAAAATGGACGCCAAGGAACGGGAACTCGGGGTTGGGCACGGGATAGATCAACGCACGGCAGAGATGTTCTGCTTCCGGTTTCAGTTTGAAAAATTCGCCTCGAAAGGGAACGATTTTAGACGCTGGATGCGAACCACCCATACGTGCGACGCGGTCACTGAACAGGCCGGTGCAGTTGATGACCTGTTTCGCAGCATACTCCCCCTGCTTCGTCTGAATCGTGATGTGATCGCTGTGATGCTGAATGCCAATGACTTCGGCGCCAGTCAGAATCTGGTTCTCTTTTTCCTGGATGCGTTCGGCAAGGCGGACGGCGACCTGTTTGAAATCGACGATACCGGTTACCGGAACGTGGATGCCGCGAATGCCAGCGACGTGTGGTTCCAGTTCTTTGAGCCGGGCTTCGTCGATCATTTCGCAGGTAACGCCGTTTTGCTGGCCACGTGAGAAGATCGTGTCGAGCACCGAAAATTCGCGTTCATCAACAGCTACAATCACTTTGCCGCATTGATCCCAGGGAATTTCTTCCGCATCGCAGAAAGCTTCCATGGCAAGTTTGCCTTCGCGGCAGTTGGTGGCTCTTAACGAACCCGGTTTATAGTAGATGCCCGAATGCAGTACGCCGGAATTGTGACCGGTCTGGTGCTGGGCGACCTGCGTTTCTTTTTCGAGAAGTAAAATGGATTTATGGGGAAACCGCTGGGTAATTTGCCAGCCGGTAGCCAGACCAACGATTCCCCCGCCAATTATTGCGACATCTACTGTTTTCATGGATGACTTCTATACTCAAATGGTCCGCAGGTTCATATACTCAAACAACATGACATCATTCGCAGAGTCTCTCTCACCTTCAGTGATACCATAACTTAGCAGGATCAAGGTTACAGGAAAACAATGGTTGAGCAAGTTCGCAATTATTTAGAAGAACATCAGGATCGGTTTGTCAGTGAACTGGTAGACTTTTTAAAAATCCCCAGCGTGAGTGCCGATTCGACATTGAAGTCGGAAACCAGACAAGGCGCTGAGTTTGTCTTGAAACAGATGGAAGCCGCGGGGCTGGAAAGCCGGCTGGTGGAAACTGACGGTCATCCGATTGTCTATGGCGCCTGGAAAAAAGCGGCCGGCAAACCAACAGTGCTGGTTTATGGTCACTACGATGTGCAGCCCCCCGATCCGCTGGATCAATGGACAACGCCCCCTTTTGAACCGGATATTCGCGACGGACACATTTATGCCCGGGGTGCGACTGACGACAAAGGGCAGATGTATACACACATCAAATCGGTGGAAGCGTGGATGAAAACCCACGGGGAACTGCCGGTGAACGTGGTTTTTGTCATAGAAGGTGAAGAAGAAGTCGGCAGTAATAACCTCGACCGCTTCCTGGAAGAAAATCACGATCTGGTTGCCAGTGACATCGCGGTCATCAGTGACACCAGCCAGTATGCACCAGGCATTCCGGCGATTACCTACGGCTTGCGTGGCATTCTGGCGTGTGAAGTGATCGTCAATGGTCCCAGCCAGGATCTTCATAGCGGCGTGTTTGGTGGTGCGGTGACGAACCCGGGCAACGGTCTGGCGAAGATGGTCGCGGCGCTGCACGATGATCAGGGACGGGTGCAGATTCCCGGCTTTTATGATGGCGTGATTGAACTCACACAGGAAGAACGGGACCAGTTCGCCGCGCTACCGTTTGATGAAGCGAAATTCATGAACGCTCTGGGCGTGAATGCGGTCGCCGGAGAGGCCGGCTTCTCGACACTGGAACGTCGCTGGGCGCGGCCGACGTGCGATGTGAACGGGATGATTTCCGGATATACCGGGGAAGGCCCCAAGACGATTGTGCCGGCACAAGCCCGCGTAAAGATCACTTGCCGTCTGGTGCCCGATCAGGATCCGGTCGCGTTAACCAAAGCGCTGGAGCAGTTTTTACGGGAACAACTTCCGCCGGGGTTGACGATGGAGTTTATCGACTTCCATGGTTGCCGTGCACTGGTATTTGATTTCCACAGTCCCTATATGAGTGCCGCCCGGTCGGCGATTGAGCAGGCCTTTGGTGCGGCTCCGGTGATGATCCGCGAAGGGGGCTCGATTCCCGTTGTGGAGACGTTCCAGAAACTCGTTGGCGTGGAAACACTGCTGCTGGGCTGGGGACAAAACACCGATAACCTGCACAGCCCGAATGAACGGTTTTCACTGGAAGCCTTTCGACAGGGAACCCTGGCCAGTGCCCTGCTCTGGCAGGAACTGGCTGAAATCCAAGTCTGATTTTTAATACTACGAAATTCACGAACGTGAATGATTCATGGATAAATAATTTTTGTGAGTAGAAATTGGATGAGGATTATGAAACGAAAAAGTGAATAGGTATTATTGGGTTGATCTCAAAGGGTGACTTCGCGAATCCACTGATCACTCCGCTCGTTTCGCAGACTGCCCGGTTTGCGATCTTTGGAATCATCCATCATTTCCGGGTACTCAATGAAGACGGCTGCCAGCAATCGCTCCTGCTTGGGAATGCCCAGATAATTGAACATCTCGGGGCCTCCCAGCTTCCCACCACTAGACCAGTAATTTCCCATACCGTGGGCGGTCAGCATGAGTAACAAATTCTGGACCATGGCGGAAGCAGCAGCCAGATGCTCTTCGTCACGTGCGCGTTGTGTTTCACGGTCGCTTTTGGATGCGTTCTGTGCTTCCAGGTCATAAAACTCTGGTAACCAGGTTACCAATACCAGCGCACTGCAAGCGGCTGCCAAGCGGGGCCCTTTCGAGGTGACACCTAATTCATCGCGCAGGTAAATCGCAGCCTGCTGTGCTTCTTCATGCCACAAAACATGGGCTCGCCAGGGTTCCGCAATTCCATCGACTTTTCGCGGATAATGAAAGGGAGCCCAGCCCGCGGTCTTAATCGCCTGAAGCACGATTTCTCGATTGCGTTCCGCCACGTCAGCGGGAACAGGCCGGTGTGCCTCAATATCACAGAGCACTTTTTCCGTCTTACGTGCTCGTATAATGGCTTCGACAGTCTCGGGTATTGATGGATCGGGCATCGTTGGTCCTTCAAATCTCTTCTCTAGGTAGCGTTTATTAATTCAAACTAGCCTTACCAAAGACGGCTAACCGGGGCTAACGCCCTGCGGCTAATGGGTCTTCTCTGCGGTCATAGTCCTCAAAACAAGAGCAACAGCACACTATCGGCCACAGTAAATTTTTACATTGATAACTCTACAGGCCACAAAATCACGCTCAAAACTTTTAAATAAACACTACCTAGGCAATGCGGGCGTTTGTTATTTCAAATAGATGATCATTGTGGATGGAAAATGTATTTGACAAACATTTGATCGAAAAGTACAGCGTGACGATTTCGATTCGCTGTTAGGAATCAATGAGCCGAGGGGGAAGATGTGATGTAGGAGCAGATCCATGTGTCCGCTCGCCTGGCAGGGTTTGATAGAAGTTGTCTCAAACGATGGGACCGAAATTACGGTTCAAACAGTCTACTAATTATCACGTCAATCACACGGGGAGACACATGGGTCTCCCCCTACAATTTCTGTGGATCGAGCGTCTTTCCACTCACTGTTGGGCAAGCCAACAGTGCCACCCTTCATAGATCTGAAAAACCGGGTTGCCTAGACGAGTTCGGGCATGACTTTGTACTGGTTATTGTCAACCAGATAACGGGGGCGTCCCTGCAGGTCGGTAAGAGTGGTGGTTTCGACGTCGATGCCCAGATTGTGATACAGAGTCGCAAAGACTTCCTGGAAGTGCACCGGACGGTCTTCCGCATATTCGCCCAGGCGGTTGGTGGAACCGATGACCTGCCCGGTTTTCATGCCGCCCCCTGCGAGTAAAGCGGTGGAAACACGGGGCCAGTGATCGCGGCCGGCATTGGCGTTGATTTTGGGAGTCCGGCCAAATTCACCCCAGACGACAACGGTAACATCGTCGAGCATGCCGCGATGTTCCAAGTCTTCAACGAGGGCAGTGACTCCCTGATCGAGCATCGGCATGTCTTCGCGGCCGCGTTTGAAGTTTCCGCCGTGCCAGTCCCAGCGACTGAAGGCGAGGGTCACACAGCGGGCACCGGCTTCTATCAGACGGCGGGCTGTGAGGAAATCGTCAAGGAGTTTTGGTCCACCATCGGCGCGGAGCTGTTTAGTACCTCGGCCATAACGGTCGCGGAGGGCCTGATCTTCTTTAGAAAGATCGAGCGCATCAGCGAGTTTGCTGGAGGTCAGAATTCCAAACGCCTGTTGAGTGAATGAGTCAAGACCTTCCATCATGCCGGAAGCATCAACTTGACTGCGGAATTGATCGAGCGAGCGGAGTACTTTTTTGCGGTCATCAAGCCGATCGAGAGAAATCCCATTGAGTGTCATGTCAGCCATACCTTCACCGTTCGGTCGAAACGGTGCATGCGCCAGACCCAGAAATCCGGGGTCTCCCGCACGAGCCCATTCCATATGTCCCATCTTGGGAGAAAGTCCGAGGAACGGGGGAATAGAAGGATCAACGGCGCCGTACTTCTTTGAAAGAACCGAGCCTAAGCTGGGCCATCCTCCGAGAGGCTGATTTCGAAAACGTTGTCCGGTGAGACATTGAAAGGCGTCGTGTCTTCCATCAGAACCGACCATGGAACGAATAAAGGCAAACTTGTCAGCCATTTGTGCCATGCGTGGAAACTGATCGCCGATTTCGATGCCGGAAACATTGGTTTGGATCGCGTTGAATTCACCACGGATTTCGCTGGGGGCATCCACTTTAATATCCCACATATCCTGATGGGACGGACCTCCCGGCAGGAAGATCATGATGATACCTTTGTGGTTCTTCCGCTGGGGTGTTGCAGATTCTGCCTGCAGAATTTGAGGGAGCGACATGCCACCTAATGCGAGACCACCAATGGAAAGAAAGTTCCTGCGTGTAATCTGATCACAGAACTTACTTTTTTGAGAACCCAGGATATTCAACATCGTGTCAGGTCTCCAAATTCATAATGGTGGGAGGAGGATGGTGGGCGAGACTGGCAGAATCGGTCCTTCTGTGGGAATCTGAACAGCCCTTAATTCAAATATCGGCGAACCGTAATATTATAGTATAGACGTTTTTTATTGGAAATCCAGCGCAGATTGCAAGGTATGAACAATTTGTTCAGTCATATCGTCCCCTTTAGAAAGATCCAGACGCGGCAAAACAGGGAGCGAATCCCAGTTTGTCGCCGAATCAGGAGTGCCTAACCAGGCAATTAGTGCGGGTTCCTCTGCCTGGGGCATGTTTTCGGTTAATTCCCAACAGGTAAACAGGACATCGGGAAATCGGGGCTGGACTGCTTCCATGAGCGCTTCCGCTTTGCCTGATGACAAGCCTGCGATCGAGAATATAAACGGGCGTTTCAGCAGACGATCCCGGAGTTGTTTGATTGTGACTTTTTTCAGCGGATGCAATAGATCGGGGGCGATCTCGGTTAACGGATCGAGCACAAAACGGCGGTACCAGAACGCCGGATGCGGAATGAGTAAGCCGGCTGATTCGAAAACGAGCTGATCGTACAGCAGCAAATCCAGATCGAGCGTGCGGGCACTCCAGCGAACTTCGCGAACGCGGCCCAGTTCTGTTTCGACGGCTTGAAATTCTGCCAGCAGTGCTTCGGGAGCAAGACTGGTTGAAAGTCGAGCAGCGCCGTTGAGAAATGTGGCGTCGGTCTGACTGCCGACAGGAGCAGTTTCGACCCATTGGCTGGTGTTGATCAGGGTGATCTCTGGATGCCGGTTCAGTCGCTCCAGCGCCAGCGAGAATGTCTCCCGGACATTTCCCTGATTTCCCCCCAAAGCGATATAGCAGTCAGGCATAGCCGTTCCGTGAGACTGAAGAAAAGCGTGTTTCGTTCTCGTGTCATTGCGTGATTGCAGTTTAGTCAATCGGTGGAGAAGTGCAATTCCACAGGGCGTGGATTGAGAAACGGGGGGAAGGATGTGTGTCGGACGAGAATAAACAAAAGGGCGGATAGATAAAGCAGCTTAACCGTGATTTTGCAATTCGGTCGTAGCATTTTCAAATAATGCGTTCGTCTTCGTTCCGACTGCGGCGATGGCGGCAATACAGACCATGACAATGGCTGCCAGCATGACAGCATATTCGACTGCAGTGGGACCATCTTCTTCAATGAGCAATCTTTTTAGAAATTGCATTGCAACAATCCTTTAGACTAATGGCAGTCTGAAATTGCCAGTCTAGATAAATGTGAGTCGTGAATGGACGTAAGCTCTTCCTATGAGAATATCCCGCTCCGTATGAAGAAATTTACCTCACGTTTGCTACCGAGAACTGGAAAAACTGGAAAAGTTGTCCTAAATTTCTAAATTTGCGGATCAGAAACCGACATTTTCCGAGGGAATTAGAGGGAATGGCGGTTGGGAGTCTGTTCAGACTGGCATATTCGACGGTCCCCTGTCACAATAAGCACTACAAACTCTCTCCCACTGCAGACCCCAGTTTGGTCAGGAACAGTCAGGAGTTAGGTTTATGCGAGTTGTTTCGCTTATTCCCATTTTTTGAACTTTATTGGATAGGATACCATTGTTATGGCCAAAGAAGAGGCCATTGAAGTCGAAGGTACAGTGACAGAAGCACTGGCTAATACTCAATTTCGAGTAGAACTGGAAAACGGGCATCAGGTTTTGGCTCACGTTGCAGGCAAAATGCGAAAGCACTTCATTCGTATCGTTCCTGGTGACAAAGTCGTGGTCGAAGTATCACCCTATGACCTGAACCGAGGACGAATCGTCTATCGGGAAAGATAGACGTTTCTTTACTCCCCATCACGTTTCCCGAACCAGCAGCAGGATGAATCATCAGATGAGTGCCGTTCCCTGCCCTTGCAGTTCGATCTCAACTCATCGTCGGTTGGTACTAATCCCAAGTCAGATTTGCGTCTGAAGAACTATGCCCGATCAATCAGAGAAACCGGAGTCTCTTCCGTTTGTGCAAATCTTTACTGATGGCGCCTGCCGGGGAAATCCGGGGCCCGGAGGTTGGGGTGTGATTCTGCGTCATCCCTCGACCGGAACGGAAAAAGAGTTTTCCGGTGGAGAGTCACTTACGACGAATAATCAAATGGAGCTGCAGGCAGTCATTTCCGGACTGGAGCTTTTAAAACGCCGCTCGCACGTTGAGATCATTACGGATAGTGTATATGTGGCGAAAGGCTCTCGGGAATGGATGCCAAACTGGAAAAAAAATAACTGGCGCCGGCGGGAAGGTAAAAGCTGGAAGCCCGTCAAAAATGAAGAATTGTGGCGGAAACTGGACGAGTTGCTGGAGCAGCACGAAGTTAAATTCACCACGATTAAAGGTCATAGTGGCCATCCCGAAAACGAGCGCTGTGATGAACTGGCTGTCGAATACGCTTTAAAACTACAGAATCAGTCTGATTACTAAACCCAGGGTTCTGGAATGCGATGACCGAATCCCCTTTGGAAACGCCGGTTCAATTTCTTAATGGAGTAGGTCCGGAACGCGCAGAAATCCTGGCGAAAATCGGGATTAAAACTGTGGAAGATGTTTTGTGGCATCTACCACGCAGCGTACTCGACCTGACTGATGTCCGCCCGATTAACGAACTGGAAGAAGACCAACCCGCGTCGGTCTGCGGTAAAGTAGTTGACCTCGATGCCCGAACGATTTCCCGGGGTCGTACGATCACCGCGATCCTGCTCGATTGCGGAACCGGTTTTCTGAAAGGGACCTGGTTCAACCAACCCTGGGTGATCAAGCGTTTCTTTCAAGGCCAGTTCCTGATGTTCTCAGGGAAGGCGAAACGCCGCTCGGGCAAGTGGGAAATGTCGCATCCACAATATCAGGTGCTGGAAGAGGACCTGGATGATCCGCAAGGCCTGATTCTGCCAAAGTACAGTTTGACCGAAGGCATCAAGATGTATCAGATGCGGCGGTTGGTGCGTGCTGCCGTCGATGAATTTGCGCAGCTGATTCCGGATTACCTGCCGGAAGCGTTTCGAGAGGAACACTCGCTAATTCCACTTTCGCAAGCAGTGACTCAGATGCATAAGCCACAGACAATGGAAGAATATCATGCTGGCGTGCATCGTGTGATCTATGATGATCTGCTGGAATTTCAACTGGGGCTGGCAATGCGACGGCGGCTGTGGACGTGCGTGGATAATGCGCCGCTCTTGAAAGTGACTGCGAAAGTCGATGCCCGGATTCGGCGGCTGTTTCCTTATGAATTCACCGAGGGTCAGAATCAGGTGGTCAAAGAGATCAGTGCGGATCTGGCTTCGGGACGCGCGATGCATCGGATGCTGCAAGCGGATGTCGGCGCCGGTAAAACGGCGATCGCGATTTATGCCATGCTGGCCATGATTGCCGGCGGTTATCAGGCGGTCCTGATGGCCCCCACGGAATTGCTGGCGGTGCAGCATTGGGAAACGATTAATACGATCTTGAAACACAGCCGGGTAAAGCGATGTATTCTGAGCGGCAGCCTTTCTGCTGCTGAACGAAAAACAACACTGGAGCAGATTGCCAGCGGGCAGCAGCAGTTGATTATTGGAACTCAAGCGGTCGTTCAGAAGGACGTGAAATATCAGGACCTGGGGCTGGTGATTATTGACGAACAACATAAGTTTGGTGTGATGCAGAGAGCGCATTTCACCAGCGACGAAAATACGCCGCACATGCTGGTGATGACTGCCACGCCGATTCCCCGCAGCCTGTGTCTGACGCAGTTTGGGGAGCTGGATATTTCTGTGAACGCGGAACTCCCTCCGGGAAGACAGCCTGTCATGACCAGCCGTGTGAGCACAACGCCACAGAGAAAAAAGGCGTGGGATTTTTTGCGGGCACAAATTGCTGCGGGTCGGCAGGCTTATATTGTTTGCCCGAGAATCGATTCAGAGGATGAGCAGAACAGTCGCTCCAGCGCGGAAGAAGTCTATCGCAAGCTGCAGAAGAGCGAACTGGCCTCTGCTTCGATTGGTCTGGTACACGGCCAGATGGATCGAGAGGAACGCGCTCAGATCATGAATGAGTTTCATCGTGGCACCATTCAGGTACTGGTTTCGACTACGGTTGTGGAAGTCGGTGTTGATGTGCCGAACGCAACATTAATGGTCATTCTGCAAGCTGACCGATTTGGTTTATCCCAACTGCATCAGCTACGGGGACGTGTCGGACGCGGCGTGCATCGCGGCAATTGTTTCCTGTTTTCGTATACTGAAAGTGAAGATGCTTTAAAACGACTGGCAGTGATGGAACAAACGACCGATGGGTTCGAAATTGCCGAAGCGGATTTTCAGGCACGAGGTCCGGGGGACATCTTTGGAACCCGCCAGCATGGAGAACTTCCTCTGCGCGTGGCCGACCTGAGACGTGATGAAGCAATTCTACAGGAAACACGGGAAGTGGCGCTGCGTCTGGTAGAAAAGGGGGAATTCGATCAACCGCGGTTTGCCCCTTTAAAAGTCCGCGTGCTGGATCGATTTGGTCAACTGATGGACCTGGGACAAAGTGGGTGAAACCTTTGCTGTCCTTGTCGTATCAGGTCCAGACACGATTCGAAAACCAGGCGGCCATTGCGCCACAGGTTATCACAGGAAACCAGGCGGCCTGATCGGGGCTGATCATTCTGGCTGTTCCCAGATAAAAAAAACATTGTGAAATGGCAAACAGACTGCCCATAACGCAGGCACAGACTGCGATATTCAATATCTGACTCCGGCTCTCTTTCCGCAGCACAAACGGAATCGACATCATGACGGCGATCAAGTTCATAAAGGGACGGGTTAATCGAGAATGCAAGTCGAGGGTCTGTTTACGAATCGAGAGATCACTGAATGAGGGGTTATTAATGCGGGCAATCAAGTCGGTTGTTGAGATCAAAGAACTGGTATTCCGATTACACAATTGATCGCAGCCAACATCTGTCACGATAAAAATATCATCGGGATTTGATCCAGGCAGGATCATCTCTTTGGCAAACTCTGCAATTTCCAGATCTTCATAGTTGGGACTGGCAGCTTTGAGTAACCAGCCTCCGGGGTTGTCCGGACTCTCAGGCTGATAAAAGGCTTCCGTGCATTTGACCGTCACGAAGTCATGCACTGTGGGCTTGGACAAAACAAACTCTGCGTTCAACATTTTCCTCTCGGTGAGATAGAGTTCCTGCCCATTGATCATAATCCTGGTACTGAAATCATAGACCGGTTCGACAAACTGAGAACTATTTCCCAGATCGCCACGTTCTGCCTGAACCTTGTCTGCAATCGCCGGAATCACGAGTTCCTGATTTGCGACAATAAAGCAATTGACAACAATCGTTGCCAAAGCCAGTGGAATCGCCAGGCGGTATGTGGGAATTCCAGCTGAAAGAACCGGGTTCAGTTCTCCATGACGGACCATCAGCGAAAACACGACCACGCCGGAAAGCACTGTCAGAATGGGACTGACCATATCGAAGAAGATGCTGGACTGAAATGTATAGTATTCCAGCATAATCATCAGCAGGCTGGTGGAAGAGTCATCTTTGATCCCGGCCTGAAAGCCATCAATATTTGTAAATCCATCGAAAACGACGTAAAGGCCGTAGGTTGCGATGAACCCGATGATGAAGACATGGAAGTAGCGTTTTAATAAATAACGGTCGAAGGTAGTAAACACGTTTCCCAATCGCTGTCTGAGGCTGATGAACCAACCCATAAAAAAGATGCTGAAAAACAGGGGCGCGTATTACATCGGAATCAAACAGATGGGTCAATATCAGGAACGAGACAAGCTCGCATCCCTTTCCTGAACATACGATTCGGCGATCGCATCAGTAAAAGTTGAATTAAATGAGTGGCGTCTCGCCAAAAATGGGCATAATCGTAAATTCATAAACCAGCATAAGTTGTTGATTAATATGAACTTGTGCATCTTTTTTGTATTTTAAAAGTTTCCAACTCTCGACATTTAATTCGCGTATTGAATAATAATCACGGAGGCATTTGATTTAAAAACCGTAAATGTTTCTGATAACTTGAGCTTATTTAAAAGCTATGTTTTGTGAGAATCGACTTTTGAATTTGCTTTCCGAAAATGCTTTTTATGAGGGGAAGAGGGCGTGGTCCGAAAAGACGCAATAATCCGGTTGCATAAGCAACTGTTAAATCGACGAGATGAGCTCAAGAAGTTGGTGAGTGACAGTTCAGAAGGATCTTCTGCGAGTCGTTCTACGGTGGAAGACAGCGGTGATGCTGCCCTGCGTGAAACACGTCAGGGACTGGAATCTCATCTGGCTGAAATCGAATACAAAGAACTGATGCAGATCCGCCGCGCAATTTCGCTGATCCAGGAAGGTCGCTACGGCCATTGCGAAAGCTGTAATAAAAGTATACCAATCGCACGCCTGAAAGCGGTTCCTTACACGATGTATTGTGTCGGTTGTGCGCAACAGCGCGAATCAATGGGCTTAACCAGTCATGATATTCCTAGCGATTGGGAAAACGCCTACGAGTACGAAGGACGTCTTAATGATCAAGACGTCAGAATTCACGATTTAGATCTCGAAAAATAATCTCTCCCTCCGATAATAAGCGTCAGAAGGTACCTGCGACTTGATTGCGTTTATTCATCTCTCCCCAAAATGACTTTCCCTCATACCTGATTCGATCTCTGGAGAGACACACTGCAATCAGTCTGGTGTCCTTGCGTATTATCTGAAATCGTACTCTGCTTGATTTCAGATAATCAAATCGTCCGGCAGTTGGCGAAGGATTGCCTTTTTTTGCCGTAGCTAGAAATAGCTGGAATGCAAAAGGGTCCTGAGTCACGCTGAGAGATTTGCAATATGAAAAACCGATACTCGCTTTTGCTGGTGCTTGCACTTGTTGTTTCTGCTTCTCTATGGAATACCTGCTTTGAGTCTCCCCTGAATTCAAAGCAACTGGAAGCCAAAGTTCCTTCGCAGGCAAACCCACGGCAACCTCATTCTACGATCTTTTCGCACTCGACCCTGCACGAAGGCAGCAAGCATCTGGCCAAAATTGCGAAACTGGCAACGCCGAGCGTGGTGCATATTCAATGTGAGCGGCAGACTCCCCGCGGCGCGGTAGAAGAAACCGGGTCCGGCGTAATTGTGCGGGGTGAAGGTGCGCCTGGTTTATACATTGTCACCAACCGGCACGTTGTACGCGATTCCAATGGTAAGTCGATTTCGATTCAGTTACATGATGGTCGTGTCATTCACCCGCAGCGCAAGTGGGAAGATAAAGATACCGATTTAGCGATCTTGAAACTGAACATCACAGACGTGCCCCCCGCTGATTGGGGAGACAGCGACAAACTCGATATTGGACACATGGTATTGGCGATGGGAAGTCCCTTTGGTTTAAGTGAATCGGTGACCCTGGGAATCATCAGTGCCAAAGGACGCCGGTCACTTCAATTGGGTAGCGGCTCTGAAGTTCTGAATCAAAACTTTTTACAGACAGACGCCGCGATCAATCCTGGTAATAGTGGTGGACCGCTGATCGATCTGGAAGGAAAGATCATCGGGATTAACACGGCCATCGCTTCCAATAGTGGTGGTAATGATGGAATCGGCTTCAGTATCCCCAGCAAGCTGGTGCGACATGTCTTCAATCAGCTCGTCAAATACGGGCAGGTCTATCGGGCTTACCTGGGTGTACAGCTCGACCCGGAATTCAGCATTGCGACAGCAGGTCGTTTAAAAATGGATCGTGTTCGAGGTGCCCGGGTAGTGAAAGTGATTTCCAATACCCCGGCTTCACGTGCGAATCTGAAATATGATGATGTCATTCTAAGCTTCGGTGGGATTGATGTTCTGGACCAGAATCATTTGATTAATCTTGTCAGTCTGACTGCCATCGATAACAGAGTCAGCGTGGTTTTGCTCCGCAATGGTCGCAAAGTGAATGTCATGGTAGAGCTGGCCAATCGACAAATCCTCGATGAACTGGAGCGGAAGCAAAAAGAATCTCAACAGTCTTCAAGGCGTTTTAGAACTCCGGCTGAACCGATGAGCTTTCAGCGAGTCAAGCATTCACAAGAACAGGACATCCTTACCGGACTCCAACTGTACGCGATGAATGAAGAACTCGCTGATCAATTGGGATTTGAGAAATCCCAGTCTGGATTACTCGTGATGAATGTGGACCAGCAGAGTTCACTTCACGGCGTTGTCAAACTGTACGATGTCATCGAAGAAGTAGCCGGGACTCCCGTGAATAACCTGAGTGAATTTCGTCAGGTACTAAGTCAGAATCAGACGCGGACGAATCTGGTACTCAAGGTTTCCAACGGCAAACAGGGAAAGCCACATCATCAGCTCGTCATCTGGCAGAGGAAACAATAACAACTGCCTGTAAAAGTTCTGCTTCCCTACAGCTCTGCAATCATCGGTCTCACTGTTGAGGCTGATTCACCCGATAAAATCGCCCGGTTCATACAACTGAAACAAGGTTCGTTGTCCCAAATGGGTTCTGCTTCAACGAAAAAAACCAGGTCAGAATATTCTGACCTGGTTTTGTATTTTGTACTGATTTGAATGATTTGATTAGTCTCGATAGAAACGAGTCAACTCTTCAAACAGCAGTGGATCGCGGATGGAATCGCTGGCGAGACGTGCTCGGAAACGATGGTTTCCTTCGAGAGTACCCCGCACGATGACCTGGTATTGCACTGAATCTCCAGGTGCCAGGTCTCCCAGTGACTTGAAGACGACAACGCCGTTTTCAGCGATGTGCTGAGTAGGGCCGGTTGCAGAGATCAATTCTACCCCGGGAGGCAGTTCACAGGAAACCGAGACGTTGGAAGCAGACTTACTACCATCGTTCTGAACGACGACTTTGTATCCGGTTTCCGCACCGATTTCGACAGGGTCATCCAGATCGGCGATTTCGAGAACCAGTTGTGCTGTGCCTTCAATCCGAGTCTGAATCTGAGCATCTGATTTTACGTTGTGCTCAGAGATGGCCCGAACATGATGGACATAGTTACCAATGGTTTTGGTCTTCAATTCCAGATTGACACTCGCAGCCTGACCTGGCTCCATACGTCCCAGGAACCAGCTGATGGTGGAATCTTCCGGATTAAACTGACCGCCATGATCGGCTTTGACAAATTCGAACCCGGCTGGAATTTTGTGTAAGACACGGACATTGTTTGTTGCAGCAGCTCCGTCGTTCAGAGTTGTGATGACATACTGAGCACTGCGACCTTTATAACGCAGTCCTGGTCCATCGATGGCAACCTGTACTTTAGGAGCAATCACATTCACACGTGCTTGAGTCGCCTGCTGGAGACCACCTTCTGCTTTTGCCAGAACATTGACAACCTGTTCGCCGCCCAGGACGGCAGCCAATGCCAGACGAATGGTACGAGTCTCACCCGGATTGAGTGATCCAACCTGCATTTGCAGATACTCGGCTGTTACATGTTCCAGTCCTTTAGGAATTTCTGCTTCAAGAACAACGTTGTGTAATGTTCCTGTTCCTGGATTGGAGATCGTCACAGACTGCGAAGCAGGCTCGCCGATCATCACATTCGTAGGTCCTTTGACGGCCACTTGCAGCAGTGGTTCTGCTACCGTAAATGATTCCGTTAAGACGTTGGTAAAGCGAACATTAGCAGAAGCTGAAATCGCACCACGCTGACTGGGAATCATGCTAATCGTAATTGATTTTGTTTCACCGGCTTTCAGTGACTCAAATTTCCATTCCAGGTGATCGCGGCTTGAATCCGGACGAGGAACAGAATTGGTCAGTCGAACAGAAACAGGAAAGTATGCTTCTACTAAAACATCTTTAACAGTCCGCTTCCCTTCATTTTGAACGACCAGTTCAAACTCACATTCCTGGCCTACGTTGATTTCGCTCTTCTTAATCCACTTGTGAGAAACCTTTGAGCTGACAACTTCAGAAGAAACACCGACGGGCTTCGTATTCAATGCCGGTTCATTGCTGCGACGGCTGCGTGGCGTAGAGGAAATCGTAATTCCCGTAGGCTGAGTTGCTTTGTTTTCCTGTTTCTTATTCCCGAAAGTCAAATGGTGTTTGTTTTCGACTGTTTTTTGATCTGGAATCCGAGGAACGACTACATTGGATGGATTGGACGCGGGAGCCGGTTGATTGAACTCCGTTGGCAAACGAAATTGCTGTTTGCTGTTTCCAGCTGCACTGACCTGCTGAATTTTTCCTTGAGCAGATTGACGATTGCCCTCTTGAAATTCGGCATGAACAATGTTGTTCTTACCAGTCTGCTGAGAAGTGAACTCTTCAAAGCGATATTGTTTCTTGCTGTTGCCAGACTCAGCATGGCCCACCTGCTGAAAGGGAGACTGGCTTGTCGCTGGCGTCTGTGCTTTGGCGTCCAGCCGACGATAAGGCCGTTCCTGCCCGAACAGTTCTTTATAGTAATTCGGAACCTGTGAGAGCTTGGCTTTTCCAGTTGGCTTATACTGAGCTGCCTGACGTGAGACAGCTGCTTTCTGCCGGGGCTGTGAAATGGTGATGTGACCTGTATTACTTTCAGGCACAGCTTTCGTCTCCGGTTGCCCCGAGTAGAACTCCCTCGTCGATTTTGACGGAGGAGCGGAATCAAAGGGAGACCTTGATTCAAACATGCGATCATCGGCGGTTGCGATACTCGCACTCATTACCATAGTTGAAAATATCGCGAGCATCTTTTTTCCGCGTCGCATTTTGATTCTCCTTACCGATTGGAATTTACTGCTGGATAGGGACTGATTTGTGTGTTGGATTGACATGACGAGAATTGTGAGAGCTGGTGAGATCAAATAAATTTCAAAACGGTGTGCTATTATTATCCATCTCTCTTTATCGGGTGTGAGGATTCCCGGAATTGAACCAGATATGCTGATTTTTTAAAATAAACCGAAATTATAAGATTTTCCGGTTATGACGATTTCCCGGCTTCTTCAGAGACTGAAACAGCATATTTTTCGCAAGCTTATATGATATATGGCATTACGCAGTTGGATTTATCAGCGGTCACCGTAAAATCAATGCGTGCCATCCCCCTGTGATCCCAACGGGAAATCAGGTCTCGGACTCCCCTGCCCGATGAATCAATCCAGGCTGTCCCATTTTTTGAATGCCCTTGATTGACTCATGAATGCAACCACCAAAAATGACAAGAGGCTGTAGAAAGCCTTTCGCAAATGTAAACTTGTCCCCTGTCTGTCAGAATCATGAATATCGAGCTGTCCCCTATTGAACGAGCACATCACCAAGACCGGACGATGAAAATCTATATGCTGGGCTGCGTTGATTTCGATTCTTTACTGGTATTACAGGAACGTGCGGTACAGGAACTGCGAAGAGCGCAAAATGAAACGGCTGTGCTTTTCATTTGTGAACATCCACCGCTGATTACGGTCGGACGTGAAGGCAGCCACGCCCAACTTTCGGGGTCTTACCAGGAATTGAAAGCGGGACAAATCGAGGTCCGGTGGGTCAATCGAGGCGGGGGCGCGATTTTACACACTCCGGGACAACTGGCGGTGTACCCTGTCCTCCCCTTAAAGCAGTTGGGGATCGGGGTTCAGGACTATCTGAGTCGACTGGAACAGGCGATCATAGCCATGGCGGCGGAGCAAGGCGTTGAAGCACAGGTCCAACCCGGTTCGACAGGAATTTCCAGTCGTTGTGGGCAGTTTGCCTGCCTGGGGGCTGCGATCAAATCCTGGATTTCTTACTATGGGTTCTATATTAATGTTTCACCAGATATGAAATTACTGCGCTTGATTGACTCCAATCGATACGACCATCGCCTGACATCGCTGTCTGCCACGCTGACGCGGGAGGCCAGCATGAGTTCTGTTCGCGAAAGTATCGTGCGGAATCTTGTTTCGCGGTTCGGATACCGGGACACCCCCATTTTCACACGACACCCCTTATTGAATAGAGTGAAGAAAAAAGTTTATGTCCACACTTAATATTCTGACAGACACTCAACCTGCCCCTCGGCAGCGACTTCCCAAGTGGTTGAAAAGGCCACTCCCCAAACCGGGCATGTCATTCACCAGCAATGTAATCGACGATTTAAATCTGGTGACCGTTTGTGAAAGCGCCAAGTGCCCGAATCGCACGGAATGCTGGTCGCACAAGACGGCCACGCTGATGATTCTGGGCAACGTCTGCACCAGACCCTGTGGGTTCTGCTCCATCGCAAAAGGAAAAACAGAGACCGTCCAAATTGATGAGCCGGAACGCGTTGCTGAAGCAGCAGCCCGATTGGGTCTGGAACATGTGGTGATCACATCGGTCACGCGGGATGATCTCCCTGATGGCGGCGCTGAGCATTTTTATAACTGCATTCTGGCAGTACGTGAGCGCACGGGGGCAGACATCGAAGTTTTGACCCCCGATTTCCGCGGCGACCGCGCTGCCATTCATCGTGTCACCGAAGCCCATCCCGACGTATTCAATCACAACACCGAAACGGTTCCCCGGCTCTACCATCGGGTTCGCCGGAATGCCGTCTATCAGAGAACCCTGGATCTGCTGATTCAAGTCAAAGAAACTGATCCGACCATCATCACGAAAAGTGGTTTGATGCTGGGACTGGGTGAAACCAGAGAAGAAGTACTGGAAGTCTGTGCCGACCTGCGGGCTGCCGGCTGTGATATGATTACGATTGGACAATATCTGCAACCAACGCCTGAGAACTTGCCGGTCGAACGATTTCTTCCGCCGGAAGAGTTTGATGAAGTGGGAGATCAAGTCCGGGCGATGGGCTTTAAACTGGTTGCCAGTGGCCCGTTTGTCCGCTCCAGTTATAACGCAGGCGAAATGGCGGCTGTCCTGGGAAATGATTCCTGAATGCCCACCCCGATCGTTGTTCCTTCGTTAGGCAATGTGAACCGCCAACTCAAGGTGAGCTTATGGCTCACGCGAGCTGGAGAACAGGTTGTTTCAGGAGATCGTGTTGTTGAACTGTTGATGCCGGGAGTGACCTTTGATGTTGAGTCTCCCTGTACGGGAACTGTCATCGCGTGTGAGTGTCAGCCGGGGGTTGAAGTCGAGGCAGGCACGGTATTAGGCTGGATCGAACCTGCTGACGTTGATGAACCTGAGCTGGGAAGTTGATCTGTTTGATCAGAATGGGAACCAAGAATGACAACCGATCAGATACGAGGTCATCAATCGATACTGGAAATGCTGCAACGTGCCCTGTCCCGCAGCCGCTTGCCGCACGCACTCCTGTTTGCCGGCGATACCGGGATTGGTAAAAAACGAGTCGCCTTGTATCTGGCACAATGTTTGTTTTGTGAGCAAACATCAGCAGACGATTTGTCGAGCTGCGGCGAATGTGCTTCCTGTAAACAAATGGCGGCGGGAACTCACCCCGATTTAATTTCGGTCGAGTGCCCTCCTGACAAAGCGATCTTGCCGTTGAGCCTGATCATCGGGGGAGATGACCATCGCGGCCGCGAAGGCGTGTGTTATGAAATGTCATTACGGCCGATGTCGGGGGATCGGCGGATTGCCATCATTGATGATGCAGACAAAATGAATGCGGAAAGTGCCAACGCTTTACTCAAAACGCTGGAAGAACCGTCGGCCAATTATTTAATGATATTGATTGCCAGCGAGCTGGACGCGATCCTGCCGACGATTCGATCCCGATGTCAGTTAATGCGTTTCGGACGCCTGTCACAAGAGGATGTTGCCGATTTGTTAATGGAACAACAAATACTCGATTCCGCGGAACAGGCAAACCAGATTGCCCGGCTGGCAGAAGGATCTCTCAAAATTGCCAGCCAGCTTCTGGACGAGAATCTGGAAACGCTGCGAGTCAAGATTACTCGAATTCTGAGTCAGCACCCATTCCAGCCTCAAGTCTTTTCTCAGGCCGTCATGCAAGCCATTGATGACATCGGAGGCAATACGGCAGCACAACGAAAAACAGCGAACTGGGTCATTAAATTTTGCGCTGATTTTTATCATCAGGCATTGCAGTTTGCGGCTGGTTACGATTCGGGTTTTGACACAGAGCAAATCAGAAAGTTTGTCGCTGGGATTCCGGGTGCAACGGAAGACCAGATTGAGAAAATTGGGAATCTGCTGGATCGGATGTTGCAGACGGAAGAAGAAATCGCGAGAAACGCCACGATCGCACTGTGCATCGAAAGCTTAAGCGAAGATCTGAGAGGTATACAAATGAAATAAGAGCCGATCATGGATGACCTGATTCAAAATCAATGGCTTTTCAAAAAATTCATTTTCCCGGGAAAAAGTAAAGATTGCCCGATCAAGATTGGCTATACTAAAATGATCTGAGCAGCCTCATTGTTTATTCACTGTTTTTCTCTATTCAATTCTGGCGGCTTTGCTCAAACTCAATTCAATGAAATTGTCATAAATGAATACTGAAGTTTCAGGTTATATTGTTCGCTATGGTTCTACCCGGCTGATTGGCGAATTTTCTTTTAAGGGTCAGACTGAGCTCCCGCGTAATGCGGCGGTGATCATCAAAAGCGATCGCGGCCACGAGTGGGGTGAAGTCCTCTCGCCGGCAACGGAGCGTGTTCGCTCTTTCATGAAAACATCCGAGCCGACAGGACGCATTATTCGGATGGTCACAGATGATGATTATCGCACGCGCGATCAGAATCGTCATGAAGAACGAAAAGAATTCCAGGGATGCCAGGAACTGGTCAATGAATACAAGCTGCAAATGCAGCTTGTCGATGTCGAGCATCTTTTTGGCAGCGAACGGGTCGTCTTTTATTACCTTGCTGAAAAGCGTGTTGACTTTCGTGAACTGGTAAAAGCGCTGGCACGCAAATATCGATCGCGGATTGAAATGCGCCAAATCGGAGTGCGTGATGAAGCCAAGCTGCTGGCCGACTATGGTGATTGCGGCAAAACGGTTTGCTGTGGAACGCATCTGACAGAAATGCCTCCCGTTTCCATGAAAATGGCCAAACTGCAAAAAACGTCACTGGATCCGAATAAACTCTCAGGACGCTGCGGGCGGCTCAAATGCTGCTTGCGATACGAATATGACACCTACAAAAGCTATAAGAAAGAACTGCCTCCCATCGGATCAACCGTGATCACAAAACAGGGGGAAGGCAGAGTGACGAACCAGGAGATCCTTTCTGAATGCGTGCAGGTGGTCTATCCTGACTCGCGGAAAACAATTGTCCATAGAAAAGAGATTCTGGAAGTCATCAAAAAGAAAAAGGGAGAAACTCCTACGAATCAATGAGCGGATTCGACTCATGAAACAGGGTTCCCACGATTTTGAACAGTAAAAAACGGCGAACAGGATTGATTTTCGTGAAATTCTCATCGATAATTTTTCACGATCTGAAGTGTTATCTGATAAGATAGTCTTGACCAAAGTCGCTCAGATCGAAACACTAGAATAAGAGACTGCTCTCAAGACCGTAGTTATAAAGCTTTCTAAAGGGTATGGGTGAAATAATGACATCTGCCACAAATCTTTCCCGACCAAAATTGCAGTATCACCCCAATGCATATGATTTTGTTTTTGAAGCATTGCAACAGGCGCAAGAAATTTATGCGCGTACGGTCACCAATGAGAATGAGCAGGATGAAGCGCATGTTTCCGGTCAGGAACTGCTGGAAGGCGTAAGAGAACTTGCTGTAAAACAGTTTGGTCTGATGACGCTGACTGTATTTAAACAGTGGGGCGTGCATGCCACCAAAGATTTCGGGAAGATGGTCTTTGAGATGATCGAGCATGGCAGAATGCGCAAAACGGAAAATGATCGGCTGGAAGATTTTGTCGACATCTATGATTTCGAACAGGTCTTCGATACCAATTATGTGATTGACACGAGCCAGGTCTTCAATCGAAGTACAGCAGAACAGTCATAGTCCGACTCTCCCTCATTTTCTCTGCCATTGCGGCTGACTTCCTGTTTCAGCCCTGCTCTTGGCGCTGCTTTTAACTTTTGCGTTTAGCGAACTTTGTTAAGTTACTGTTATTGCAAAATGAGTTCCACGTGCTACACTCCCCGAATAGAGTTTTTGCTAGAGTTTTTAACTTGTAACTTTTTGAGCATTCAAAATTGCGTGCTGATAGTTGCCCGGAATCAATTGAGGTTTTGAGGTTTTACAACAAGATTTACAACAGCTTTTAAAATGGGGTTAACTCTAAGGATGAGGTTTTCTTTCCGCGCTCGATTCTCTCCCGTACGTTTTCTCACAACTCTCATCACCTTAACTTTCTCGGCCTTGTTCTGTTCGGCTTCGCTGATCGCTGCAGACACAACTACCAGTGCCCCTCCCGAGGCTGGTTCTGAGACCGTTGTCATCAGTTGGCTGGTGGCAATTGCTGGTGCGATCTTTGCTTTATTTACCGCCTACCGCTTCTTCTGCTGGATGGTAAATCAAAGTGAAGGTGACCCTAAAATGAAAGCGATCGCCGAGCATGTTCGTGAAGGTGCCCGCGCTTATCTGGATCGGCAGTTTAAAGTCGTTACCGTCTTTTTCGCCGTCGTCTGTGCTTTACTGGCCTTCATGGCCTTTGGCTTGAATACACAATCACACTGGGTCCCCTTCGCATTTTTAACCGGGGGCTTCTTTTCTGCTTTAGCAGGCTGGTTCGGCATGCGGACCGCGACTCTTGCCAGTGCACGAACCGCCCACGCCGCAAAAGATTCATTAAACAATGGCTTACAGGTTGCCTTCCGCAGTGGCGCTGTGATGGGGTTGGTTGTGGTCGGCTTAGGCCTGCTTGATATCAGCCTGTGGTTTGGCGTGCTGCACTGGGTCGTCAAAATGGACCTGGCGGAGATCACCGTGACGATGCTCTGTTTTGGTATGGGAGCGAGTAGCCAGGCTTTATTTGCACGTGTCGGCGGTGGTATTTTCACGAAAGCCGCAGACGTCGGTGCTGACCTGGTGGGTAAAGTCGAAGCGGGTATTCCGGAAGATGATCCGCGCAACCCGGCCACGATTGCAGATAACGTCGGCGACAATGTTGGTGACGTCGCCGGCATGGGTGCTGACCTTTATGAATCGTACTGTGGCTCGATCCTTGCCAGTGGCGCCCTGGGCGTTGCCGCCTATCATGGCTACCCCAAAATGCAGATGATGTGCCTGTTACTGCCGATGTGTCTGGCAGCGATCGGAATCTTTCTTTCAGTCACCGGTATCTTCATGGTGAAAACAGAAGAAGGCGCATCACAAAAGAACCTGTTAAAAGCACTCGCAAAAGGAATTGACACCAGCGCGATTGGCGTCATCGTGGCTTCGTTTGCGTTGGTCTGGATTATGCTGGTGATTCCTTCTCAGTCTTCAGGCATTCCTGCTGACTCCCCCTTACTGGTTGGTACACCTTTATTCGGCGTGTTCGGTGCGATTGTTTGCGGCCTGGTTTCAGGTTGGCTCATCGGTAAGTGGACCGAATATTCAACCAGTGATGAATTTAAACCGACCCGTTTTATTGCGGACCAATCTTCCACAGGTCCTGCTACAGTGATTATCGCCGGGATTGCCGAAGGCTTTTACAGTGTCTGGATTCCGATCCTGGTAATCGGCGTTGCGATTATTCTCGCCTTCGGATTATGTACCGGATTTGATTTCGCCAATTCACAGATTTTCGCGATGGGCCTGTATGGTGTTGCGATCGCCGCCGTCGGCATGTTGAGTACGCTGGGTGTTACTTTAGCGACAGACGCCTATGGCCCGATTGCTGACAACGCCGGTGGTAATGCTGAAATGAGCGGACAGGAACCGTTTGTTCGTCAGCGAACCGATGCCCTGGACAGCTTGGGAAATACAACCGCTGCTACGGGTAAAGGATTCGCGATTGGCTCTGCCGCCTTGACTGCCCTGGCACTGCTGGCGGCTTATGTCGAAGAAGTCCGGATTGGATTTGAACGCTGGGTCGAAAATTCAGCGATCGTGGAAACGATCTCTGATGATATGGCGAATGCGTCTGCCTTAAAGCTGAGTTCAAACTGCATCGCCCTCCGGACAGTGAACTCAGCAGGAACAGAACCCGAACATAACAACCAGGGATTTTTGCTGTTTCCGGCTTTGAATGTTTCTCAGAAAACTCCTGGTCGGGAGAAAATCGAGAAAGCAGAAGTCGGCGCAACAATCCGGGGTCTCAATATCACTGAGCTACTGGAACGGGGAGAATGCGTAGACGTCAAGAAGGCGACCGTCCCCGATTTCTCGCGGTTCTATAATTTCTCACTACTGAACCCGAAGGTGCTGGTCGGCATCTTCTTCGGCGTGATGGTCGCATTCGTCTTTTGTGCGATGACCATGAAAGCGGTGGGCCGTGCGGCCGGGGCGATGGTAGACGAGGTGAGGCGTCAGTTCCGGGAAATCGCGGGAATTATGGAGAATGAAGCCGAACCCGATTACGCCGCCTGTGTCGAAATCAGTACCGCTGCCGCCCAGCGTGAGATGATCCTGCCTGCAATGCTGGGATTACTTTCACCGGTTGCCGTCGGAGTCATTCTGGGAGTTCCCGGCGTGGTTGGCCTCCTGGTAGGTGCCTTGACGAGTGGGTTTGCAGTTGCCATTATGATGGCTAATGCCGGTGGTGCCTGGGACAATGCCAAGAAGTACATTGAAGCAGGTGCTCATGGCGGCAAAGGAACTGATGCGCACAAAGCCACAGTAGTTGGTGATACCGTTGGTGATCCATTTAAAGATACGAGTGGACCGAGCCTGAATATTCTGATCAAATTGATGAGTATGGTTTCTGTTGTCATAGCCGGGTTTATTATTCAATACGCATTAGAGTTATTTTAAGTATTTGAAACAGGCTAAAGGTCACGAAAATCAACACTGAACCTTCTCAACAACCCGATTCCATTGAAAGTGCGTCCAGCTTAGAGCGTGCCTGTCTGTGTGCTAAGATCTGTGATCAATTCAAAGGCAAAGACACCGTTGTACTCGATGTCTCCAAGATCACCCCTTTGTTTGATTACTTCATTATCACGACTGCTTCAAACATGAGGCAGAGTAACGCGATCGCAGAGGAGATTCGCGTATTAATGAAGCGCGACAGCACGCACCGCCGCAATATCGAAGGCAAGGACAGCGAATGGATTCTAGGCGACTATGGGGACATCGTTCTGCATATTTTCACCGAAGAAACTCGTGAACTCTATGATCTGGAACGCCTCTGGGCCGATGCCACCAAAGTCGACTGGCAGTCCCATAACGCTGACAAAGCAGATTCTGTCTGACATCGGGCAGAAGAGACCGCTGTTTCTACCATTCTCCGCGCCCAGCGTGTATTCTGGGCGTCATCCATTGGATTGTCACATACATTTTCCATTAAAGAGAGAGATCAGGGTCTCAGTACTGGAATGATCACATGAATATTCTCGCTGAACTTAGAAAACGATTTGAACCTGTTCTGGCTGAATGGACCGATGATCCGTCTTCGGTCATCGAAATGCTTAAAGCGTCTCAAGATGCCAAATTTGGTGATTACCAGGCCAACTTCGCAATGCCTCTGGCAAAACGAATACAGGGTACCAATCCCAGAGATCTGGCGGCGCAAATCGTAGAGAAAGTTGATCTATCTGATCTCTGTGAGCCACTGGAAGTCGCTGGTCCCGGATTTATCAATATCAAACTGAAACAAGACTGCCTGGAAGAACAGACACAGCAGCTTGTCACTGATGAACGACTGGGAGTTGCGGTTACGGAAACCCCGCAAAAAGTCGTGGTCGACTTCTCGGCCCCCAATGTGGCCAAGCCAATGCATGTGGGCCACCTGAGAAGCACCGTCATCGGGGACGCCAACTACCGGGTACTGAAATTTCTGGGACATGACGTAGTCGGCGACAACCACATCGGCGACTGGGGTACCCAGTTCGGGATGATCATTTTCGGATATAAGAACTTTCTCAACGAAGCCGCCTTCCAGGATGACCCAGTCCATGAACTGGCGCGGCTGTATCGACTGGTTAACCAGCTCTCCGATTACCACGCGACCAAGAATGCCGTTCCCCTGCGGCAGAACGATCTTGAGCAACAGGAAGCCAGGCTTCTTGAATTTGAACAGAATGCTAGTATCAGTAGCAATCCGCCTGACAAAAAAGCCCAGAAGCAACTCAAAAAATTGAAAGCAGATATCGGGGAACGAAAATCCAATATCAATTCCATGCAGGAAAAGCTGTCTGACCTGGAACAGAATGAAGATCTCAACAGCAAAGCAATCGCGTTTCCCGACATTGCCCGACAGGCGCGTGAAGAAACCGCCAAGCTACACGCGGGCGATGCCGACAATCTCGCGCTCTGGAAACAGTTCCTGCCAGAGTGCCTGGAGGCGATCCAGACAGTCTATGATCGGCTGGACATTCACTTTGATATGTCTCTGGGCGAAAGTTTTTACCACCCCATGCTGGCTGATGTCGTCGCTGACCTCAAACAAAAGGGACTCGCTGAAGAAAGCCAGGGCGCGATCTGTGTCTTTGTGGAAGGCTTCAAAGCCCCCTTCATTGTTCAGAAGCAGGATGGTGCCTTCACCTATGCCACGACGGATCTGGCGACAATCAAATATCGAGCTGAAGAACTGAACGCGGATCGCGTGCTGTACGTGGTTGACTCTCGACAGAGCGAACATTTCCAACTACTGTTTGCCACTGTGAAAGAATGGGGCTTCAAGGATCTGGAATTGCAGCATGTGAGCTTTGGGTCCGTTCTTGGCAAAGACGGGCGACCGCTGAAGACAAGAGCCGGTGATAATGTCGGCCTGGAAAGTCTGTTGGATGAATCGATTCAACGAGCCTACACGATCATCGCAGAAAACGATGAAGCCAAACCGGACGGTCCGGAACTGAGTGAAACAGAACGTCAGCAGATTGCCGAAATCATCGGCCTGGGTGGTATCAAGTACGCTGACCTGAAACACAATCGAGACAGTGATTACATGTTTGACTGGGATAAAATGCTGGCGAACCGGGGAGACACGGCGACCTACATGCAGTATGCGTATGCCCGTGTCGCAGGCATTTTCCGAAAAGGAGAAATTGACCGCGAGGCCCTGCGAGAAAATCAGTCAGCCCTGCGTCTGCAGGATGAGACGGAATGTGCCCTGGCACTACAGATCAACCGTTATTCAGAGATCCTGGACAGCGTCGGAATTGAGGCACGGCCCAATTATCTGACTAACTACCTGTTTGAACTCTCGAATCTCTTCAGTTCGTTCTACAACCAGTGCCATGTGCTGAAAGCCGAAGAGGAGCAGGTGAAAACCAGCCGACTGCTGCTCTGTGATTTAACGGCCCGGGTGATTGAGCATGGCTTGTCCCTCCTGGGAATTCGAACCTGCGAGCGAATGTAGTTTGCACGACCAGCTCGTTTGAACAAGACGTAAAAAAAACGCATTCCAATTTGGAATGCGTTTTTTATTTAATATTACCCGGCAAGGGCTCGAACCTTGACTAGCAGAATCAAAATCTGCTGTGCTACCATTACACT
Organism: Gimesia alba; assembly: GCF_007744675.1. Classification (NCBI taxonomy): domain Bacteria; kingdom Pseudomonadati; phylum Planctomycetota; class Planctomycetia; order Planctomycetales; family Planctomycetaceae; genus Gimesia; species Gimesia alba. The sequence goes on from NZ_CP036269.1 coordinate 5,496,900, forward strand.
ACCGGGTAATGCAGTTTCTGTATTTCAGACACAGTAGCTCAGCTCGGGTTCGCCACGGTAGCAGCTTTGAACCCGGCACCGGAGTTTATTGAATCAGGAAAGATCTGGCAAGAGTTCTCTAAGAGAAATTCAGCATCTTTCCAATTCACTAATCGTTACGCAGCTTGAGGTTCATCTCTGTCAGTTTTTCACGAATTTCGTTGAGTGACGTCACACCGAAATTACGGCTGGCCAGCAACTCATCCGGGCTGCGACGTAGTAGTTCACCAATGGTGCCAATTCCAAGACGCGACATACATTTTCGTGAACGGACAGAAAGCCCCAGATCGGAAATGGGCTTTTCCGTAACCGGGTTATCAGCCAACTCGGGTGGCAAGGCTGCATAGCCGCCTTCTGTTCCCAGAGCCTCGTGCAGGTTCTGACCGATGTGCAAGCCGAACGAGGAGAGCATCTCGCGAATTTCATCGAGAGAGGTCTGACCGAAGTTCTTGCCGGCTAACAGATCGTTTTCACTGACCCGTGTCAGGTCACCCAGCGTATGAATATCCATCGCATGCAGACAGTTGCGGCTGCGAACTGAAAGTTCGAAGTCGGTCACAGGGCGATCGAGCAATTGTTTCATGCGGGCTTCGTTGCGTGCGGTCTCTTCATCGTAGTACATGTTATCAGCCGCTTCGATGTCCTTGAGGTACATCGCAGCCATTTCGTTATTCGGATCTGCTTCGAGAATCCGACGGAAACAAAATGCAGCAGCGGGATAGTTTTCCATATCCTCATAGAGCAGTCCCAGATTCAGGATCGCGCCAAGATAAAAAGGAGGGCTGGAAAGTGATTGTTCATAAAGGCGAATCGCGTCTTCGTCGTTTCCACGTGAAGCGTTTTCACCTGCCAGACGGAAAATCGCTCGCGAGTGACGCGGGTCCATGTCGACGGCACGTTCGAAATATTCAATCGCTCCGTACAGATCGCCTCGGTCCGAGCGGATACATCCCATCTGGAACGAATACTCTGCCCGGCCGGCGGCATCTTTGGCGATGGATGAAAGAATCGCTTCTGCTTCGTCCAGTTTTCCTACCAGACGTAGCGTTTCTGCTCTTCTGAGAGAGCATTCAATTGAATCGTAGCCCAGCTTGGCTGCTACTTCTAACTGCTTGTCGGCTTCGTCGTACCGTTTCAAAGCGATTAAGGATACCGACTGATAGAAACTGGCTGTTGCATTGTCTTGCACTTTCTCAAGTTGCAAAACCGCATCTTTGTGTTGTCCCAACAAATGCAAAGCGATGCCGGCTCTTGCAGTCAGCCCGACGGAAGCCTCGCCTTCTTCAATACTTCTGACGAGCGCCTGCACTTCATTGCGTAACTCAGAAACCTGATCAGAGCAGACAATTTCGGACAACTGTTCTACATCCGAGAATCCTACGCCTTCGGAGCTTTGTAATACACCTTTTACGTCAATTAATTCGTCGACACTCACACTATTTTCCTTTATTGCAGCTGGCGCGCAGATGGAAGCAGACAATAGATTTTATTCACACAAGCTATTGCCAAATTTTATAAACCCGAATCTTACAATCTGTTTCAGCAAACAGCAACCATTAAGGCCTGTTTCAGCCTTTTTCTCGCTGTGGTTATGTACCTTACCATCCCACAACGCCAGAAGCATATTCATCCATACAGCAACCGGGACGATTATTGGACAAGCCCCTGGTATCCGCCATCACTGGGTACACCGGGGATATGCCGATTTTCCTGTACGATTTTGCGGTCCGGATAATCCCTGAGAACACTCTGCAGCAGATCCTCATTCTCTCTCGGGTCGAAGGAGCAGGTCGAATAAACGAGCCGTCCCCCGGGCTTCAGATGATCCAGAGCCAAATGCAGCAGGTGACTCTGAATTTCTGTCAATTCCTTGATTGCCGCCTCTTCAATTCTCCAACGGGCCTCCGGACGTTTCCCCAGCACGCCGGAATTGGAACAGGGTGCGTCAACCAAAATGGCGTCAAAGGGCCCTTCGTCCAGCATTCTCTCCTGGGGATGAATTAATTGCGTTTGAATGCTCGTCAGTCCCAGCCGTGATGCGTTCTGTTCAATTTTCTCGAGGCGATCGTCGCTGACATCCGTGGCGATGACCGTTCCTCGGTCGTACATCAACTCCGCCAGGTGTGTGGTCTTGGTTCCGGGAGCCGCACACAAATCCAACACGGTTTCACCCGGCTGTGGATTGAGCAGATTCCCGGCGGCGATGGCCGATTCATCTTGAATTGTAAATTTTCCGGCATCAAATCCAACCAGCGATTCCAATGGCACGATTTCTTCCAGCCTGATCGATTGCGGCTCTGTTCCCGGACTGGCTTGAATTCCCTCGTGTTTCAATTCTTCCAGCAAGTCATCGCGGCTTGTCTTCAAAACATTGGCACGCAAACAGAGTTTATTGCGTTGATTAAACCATTGGGCAATCTGCAGCGTCTGCTCCCACCCAAAGCGTGCCAGCCAATCCGAAATCAACGACTCTGGGAAACTGAATGCTTTGGAAAGATAACCAGCCGGATTGTCTTTGGGATCTTCGAATAAATCTGTATTCAGACACCGATAGCGGTCCGTACTTAAGGGAATGGTATTGGCTTGTGGCGTTGTTGCGAGGTCCTCGTTTTGCAGCCTGTCGATGGAACGTAAAATGGCGTTGACCATTTTTTTCCAGCGTACCCGTTTCAGTTTTCCGGCTAACTCAACTGTCTCTGAGACCGCAGCATGCACAGGGATCTGGTCGAGAATCACCAGTTGATACACGCCCGTTTGCAGCAGCGTCCACAAGGGAGCCTCTACCTTTTCGCGAGGGCGCGTCAGCTGACTTTCGATCAACGTATCCAGGGTTAACTGACGTCGAATCACGCCGATGCTGATTTCTGTAGCCAGTCGTCGGTCCTTGGAAGAAAGGTCGATCCGGCGTTCCCAGCGCTGTAGCGAATCGCTGATGAATTGACTGTTCAGACGATATTCTTCGAGCAGGAAAAAAGCGAGTTCCCGAGCCGATCGGAAAAATCGGGGCAGTGGTAAACTCTCGGGGTCGCTCTCAGGGGCAGTGGAAGATGTATTTTGCTTCCAGACGTTTTTCTTTTTCACGATGACTGACCACACAACCGTTCCAGGTCAGCAAAGAAATGGGGATAAGTCTTCACCGTACAATCGGGATCGGCAATCACGATTCCGGGCACCTTCAAGCCAACCAGTGCAAAACTCATCGCCATCCGGTGATCATCGTATGTCTCGATGGTCGCCGGCTGAATTTCCCCTGGAAAAATGGTGACGGAATCTTCGGTTTCTTCAACCTGAATTCCCATACGTTTCAATTCGGTGGCTATCGCGGCAAGTCGGTCTGTTTCTTTGTGGCGAATATGTCCTACGTTTCTGATACAGGTTGGACCTTCTGCGAATAACGCGACAGCAGCTAACGTCTGAGCGGTGTCACTGATATCGTTCATATCCACGTCAATCCCTTTGAGGGGCTTACCTTGAACGGTGATATTGTCGCGTCCGCGTTTGATTTCACAGCCCATGTCTTCCAGGACCCGGATAAAATTGATGTCCCCCTGCAATGCGTCCTGATTCAAACCTTCCACGGTAACCGCCCCGCCTGTAATGGCAGCGGCTGCAAAAAAGTAACTGGCTGCTGAGGCATCGGGTTCGATATCATACGCAACAGGGCGCTGGTAGATTTGAGGCTGAATTCTCCAGACCGTCTCTTCGAGCCGATCAATGGTGACGCCAAATTGCGCCATCACACCGAGTGTAATATCCAGATAAGGTTTAGACACCATTTCATCCAGAATGGAAATAGTAATCGGGCCTTGTGCGGCGGGGGCAACCATCAGCAAGGCACTTAAATACTGGCTGGAAACACTGCCCGAAATGGAAGTGTCTCCTCCTGGTAGTCCGTTTGCTTTCACGCGAACGGGGGGACAACCAGTGCCATTTTCACAGACGACATCGACGCCTAGTCTGTTTAAGGCTTCCACCAGATCTCGAATCGGCCGCTGCTGCATGCGTGCATTGCCGTCTAAAACATATTCTCCATGTCCGGTCGCACACAGCGCCGTCAAAAAACGGATGCTGGTGCCACTGTTTTCCAACCAGAGTGAAGCCGACGGCTGCGGTATTTGTCCAGCACAACCTTCGACTTCAATCGAACATGATTCGGAATCGTGTTTGACGCTGATGCCCAGCCGATTCAGACTCTCGATCATCACCTGCGTGTCCTGGCTGTCGAGCACACCGGTCAGGTGAGTTGTGCCTTCAGCGAGCGCCGCGACGATTAATGCACGATTGGTAATGCTTTTAGACCCCGGAGGTCTGACAGCCCCTTTAATGGGACCTGAAACTGGCTTGACTTGATAAGTTTTAGGCATGAGCTAAGTAATTGATATGTGGATTTTTTGCGAACGTCTCGAACATGAGAGGTCATTGAAAGCGTGAGTCATCACAGCATACACACTTGATAACCAAACCTAAAGCGAGGCGGTCAATCAGTTACCATCTCTTAAGTATTTTCGATGGCCTGGGGAAGACCTTCCTGTATCGTCGGAAAAACCAGTTCTACCCCCAACTCTTCACGTAACCTTTTATTACAGCAACGTTTATTCAGTCCTGCTGCACGTTCGGTGCTGTGCATTCGCTGGGACTTCAAAGCAGGTTGGCCCGGAGCCTCTTCCGCAAATTGAGGGAGCGGTGCCTTGATCAGCCGGGCCAGCGTTTCATAGTACTCCTGTCGGGTAATCGGTCGACTGTCGCTGACCAGATAATGCGATTCCAGATGGATGTCTGTATCACATTTCAGGATCGTATTCACGATATCAGTGACATGAATCAGATTCAGCCAGGCGTCCGGCCTGCCTGTCAGCGGTTCGCTGGCTTTGATTTGCTGCATCCGGGCCAAAAGTCGCCCGGGACCATAAATACCAGCCAGTCTGAGGATCACAGCCGTTGCGGTTTCGCGTTGTGCCCCGTTCGGCAACAAGCCGTGCTGTTCAAACATTTGCTCCGCATCGAGACAAATCTGGCCGTTTTCGCGTTCCGGTTCGCAAACGGAGGTCTCATCGACCCATTCGCCCGCGGATTGTCCGTAAACGCTGGTGCTGGAGAGGTAAATGATTTTCTGAGTTCGCGGTTTGATTTCCGTCAGTACGTGATCTAATCCCTCGACATAGATCTCACGCCGGGATTTCTCAGCGGAACGATCAAAGCCGACGGCGTACAGCACGGTTTCTGATTCGGGTAGGCCTTTGAGCGAATCGGGCTGGGTAATATCCCCCATCATGGGTCTGATTCCCCGCTTCTCAAATTCATGAGCGTGCGTCTCTGAGCGTGTGAGTGCCGAAACAGCGTGCCCCTGTTCCAGCCACTTTTGTGCGACCGACAAGCCGACATAACCACAGCCTATAATCAATTTATGCATCGAAAACACCATTTTCAGGAGGGCGGGAACGAATTCTCTAATTCAGCGTTTACCACGAATCCGCGGCGCCAGTTGATCTGAATGCTGCAGAACCAGTTGAACGTGAGCTTGAATCTGGTCGCATAATTCACGTTCCGCATTCTCTGGCAGAGTCTGGATTGTTTGAACACCAGAGTCTTCAAGTAACGTTGATTCCAATCTCCGAAACCGCTCGGCCATTGTCTGCAATAACGATTCTACCTCTGTTATAGACAGATCGTAGCGATTGAGAATGGATTCTTCAGAATTCCTGACACGGGTCAACCGGGCCAGCGTGTTTCCCTGGGTGCGATACAAGGCACCTTCTAGATATGCGCGTCTCAAGAAGCCATCCTGATCAAATTGATAGACGGGATCGCTGCCAAAGTAAAATGAAAAATGGCCGCTTTGCTTCTGTCCCCAGAACAGGGGAAACGCTTCATGAGCCAGCTGCAGTTCGGCACGGGGAAATAACGCCGTCGCTTCACGCATCAGGTCTTCGCGGTCTTGTTCATTTCGCGCCATTGCAAGTCGTCTCTCTATTCTGATCGCAACGATGTCGTAACCATCGGTTTTACTCAGGAACGTTGCTAATCAAACAGATGGCTTACCGATTCGTTACGGTGAATCCGTCGAATGGCCTCGCCCAGCAAGGGGGCAATCGAAATTGTTCTCAAATTAGAAAGTTTATCCTGATCAGGAATCGGCAGACTGTTTGTGACCACGATTTCTTTGATGGGTGCCTCGCTCAGCAGCTTGATGGCAGGCCCACAAAAAACTGCATGCGATGCACTGACATAGATTTCGCGGGCACCATGTTCTTTGACCACATTGACTGCACCGACAATCGAACCTCCCGTGGAAATCATATCATCGAACAGGAGTGCGACTTTCCCTTCAATCGGACCCCCAATAATATTTGCCTGCTGTGTTTCCAGGGCATTTTTGCGGCGTTTATCAACAATCGCCAGCGTGCCCCCGATATTGTTATTATGTTGCAGCGTTCGTTTGATACTGCCTTCATCCGGGCTCACAACAACCAGGTCTTTATCCGGAATGTTGAGTGATCTGAAGTAACGATCCAGTATCGGCGCGGCGTACAAGTGATCGACGGGGGTATCAAAAAAGCCTTGAATCTGGGCGGCGTGCAAATCCATGGCCAGCACCCGGTCAGCGCCGGCTTCATTGATCAGATTTGCAACCAGCTTGGAAGTAATCGGGACCCGACCGGAGTCTTTTCGGTCCTGTCTTGCGTATCCGAAATAAGGAATGACAGCCGTGATGCGTTCTGCACTCGCCCGACGACAGGCATCCATCAGTATCAGCAATTCCATCAGATTATCGTTCACGGGAGGCGAAGTTGGCTGAACGATAAACACGTCTCGCCCCCGGACATTCTGATTGAGCTTCAGACTGATTTCCCCATCGGGAAAATTGGACAACTCGACCGATGCCAGACGAACGCCGAGATATTCCGCGATTTCTCCAGCTAATTGAGGATGAGCTCGTCCACTAAGAAGAGTCAAATGATCATACATTGAAAGCGAAGCCTGCTTTAGTGCGATACTTTGAGTTGCGGGAACAAGGGCCGTCAGCGCCGAACGGATCTGTCTGGCATACTACCCTATTCACGCTTATCGAGAGAAAGAAGTCAAGCATGAGCTTTCGATTTCGTACGAAAGTCCTCAAATGCCGCTTTTTGGACGCACTTTACTGAAACGGGCAAGTAGCAAAACGAGCGAATCTCTGTCGATTATTCAGAGGGTGCCTGTTTGAGAATTTCGGCCACTTCAGCCAGTTGCTCCTGGGTATTCACACCCATGGCTTCCTGAATATCAAATACCGGATCAGCCAGCACGGTCTGACCTTCTTTGAGTAGAATTTCGGCACAGTCGGTCAGGTAGTATTCCGCCTGACTGTTATCTGGTTTCACTTTTTCCAATGCATGGAATAACTGTCGGCCGTCAAAAGCGAAGCAGCCTGTATTGATCTCTTCAATGGCGGCTTCTTCGGGAGTGGCATCCTTTTGCTCTACAATTCGCAAGAATTGACCGTTTGCATCGCGAACGATGCGCCCCAGGCCTTCGTTGGCTTTGGTCGTTGCCGTCCCCACCACACAAGCCGCCTGGTTCTGCTGTTGAATCTCGAGCAATTTTGCCAGTGAACTTCCTTTCAAGAGTGGCGTATCACCGGCAAGCACCAGAACAGGCCCATCATGATCGGCCAGATTCTCGGCACTCATCATCACGGCGTGCCCTGTCCCTTTCTGATCGGCCTGCAAGGCAAATTCCACATCGGAATGAGGTGCGAGAGCTGCTTTCACTTCGTCTGCCTTATGACCGACAATCACGACCAGTTTCTGGCAGTGCGCGGCACGGGCCGCATCCAGAACGTATTCTATCATCGGACGTCCCAGAATGGGGTGCAGAACTTTGGGAAGTTCTGACTTCATCCTTGTGCTCTTACCGGCGGCAAGGATGACGGCTGCAGGAGGATTCACGAATGAATTTCCTTAATCAGGGTGAGATTGGAATTTGGAACAGAGAGCAGATTAAAACTGGACCCCAAACCGGGCGATGAATCCATCTTTGATGTCAAATCCACCACCGCTTCTGAAGTCAGCCTCGCGTTTCACAATTCCCCCTGCTTCGAGGAACATCGACATACATCCGTTTTCGCCGCGTAAACCGATCATCATGACGTAGTCCTTGAATTCCACCTGATCGCGGCCAATAACGCCGGCCCGTTCCACCTGGAACGCTTCGATATCATATTCAAAGCTACCATAGAGCCAGACGCTTTTGTCACCCACATTTCCCAGGAAACGGCTGACACGGGCTTTCGGGAACATGGCACGGATTTCCCAAAGGTCATTGGGGGTCCAAACTGCACCCGCGTAAGGAATCACATAATCACCCACACGATCCCAGTAAGCAGCCCCTGCGGCGAACATCCAGGTATCAGAAGGTCGAAAGAATAACACAACCCGCGCGTCAAACTGCCAGGCATTTGAGCTTAAGCTTTTCGCTAAATCGGATGCCAGAGCGGGAGTAAAGCCTAACTGTACGCTCCACAATCCATTGGCGGGAGTTGATAACTGCAAATCACTTCCAAACCGGAATCCCTTGCCGGGTAATGAAACAAACTGAGGACCATCCCAGCCACGGTAGTCAAATTGAGGTGAAAATGCGAAAATCCAACCATTGCGTGTTGGAGTGGTGTAGGTCAGATCAACGTCGGTTTCAAAGACACCAAAATTACCACCGGGGGCGCCTGTGGGAGGCACATAAGTCCGTGCTTTTGGCAAAATCCCAAATTCAAATCGGGAAGTCCAGCCAAAACGATAGGGCTGTGGCCCGTTCAAACTAGACGTATAACCGGGTCCGGGTACCGCCATCTGCTGCCCCATATAGGGATCGACGCCTGCACCGGGTGTGAGAAACGGATCATAGCCCGCCTGTGGCGCACCATACAAATTGCCGGCTCCCGCGTTGGGATCAAATGGCTGCCCATTTGGAGCCGCATACGTTCCACCGTTCGAAGGTGTCGTCCCAAACGGGACCGACTCTTCATACGTAGGCGGCGGACTTTGGCCACGAATGACGGCATCAAAGTCTTCTGCGGGTGTATAAATCGTAGTCAATTCAGCGGCATTCAATGGAAGTCCGGCTGAAAACACAATGGCAAGACAAAGAAGGGAAGCTTTCAATGTTCAACCTGCAAATATGGGATTAATCAGTATATGAGCGGAAATGCTCTGTCTGAATGGGGAGTCAGCAACACAATGTGGCTCAACTCTTCGTTGTTGGGGTGGTTTAGTGAGGGGATTTTCCAAATGTTGGAGATTAGGTCAACATCAATCTGAAGCGTGGCGGCTGCAAACTTGAGGAAAAGTTTGAATTTTCTGGATTTTTATGAGAAAAAAAGCTGCCTATGAAGCGATTTAGAGAGTTTTTCACCAGAAAAGTGAAAAAAGAAAAGCGAGGGAAGCGGATCGCTTTTTGAACACGACCATACGCTGAGAGACAGGGTGAGATCAGCGTCGCGAATCTGAAGATCTTCCGATAAGGTCAGTCAGAATTTTCAATGAAGCGAAGGGAATCGTCAAAAACGTCGACGGATGGAAAAGAGAGCCAGCCTTTTAGCAGACTTCGCGCAGCTTGCTTGCCTGCAGACACTCTCTACTCTCCAACGACAACGATTCAATCATTCTCAGGTTATTTGTGGTAACCCAGACCGGTGACGACCGAATGCAATTCTTCGAACGTGATGAATCGACGGCGGTGACGCAGTTTGTACTGGTCGATGGCCTGTGCCAACTCATTGACGTCTTCGTTCTCTGAATTATACGAGTTACTGAACTGGCGTCGCTCACCAATTCCTTCAGGACGATTGTTATCGCGGTTTTGGCGACGATCCTCGAATGTGACAGATTGTTGCTCGGTAACCTGTTTCATAAGATTGCTCCTTGATTAAATATTTACCAAGCAAAACGTAGGTTACATTTTTTGGTAATGTGTGAAAATTTAATATCTGCAACGATTATTTCTGTCATTTGTCGCAAAACATTTCTACTGTTCTGATTAGGGGAGTTGTACGAGAAAATCAGCACAAATGACCTTTGCAGGATTTGGGGGAGTCAATCTCAGCCCGGAACACTCCTGTCAGAAATACCATCGACAGTTATTTCTATCTTCTTTGGCTTACGCGACAATTCTCGTTATATTACAAGTATTCGGATCATGAGAATTCTGCCTGTCATGCTGCATTGAACAGGAGGGATCTCTGTCACCGGCGAATAATTAAGACAATTCAGGCTCAGAAATGAAAGATGGATGTTTTATGGATATGAAAGTTGCAATATTGGGCGGTGGTGGGATGGCAACTGCCTGTGCAACGTTGCTTACGGAATCTTCAGACGTTGCTGTTTCCATGTGGGTTCGCAAGCCTGCTGTTGCTGAAGATCTGAGAACACACCGTGAAAACAAAAGACTGCTCCCCGGCGTAACGCTTTCAGAAGCCATTCATTTCACATCAGATATTGATGAAGCAGTGGCAGACGCTGATTTTCTGGTGGTGGCGATTCCCACTGAATTTCTCAGAGCCGCTCTGCACACACTGGCCCCCCATCTCCAGAACGGCACTCCCGTCATCAGTGTCATTAAAGGGATTGAACAAGAGACGTTTTATCGTCCCAGCGAGATCATTGCCGATGTACTTGGCCCCCGCCCTGTAGTTGCGCTGGGAGGTCCGAGCCATGCAGAAGAAATCGCCCGCCGTCTACCGGCCAGTGTTGTGGCTGCCAGCGGTGACATTCAGCTCGCGAAACAAACTCAGAAACTGTTCAGCACAGATCGATTTCGTGTTTACACGAATGTAGATATCGTGGGCGTCGAATTAGCGGGTGCCTTGAAGAATGTGATTGCCATCGCAGCCGGCATCTGTGATGGAGGCAAGTACGGCGACAATGCCAAATCGGCAATCATGACCCGCGGTCTGGTGGAAATGAACCGCTTCGGTTCGGCACTGGGCGCCGAACCGGCCACGTTCTCCGGACTGGCAGGCGTTGGTGACTTGATCACTACCTGTATGAGCCCATTTGGCCGCAATCGCAAAGTGGGAGAACGACTCGGTCAGGGAGATTCACTGAAACAGATCATATCCAGCATGGATGCGGTGGCAGAAGGCGTCAACACCACACGCAGTGTCTACGACCTCGCCGACGAGAAAGGACTCGACATGCCGATCACCACGGAAATTTATCGCGTCCTGTTTGAAGGCAAATCGCCCGACGATGCCACACAAACATTGATGACACGCCCCCAGCGCGAAGAATAATTCTGCCGGGAATGTGTGAGATACATTACATTGCCTTAGGAACGTCTTAGATACAGTACACCTTTGAAGCTGCTCCCAATTATCAGACACACCAAACCAGGAGTTTTTTCCATGCGATTCTCTAGACTGTTGATGCCTGCCATCATCGTTTCCCTGTTGATGCCTGCACTCGCTCATTCCGAAACCTGGCCGCAATTTCGCGGAGCGACCGGCAGTGGAGTTTCTAACGAGAAAAATCTGCCCGCAAAATGGTCTCAGCAAGAGGGAATCCTCTGGTCAGTCGCCCTGCCGGGACGTGCTAATTCTTCTCCGGCTGTCACCGCAAATCGAATTGACGTGACGACCAAAACTGAAGATAACGGGCTGTGGATCATTTCGTTTGATCGCAAAAGCGGTCAGGAAATTCGCAAAGTCAAGGTCGGCTCCGGATCGTTGTCTGCTCCGGGACCACGTAATCTGTGGGCCGACCGTCATAACTCAGCCACCCCTTCTCCGATTTCCGATGATCAGAACATCTGGGCATTTTTCGGTACGGGTCTGTTAGTTTGTCTGGATGCGGAATCGGGAGAAATCGTCTGGAAACGGGATCTGGTCAAAGACTATGGACCTTATAATATTACATTCGGCATGGGTTCGACGCCCCGTTTATGGGGAGACCTGTTGATTGTCACCTGCATGACTAAAGGCCCCTCGTATGTCGTGGCTTTTGACAAGCAGACCGGAAAGGAAGTCTGGAAAGTCAATCGAAAGCTGCCGGCTCAAAAAGATGGTGCCGATGCATACACAACGCCTACCATCTATCAGAACGGAGACAAAACCGAACTGCTGGTTTCCGGTTCCGATCATGTAAACGCCTATGATCCCCAAACAGGAAAACAGCTCTGGATCGCTGGTGGACTGGATATTCCCAGCCCGTTCGGCCGGATCATTGCAGCTCCCGTGGCGGATGAGAATCTTGTGATTGCGACCTCTGGCAACCCGGGCGGTGGCGGACTGGGATACATCAAAGCGTTCAAGCAAGGTGCGACAGGCAATATCACACAATCCGGCCTGTTGTGGAAGTATGATGTTTCCACCCCTGATTCATCGACTCCCCTGATTCTGGATGACAAACTTTTCATGGTGAGCCAGAACGGAGTCGCCACCTGTTTGAATCTGAAAGATGGCAAATCGCTCTGGAAAAAACGGATGAAGGGGCAGTACTTTTCTGCCCTGGTCGCCGGTGATGGAAAAGTCTATTTCCTCAGCACCGATGGCCTTTGTACCGTGATTGATGCCGACAGTGGAGAGGTCATCGCTGAAAATCAACTGCCGGGTACTTTCTACGCGACTCCCGCGATTAGCGAGGGAGTCATTTACCTGCGTTCCTTTGATAAACTTTATGCCATCAAAGGAAAATAAGAAGACAGAAGGCCCTTCTGAAACAAATTCGGAAGGGCCATTTCTTAATGCAAGTGGTCTGATGATCTCATCAGGCACGACCGGCGAGTTCAGTGATCGCATGCCCCTGTGTCACAATCGGAGTGGGCCGACCGGTAAAGTCAGGCAGGAACGTGTTGTGATAATCGATCCCCAGGTGTGCGTAGATCGTTGCCAGGAAATCGTGAGGGCCCACAGCCCGTTCGACAGGCCCTTCTCCTTTTCCATCGGTGGCACCAATGATCTGACCGGTACGAATTCCGCCTCCTGCAAACAATATCGACGCGGCTCGCGGCCAATGATCGCGGCCCGGTTGCGTTGTTCCTGCGCTGCCACTGGCAATCCCGGCCCCCGTACTTTTCGCATGGGAAATCTTGGGGGTACGGCCAAATTCTCCCGCTACAACCACCAGCACACGCTCATTCAGTCCACGATCATAAATATCTTCAATCAAAGCCGTCACTGCCTGATCAAAATAGGGGGCCCGATACTTGAGCGCATCGAATACATGATGATTCACTGCATGATCATCCCAGTTTCCAACCCGCCCACATAAGGGGCCGGACAATTCCGTGGTGACAATCTCCACACCCGCTTCCACCAGCCGCCGCGCCATCAGACATTGCTGGCCCCATTGATGCATCCCATAACGATCACGAACGTATTGAGGCTCGTGGGTTAAATCGAATGCCTGGGCCGCCTGTTTGCTGGTCAGCAAATTGGTCGCCTGCGATTCAAATTGATCCATCGCCTGCATCGCACCTTCCAGGTCCAGATCGCGGCGGAATTGATCTAACTTTTGGCGTAAAGAAATGCGCCTGGTAATCTGTCGCGTTTCCTGTGGATCGGTGAGCCCAATATTGGGAACTTTAAAGTCCGGTTTACTGGGATCACCTTGAATCTGGAATGGCCCTGCACCGGGTCCCAGATATGTCGGCCCGGCGATCTGAAAACTGTCGTAGTTTGTAATCGCATTCACGCCGATATAGTTCGGCAGCACGTTTTCTTTATCACGCCTGAGATAATTGGCGACCGACATGAGGTCGGGCAGCTTCGGCTTTTGTTTATCGATCCGATCTTTGTCACCTCCGAGCATTTGTAATGAGCCGGCAGGATGGCCTCCGCCGGTGTGTGTGATCGAACGCAGAATCGAAAACTTATCGGAAATCTGAGCATGTCGCGGCAGTAACTCGCCGAGGAACATCCCTTCAGTTTTGGTCGCAATGGGAGAATAAGGACCTTTATAATCGGAAGCTGCTTCCGGTTTGGGATCATAGGTCTCCAAGTGACTGATACCACCACGGCACCAGACCAGAATCACAGCCGTTCGTTCTTTGGGTTTCTTTGTTGCGTTGGCCTGTTTCGTCTCAGCCTGCAACTGGTAAAGCCCCGGCAGGGAAAGGCTGCCAAACCCACCCAGGCCAATTTTTAAAAACTCGCGCCGTGCTGCTGCATGCCCTTGCAACGTTGATTTCTGCTTTGTCGAATGTTGCTTCATTTCGTCAACCGTGATTCCCAACGAATTTTCTTTGAGCAGGAATGAAGTGCCGCTCCCTGCCTGATACATCGGAATTATATCATATGTTCCCGGATTGTGTCTAACATAACATGGCATTCTCCATTGAGTTCCAGGGAAGTATCCCAATGAAAAAAGCCCCTGATCGAATCATTCCATCAGGGGCTTAGGTCAAAATAACAGCTGAATTTAAAGCTGATCAGCCATTTGTTTCGCAATTTTTTTGGTCGCTGCTGGTGACGAAGCAGCTTCCAGCTTATCCAGATCGGAGAGCAGTTTATCGGCTTTCGTAGCATCCGATTGTTTCAGGCCTTCCAGTGTTTCACGAAAGCCCATTGCAGCACTCCCCATTTCGCCTGTTTGTGCAATCGATTCCAAAGCTGATTTCATATCGGCTGTTGAAGTGATATTGTTCGTCTCAGCAGCGGTATCTTCGCTACCAGCATCACCGCCTCCACAGCCCACGCAAGTCATTACAAACAGCAATAGAATTGCCGGAATCGCTTTCATCGTTCTGGTCCTTTTCAATCGAAATAATGTTGTACTAGTAAGTTCACATTGGCCCACTTTTTCTCTGTGAACAGTTTGTTGAACCAGCAGAAAAAGAATTAAAAAAAGAGCGAAACTCATTATAACGAGAATCGCTCTCTTTCAAAACTTAAATACTCAAATAGTTTGGCTTACCACTCGCCAACCACTTCTTCACCAGCAGCTGAACCAAGATGCTGCCAGAGAAGCGTATCGATATTATCGCTGGCAAATTTGACAGCACCATCGCCCATCAGAACATGCACTCCACCCGTATGCCGACTGCGGGCAGACCAGACGCCAATCGAATCATACCAGCCACAGCCGGAGCAGGGATGGCAATCCGGATTGGGAGAGTTCGGCACATTCAATGTGTTGAAAATGGTCTGGCCACCAATCCCGTTCATCCATTCTCGATTCACATGACTGTGAGTATTAGAGGTTCCCGTTAAACATTGAGCTCCATAGGCATCCAGGTTTGCTTTCGAAACAAAGCTCCGTTCCGAAAACGGAACAGCCTGAGCACGAACGAGATCTGTTTTGACGTTGAATTTACTTCCGGTATTGTCGCCGACAGTACTTTCACTTGCCGCGATCGTATTGGAAGTTCCATCCAGCACATCACGAACCCGAACAGGCTTGCGGTCATTAAACATACCAACCTGATCACCATAGCCTACCTTCCAGTACATGGATGGTCCGGCACTCACGACATAGTTATTTCCAGGATTCCCGTCGGGGTATTTTAAATCAGAAGGACACAAAAATGCGGGGATCTTTGTATTATCAACTGTATTATTGGGTGCCATGTCATAGCGCACATTCCAGTCGATCCTATTATAGACACTGGCCTGATCCATGTAAGGCAGAAGTAAAGCATGGGCACTCATGCCGCGCCATGACCAGCTTCCAAGGGTCCCTGAGTCATGTACGGAAGGCGTATTAGAAATCGGAAACATTCCATGCGCGTCATGGTAGTTGTGCATTGCCAGACCGAATTGCTTCAGATTGTTCTTACAGGTTGAACGGCGGGCCGCTTCACGGGCCTGTTGTACGGCGGGAAGTAATAACGCAATCAAAATCGCAATGATGGCAATCACCACCAGCAACTCAATCAGCGTAAACCCCCGTTGTCGAACTAGTCGCTTCATAATACTCTCCCCAAAAATTAGTAAAAAAATAATAAATTAGCCCGCATGGACACCTATCCCAATCCTCGGATCAGTATCAGCGTCTACTTTATAAAATATATCACTTATAAGATATTAGCCAATAAGACGTATTTGTAGCAACTAATGTTTCACTTAAAGTTCATTTTGGGAACGACGTTGCATTATTTAACAAAATAAATAATTAGATTTCGCACATTTCCCATTCACATTGGTGCACTTCAGTTCAACTTGAGTCCCCGCACTACACAATGATCATCTTCATCTCGTACCTCACATTAGATGTCACGCTTTCAGCTACCAGGTCAGACTGCATCCGTTTTGCGTGATCGCCAGATAAAAAAAGCGAGACTCACGTTAATGAGCCTCGCTCTTTTAAATCACACTACGCTTTCAGTCTTAAAGCATCAGGCTTACCATTCGCCCACCGTCTCTTCACCGGCAGCCGAGCCGAGAGACTGCCACACAGTGATATCAATATTCTCGCTGGCAAAACGGACAGCACCATCCCCCAACAGGACATGCACCCCACCCGTATGCCGACTGCGGGCAGACCAGACGCCGATCGAATCATACCAGCCACAGCCGGAGCAGGGATGACAATCCGGATTGGGTGAGTTCGGCACGTTCAATGTGTTGAAAATAGTCTGACCACCAATGCCGTTCATCCATTCGCGGTTCACATGACTGTGAGTGTTGGAGGTGCCCGTTAAACATTGAGTTCCATAGGCATCCAGATTTGCTTTCGAAATAAAACTCCGTTGTGAAAATGGAACAGCCTGCGCACGAACCAGATCTGTTTTGACATCAAATTTACTTCCGTTGTTATCGCCGACGGTACTTTCGCTCGCCGCGATCGTGTTGGATGTTCCATCCAGCACATCGCTCACGCGAACAGGCTTGCGGTCATTAAACATTCCGACCTGATCACCAAAGCCGACTTTCCAGTACATAGATGGTCCGGCACTCACGACGTAGTTATTGCCGGGATCTCCGCCTGGATATTTTAAATCGGAAGGACACAAAAATGCGGGGATCTTTGTGTTATTTAGCGTACTATTGGGTGCCATATCATAACGTACATTCCAGTTGATCTGATTATAAACGCTGGCCTGATCCATGTAAGGCAGAAGTAAAGCATGGGCACTCATGCCGCGCCATGACCAGCTTCCAAGGGTCCCTGAGTCATGTACGGAAGGCGTATTTGAAATCGGAAACATACCATGGGCATCATGGTAGTTGTGCATCGCCAGGCCGAATTGCTTCAGGTTGTTCTTACAGGTAGAACGGCGTGCCGCTTCACGGGCCTGTTGAACGGCGGGAAGTAATAACGCAATCAAAATCGCAATGATGGCAATTACCACCAGCAATTCAATTAACGTAAAACCACGTGGTCGCATAAGACGCTTCATAGAACTCTCCCTTCAATATGAATAGAAAAATTAATAGGCCATAAATGAATTGGTGTCCCTAAAAAAGTCGAACTAGTGCCTTGCACTAATTGATTAAGAATTAATACATAGATTATGATAACTTAAAGAACCTGGCGCTCAAACATTCATTCCTCAAATTCAAGCGAATTGCAAGAGTTCAGTAGAAATCACTCAATAAACGTAAGCCGATGATTGAGGGGCATTTTTGATTCCGTTTGAGTCTTCCCGGACGGCCAGCGGACTGTGACCCCCTGAACTTCGACATCGGAAGGCACACCAAAGTGTGCTACATAACTTCCTTGTGACAAATAACTTCCGCCACCTGTCACAAAGCGGGAGAGATCCCCCTTGCTGGTGTGAATTGTCAGGCTGGCGCCGATTCCATCACGATTCGATTCGGTACCCACCAGCCGAATTTGAACCCACTTCGATTCCGTCTGCGTCTGGTTCTCAAGCACTGCGGCGCGCTCATTACAATTGGCGAAAACGAGATCTAAATCCCCGTCCTCATCAAGATCATCGGCGACAACGCCGCGACCGAAATGCAACTGTCCCAGATAGTCGGTTTTGTCAAACTTCAACGTTTGAAATTGACCGGCTTCATTTTCCAGAACCAGTGGCAGTTGCTTCACCGTTGTATGCCGGGGTGAGTGAATCACATGCCCGTTTGTGACCACAATGTCTTCGTCGCCGTCCGAATCAAAATCGCCAAACTGCGTCCCAAACCCGACAAACAAATTTCCAATCGCGCTGACGCCCGTCTCGCGGCTGGCATAGAGAAACTGCCCTTTCCCAATATTTTTATAAAGCGCAAATGCTTCCGATTCATAATTGGCGACCCAGAGATCGGGCAGACCATCCGCATTGAAATCACTGAGATCAACGCCCATGCTTCCGTTCGCCACCGCCTGGTCATCAACGGCGACGCCACGTGCCAGCCCGGCTTCTAGTAATTTGCCTTTCCCCTCATTCAGATAGAGCACATTATTCGTCGTATCGTTGGCCACATAGATATCGAGATCCAGGTCGCCGTCCACATCCCCCAGAATGACCCCCAGACCTTTTCCCTTTTCCACGAGGCCGGCTTCTTTTGAAGCATCCCGAAACGTTCCATCCGCATTGCTGAAAAAGACCCGGTCATCCAGACCGGTAAATTGTCGTGGAGGGCAGACGTCTCTCGTTCCGGAAGGATCGCCGCACACCGGATCGTTCTCGAACGACCAGTCCACATAGTGTGCCAGATACAGATCCAGTGCCCCGTCACCATTTAAATCTCCCCATCCGGCAGAGGTGCTCCAGCTGGGATCGATCAGTCCAGATACTTGTGCCACTTCCTCGAACGTGCCATCTCCCAGATTATGCCAGCAGAGAATACCCCCGTAACCTGTGACGACAAGATCCGGGAATCCATCGTTGTCATAATCGGCGACAGTACAGCCATGAGAATAATAGGGGCTTGGTGCGATACCGGAATTCAGACTCTGATTCACATATTGGCCCGCAGAGACCTGACTGAACAGTACCGAGGGAAGTCCGGTCAGTTGCTTCCCTCCATTAAATGAACCGCCGCCTGGAAAAAACAGATCGGGGTGCCCGTTGAGATCATAATCCCAAACAGCGACTCCCCCGCCGATGGATTCTAGAATCGCATATGTGTTTGCCTGTTCGTCGTTGTGGTATTCAAACTCAATCCCCAGTGAATCGGTGACATCGACAAAATTGATGGGAGACGGAGTGTGCGTGGCAGCTTCCGTTTCTTTTTTCTCATCTGGCGAACTGACCGGTGTTTCGGAACGACACCCGAACAGAACCAGGAGCAACATGCTGCACACTATAAATCGTGGAATGAGAGCACCTCAGTAAGAAATCTCAGTAGGGTAATAATATTCTTGAAACTCAGTTCTTTGAAGGGGAACGTTGTTTTGCATAATAATCGGCCAAGGCCTGTTTGGCCTGCTGATGATTGGGGTCGTAATACAGCGCATTTTTGAGCCAGACGACTCCCTGATTTTCCGAGATATGTTCCAGAAATATTTGTCCGATCTCAGCACGCAGGTCGGCGTTTTCCAGATCTTTTTGAAGCAGATCAAAACATTCATCCAGACGTTTGATCGCTTTTTGTGTTTTCTGCACGATTTGAATTTGTTGTTCTGCTTTCTCAAGTTCTCCCGCCCCCCGATAAGCATCGGCTAAAGCCAGGCGTGCTTTTCGATCTTTGGGATTCCGTTCCAGCGCTTCTTCTAAATAGGCGACCGCTTGTTTGTAGTTTCCTGATGTGAGTTCCAATTGCCCCAGCTCCAGCAGAATTGCATTGCTGGCCACATAAGCGGGATCTCCGACCGCACGAAAGTCCTTCAGCCGTTGCGACTCGGGAACCTGCTGCGCCGTTTTCAACGCTGCTCTGGCCGCATTGGCATCTTGCTTCATTCGCAAACAGCGTGCGATGCCAACGAGTGCGGCTGCATGATCCTTTTGATATTTTGTGCACAGCCGATAGTTTTCCAGAGCGGCATCCACCTGATTATGCGATAAATTGACACGTGCCAGATTATAGGCTGAGGGAATATGCCCGGGAGACACGTTCAATGCAGCGCTGAATTCTCTGGCTGAGCTCTCCCAGTCTCCCTGGTGTTCGAGAATACGGCCGAGGTAGTAATGAGGGAGCGGGTCATTCGGG
Organism: Gimesia alba; assembly: GCF_007744675.1. NCBI lineage: Bacteria > Pseudomonadati > Planctomycetota > Planctomycetia > Planctomycetales > Planctomycetaceae > Gimesia > Gimesia alba. The sequence continues at coordinate 5,516,947 of NZ_CP036269.1, forward strand.
AAGTCTGCCTGCCAAAGTTCAATAATTTTGATGGCATCACGAAAACGATAATTCAACACACAACTGTTCACAAACGTCTCACAGATATCCTGCGCATTGCCTCTCGGGTCAATTAACATGTCGGCCAGGTGCTGCTCCAGGTTAGAAACATCTCCCACCTGCGCTTCGACAAGCCACTGTTCGCGACGCAACTCTTCAGAAGGTCCGGCAACCTTGAATAGCTCCTTCAGAGTTTTAATGGCAGGTTCCACGTCATGTGCACGACGATGGGCACGCGCCAGAATCAGCAGGGTCTCGGGATTCTGAGTGTCTGCCTGATAGGCTTGGGAAATCCAGCTCAGTGCCTGTTCGGTATCACGCGACTGAAGATTTCGTTCGGCCTGCCATTGACAAATATTGATCCAGGCTGATTTTCCCCAGAGCAAGCCGGCAACAACAATCCCCACGCACAGACCCGCCACGATGATTTTGGAAGGGCGCCTGGTTTTCTGATCGCTGCTATGAGATTCTTTGACTTGTGATGTCATAAACACTCACATATTACCGGAGATGATCTAATGTCGCCTGAATCTACTACGCGATAGCCCGTTCACTGCGATCATTAATAATACGCAATCTTACTCATTTCTAAGAATAAAAACACCTATTCACTGCGTAATCCAGCGATTATAACACGCCTCGCAGACTTGTGACAACATGCTTCATTCTCAGTCGATAAATCATCTGCATTAGCAGAAAGTCAGCGTTGTCGACGCGTCGTATTGCCCGAAGGTCGACCTGAGTTGCCGGTTGCCCGTCTGAGCTTCAGGCGAACACTGTTGATGGCGGCTGGCGTGGGCGCACTGGGATCATACTCAGCGAAACGCTGTCGCGTGAGTTGTCGCAAAAAGTGAATCGAACATTGTCGGACAAAGAGCGGCTGCTTCGCTCCCAGCCCCAGTGATAGCTCTCTGAGCAGCTGCTGATTCCCGGGCACTTTCCGCTGTGACATTTGAAACCAGGTTTGGATTGAAAGGGTGGGCGTCGTTGCATTTTCGATGACTTTAATCCGGTTCCAAACCGCACGCGTCGTCGGATTATCTTTCGCCGCCAGTAGCCACTCAATGGCAGCGGTCCGTTGGACTTCTGATGGTGACGAGGTCGCACGCGGCACCGCAACAGTGGGATTAAGGGTGAATCCGAGATTCGTACTGGCAAGCACTTCCAGCCCGGGTTGCCCCGCAGGCACCATCATCAGGGAAGCGAGTAAGTTTTCGCTCTGATTCAAACGCTCAATCAATGATGGTTTTAACTTCAGCGTTCCCGATGGTTTGGAGCGCCAGTTTTGATTACCTGCCAGCTTCAAAGGCAGACTGACAGACTGATCTTTGATCACCAGCATTTGATCTGTTTTTAAAGAAATCGGCTGTTCGGATAATGGAACCGTAATGAGCACTTCTCCAGCAAACGCCATGAGTTCTTGTTTATTTCCCTCCTTCTGCAAAATGCCGATGGACGTCTCATCCTGTTTCACCTCAACCAGCCACTCCTGACGTTGCTGCTGTAATCGTAGAACATCACCTGTTTTCAGGTGCGTGAACGCAACCTTGCCAGAGTGTAACTGTAGATCAATGTTTGTCTGTTTCGCTTTCTGTGGAACACCTTGAACAGAAAGAGATGCTTCTGAATTCGAATCCATGACCAGTTCCGGACCAGAATCCAGCGTGGCCTGCAACCAGCTGAACGGCAATGTGCGCAATTCCAGTTGCATCGTCTGATCTGCTTTCAGCGTGGTTCCCTCAGCCAGGATGCCTTTCCAGGGAGACGTAGAATCTGTTTTCAGACCAATGATGCCCGCCACTTTCGTCCAGTCCAGCGAAAGTTGAATCGGCTCCGCCGGTCTATCCAGCGATGGCTTCTTTGCGACAAGCGGCTTCGCATTGAGTGCGTTTTCTCTGTCGGGTGGCTGCGGAACCATTTCGGGAGTCACTGGCGGCAGCGTTTCTGGTTTCGGCTCAGGAACAGCTGCCAGTTCAGGCGTGATCTCAACTTCGAGGGGTTGATCAGGAACCAAAGGCTGCGGCGCAGGAGACGGCGCTTTTGTGATCGATGTCTTCGCATGATTGTGAACGAACACAAAATAAGCCGGAAGGACAACAATCAGAATCGCGGCGACTGCGACTGAGAACCAGAACACTCCGTTTTGTTTCTTCGGCTCTCCTCGCAAAGGACGACTTGAAGAACGTGTTTTGACCGGCGTCTTTTCTACTTCAATCGAAGCTGACTCCAAAACCGTTTGCTGCTCGTCTTCAATAGGCGCCAGGTAATTTGCATCAGAGCATTTCGTATCAGCTAACTGAGTCTGCGCAGAGAGAATGTCTTGCATCCGCTGTGATGCCTGTTGTGCATATTCTTCGGAAATACTGCTGACTGAAAAATCGAAATGCGCTGCCTGATAGGCGGCGATGACTTCGCGCAGCAACTTAGACTGATCCCAGCACGCCGATTCGAATGCCTCGCTCTGCTCAGGACTCATCTCCTCTTCCACGAATGCAGCGACCGCTTCTGCGTCGATGTCTGAGTGGCGAGGCACCTCAACGGGTTTGAGGGGTTGTTTGTATAACTGAGTCAGTGTTTTCCAGCGCTGTAATAACAGCGAATCCGAGGCTAACTGCTCGCGCACCGTCAAACCTTCTGCGTCGGAAAGATGACCTTCCCGCAGTTTGATCAATGTCAGTAGTTGTGCGTGATTCGAATTCATGTCTGTTTGCTGGTCGCTTTCATTAGTTTTTTCAATCGTTTTTGGGCACGGTGTAATTTCGGCCCGACTGCGTTTTCAGTAATTCCCAAAGCGCGTCCGATTTCGGCATAGCTCTTTTTCTGATCAAAGTACATCACCAGTGCCTGACGATCCGTTTGCTTCAACCGGGTCATACACGCCTGAAGTTGAGTTCGATCTTCGGCAGACTGTTGGTTCGTTTCTTGCGGAAATGAATCGGGAACCGTGGCGATATCGAACTGGCTATCGTTGGGGCGAATCTTCTCGTTGTCTCGCTTTTGCCGCCGCAACACGTTTAAGGTGATCCGCCGCACAATCACTGCCAGCCAGGTTGAGAGTTTACTGCGTCCCTGAAACTGGCGCAGTCCCTGCATCTCGTTCTGAAACAAAGCCGCCATCACTTCTGCTGCGCAATCTTCCACGAGATCCGATCCGGGAGATAAGCCGCACTCACGGCAGGTGGAGAGAATACGACTGACGATTAACCGTTCGTATCGCTCCACAAATTCATTCCAGCTCTGTGAATCACGTTTGAGTAACAACAAAATGAATTTTCGCTCTTCGTGATTCTTTGCTGTTGGCTGATTTTCTTTGCCTGGCTGTTGACGTTCCTTCGACGAACGCCTGGTCGGCGCATCGCTGGGTGGATCATCGATCGCGGGAAAATCAGTGGGTGTCATTGAGATGACTTAATCAAATGTTTTTAAAGTGTTCGCCAGCTGCGAACGACCTCAGGCTAAGAATAAAGCCGTCAACCGCACAAATTATCTTATGCGGTTGACGGACTCGATACAAGAAATTGTTTTTCGTGAATTATCCTCCAAATGCTCCGCGAATCGCGTTTTTCTGGCGTTGCAGAGTAGACCGCAAATCGGAAATCGCATCCTCACACGCACTATTCACGCGGCGTGCCAGTTGTGGTGCTCCCAGACTGACCAGTTGATCAACACATTCGTCACAAATTCGATTGATACGTTTGGCACAGTTTTCGGTACGTTCGGTGGCTGATTCAATGCAGTCCGCAGCCACACGTCGTGCGGCCCGTTCCCGTCCCTCTGCTAATAAGCGGCGAATTTTCTGGAGACACTCCTGTGTCTCATCAGCGGCTGCATTCTGACAGCGATCCACGATTCCGTTGACAGCTCCCACACATCGGGCCGCCAGATCTTCGGGTGAAGTATGGGCCGAAGCGGTGCTCGTTACCATCAGCAGTCCCAGTGTTGCGCAAAAAGCCAATAAAGTTTTCATCAGTTTGTTCTCCCTCAGGTTCAAAACTCTGCTTCCGGTCTTTCAACCGGTCCGCAGATTGATTATTCGTGTGATCAGAATTGATCTAAAAGAAATAGACAGATTCACTTCGGTAAAGGAACAGGCCTGATTGTTTCTACCGTCTGATCTATTGGTGTCGCACGTCGGGAGATCCGTGCAGGAAAACTGGAAGAATTCTGAATATTTCTGAAAACAACGATTTCGCGCTGAGCATAGGAGAATACTTTATAATCGGACCACGTCGGCCAAAATGGTACAAGTGTTTAAAAAAAACGCCGTCCCTCACAAGGAATCGGCGTTTCTCAACATCAAATTGAAATCGTTTATTGATTAGTGGGCATGCTTTTCGTCATGTCCGTGATCGTGGTCATGATCATGATCGTGGGCATCAATTTCGCCTGTGAAGGATTTCCCATCAATCTCCAGAACGAGCCGCGCTGTCGTATCACCTTCGTGCAGCAGTTCTCCCAATGTTTTGTCTTCAGTCATGAATTTGGAAGACTTGCCTTCGGGATCGCCTTTCTCTGGAGAAGCAGCCAGAGTGAACTGCTGTCCTTTGCCATCATGTTTGACATTGATTAACACCGATTCCGCTTTGATGGGAACGGAGGCTTTCGCGGCGCCATCCAGAATATAGACGGTGATCGCGCCACTTTTTTCATCATGCACGAGTTCACCGTGATAGGCCTCTTTACCAAGTTCGATCAGCGAACCATGGTGCGGTCCCTCACTGGGATGATCGTGCCCATGATCGTGTTCGTCCATCGTCACGTCTTCGGGAGCCGCTTCATCAAATGTTTTTCCCTGGTCTGCTTCGTTTTTACAACCGGCTAACGTCAGCCCCACAATGCAGAAAGCCAATGCGAGATAATTTGTGAAATTACGTTTCATCATTAAAATCCTTTTTGGAAAATTTTTATTTTTGTTTTGCATAACAAATACGCTACAAGATCTAATGGTTTCATTCATGCCCTGAGGCGACAGGCTCAGGAATTTCTTCGTGTTCTTCAATCAGTGGAATTTCAATTCCGCTTTGCTCCACGATTCTGGCGCCCGCTTTTCGTCCGAAGCTCCAGAAGAGCGCCGGTCGAATGAAGAACTCCAGAATCGTACTGCTTAATAACCCGCCGATAATCACCGTCGCCACCGGATACAGAATTTCTTTACCGGCTTCTCCCTGCGACATCGCCAGCGGAACCAGCCCGATGCCCGACGTGAGTGCGGTCATCAACACGGGTGCCAATCGTTCCTGCCCTGCTCTGACAATCATTTCGCGGGTCCAGTCTTCCCCTTCATACTTCACCAGATGCAGATAATGATTGAGCAACAGAATTCCATTCCGCGACGCGATCCCACCCAGTGAGATAAAACCGACCATTGCCGCAATCGTCAGCGTCTGCCCGGTCACGACGAGCGCGATCACCGAACCGATAAAGGCCATTGGCAGTGCCGCCATCACCTGCAGAGAGAAGTTCGCGGAATGAAACATGGTATACAGAACCAGAAAGACACCGAGCATCGAGACGAGAAACAGTGCCGAGATCATACGTGAAGCAGCCTGCTGATTTTCGAACTGTCCACTGTATTCCACAAAATAACCGGCGGGGAGTGCTTCAATAATCGGTTCCTGCTTTGCCTGAATGTCTTTTACGACATCCACAAGTCCGCGTCCCGATACATTACACTGCACGATAATCCGTTTCTGAACTTTCTCGCGATTGATCGTATTGGGACCGGAAGAGGCGGAAATGTCTGCCACCGACGAAAGCGGCGTTGTGCCTCCGTTGGGAAGTTCGATCGACAGTCGTTTTAATGCCTGTAGATCTTCCCGGTATTTCTCATCCATGCGAATCAACAGGTCAAACGTCCGCTGGCCCTGCAGCACCTGTGAGACGACCATACCATTCATCGCGGTTTCGATATATTCATTCACGTATGCCGGGGTTAAGCCATACAGTCGCAGTTTGTCTCGGTCCAGTTTGATCTGCAGTTGGTCAATTTCGACTTGGGGTTCGACCAGAACATCGGTAACTCCCGGCACACTTTTCATAACCCCTTCCATTTTTTTAGCCGTGTTACGCAGAACTGTTAAATCTTCGCCATAGATCTTGATCCCGACCTGAGCTTTCACGCCGGATACCATATGCGAGATCAAATGCGCCAGCGGCTGTTCGACGGAGATGACAATTCCCGGAATGTCTTCCATCGAAGTACGAATATCGTCGAGCACCGCTTCGCGACTGCGACCAGATTCCGGATCAAAGGTGATAATGAATTCAGAGATATTCACTCCCTCAGCATGTTCGTCGAGTTCGGCACGCCCCGTTCTTCTGGAAAACGCGGAGACGCCTTTGATCTTCTTCAGCCGATCCATCACGGTCTCAGAAATTTCGTTTGATTTTTTCAGCGAAGTCCCCGGCGGCAGGACCACGTTCAACTGTGCCACCCCTTCATTAAAGGGGGGCAGAAAATCGCGTTCGAGTTGCATCAGCAGCAGTGACGCTGCAAACACACCGACAACACCCGTGATCAACATCGGCACGGAGAGGCGAATACTGAAACTGATGACATAACCGGCAATCCATTTCAAGAAACGCAGCAGAGGGCCGTCCTGATGCGCCTGTTGCTCGGCAGGATCATCTGAACTGACGGGTGACCCGAATTTCTTTCCGAGCAGCCAGTAAGACAGCACGGGAGTTAATGTAAGTGAAACCAGCAGCGATGACAGAATCGAAACGATATAGGCGACTCCCAGCGGAGCAAACAGGCGGCCTTCCATGCCCGACAGTGCAAACAGCGGCATAAAGACCAACACCACAATGATCGTTCCGAAGACAATGGAATTCCGGATTTCACAACTCGCCTGAAACACGACGAGCAAGGTTGGTTTGGGATTTTTCTGGTAGCGATTTTCCTGCAGCCTGCGGAAAATGTTTTCCACATCAACGATGGCATCGTCAACGAGTTCGCCAATCGCGACCGCCAGCCCCCCCAGCGTCATGGTGTTTATCGAAAGGCCAAAGACAGCAAAAATGATCGCGGTCACGGCGATGGAAAGGGGGATCGCTGTCAACGTGATGAAGGTCGTGCGAAAGTTCATCAGGAACAGAAACAGAATAATCACGACGAGTATCCCGCCGTCAACCAGGGCGTCGATCACATTTTCGATGGAACGATCGATAAACGATTTCTGGGAATAGAGTTCGGGTTGAATACGGATATCCGCTGGTAATGAAGGCTTCAATTCTTTTAAAGCCTGTATCACATCCTGGGCGACGCGGCGCGTATCAGCATCGGGTTGTTTGTTGACGGTCAATACCACGGCATCACCGCCGGCAAACGTCCCGTCTTCCTGTTTCACGAATGCGGAACTGTCTCCCCGTTTGACCTGAGCTCCTTCGACAACTTTGGCGACCTGCGAAAGCACGATGGGGCGGCCTTTTTTCGTAGCAACTACTACTTTTTCCAGATCTTGCAGTGTTTGAATACGGCCCAACGCGCGAACCAGAAATTCATTCGGTCCCTGTTCATCCAGATAGCCGCCGGTCGCATTGACGTTACTCTCTTCACAGGCCTTTCTGACATCGTGCAGCGTGATTCCATATTTGACGAGTGCCTCGGGATTCACGAGGACCTGAAACTGCTTGCGTCCGCCTCCCATCGTGAAGACTTGTGAGACGCCGGGAATCGTGAGTAGCCGTTGTCGGACCACCCAATCTGCCAGCGTACGAACTTCGAGTGGCGACGTTTTGTCATCTTCGCTCCACATGCCGAGCATCATGATCTGGCCCATGATGGAAGAGATCGGTGCCAACTGCGGCTTGACGCCATCGGGTAATTGCTCGGTCACCAGTTGCAGCCGTTCATTCACCACCTGCCGGTCGTTGTAGATATCGGTTCCCCACTCAAACTCGACGTAGATGATGGAGATGCCCACGCCGGAAGAACTGCGCACGGCCTGCACGCCGGTCGCGCCGTTTAATGTGGTTTCCAGGGGAAAGGTGATCAACGATTCCACTTCTTCGGGCGCCATGCCCGGTGCTTCCGTCATCACAACCACACGCGGGCGATTCAAGTTCGGGAACACGTCGATTCCCATGCTGAACGCCTGCCAGGTCCCGAAGCCAATCAGAAACAGCGAGAACGCCAGCGTCAAATGTCGCTGTTTCAGAGAAAATCGAATGATGGCATTCAACATGATGATGATCCAGATCTCTAACGTTGATTCAAAAGGAGGCGATGTTTTAAACGGTTTCTCGTTATCAGAACGTTAATGCGTGTGTCCTGCATGCGGATCCACGCCACCGCCGGCCTTATTTTTCAATGCCATCTGTAACTGATGTGCCCCGGCGAGCGCAATTTTGTCACCCGGAAATATCGAACCATCATTTTCAATCACTGCGGATAACTGATCCTGATAGAGAATATGCACCGGTCGTCGATCAAAATGGTCGCCGTTTTCCTGGAACACAAAATGTTCGGCACCTTCCGTGGCGATGGCTTCCACGGGAAGGACAATCTGTTTCTCCCAGATCTCAACAGGAACCCGCAGCTGCATCCGCTGCCCCAGCTTGTATTCCCAGTTCACAAAACGTTTTCCATGTTGGCGAACGGTGTCATACTGAATCTTATTAGGCAGGTTCACAAAGACGGAAAAGGTTCTGGAATCGGTTTCAATCTGGTTATCCAGATAATCAATTTTGAGATTGCGGATCAGTTTTTTCTCTTTATTATTCACTTCCTGAATCGCCTCAACGGGCCATTGTTTTTCCATGCAGCGCGTGAGTTCATCGGCTTCCTGCTCGAACGCCTGACCTTTGAGATACAAGTCACTGTAGTCCGCTAAGACACACAGCGTATCTCCCGCCTCTACGAAGTCGCCTTTACTGACATTCAGGGACTGGACAATAAACATCGACTGTGGCGGGAGTGTTCTGGAGTCCAGAGAGGAATCATCGGTTGCCGAAATCCGTCGTATTTTCATGTTTGGCATCTGCACTTCTCCCGATTGATTATTGAGAATCGGCACGTACACCTGATGCTCTTTGATCAAGCGGCGTGTTTGATCGATTCGATCAACCTGGGCATTACTGAATCCATGCAGTAAGAGTGCTTCACGTTGTGATTTCAGAATCGCTTCCAGTTTTTCCTTCTCGTATTTCCGTTCGAGCAACACCTTACCGGCGATCACTCCTCGATTCGTGATATCCGTAAGGCGTTCGATCTCTTTATTTTCGACATCGAGTTCGCCCAGTGTTTTCAGATAGGCCGTCTGTGCCTGGACGAGATCTTCGTGAGTGAGTCGCAGCTTGAATAACTCGCGATCTGGCTTAACCGCTTCTCCCGCAATCACATTCACATTCGTGATAATACCCGTCATGGGTGCGACGATGGTGATTCTGGTTTTCCCCGGGCGTTCGACCACGATCGCAGGAATCGTGATCGTGCGTGTGAATGATTGCAGCTTGACCGGAATCACCTTATCTGCGGTCAGGCCCACATTTTTTCGCGCCTGGGGAGAGAGCTCCAGCGAGCTGGCTTCGTCGTGCCTGGCATGATCGTGATCGTGGTGCGATTCGTCACCATGCGCATCTGCGGTTTCCTTGCTCTTAGTCTGCTTCTCTGCGGTCTGCTTACTTTGGGTCCACCCTTGAACCGCAGGTAGCCATTGTTCCTGAGAACTCCAGGCCAGCAGCCCAGCCGGTATCAGGATGACCAGAGTTAAAATCCATTTCCAGTTTTGTTTCAGCATTGAATGATTCATCATGAGCCTCGATTCAGGCAGCACATGTACTTATAAAAAGTGCGCAACGGGTATCGTACGGGTATCGAGAATGGGCGATTTGCGTTCTAGAATGAATGCGTTTTCAGCGCAGATTCATCCCCAGGCAATATCGAAAGACGATTAGAGAAAAGCGGTGCCTATAGCAACCAGACGGTGGTTTGCGCCTGTGCGCGCACTCCGGGCGCTGCAATCGATGACAACGAGGCAAGCTGGAACATGTGCTCTACGTACTGTTGTTCCTGAGCAGAATAGAGCAGATCCCAGGCAGGCAGCAGACTGACAGACTGGGGCGTTTCTTCCAGGACTTTCACGGACGCAGAGGCCAGATACGAACAGCGGCCTTCCTGACAAGGATCCGATTCCGGAGTGGCAGGCTGTTCTTCAGATGCTGGTTCTGCCTGATGCTTGTGGGCATGTTCATGATCGTGATGTGCATGTTCTGCCTGATGCCCACACAAGGCGACGGTCTGACAGGAATTGGATTGTCCTGCATGACAGTCGTGCGCATGATGCCAGCCACATCCCAACAATGTATGGGACAGCATCGAAAGCAGCATCAGAATGGCAATCAACGATTGATACATAAAAACCCTTAGAATGGTACGTTCTTCACTGGAATCATGGCACTAAAACGGAAATGTGTCAAGACATCTCTCTAGACGCAAAATCGAGGCCACAAAACACGTTTTCTTGAATCGCGCTCGCAAGTCGTTCCTGCCTCTTGTTTTAGCAGATCGATTTCAAAACCACTCTCAATCGCTTTCTGATTCGGACCGTCATAAATTTGAATGCACTGTCATCAACCTGACTCTATGGTTTCGGGAATCAAGGCTGCTTCCCATTTTCCGGAGGGATAGACTTGTAAACCAGTGTGAAAACCGCGATCCTGAGAGCATCAAGCGTTGCAACATTTTCACAATGAAAGGGAGTGATTTGTGTCTGCGAAATTTCGTGTTTTAATTACCGATCGTGCCTGGCCTGACTGCGAGGTGGAACGCAAAGAATTAGCGCTCGTTGATGCCGAGGTCATCGAAGCCCCGCCCGGCGCTGATGAACAGAAACTGATTGAAAAAGCAACCGGCGTGGATGCCATTGCCACATGCTGGGCTCCGGTTACCCAGGCCGTAATTGCCGCTGCCCCCGATTGCAAAACCATCGCCCGTCTGGGAATCGGCCTGGATAATATCGACGTCAAATATGCAACCTCGCAAAAGATTCCGGTGACCAATGTCCCCGATTACTGCATCCCGGAAGTCGCCGACCATGCGATGGCGTTGATGCTGGCCAGTCTGCGAAATGTCGCTTTTTTTCATCACCAGACCAAGCAGGGGATCTATGATCTCTCGGCGGCGCCCCTGCCTCGGAGAGTCAGTTCACTGACTCTGGGCGTGTTCGGATTTGGCTTGACGGGACAGGCAGTCGCCGAGCGGGCACGCGCCTTCGGCATGGATGTGCTGGCCACGAATTCTTCCGGCAATGATTATGGAACCGGGACGACCATGGTGCCGTTCGAGGAGCTCATTCAGAAAAGCGACGTGATTTCCATTCATGCGCCCCTTACGGAAGAGACACAGCATCAATTCGATCAAAGTGCGTTTGCACAAATGAAGTCAACTGCTTTGATCATCAATACTTCCCGCGGCGGACTGATTGATTTTGCTGCGTTGAAATCCGCCATTCAAAACCAGGACATCGCCGGAGCCGCTCTCGACGTGTTCGATCCGGAACCACCGGATTTATCGGACCCGTTTTTTCAACACGAACGGGTCATCGCAACCCCGCATGCGGCCTTTATTTCCAAGGAATCACTGGACGAACTTCGACAACAGGCGGCCCGACAGGTGGCAGATGTTCTCGTAGGGAGGGAAACCACTAATGTGGTAAACCCGTCAGTATTTGAATAACTGATACCATCCGCAAATAGATGTAGAAAAATGGCATCACTGGATCAGCGAAACCCATTAAGACTGCGTGAAAATGAACTAGGCTAAGAGTAAGCATTCTCTATTTTTAGCTTAATAACAGTCTGAAAGGTTATAGATTCAGGTAAGAATGGATGGACCCCAATAGTCACTCCCCCGCATCTGAGATCAAAGAGCAGATGATCGAATCGACGTCGCCAACCAGTGACTCTGATTCGATTCAGCGGGAGGAGCGTACGCCCACGCCACCGGCTAAGCCTGAAGCACCACCAGCAAAGCCGGAATCACCGCCTGCCTCTGAAACGCCACCAGCGCCTGCAGCTTCTACACCTGAGAACGCCTCCGATTCCTCTTCCGACGATCACCTGCGCGTTGAAGCACTACGATCAGAACTGCAGGAAAAAGAACAGCTGGTGACAACCCTCACCGCACAACTGGAACAGGTTGTCGAACGACTGGATCACGACCAGCATTCCCTGCACGATGCCGCTGTAGAACATCAGCGCCTGCAGGAACTGGAAACCGAGCTGCATGAAAAAGAACAGCTGGTCGCCAGTCTAAAGGAACGTCTGAGCGAAGTTGTCGAACAACTGAAACAGAGCCAGCGCGAGAACGAAGAACTCACGGCTGCAGAAAACCAACGCGTTAAAGAGCTCGAAGCGGAACTGCAGGAAAAAGAACAGTTGGTGGTGATCCTGACAGAACGTCTGGAACAGGTCGCCGAACAACTGGATCGCCGACATCGCACGGGCGCTGATCGAGGCATGACGATCTCGGCTGGTGGTATTCCCCAGGAAGTGATTGAAGAGCAGCAAAAACTTTCGCAGGACCTGCAATCGGTACTCGAACAATGGCAGGGAATGGATACGGAATCCTCCCTGGCCCGAATTGAACTGCAGATCTCCGAACTGAAAAAACTGGTAGAAGATGGACTGGAAAAGGGACCCGTCGCTCCCAAGCCAGCCAGCCTGGTTGAATATCTCGCTTCACCAGACCGGGAAACCCCGATAGAAGAGGAACCACTCAGCACTGAGGAAGAACAGACACCTGAGGAGCCGGTAACAAGCCCCCCTGCTGAAGACTCTACGGCAAGCGGCTGGGAGGCCATGAAAGAAAAACTGCTTTCTGGCCAGGGAGTCGATGTCAACACGGACCTCGCTAAAAAACAGGCACCTCCCCCCGCCCCTGCTCCGCCTCAGGTAACACAGCCTGCAGTGGGAAATGAGGAAACAGGACCATCTGGTTCCAATGGACGCACACTAGCCAGCTATAAGCCCCCCTTGCCGGATGCTCCTGCAGAAATCAACTATGAACAGGCAACGCAGGCTGAGTTGATCGAGGCAGTCAACGAGCGCGATCAATACATCAGTCTGTTAATCAAGCGCGTCCGTGAAGCCGAAACGGCACTCGTTCCCGTCAACTGGGAACAATTGAATAATGCTCCGGAAGAGCTACTGGAACAGCTACAGACACTGCATCACGATCTGGAACATAATCTGGGCTTAGCCGAGGTTGAAATTTCCATTGAACGAGCCCGACTTTCACGTACCGAATCAATGCTTCAGGGACGCGAAGAAGCAATTCGCAAGAAAGAAAAACAGTTGGGTCTGAATCTGGAACGCAGCGAAGAGGAAGAAGTGCCCGACGAAAACCAGCTGAACGACGACCAGAAAAAACGCTGGCTCGGTTTTCTTAACTAAGCGTCGTTCCAGCGACGATTACAGTTCTCTGCACTCTTCTCAGGGAATCTGCTTCCCACGCTGATGCTTCTGGTTCGCGAGCCCCGTCTTCTCGGACCAGCTCTGCCAGGCCGCTTTCATGCGGGCGACGCGATCGGGATATTGAGCCGCCAGATTGTTGGTTTCAGTCCGATCCAGTTCGAGATCATAGAGCTCCCAGCGGTTGATGGTACGGTCCGCGACAAGCTTCCATTTCCCCTGCCTGATTGCCTGATTATTTCTCAACTCCCAGAACAGCGACTCATGCGGCGTGCGTGTTTCTCCGTTTAAAATCGGCAGAATACTTTTCCCATCAAGGGGAATGATCTTACGAGACTGAAACGTTTCCGGATAGTTCGTTCCAGCCAGATCAATACAGGTTGGCATCACATCAATGATATGTGCGGGTTGCTTTGCGAGTGTGTCAGGTTGAATCTTCCCCGGCCAGCGCACAATAAAAGGTGTCGAAATCCCCCCTTCATGCATCCATGTTTTAAACCGGCGAAAGGGTGTATTTTGCGGAAAGGCCCAACTGGGGCCGCACGTGGTGTAGTACTCTTTCGGTCCGGGAATCTGTTGGGGATTCGCTCCGCCCGGCTCGCTGGCGTCCGGCCCGTTATCGGACAAAAACATGACGATCGTATTTTCGTCTACGCCCGTCTCTTTGAGTGTTGCCATCAGGCGCCCGATATTCTGATCCATACAATCAATCATGGCGGCATACACTTCCATGCGACGTTCCTGCCAGTCACGAGGATACTTGTCCTGCTCCCAGTCTGCCGATTCCGGATCGCGGGCAGGAAGTTTCCATTGGGGATCCACAAGCCCCATTTTCAACTGCCGCTGATGCCGCTCGTTGCGTAACGCTTCCCAGCCTGCGGAATAGCGACCTTTATATTTTGCGATGTCTTTCGGTTTGGCATGCAGCGGGTAATGGGGTGCGGTATAGCAAAGGTGAAGAAAGAAGGGTTGATCTGTTTGGGAATACGTTTTGATTTGCTGAATCGCATGATCGGTAAACGCGTCGGTGGTATAAAAATCATCCGGAAACTCGGTAATGCGTGTCGTATTTTTCGCAAAGAAGCGATATCCGTCTCCGGTAATTCCGCGTTTGTATTTGGGATCACGATAATAAGGATCGAAAAAGTTACAACATCCATCGAGCAGGCCATAGAAATCTTCAAAGCCGCGATAAACGGGGTGGGTAGAATCGGTTCTACCCAGATGCCATTTACCGCTGAGGGCAGTTTGGTATCCCGCCTGCTGCAGCACTTCGCCCAGCGTCACCATATTCAGATTGAGGTGCGGCCGGGGATAGCGCGGATAAAGTCCGGTGACGAGTGAAGCACGGGTCGTCCAGCAAACGGCATTGTTATAAAACTGCGTAAACCGCAGCCCCTCTCGGGCCATCTGATCCAAATGCGGCGTCTGGACTTCACCGCCATAACAGCCAATGTCAGACCATCCCATGTCGTCGCACATGATCAGAATGATATTCGGACGAGGTGCTTTTTTTTCAGGTTCTGCGTAGCTGGTACTCCGAAATGTAAGCAGAGTGGTCAGACAGAACAAAATACAGGCGAGATGACGAAGCAAAGTCGAAACCATTTTTCACGTTCCCTGAAGTAACTCAAGATGCGTATCAGAAAGCAAGACTCTACTATAAACGTCTGCTTAACTTGATGTCAGCCCCTCAGAGGGAAATCTGAAAAATCGGTTTCCAGATCAGAACTACAGGGAAAAAGCGGGGAATCATTAACCGCAGGAAGCAGCGGGGGTAGGGCAGGATCGAGTCGATGTCAAGAATGGCTTCAGCATAATCTGTGAGACCCCAGAATGGTCGATGATTCATCCAAATCTGCTTTTGGGCAGATATCAATTGACTTTTTTGCGCATCCCACTGTAGACTAAATTAATACATTAGTCCATTAATATACTATTGTATTAATTTCACGCAATCACATCGACTATTTCTGAGAGAGTGTACGAAATGAGTGAAAAGCGACCACTCTCCTATTCTCATTTATCGACAAACACATAATTATATATTGATATTTATGGAAATTGATTCGTTATTTTCCAGTAAATATTTTTCTGTTGATACTGACTTTCCTCATTAATAAATTTCAAAGGAAAAGGATCATGTACTCGAAACATTTACAGAGACGTGGATTCACGCTGATCGAATTGCTAGTGGTGATCGCGATTATTGCTATTCTGATTGCCCTGCTCTTACCAGCGGTCCAGCAGGCACGCGAAGCTGCCCGACGTTCGACCTGCAAGAACAACTTGAAACAGATCGGGCTGGGACTGCATAACTACAATGAAACCCACACCGTGTTTCCTTTTTCGACCGTCTGTCGCGTCAACGCTGCTTCGACTGCTCCCGCAGCAACCTCCAATACCCGGCAGGGATGGTTTCACATGCTACTGCCATTCGTCGACCAGGCACCGCTTTACAACACCATCGCCCCCCGTATTCAAGCGAACCAGTTTCCCGGTGGCTGGCCTGAAGCAACGATTGTCGTTCCGCTCTTCAGTTGCCCCTCTGACCCCAAAGCCGGTAAGGTCGCCCAACAAGGGTTTCATGGAAATTACCTGCTCTGTTCCGGTTCAACTTCTCAGGGCGCTGCAGGCACGTATCCCAAACTGAATGGAATGTTTTACAACCTTTCCAAAACTCGCATCCGCGACGTGGTTGACGGGACTACCAACACTATCATGGGCAGCGAAATCAATATTGCCGAAGATTCGATTTCAGCGCAAGGTGCGGGGAACGTAGTCTGTGGCGGCACACACGACTTGCGCGGGCGTTATCATAACAGCTATCACAATGGCGGACTGACTTTTACCACGCTTCGTCCGCCCAATACGCCCACCGGCGACCTGGCCCAATACTGTAACGGTACGGAAGACGCACCCTGCCGTGCCTGTTCCAGTACTAACAATGAAATTCATGCACGCAGCCGTCATGTGGGAGGCGTGCATACTCTCCTGGCGGATGGCTCTGTGCGTTTCGTCTCTGAGAATATCGATACGAACACCTTCCAGGCATTGGGAACCCGTGAAGGGAAAGAAACCATCGGTGAGTTCTAAGCTGTCTTACGATTTGAGAATTGCCTGTGGTCAGATCTCACACGAGGCCACAGGCAATTTCTGTTTCACAACTTGAGTCTGCATCAATCACAACTCAGCTGGAGGTGCACTCGCCTCGCTGATCAAAGGAGAGAACATGAGAGGTTATTCTGTTAGATTACAACTGGCCTGTTTGGCGGCTTGCCTGCTGTTCGTCACAGGCTGCGGCGGTAGCTCAGATGCGCCCACGACCGTGAAAGTCGAGGGAACCGTCACCTTCGATGGAGAGCCGCTCTCTGAAGGCAGCATCGTGTTCGACCCGGCCGACGGTAAAGGAGGCTCTTCTGCCGGCGGGATTGAGAACGGGAAATTCATGTTCGACAGTCAGCTTGGTCAGAAAAAAGTCCTGATTTCCGCCTCTCGTGATACCGGCAAAAAAGACCAGTACGACGAGCCGATCACCGAATCCTACATCCCCGCTCAATACAACTCTCAAACGACACTCACCGCCGACGTGAAAGCAGACGGCGAAAACAAATATACTTTTGAACTGAAATCAAAATAAACAGCGCTGAAAATAGAACAGCCCCGTTTACACAGGTAACGGGGCTGTTTTTTTGATAGCAGATATTTCACAAAAACTCACACTTGCCAACAGGTAATACAATATTTCTGGAGTTCGAGAAACGATTCTTTGATTCCATTCACCAGTTGCTCTGCGGTCTCGGCATCGGGAAGTTCATTTCCGATAATCACGTCACAGTTAAAGGGAACCAGCAACGCCTCGCCGCGGGGTAATGCGCGGCCCAAACCGTGCATCATCACGGGCGTCACCCGGGTGTCGGTTCGGTCGTGCACGATGTGATAGATGCCGCGTTTGATCTCACTCAACTCTTCCGGGTTCCCCCGACTCCCTTCCGGAAAGAGAATCAAAATGTCTCCCTGGTCCAACGCCTGATGGCAGCCGGCAAACAGTTCACTCTTTCGCTGGCGGCCCGTGCGATTGATGGGAATGATACCGATGCAGTTGAGGGCAAACCAGGAGAGAAACCGGTTTTTGAGAAAATAGTCGGCGGCGGCGACGGGCCGCACTTTGTGTATTTTGGATAACGGATACAGGCTCATCAGCACCAGCGTATCGAGGTGGCTGTTATGGTTGGCCGCAATCATCGCGGGGCCTGATTGCGGCAGATTCTGTTTCCCGCGCAGGTTCAAACCGAGCACGATAAACACAATCGGCCTGACGATGAATGCAAAAAACAGGATTTTGAGCACGCGATCCATGTTTTAATAGTTCACATAATAGAGGAAATGAAAAAACAGAGGCGAGGTAAACATCAGGCTATCGCAGCGATCCAATATTCCGCCATGACCGGGAATCAGACTCCCGCTGTCTTTGATTTCCAGATCACGTTTGATGGACGAGATCACCACATCGCCAATAAAGCCGGAGCAACTGATCAACAGACCGGCCAGTAGACTGAAGCGAAATGAAAGCAGCGTTAAGTAGGGGCCGAGAAAACCAGAGACGAGCGTAATCGTCGCTACGCCGCCCAGGAAACCTTCCCAGGTTTTATTGGGACTGACTTTCGGAATAATCTTATGCCTGCCCAGTAACTTGCCCCAGATGTATTGGCAGACGTCGTTGAACTGCGTCATGAACAGTAAATAAATCACCAGGCCAATGCTGCCCGCTTCCAGGTTTTTCACGGGGAGTACGAGTAAATACGCGATATGACTGATGCAGAACACGGTGAGCATCACCGCCCAGTGAATGATACCCGCGGAATGAATAAAGCCTTTGGTTTCGCCGATCAGGACCATGCGCATCGGCAATAACAAAAAGACATAGACGGGAATGAAGACAATAAACAACCCGTACCAGCCGATGCTGACCAGATAATATTGAACGGGGATCGCCATATAAGCCCAGAACAAAACGCGGCGGTCTGCCTGTCGCGTGGGCACGATGGAGAAAAATTCTTTGAGCGCCAGAAAACTGATGAAGGCAAACAGAATGATGGCGGTGGTGTGACTAACAACCAGACAGACAAACAGAATGCCGATCATCCACCACCAGGACTGAATCCGCTGTCGCAGTTCAGTAAAGTCTTTTTCGTGTTTGACACGGGCCAGAATCAGTCGGCTGGTCGTCGCGGTCAGTAATAAGACCAAAACAACCAGCATGGCATTAAACGAATGCGACGGGATATCCCACATAATCAGGCTTCCAGAAATCGATAGGCAGAGATCGTGCGGCGGATACAGGTGATGACACAGCCCACCACAATCAGCGTCAGCGCAATCAGCAGTGAATAATCGGTATACTGCAGCACGACTTCGATGGCAGCAAAGACACAGGCAAACGTCAGCACCGCCATCCGATGTTGTTTGGCCATCGGTCCTTTGAAATCAACGGGCGCTCCGATGCTGGCACTGAGCGTCCGAATATAAGCCGTCATCACCGCCAGCAGACCGGCACACCAGCCGAGTTCGCCACCATAGCTCACGACATGTATCGCATAGCCGGCGGAGACCAGAATCAAAGGGTCCGCCACGCGATCGGGAATGTCATTGAACAGCTCACCTGACTTCGTGCTTTTGCCCCCTTCGACGGCGACCATGCCATCAAACAGGTTACAGAGCAAGCGACATTGAATCATCAACCCCGCCAGGATCAGCAACCACCAGTGCTGATTTTGAGCGAACAGGAGAAAACAACCAGCCGACAGCGCTGCGAAAACAACGCTGGTCACCGAGATCTGATTGGGAGTAATATTTTTGCCGCTCAGGTAACGCGCAAATGAATTCACTATTTTGACATCGCGTATTTTGAGCGGACGGCGGGCACTGGGTTCATTCATATGATGTGTTTCCCTGCTGCTGGAATAATTTCAATAACTTGCAGGCGGTAAAAATACAGAACGAAAACGCAACCGTGAGTGCCGGAAGAATCGTGGCAAACACACGCGGGGTTCCCATCAGCGTATGCACACTCACCAGACAGAACCCGGTCACACTGTTGACCAGAACAGCAGGCAGGATCACTTTCACAAACGGCTTCTGAAAGCGATGAAACAAAAACGTCACCGCATGCACCATAAACAGCGTGATCAGAAAACTGGCGGTTCCCTGGGTGAGTGCCGCAACCACTCCCGATTGCGGCGAGCTGGCGGAATTAATATGGTACGCCCAGCCGCCCCACAGCAAAAATGCCAGTACAGCAGAAAGGAAGTTAAACAGCCGCGTCGTGCGAATACTTTCTCTCATGGATTTCCGGTTGCTTGTCTGGTGTTTGCTATTATTAGATTGGCTGGCATAAGATTCCTCCTGTAGCCCGCGATAACTCTTAAAAACGCTTACTCATCGCCGCATTCTAATTCAATATAAATAAAAGAGGAGAAAAGATCTCTCTTAGCTGATTTTATTTATAATAATTAAGATTATTTTCTGGCATCAGTGAATCAAAAAACAGATACTCAGTACAGGTTGCCGCATCTCACAAAGGCACACTCCAGAAAAGTGAACACGCAAAAATGGACGTCAGGCCCAAATCTGGATTGAAAATTTCGACACGGCTGGTGCTCTTGATCCTCCTGATCGGATTTCTCTCATTCCACGCCTATCACCGATACTGCTTTGAAAAACGAAAAGCCCTGGCACAGAGGCTAAAGGATGCCGGAGCAACCGTTCGCTATACCTGGTTCGGAGTCAGCAGCATGCCTGCATTTCTCAGACCGCATCTGCACTTCATCGACCTGCCTGTCAAACCCAGAGTCTATGATATCGACGCCAATAATAGCCAGGTTTCCGATGAAACATTACGTGGTCTCGAACGGATGACCTATCTCGATTTTTTGAAACTGGAAAACTGTAACGTCTCTGATATCGCATTGACTCGCCTTAAGGATCTCGAAAACCTTCGAGAAATCAACCTGAAAGGGACGCAAATTACCGACCAGGGTCTGCGTCATCTAGAAAACAAACCCTATCTGCTTTTGATTAATCTGGAACAGACCGCAGTCACGCCCGTTGCAGTGAATCGACTACGGTCCAAGATCAATCAGCTCAAAGAGAATCTGACTTCCAGCACACAGAGGGATAAAAAGCTGGTGATTACTTTTTCAAACGAAGTAAGTCGCCCGGAGCAGTTACTGACATTGTCCGTAAAATCAGATTGAATTTTGCGAATAAAATAGATGCGGCGTTTGTGGCTTCAGAGTTCATGAAACATTCCCGTCATGTGTGTAGCTTTAGATGGATACAACAGATCCAGAAACAAGGCACATCCTAACAAGCAGACGACTCTTAGTCCGTATAATTCGAGACTTCAATCAGATTCCCATCGGGATCACGGAAATATGCCGAAACCATTTTCCCAAGGGCGCCGGTTCGCTCTACGGGACCGGCAATGATTTCCACGCCCTGGCTTTGTAGATCTTTGATCGCCTCTTCTACTGGGGTTTTGAGAATGAAACAGAGATCCGCACTGCCGGCCTGCACGTGCTCGGCCTTGGGTTCGAATTCGTGCCCGACTTCGTGCAGATTAATTTTCTGATTGCCAAATGTCAGCGCAAACCGCCCTGCACCGAACGACACCCGCTGCATGCCCAATACGGTCTCGTAAAACGTCAGCGTTGTTTCGATGTTTTTTACCGTTAAGACCAAGTGATCCAGATGGTTGACTTCCATGTTGTTACCCGCTGGGCCAATCAGATAAAAAAGAAACTGAAGAATCGGAGCAAAACGATGATAATGGAAATTGTAAACGCAATGCTGATCGCCTGCCCGACAGGAGTTTTGAAAAACGATTTCACACCTAATTCAGCAGAGTGTTCTGTTTGAAAATCAAAACGGTAGTTACCGGCAACCACTGAAGGTCCAGTGATCTGCACTTCAACCAGTGCATCCGAGATGACCTTATCCTGATCCTGTAAGCAAATACTGGTAATCTCACTGACGGGAATCAGTTCTTTCAGCCTCCAGGTCAGACCTTCTTGGGCAGACTTGTTCGGTTTTGCTCCAAGATTGGTTCTGAATAAGCCCTCTGTTCTCACAAGTATCTCATAGTCTGGCAATGCATCAAACTTCTTAATCAACGGCAGACTATGATCGCGCGGCTCCAGTTCTGCATCGAGTGCTGTGACCTTGATTTCCCTGAGTCCTTCGCTGCGCAGCACCGCCATCACAATACATGAGAAAACGCTGACCAAAATGACGGTACCACAAACCCAGCTCACGATTCGCCAGGGGGAAACCGCTTTCGTTTCTACACTCGCCGATGAGTCGGACACCTTATTTTCTATGTGTAACTCGTCTTTACTGTCCATATTCAAAGCTCACGCCATCGGGAAAAACTGCACACCTAACAGAACAACGACCAAACCGGCGATGCCCATCAGAGCCGTCATGGGAGTGACGTATTTCAGGGTTTCGCCTTCGGTCATGCCACTCATTTTTCCGATAACCCAGAAGCCGCTGTCGTTCATCCAGGAAATGGGTTTCGAGCCGCAGCCGATCGCCAGTGCCAGGTAAACCGGGTGAAAGCCGAGCGTCGTCGATTCGGCGATGCCGCCCAGAATGCCGACTGTGGTGATCATGGCGACGGTCGACGAGCCCTGGGCACTGCGGATGGCGGTGGTAATCAGAAACGCCAGTGTGACCAACATCAGCGGAGAGACATCGGGCAGTGATTCGATCAGAAAGCTGACGCCCGTCTGCTGTAACACGCCGCCAAAGGCACCGCCGGCTGCGGTGATCAGAATAATCACGCCCCCCGTAGAGAGGGCTGCCTGAATGGACGCGGAAAGATCTGCCATCGATGACTTCTTTTGCCGGATCAGTGTGCCAAGGGCAATCACCGTGGCGATGCCCAGCGCCAGGTTTTTATTTCCGAGTGTCTTGATCAATGATTGGACTTCGGGCGAACAGAGATTCTTGATCGATTCAAATTTTAACATCGTCGAGCCGGCGATGAGCAACACAGGCAGCACAATCGGTGTCAGCGATAAACAGAGTCCCGGCAGATCTTCCAATTTGCTGGAGGCCAGTTTGGTGAGGTCTTCTTTCGTCACGTCGGCGGAATCACGGAACGGCAGGACGCAGCGTTTGTTGATCATCACCGCGTATCCCAGACCGAAGAAGGCCGCGATACTGCCGACAATCATGCCGCCAATCATCATCGTGGCGATATCGACGCCCAGTTGCTCTGCGACAAACAGTGGGCCGGGCGTAGGAGGAACCAGTGAATGGGCCATCGTGCCTCCGGTGACAATCGCCAGCACATACAGGAGGTAGTTCTTGCCTGTGCGGAAGCGCATGGCTTTCCCCAGTGGAATTAACAGATAGAAGACCGTATCGAAGAAGACAGGAATGGCTAATAAAAATCCACTGGCCATAAACGCCAGGGGTGCCAGTTTCTCGCCGACAAAATTCACCGACGAGCGAACAATGCGTTCGGCGGCTCCACTTTCCAGCAGGCACATGCCGATAATGGCAGCGAGCGCGATCAGGATGCCAATTTTGGCGCAGGTAGAACCGAAGCCGGCTGCCACGCGTTCTCCCACCGATTGTTTGCCCTGCACGATGGCGGCCTGATAATTGGAGGGTGTAATCGCAAAATCGTCCAGGCCGATCTGACGGCTGGCACTGTCATCACGAACACTCAAGTCGGCAATGATGATTCTTTTACTCCCTTCTGTAAACTTCGCGGTCACGCGCTGGACTTCCGTCTCGGCAATCGGGATCAAGGGGAACTCCGGTTGATTTGAACCTAGAATCAGCAGCATCATGCCGGGCTGAATCGTGCCTGCCTTGTCGACCTCCACGACGATCTGGCGATTGTCTGGGCTGACCTCAATGATTTTGAGTTTGTTTTTCCGGAGGGCTGTCTCTTCAATCTGTTGAGCGGGCGTCAAAACGCCTACACAAATGGCCCCTGCCAGCAGAGCGAGAAAGGCATGCAGGCGGAAAAACAGGACGCCACCAATCACGATGGCGACCCCTGACAAGATAACAACGATGACCCAAGCGCTTTGATCCATTGTTCTACCAGTCTGGTTTTCAGGTTCTGATTATTTTATTTTGTGAAAATCACCATTTTTACGACACATTCTGAGTCAGATCGGGTTTAATACACATCAGACACGCAATCGCATCTGTCTGACTCCCGCATTATGCCGGGAGCCTATTTACCCTAATTCAATCAGGTGAAATGTCATGATGAGTTTTTCCGTGAAACGAACGACACAAATAGTTTGTCTTTTTCTATTTACAGTGTCGGTCCCATTATGCCAGTCTTCCACTTTCGCAGCAACAAAGAGTTCCCCACAATCGAAGAAACAGCAGAGAGTCGATGAATCGACGCTGGCAGAAAAAGTGGATCAACTGATTGAAGCAGAGCTGAAGAAATCAAAAATCGAGCCAGCCCCCCTGGCCAACGATGAAGACTTTCTCCGCCGCGTGACCTTCGACCTGGCGGGCCGCAAGCCGACCTCTTCAGAAGTGATTCTGTTTGGTCTGGATTCCACCCCCCACAAACGGAAAGCGGTTATCAATGACTTACTCAAGTCAGATGAATACGGCGTCAACTGGGCGCGCTACTGGCGGGATGTGATTTACCTGCGGGCCACTGATGCCCGTTCACGCCTGAATGAAAATTCGTTTGTCAACTGGATGACGTCACAGCTCAACGAAAATACAAGCTGGGATCAGATCACCACGGAGCTGTTGACCGCCACTGGTGATGTCCGCGAAAATGGAAACACGGCGTTGATGTTCGCCCATCAGGGTGATCCGGCTGAACTGGCTGCGGAAACATCACGCATCTTTCTGGGAATTCAAATCCAGTGTGCCAACTGTCATGATCATCCGACCGACAAGTGGAAGCGGGACAGTTTTCATGAACTGGCGGCGTTCTTTCCTCGTGTGCGAGTGCGTCCGGTGCGTGATGCGATGCCGCGGACGTTTGAAGTGGTCTCAATGAACCAGAACAGCAATCAGATTGCACAACGCATGAAAATGCTGCAGGATCCGACGATGCTGTTTCGCGCTTATGACCGTAACCGGGATGGCAAGCTGACCAAACAGGAAGTCCAACGCACACGCATGGCGCCACGCTTTGAACAGCTGGTTTCCCGTGCCGACAAAAACGGAGACAAAGCGTTAACCGCTGAAGAATTGAAAAGCATTCCGGTTCCCGAGAATGCCCGCCGATTCATGTCAGAATATTATATGCCCGATTTGAACAACCCGACGTCCGTCGGCACGGTCGTGCATCCAGTTCTGTTTGTCGATAAAAAATCCCCCGGTAAAGGTCTGGACGATCTGGATCGCCGGGAAACCCTGTCGAAATTTCTGACTTCAAAATCGAACCCGTGGTTTGCCCGAGCGATTGTGAATCGTCTCTGGGCAGAAATGCTGGGAGAAGGGTTCTACATGCCCATTGATGATATCGGCCCCGAACGGAGTGCCGTCTATCCGGAAGTGCTCGACGCATTAGCCGATGGTTTCACCGCCAGCGGATACGATTTGAAATGGCTCTGCCGTACGATTACCAACACCCGGGCCTATCAGCGAGAGATGCAAAAGAGAACGGAAGGTCAACTCAATACCCCGTTTGCTGCCCAGTCTCCCACCCGTTTGCGAGGCGATCAGATCTTCACAGCCATCACTCAGGTGTTTGGTGTGGATGACCTGCAGGCCAATCGAAGCGGCGGTAATCGACGTTTCCAGGGGGGCCGGTCAGCTCGTAGTCAATTCAGCAACCTGTTTACTTTCGATCCTTCCACATCACAAGAGGAGATCACAGGAGACGTTCCACAGGCATTGTTCATGATGAATTCCACCGCCATCAATGGCATGCTGGGAACCAACCGAAACACGAAGCTGGCACAGATCGCCAAAGATTATCCAGATAACAAAGACGCCGTACAGGAACTGTATCTGCTGACGCTCTCACGAGAACCGAGCAAATCGGAATTGAAGATCTGCCTGGATTATTTTCAGGAAACCAGCAACCGTGCGGAAGCGCTGGAGGATCTGATGTGGAGTCTCCTCAATTCCAGTGAGTTCATTACCAAACGTTGATTGTGTGAGCAGACCGATTTCGCGTTGCGTTTACTTTAGATCAATACCATCCCTCAGGCTGAGGAGTTTTTCATGAGTCTTTATCATCACCAACACGTTCAGACGAGCCGTCGGGGCTTTTCACGCCGCAGCTTTCTCCGCAATGTTTCCCTGGGGGCGCTGGCTGCGGGAACGTTCAGTTTTCACGACTTAATGAGTGTCTCGGCAGAAGAACTTCGCAAGCAGGGCCGTTCAATGATTCTGCTCTGGATGGCGGGCGGACCGAGCCAGTTTGAAACGTTTGATCCCAAACCCAACACTTCGAGTGCGGGCGATAAAAGTGCGATTCAAACCTCTGTCACCGGAATCGAAATTTCCGAAGACTGGAAAAACACAGCCAAGGTCATGTCGGACATCGCGTTGATTCGCTCAATGACGAACAAAGAAGGCAACCACCAACGTGCCACCTATCAGATGCATACAGGTTATGTGCCTTCGGGCAGCGTGAAGCATCCGAGCCTGGGTTCGAATGTCGCACGGGAAATTGGCAACCGTGAACTGGATATTCCTTCGATTGTCTCCGTTGGTGCCACCACTGGCGCTGGTTTTCTGGGTGTGGACTACGAACCGTTTAACGTCAACAATCCGGGCAGCATTCCCAACAACGTCGCTGCGACTGTGCCTGATCAACGCTATCAGAAACGACTGGGTCTGTTAGGGCGCCTCGATACCGAATTTGCGAGCCGCGGCGGTGAAGTGGTCGTGAAGAATCATAGCAAGATTTATAACAAAGCCTCTTCGCTGGTATTGAGCCCACAGACGGAGGTGTTTGATCTGAGCAAGGAACCCGACTCACTCCGTCAACAATATGGAGAAAGCAACTTCGGGAAAGGCTGCCTGCTGGCACGCCGTCTGGTGGAAGCGGGTTCGACATTTATTGAAGTCCGTTCCAATGGCTGGGACAATCACTTTAACCTTTCTGAAGTGATCTCCCCCCGTTCACAGGAAGTCGACAAGGGCATGGCGGCGCTGATTACCGATCTCAAACAGCGTGGCATGCTGGATCGAACCCTGGTGGTTTGGATGGGTGAATTTGGTCGTACGCCGAAGATCAATGCCCGCGCGGGTCGAGATCATTATCCGCGTGTCTTTAATGCCGCCCTCGCTGGTGGCGGCGTCAAAGGCGGACAGGTAATTGGCGCTTCAACCGACGATGGTTCGGCTGTGAAAGATCGGCCCGTGAACGTTACCGATCTGTTCAGCTCGATCTGCCATTCGCTCAAAGTCGATCCGAAAAAGGAAAACATGAGTCCACTGGGCCGTCCGATGAAAATCGTGGATGGCGGCGAAGTCGTGACCGAACTGTTTTCCTGAATCAAACCGACTCTTCATAGCGCTCAGTGAACATCACGCTCCGGAAGTGGCTGCTTCACTGAGTGCTTTGGCTTGCGCGGCTGAGGTATCCATCGAGAGTGTGATCGTGACAGACCAGCGTCCCTGTTCGTCGGCGACAAACTCCCAGTGAGGAATGACCACCGAGCTTTGATGCACAAGTTCATAGCCGCCTTCCGACTGACTGATGGTTTCGATCGGAAAGGTCCAGATGTTGGCGGGCGAGGATAAGTCCAGAGCGGCATCTAATCCCAGCCATTCATCAACGAGACCGATGCGGTCGATTTTTTCCAGATCCAGTTTCGATTCCAACTGTCCCAGCTGCTTGCCGAGATGGTTGTAGTAATAACGGTCACTGGCACCGGCGGCGAGGCCGGCAAAATTGAACTCGACTCCAAAATGCAGGGGAACATCTGCGGGCAGTTGTGACAGTTCATAGTGGAACTCCAACGTGCCTGCCGCATTCTTGGCTAGCGAGACAGTTTTGGTCAGTTCCACTTCGTAGGGACCAACGTGCCCTTTGCGGGTCATCCGCACTTCACAGTAATCATCGGTGCGACGCAGTGAGCTGAGATACACGCCCTGCACAAAGTCGCCGACTTCTCCGCCGCCGTTGGCCACGGTATCGAGATCAACGCCGGGTTGATAGAAATGATCGACCAGCGATTTTCGGGGAGTGTGATCGTAGTGCAGTTTTTTATCCAAGTCAGGCTGTTTGAAACGGACGGCGTTATGAATCTTACCGATGTCTTCGCCGTTTTGAGATCCCTCTGCCCGTTCCTCTGCTGCTTTGCGAATGATGTCATGATAGGGTTCGGGACGACGATTCAACGTTGCCAGAATATTGTGTTTGGCACCACGGACATCCAGTTCATAGAGATGACCGCCGTGGGCAGGAGCCAGAAATCCGACGAGGCGATTGCTGGCCAGACGGACTTCCTTGCGAGCATCCAGGTTGAAATCGGCGGCTTCGACTTCCAGCCAGTTGGCATCGCGGTGTGTGATTTTTTCCAGCAGACTGTCTGCGGCAATCAGATGTTTGTAGATGGCGTTCCGCAGATGCGGGAGATACAGCCCGCCAAAGGCACCGTGCCAATACGGGCAGTTACATTGTGCGCGATAGAGTTCGGTACGTGCTTCGTGCAGAATCGGCAGATCATCGGCGTCCACGCCGGTCGCTTCCAGACTTTGCAGCCGATTACTGACCAGCAACATCCGGGAATACATTTCATTGAGTTCCGAATATTTCACACGGAAGTTGCGCCAGAAGCCGCCACGCAAATATGGCTTCAAGCGATCGAAGCCTTCAACGTCCTTAAATTTTTCTTTCAAGTCGGCCAGTTCGAGCTGGCGATCTGAGGTGAGCGCCCATTCGGTCATCTCGCGATAACTGGCATCAGGAAGATAACAACTGCCCATAGGCGAGACGGTGTCCACGGATTCGGACATTGTAGTAACTTTTAACCAGTCGCTGTTCTGGCGGAGCAGATCCAGAAAACGCTTCAGCCAACCATCCCGGTACACATGATCGTACGTGCCAGGCCAGGCGCCAAACTTTTCGCCGTCATCGCCAAACACCACGACGGAATGCGGATGATGATCGGCAATTTCTTTGAGGTAGTGAATCGTTTCGACAGGGTCAGTAAACGGAATCTGATAACGCAGGGTTTCGTTATCGGGAAAGATTTTGAGCAGACGGCCTTCATCTTCCGAAAGATAGTACCCATGCATTTTCTCAGCCCGTACGCCGGCGGCACTGAAATGGGAATCGTCCAGCAGCGTGTATTCCATGCCGGCATCAACAAGATCAGAAACGAAAGCCTGTTCCCAGACGCGCTCAGGAACCCACATTCCGCGAATCGGTGTGCCGAAAAGTTTCTTGAGGTAATCCGTATACGCGGTTATCTGGCCGATGCGGTCACAGCGGGGAATGCCCGCCAGAATCGGCTCGTAAAATGGTCCGCCCAGAATCTCTACCTGTCCGGATTCCGCCAGTCCCCGTACTCGATCAATATACTCGGGATGTGCTTCGACCAGCCATTCCATCAGGCTGCCCGAAGTATGGAGAGAAAAAGGGATATCAGGGTATTCCGACAAAACATCCAGAAAGGGTTGATAGCTGTTTTGATAGGATTCTTCAAAAACCCCTTCAAAATTCCCGACTGGCTGATGGTTGTGAATGACTAAGACGAGCCGAAGTCGACAGCCCATGGGCCGCATCCTTTCATCTGTGTAATACACAGAACTATCGATTACGCTAAGAAATAGTATTATTTGATTTATGACACGAGCGAGCACCGCCCGCTCCTGCTTTAATCGCTGATCCCGCAGGACTTGGAACGAATCCGGCTTATAGTAAAGCCAATCTTTTATTAATCATAGAGGACTTTTTATGAGAATAAAATCCAAGTCCCCGTAAAATCGATACTCGCGGTCCCGAAATACTGTCGAAGGAAGGTCAAATGTTAAAGCAGGTAATTTTTCGCCAGATTGATTAACTGGGACAAGTCCGAATCCGGGGCTGGATTCTCTATTTTACACCTGAGCCAAACGGGGTGAGAGAATCAGGAACCAAGCTGTTTTTTGAGCCGTTCCACGGCCTGTTCGGGGAAGACCGGATTGATATACATGTTTGTCGCCAGCTCGAAGCCGGCCAGATGGGCCAGCCGCGGATAGATGCGCAGACTCCAGGCATAGCCGCCTTGATCGCTGGTCGTGAAGGGAGGGGTTTGGATGACAAAGTTGAAATCATGACTGCCGAGGATGTCTTCCAAAGCCAGCAGCAGGCGACGACTAAGGTCGCTGAGATCCTCCAGCTCCTGATCGGTGGATTGATCGAAGTGGGTTTTCAGCGTCCGCGGAACGATCCAGGTTTCAAACGCAAAACGGCTGGCATAGGGACAGATCACATGAAAATGCGGGGTCGACATCACCAGACCTGAAACGTGATTCGGCTGTTCCCGTAAAAATGTTTCAAACAGAGAACAGCCTGTCTCGGTGAAATGTTTCTGTGCGGCCTGTAGTTCCTGTTGCATGGCCTCTGGCACTATCTGACTGGCGACGAGTTGCGAGTGTGCGTGCCCCAGTGAGGCGCCTCCCAGAATCCCCTGGTTTTTGAAAATGATCACATACTCCAGTTGAGGATCGTCGCGATGCGTGGCGACGCGCTGTCGATAAGCGCGGAAAATCTCTTGAAACTGGGATGGTTCCAAGCGCGTGATCTGCGTCTCAAACTGCGGACATTCTACGATGACTTCATGCACGCCGTAATGATTCGAACCACAGGCAGCGACAGCATACGGAGTCAGTGCGGGATATTTATTCGCCACAACCCGCAAACGCCAACCAGGCTGGTTGGGTTGAGTCTCGGCCGGACGCACGGCGTACAATTCGGGAGTCGTCTCGTCTTCTTTGCCTTCGGCAAACGGATCCGAGTCAAGTTGTTCCTGTGTCATCTCGTAGGGAGTCGCATCACTGGACAGCGCAATCGGACGCTGTGCACGTTCCGGTGCGAAGATAGTGGTATAACCCGTAAGAGGATCGGTGCGGATCTCAGACATAAAAACAGTTAGCTATTGGGGACAGAAAAAAAGAGACGTTCACCGCTCATCAATGCGAGGCAGAAACCGATTCGGTATTATTGGCACGGTAGCTGCCGGCACGCTGATAGACCGAGAGATAATTCTGCGCACTCTGTTTCCAGGACCAGTCTTTGGACATGCCTGTGTGCTGCAGTTGATTCCAGGTCGGTTTATCCAGGTACATGTCGATCGCACGGCGCATTTGTCGATACAACACGGTCGAGTCAAAATGCCAGAAGGAAAATCCGTTGGCAGTGCCGTTTTCCAGGTTCTCTCCCGAGGCATCGACGACCGAATCGGCGAGTCCGCCCACTTCATGCACGAGCGGCACAGTTCCATAAATCAGGCTATACATCTGGTTTAAACCGCACGGTTCAAACTGGCTCGGCATCAGAAAGATATCCAGGCCGGCTTCGATCTGATGGGCTAAACTCTCATCAAAGCCGATGTAGGTCGCGACTTTGTCGGGAAAGCGTTTTGCCAGATCGGAAAAGGAGGCTTCGTGATAGGGATCGCCGGTCCCCAGAAAGACCATTTGCACATCCATCGCCAGCAGATTTTCGGCAGCGTCCAGAATCAGAGAGAACCCTTTCTGATCGGTCATGCGTGAAATAGTTCCCAGCAGCGGGACATCCGGCTTTTGGGGCAAGCCCATCCGTTCCTGCAGGGCGGCTTTACAGAGCGGCTTGCCTTGTGTGACGGTCGACGCGTTATAGTGGGCCGCGATGTTGGGATCGATCTCGGGATTCCATTCTGTGGGGTCGACTCCATTCAGAATGCCGACCAGACGCTCGGCGTGCGTATCGAGAACGCCGTTCAAGCCGTAGCCGAAACGTTCGGTCCGAATTTCTTGCGCATAGGTCGGACTGACGGTGGTGACCATGTCGGAAAACACGATGCCGGTCTTCAACAGGTTGAGCTGACCGAAGAATTCCATTTGATGTCGATTGAAGTATTTCCAGTCGATGCCGGTCAGCAGCATATCCCAATGCCAGTATTGACCTTGAAAGGCCATGTTATGGATGGTGAACACCGAAGCCGTTTTTTCAAAACCGGGGCGGTCCTGATATTCAATTTTCAACAGTGCGGGGATCAATCCGGTCTGCCAGTCATTCGCGTGAATAATATCGGGGCTCAAACCAAGTTTGTCAGCAAACTCCAAAACCGATCGGCTGAAGAAAATGAATCGTTCGCAGTTGTCCTGATAATCGCGACCGCTTTCGTGATACAGTTCCGGTCGATCAAAATAGCGGGGCTGATCAATCAGATAGACGGTGACGCTGGACTCGGGAAAGCTGGCTTTACGCAGACCGGCTTCGACTTCCTTGCTGCCGACGGTAATCGAAACCTTTTCCGGGCAGACTTCAAAGTCATCCGGATTCAATCCCCGTTTCGCCGTCGATTGAGGGTAATACGGCATAAACAGAGTGACTTCATGCCCGGCTTCTGCCAGCGCTTTTGAGAGGGCCGAGGCGACATCGGCCAAACCACCTGTTTTTGCAAATGGAATCGCTTCGGAACTCGCTAAAACGATTTTCATAAATTCCCGATCTATCTGGATTTCAGATCTCTGAACGTGTCTACAATATTATATAGGGTATTATCGGTTGAAAGTAACGGATCTGTAAACACAAGTGGAGTCGAAACCCGGTATTGGATCGCTCAATTCATAAAGATTTTTCAGAAATCTCGACATCAAAAGTGTCTATTTGGGAAGGCCTCCCATGAGTGTGTGCGACTCTCGTTGGTGCGGTGGTCTGGTTTTACCTGTTTGTTCAGTAAAAATAGCGAACTTCTGCTGCAAAATAGGGAATGTGTAATTGCGGATCAATTTCAGATTGGAGATAGTATAGCCTGGGTTTTCCGCATCAATCCCCGGTTCGGGTGAAACGCGTCCATCATTCAACCAGTCATTCAAAGCGACACGCATATAATAATCGTAGCATTTATGAACCTTCTTTTGCCGCCCTTCGAGAGTACGACTCTGAGTCTTAATTTCTGATATGAATGATCCTTCGATTCTGGAAAATCAACCGAATTCAACAGACAGTTCACAAAATGAGTCTGCGCAGGCACAGTCTACCCCCGCACCAGCAGCACAAGCGAAAATTCATCACGATGCCTTTACCTGGGAACTGCCGGCCGAAGAGATCACGCTGCGTATCCGCTGGTTTGGTCTGTGTGTCGGATACGTGCTGGTCAACTTTGTAGGGAACGACTCAGCGATTCAGGTTCCCCAGCTCAACTGGATCCTGACACTGGGTGCGATTTATGCACTCGCCGATACCTATTTCAGTTTTCGCGGTCGCGTGTTTCTGGGCGAATGGCCGCTGATCATTTCGGTGATGGAGGCGCTGTTTATCGGTCTGCTCTGTCATTACGATGCCGGCCTGAACAGCCCGTTCCGTTTTTATTATCTGCTCTCGCTGATTGTATGCTCGATCCGGCATTCGCCGGCGATCGCCTATATGACCTTGGGACTGCACCTGATCAGTTTTACGACGATTCTGTTTACGAGCCCTTCCATCCCTGCCGACTGGCTGACGCAATTACTGCTGATGATTGTCTGGATGGGCTGGGTCGCGTGGGCCAGTATTGCCTTTTCGAGTCTGGTGAAGCGAACGAGTATGGAACTTTCGGCTGCGAATGCCCAGCTTCAGCAAAACCAGGAATTGCTGGAAGAACGCATCGCCCGCCGTACCAACGATCTGCAGGAATCACAGGCGTTACTGGTGCAGCAGGAAAAGCATGCCGCCTTCGGTTTGCTGGCCGCCGGAATTGCGCATGAAGTGGGGAACCCGCTGGCAGGAATCAGTTCGCTGGTGCAGCTTTTGAATCGGCATAATAACGACGAATACACGTGCAAACGTCTGCAGGAGGTCGATGGCCAGCTGCACCGGATTCAACGCATCCTGCGGGAACTGATCGATTTCAGTCGACCGGCGACGACGGAACGCAATCGCTGCAACATCAACGAGCTGATTACCGAGTCTTTGAATATTTCGAAGTATTATAAACGCAAAAAAGGCAAAAAGATCATCACCCGCTTTGCTGAGAATCTGCCGGTGGTGCAGGTGGTCCGGGATCAGCTCGTGCAGGTGTTTCTGAATCTGATTCTGAATGCGATGGACGCGACGGAAGAAGGGGAATCGATCGAGATCACCACACAAGCCCGCGACGGCCAGATTTTGATTTCCGTGCATGACAATGGTCAGGGCATTCGAGAAGAAGACAAGCCAAAACTGTTCCAGCCTTACTTTACAACAAAGTCAAAAGGAACGGGCCTCGGTTTATTTGTGTGTAAAAATATTCTTGAGCACTCGAATTCCGGAACAATTGAAATTGATGAAAGTGTCAAAGCTGGCGCGAAATTTATCGTCTCATTGAACTGTGACGAACTACAGGGGTTGGCGGAGATTCCTCCCGGCCCGGCGAATGAAATCAAATTTGTAATAACGACATAAGCAGAAAACAGGATTGAACCCAACGTGCAACTGAATCGATCTGTACTCATCGTTGAAGACGAAGAAGTCATCCGAACTTCACTGGCGGAATTTCTGACCAGCGAAGGTTACGAAACCATGCAGGCCTCAACCGTCGCCAAAGCACTGGAGCTGGCGCGGGACCGGGATTTTAATGTCGCAATTTGTGATGTGCAATTACCGGACGGCGACGGCATTGAACTGCTGCGGCGGTTACAGAATATCAAGCCGAGCATTTTCGTATTGATCATTACCGCGTATGCGACAGTGGAAAACACGATCTCGGCGTTTAAAGCGGGTGCCTTTGATTATCTGGTCAAGCCGGTGATCTTTGATGACTTGTCGCACAAACTGAATCGCCTGTTTGAATATCAGAAAATCTTTTACGAGAACCAGATCTTAAGACGCGAACTGGCACGCAGTCCCGGCATCGAAGAGATTGTGGGCAGCAGTAAAGCACTGCAGAAACTGCAAAGTACGATTCGTAAGATTGCCGCCACTAATTCGAACGTGCTGCTGTTTGGCGAATCGGGAACGGGAAAAGAACTGTTTGCCCGTTCGATTCATGCGAATGGACCGAAAAAGGAACAACGTTTTCTGGCGGTGAACTGCGGGATGCGTCCAATTGAATTACTGGAGTCACAACTCTTTGGTTCTGCCGCCAGTTCACTGCAGTATCCTCAGGCAGAACAGACGGGAGTTTTCAAAAATGCCGATGGCGGCACCGTCTATCTGGATGAGATCTCTCAACTCCCTCTAGGCACACAAGGCAAATTGTTACGGGCGATTGAGTATGGCGAGATCCTGCCGCTGGGAAGTGCCGAGCCGGTAAAAGTCGATGTCCGCCTGATCGCTTCGACGACACAGGATCTAGCCGAGATGGTCAAAAAAGGAGAGTTTGAAGAAGACCTGTTCTATCGCCTGGACGGGATGAAAATTCACATTCCGGCATTACGCGAGCGCGTGGATGATATTCCGGAACTGGTTGAATACTTCATTTCAAAGCACTCACGCAAAATGGGGAAACGGGTCACCGGTGCGACCAGCGAAACGATTCGGACGCTGATGTCAGCGGAATGGAAAGGCAATGTGCGACAGCTGGACAATGCGATCGAACGCGCCGTCATGATGTGCGATGACACACTGATTTGTCTGAATGATCTGCCGCCAGAGTTGCATCAGAATGAGCCTCCGTTACCGGATGTGGACGATCTGCGTCTGGCGCTGCGGCATTACGAACGGATGCATATTACGCGCGTGTTGAAAGACAGCACCGACAAGCGGGAAGCAGCCAAGCGGTTAAAGCTCGGCCTTTCCAGTCTGTATCGTAAAATTGAAGAGCTGGATATTGAGCTCGAATAACAGCGATCAGACTTAGCCGGTGATATCCGAATTTACCGGAACAGCAGGCTGCCTTATTTTCTTTTTCGGCTGCGCCTCAAAATATTCCTGATAGCCTTCGCCGGCCCCGTAATCGTATTCGCCATAGCGGCCAGAGAAGATGCCGTTGGCCAGGACGCCGGTCACTTTGATGCCGTTAGTCTGAATGATCTGTTGCACTTTGCGGATCACGCCGTGGCGGTTCTTATCAAGGCGTACGACCAGCAGCACACCGTCCACCGTTGAGGCAATCACTGACGGATCGCTGACAACGACCAGAGGTGGCGTATCGATGAGAACATAGTCATATTCATTACGCAACTGTTTGATTAAATCGATGAAACGCCGCGACATCAGCATTTCGGATGGATTCTCCGGCAGCGTTCCCGCGGTCATGATCGAGAGATTACTGATTCTGGTTTCACGAATCGCCGTCTGGGCATCGATCTCTTCAGCCATGACATCGCCTAACCCAATGGCGTTCGCCAGGCCGAACAATTTATGTACGGTGGGTCGCCGCAGGTCGGCATCGACAATCAGAACCTTGCGGCCTGTTTGCGCGATCGCCAGAGCCAGGTTGGAAATGGAAGTCGTTTTTCCATCGCCGGGTTCAGCGCTGGTCATCTGCAGGACTTTGGCACCACTGCGATCTGTTTTCAGCAGTAGCGACGTACGTAGAGAGCGGAATGCTTCGGCTTCCCGGGAAGCGGGGCGATAATAATACCAGAGCGCCGGATCAAAATCGCTGTCGTCCATAGCCGCTTCGCTTTCGGCGAATGCGGGAACTTCGCCCAGAATTGGCAAGTGGAATTGATTTCTGATTTCATCGACCGACTTCACGGTGGTATCACGCATTTCTCTGAAGTAGGAAATGGCCAGAACGAGCCCCAGACCAACGGCGCCACCTGCCATCAGGAATTTCAACTGGCGTTTGATGACCAGTTCATCTTTGACCGGAGCGAGTTGAGTCAATGTATAACCAGCATCTCCCTGCGAGACTTTTTCCAACAGCAACTGTTTGAAAATATCTTCGCGTTGTGATTTCAACTGGGCGATTTCTTCATTGTATGACTGATCAACAACTTGAAAGTTCCCCACATTTTTAGCAAGTGCCGTTTCCTGATCGAACAGTTTGGTCAGTTCGGTTTCCCGATTATTTAGTTCTTTGAGCTGCTGCTCCATCGATTTGAGATAGACGTTCACAAAATCGACGTCTTTCACTTTGGCAATTTTGAAGTCGCCCGATTCGAGATTCTCAGCCGAGATATCCAGCCCCTGTCGTCGATACAGGTTGATCACAGTTTCAATACTGCGATTAACGGCATCCAGATCGGGATGATTTTTTTGATAGTCGCGTTCGAGACGATGTTTTTGAATCAACAGCGGCATCAGATGTGTTTCGAGAGCGGCACGCGCGCGGTCAACCTGCGTCGTATTGGGTGTGGCAATTTGACCTTGATTCGCATTGGCGTTGCCCGCTTGTCCGCGGGTCTGTCCCATCAGGAACTGCTGCGCCAGAAGTTCGAGTGTTTCTTTAGATTCTCCACTGGCGATTGCCGCTTTGAGTGAATCGATTTTTGATTTCAGTTCAGTCAGTTTCAGCAAATTGAGGCGGCGTTCATTGTCGATGGCTTTGACCCGCTCCTGATGCACGTTGGTGCTGCCGGCGACGGCGGCTTCGGAACCGGGTGTATTTTCCCAATACAGGGGTGCCTTTTCCCGGAACTCTTTGTACTCTTTTTTCTTTTGTTCCAGATCAGTCGAAATCTGCTGATTCGCCACATTCAGCTGCTTGATAATGTCTTTGGTGTTTTCGTCACTGACATCGTTCAGGTATTTGCGATATGCTTTGACGACTGCTTCCGTCACCGCTTTGGCATCTGCCGACAATGGATTTTCGTAAGTGATACTCAGAATGTTCAAGTACGCGCGGTCATTCCCCGAAATGCGTTTAACCTTTAACGTATCGATAATATCCTGCGTGGGATCTTTCTCTCCCGCCAGTGAAGGCAGTTCATTCAGTTTCGCTTCTTTGACCGCTTCACCTACAATCCGCGGGCTTTTAATCACGTCGATGTGTGCGGTCAGTTCACCGAATGTCTGAACTTCTCCCTCTTTAATCGGGACGGGGTTTTTCTGTGAAACCTGGACCTTGGTACTGGCAGAATAGATGGGGCCCAGCTTCATGTAAGCTACCTGCCCCAGCAATAGACCTGCGACCAGGCCGGTGACCAGCAGAAATTTATTCCGAAACAACAGACGTACAATATCAACTCCGGGACCGGAAGAATTGATCGGCGCATGCTCTTCCATGCCATCGATGGCAAAATCGGATTGTTGATCCAGAGGTTGAAATTCGTTATTCACGACACCAGGTCCTGGTCTATCTAAACGCTGAGATGCTTCAGCAAATATTCAAAATTAATCTTTAAGAAATCGTTGATCTGGCTGTCTGACTAACAGCCGCCCAGACAGGGTTTGGATTCCGATTTGACATATTCGGCATACCAGTCAATCGTGCGGCGTAAGCCTTCTTTGATATCCACCACGGGCTCATAGCCGAGATCCCGCTGCGCCGCAGAGATATCCGCCCATGAGTGCAGCACATCTCCAGTCCGTCGCGGCTGGAAATCGGGATTGTAAGGCTTCTCTAACTGCTCACAGATCGACTTCAAGAGATCAATCAGGTTCAAAGAACTGCCACAGGCGACGTTGTAAACATTTCCCGAGACGACACTGGCGTCTGCCTGTGAAGCCAGCAGATTCGCCTGCACAACATTGTCAACGTATGTAAAATCGCGTGACTGAGTGCCGTCGCCGTAAATGACAGGTTGTCGCCCTTCGAGCAATGCGGAGGCGAACAAAGGAATCACGGCGGAATAGGGACTGTTGGGATCCTGACGTGGGCCGAAGACATTGAAGTAGCGGATACGAACGGTTTCCAGGTCGTAAGAATTCGCAAACGCCTGACAGTAAAGTTCCCCTGCCAGTTTGGCTGCAGCATACGGCGAGAGTACTTCCGGTGTCTGGCCTTCGTGCTTGGGCATTTGTTTCTGATTCCCATACGCACTACTCGAACCGGCATAGACCACACGCTGCACACCCAGACGGCGGGCGGCATCCAGCACATGAATGGTTCCCGTCACACAGGCTTCGTGTGTATCGAGCGGATGATCAATGCTCCGTGGGACCGAAGCCAGCGCGGCCTGATGAAAAACAATATCAATGCCTTTGGTGGCCTGTTCGACTGCTTTTAAATCTCGCAGATCGCCTTCCACGAATTCGACCTGATCTTTGAGATGCGCCAGGTTTTTCAATGCCCCGGTACTGAGATTATCAAACACACGCACGGTGTGCCCTTCCTTGACCAGACGCGTTGCGATATGAGAACCAATAAATCCTGCACCACCGGTTACTAAATAATTTGTCACGTGATTATTTCCTGCATTGATAATGTTGTACTGGGTCTCACGATCAATCAGCAGACGCCCTGGCCTCTCAATCGGAGTTTCCCGAATCTATACCTTCAATGTAGCATGACTTTTGCGCGGAATAAGTTATGAATTCCGAGTATTCCTCTTAGAAATTATCGAACATCCTCAACCCGCGGCCTTACTTCATATTATAGACAGGCATTTCCCATACAACCAAAATAATGAGCAGTCCTGCGGCAGAGTGCACCTGTAGATTTGGAACCTGGTGCAGAGAGATAACGGGTAAATCCGATTTAATCGCTACGTGAAACACGTGTTGTAGCAATCATCGACATTTTGATGATTGTACCCATTATCAGATGAATTTCGCGTGAAAGCACGTCGCGCTATTTCACGCCGGGGCCAAAGGGAGAGAATCTCGCGATCATGATTCCGGCGGCCACAGAGGCATTCAGTGAATCCACAAGCCCGGTGGGCGTCAGGCGGCAGACCACATCACACTGTTCCAG
Source organism: Gimesia alba (assembly GCF_007744675.1). NCBI lineage: Bacteria > Pseudomonadati > Planctomycetota > Planctomycetia > Planctomycetales > Planctomycetaceae > Gimesia > Gimesia alba. The sequence goes on from NZ_CP036269.1 coordinate 5,556,318, forward strand.
TGTGAGACGTCTGAGTCCCTTTTCTTCGTTGCCGATGACCACCATCCAGGGGCGATCCTGATGAAACGTCGAGACATCATCTTCGGCGTGCTCGGAGGTTCCCATCACCCAGACGCCGGATTCTTTTGCATCGGTGATGGCTCTGCTTAAATTTGTTTCCACTGCAAACGGAACCGCTTCCATTCCGCCTGAAGCGACATCGTACACGGTCGCATTCAGTGGAGCCGAACGATCTTTCGTGAGCACAATGCCCCGCACACCAAAAAAGGCAGCCGTACGAAAAATGGCGCCGATGTTGTGCGGGTCCTGAATACAATCCAGCGCCAGCCAGAGACCACTCAGTTCCGTGCCGTCTTCCGATCCTGCAAAGATTTCTCTCAGTGAAGAAGGCGTACGCGGCTTGACCAGCGCAACGGAACCTGCGGTGCGACGCCCCTGCTCTTCCGATTGCTTGCGTTTCATCTTCTGCGGAGCCGACTTCTTGATGACCACGGGAATGCGATGGCTGCGTGCCTCATCGGCGACATCCCCCCAGTTCCCCTGTGCGGAACCCGCTGAAAGCCGAATCTCTGTGACATCGATGGGCCGCGATTGCAGCGCAGCCAGAACACTATGAGGATTTTTCAACTCCAGAGCCACAGAATTCACTTCCTGAGTCAACAACGGGAACGAATAAGAAGAACGGCAATCGCCGGGTAGAAGGCAAAGGGTAGAGTCTCTTTACGGCAGTTTCAAGGAGTGCGCGTCTCAGAATGTTTGTTCTGTGCGAGTTTTTCCTGTGCATACTCGGCCAGATCTGAGGTATTAATGCGATTCATGCCTACAGCAGTATCGTTCAAATCAGAAAGCAGATGCTCCTGGTCGACACTCATCTTCACAGGCAGCCTGACGGTAAATTTACTCCCGCGGCCGAACTCACTTTCCAGAAAGACTTCGCCGTCCAGTAACTTCGAAAGCTCGCGAATGATGGAAAGCCCTAAGCCGGTCCCTTCATAGGAACGGGTTAACGCGTCTCTTGATTCAGGAGACGACTTGCCCTGGCGGAATTTTTCGAAGATGTGTTCCTGCTCATCCAGGGGAATCCCGATGCCGGTATCTTCCACAACCAGTTCCATCATATCAGGATCATCTTCACAGAGAGTTGCGGCAACATGAACGCGACCCCCTTCGGGCGTAAATTTGATCGCGTTGGAAATCAGGTTATTCAGGATCTGCTGAATCTTAACGGAATCCTGAAAGAGGATCGGAATTTTCGGGTCGATTTCCGAAGTGACTTCAATGTTTTTCTTATCGGCCAGAGGCAGCATCGTGCCGACCCGGCGTTCAATCAGATCGGCAATGGCAATTTCAGAAAGCTGCAATTCCATCTTGCCGCTCTCGATCTTGGCGAGATCCAAAACATCATTGATTTGGGCGAGCAGATTTTTGCCAGACATTTGAATGTTGGCCACGTAGCGTTTCTGTTTCTCTCCCAGATCTTTGGAGTTCGCCAGCAAATCACTGAAACCCAGAATACTATTAAGCGGCGTGCGCAGCTCATGGCTCATCGTCGCCAGAAACTCGTCTTTGAGTTTGTTCATTTCATACAGCCGCAAGTTGACCTGCGCCAGTTCATCGACCTTGGTATCCAGGTCGGTATTCACAGTTCGCAATTCTTCCTGCACGGTGACGAGGTGCCGCAACATGCGGTTGAACGCGTAACTCAGTTCTTCGAATTCATCTCCCGTGCGAATGTCGGCTCTTAAGTCGAGGTTTCCGTGGGCAATTTCGTCACTGACATCTTTTAAGTGCAAGACCGGTTTCACGATCACATATCGTACAATCGCATAGGCAGCCAGCATCGCCAGAAAGGCGGTCACGATCGCGGAAGCGAGGTTGATCGCTTTGTTCCAGTTCAACGCCTGCTCTACCTTCTGAGAGGGAAAGCGGATATTAACAATCCCGATCAGACCGCCGAGCTGTAAATTCGGATCGTCGTGCAGTCGGTGACAGTCGACGCAGGACTCCGAAGCATAGATCGCGCTGTAATACTGAAATCGTCCCTCAGTCTCATCCTGATAAAAGATTTCCGTCTCGCCTTCTTTGATGCGTTCCAGCGCTTCGTAACCGGCACTGTCAATCGGACGCTCATTGGAATCGGCATCAGAGGGATTGGGTTTAAACACGGCCCAACTGTAATCGCCGAGATCTTTTGATTTTACTGACTGAACGATTTTCTCAATCAGGTCTTTGTAATTCTTATCGTTCTCAGACCACTTCCAATGCTTTTCCAGAATAATGGGCGCCACTAGTAAACGGGCAGACGTGATATTCTGGTCGTCGAGCACCTGGTTGTTCAACCAGGTATTCAATGAAAAACTGGCGGTAATCAGTACCATTAAACCGCCGCCAAACAGAAAACGACACTTCCGTTCGAGGTTGGTTTCGCCCAACAGTTTTTTGAAAGCACGGTACGACATGAAGTTCCATCAACCAATGGATCAGAAAGAGAGCAGGGACTTGCGCCTGATACCCTTTGATCTTAAGCCATAAGCGTCGGAATAGAAAAGCATGATTCTGAGAATCTCACTGCAATTCATTGAAATTTGTCAGATTTCATATTGGCAGGAACGTTCACCAGAGCCACTCCTGTCTCTATCTTAAATCGCCAGCGAAGAACACTATTGTTGGACCACCTGACAACAGGGGCAGTAAAACGTAGAACGTTGTGCCTGAACGATGCGCACAATTTCTGCCCCTTTGCAGGATCCGCATCTCTCTCCTTCGCGACTGTAGACTCGATGCTGATTCTGATAGCTGCCGGATTGATTCAAGGCGTTCCGGTACGTCCCATCTCCCAGCGTCGAACCTTCATAGCGAATGGCGGTTTTGAGAATGCGTTTGATGGCTTGATGCATCGTCTTAATTTCTGAATCTGTTAATTGATTTGCGGTGCGTTCGGGGTGAATTCGGCTCACATGCAGGATTTCGCTGGCGTACAGATTTCCAATGCCGGCGACCAGTTTCTGGTCCAATAACGCGACTTTGATCGCACGGCTGGTTGCCGCACAACGCTGCTTGAGCTCCTTCAACGTGATCAGCAGGGCATCGGGACCCAGTTTTTCTGGTCCTAATGCGGTTTTTAATTCCGCTTTGCGATAGAGCCGCACCGTTCCGAGACCGCGGCGATCCCAGAACCAGAGTGAGTGCTGGGAACGCCCTTTTTTCAATCGCCACTCCAGGCGCAAGTGTTCTACATCGGGCGGGTCCGATAGTAGCATCAGTCCAGTCATCCGAGGTTCGATGACGAAGGAGCTCTCATTTTCCAGATCGAGGATGACCCGTTTGGCAAGTCGTCTGACGGCGATCACTGTTTGATTTAAAGCCCTTGTCTGCATGGTTTTAAAGCTAGGAGTCATCGTCAGCGGTTTACAGGAACAGGGGCATTTTCGAAATTCAGTGATCTGACGGCCTTCGACCGCCTCGCGAATGCCGCGAACCATTGTTTCGACTTCAGGTAGCTCTGGCACGGATATTCTCTCTGTATCAATCAAAGGTTTTGGACGGCGTAACAGATTTTGAACGATGTGTTTCTATTCTACTACTTGTAACTGTTCTCTGGATCTCGGAGCTGAGCTGAAATAGGAAGGCCAAGAAATTTAAGATTACGCTTGACGTTGGGGCAAAGTTGGACGATCCTAGACCTAAAGTCTATAACTTCCCGATCTTGCAGAAAGTATACATACGAACCGCAAGATAGTCCGTTAGTCATAAGTGCCCAATCGGAGAGCGTCCATGCGCCCTAAAAACCCTCGAGTAGGCTCCAGTGTTGTTTCAGTTCTGGCAACAGTCGCCTGTTTATCTATCGTTCTGGCAGTCACCTTTTATCTGGTCAAACCACGACCGGCTGTGACTGTAGAAAACACTCCGGAACAAATTCAAGCTCCAGAAGAATCGCCGATTGTTCTGGAAGAACAAGAAACAGTGACTGTGGTTCCTGAAGTGCAGACGGAACCTGTCGTCGAAACACCGCGCGTCGCTCCTGAAGAACAGGTCGCCGCTCATTTAGAAGCCGGTGAATTCGGTCAGGCCATTGAAGTGGCTGAAACGGTTGAGAACCTTCACCAACGGACACAACTGTTGCGAATGGTTGTCGAAGCTCAACTGAACTCGGGTGACTTTGTCGCCGCCCTGGGAACCATCAATCGGATTCCACTGGCAGAAGAACGCACGAAAGCCATGGGCGAACGCACCAAAGCCATGTCAATGGCCGGGGGATCACAGCTGGCTGACTTTACTCAGCTGATTGAACTGATTCAGACACAGACATCAGGACTTTGGGAAGACACCGGTGAAGGTGAAGGATCGATCCGACAGTTTGACAGTGGGGTGCGCGTTGATCCCAACGGTCTGCTGCACCACATCAGCAAACAGGAACTCAACGGTCGATTGGCGGCTCTGGGAATTAAAGCCCGTGAAGCCGACCTGAATCAAAACGTGGCTCAGAACAGTCAACTGCGTCTTGTTTCGCTGACCCGTCTGGAAAAAGAAGTCCAGCAGCTGATTGAAGAAGGACGTTCTCCTGTCGAAACGATGAAGATGCTGGCAGGACTGACGAAAGTTGAATACGTATTTGTTTATCCGGAAGAAAACGAAGTTGTCGTTGCCGGTCCGGCAGAAGCTTGGATCTACAACGAACAGGGACTGGCAGTCGGCGTGGAAAGCGGCCGCCCTGTCCTGCAGCTGGACGACCTCGTGACTGTCCTGCGTACGTTCTCGAATCAAGGTGAAGAAATCTTCGGCTGTTCTTTTGACCCTCGTCCTGAAGGACTGGCCCGCGTCAAAGAATTCGTCGCTCAGTCCAATGCACGCGGCCCGCTGCGTGCCGGAGCCGGCGTTCGCAGCTGGACTCGTCAACTGAAAGAAAAGCTCGGCGTGCAGGACATCACCCTGTACGGCGTTCCTAATACCTCACGCGTCGCCCGCGTCCTGATCGAAGCCGACTACCGCATGAAGCTGATCGGCATCGGAAAAATGGATGCTGGCGAAAATATCCCCAGCTACTTTGATCTGCTGGCAAAAGAGAACAACAAAGGAGCACAAAACCTGGAAGCCCTCCGCTGGTGGTTGACCATGAAGTACGATTCCGTCCTGCACAACGCCGAACGGACCGCGTATCAGGTGGTTGGTTCCTCCGTTCTGTGTCAGTCTGAAAATCAGATCGTAACCAAAGAAGGTCAACGGCTGCAGACTGGTCAGGCTGAAAAGCTGAACCGGGAATTCGCTGCCAATTTCACAAAACACTATCAGGAACTGGCACAACAGGATCTGGTATATGCCGACCTGCAGAACATTTTTGACCTGGCTCTCGTAGCTGCTCTGATGCGGAATGAACAACTGGCTGATCGTGCCGACTGGGAAATGACCGCGTTCGCTTCTAACGGTGCTTATCATCCTGCTGAATTCGAACCGGCTCACACCGTCGAAACCGTTGTGAATCACCGGGTGTTCAACGGCAAAGACGTTGTCGTTCAGGTCGCAGGCGGCGTTCGCGTCGATACTGGCTCGGTTGTCAAAAACCAGAACAACCTGAAAGTCTCACCGAAAGTCGGCGCTGTCTCCACGCAATCCAAGGCTCCTGCATTGCCCGTAGGTCGCTGGTGGTGGGATCTGGCTAACTAATACCCTGATTGAATTCAATCAGACGACATAAAAAAACCGCGGCCCGTTCATCAGGCCGCGGTTTTTATTTTTGACTGCCGGAAACAGCTCTATTTCACATAGCCTTTGATGCCGATGGGCTTCAAGTTTTGAGGAAAATCACGCGGCTCTGTATGAGCCTGCTGCATGACTTTGGTCAACTCTTTGACCTTTTCCGGATTCTGTTTGGCGAGATTCTTCGTCTCGCCAATGTCTTTGCTGAGGTCATACAGTTCGACCGGCTGATTCATGCGATTCTGCACCACTTTCCAGTCGCCCTTCCGCAGGGCACGCGAACGGATTTTATCCTTCGTGTATTCCCAGTAGAGATATTTCTGTTTCTCCTGTGTCCCTTTCCCCAGCAGCGTCGGCAAAAACGAAATGCCATCGATGTCAATGCCTTCCGGCACTTTGGTCCCCGCCACTTGTGCGAAGGTAGGCAGAATATCCCAGAAGCCGATCTGCAGGTCGGACGTTGTTCCCGGTTTGATCTTACCCGGCCAACTGGCGATGAACGGCACCCGCAGGCCCCCTTCGTACATCGTTCCTTTGTGACCGCGTAGTGGTGCATTACCGTTAAAGAAATCGGTCATTTCTTTCCAGGTTCCCCCCTGCCCGCCGTTGTCAGAGGTGAAGATAATCAAAGTATTGTCACGAATGCCCAGTTCTTCCAGCATCGCGACGAGTTCGCCGACATTATCATCCAGACGTGAAACCATACCGGCGAAGGTCGTCAGGCCGTCTTCCGAGCCGATATAGCCGGGACGCGGGTCCAGAATCTGCTTTTTAGGAAACTTCCCGCGATAGGGACGCTCTGATTCTTCCGGCACCACCAGTTCGACGTGCGGAATAATGTAAGGGAGATAGGCGAAGAAGGGGCGCGATTGATTTTTGCGAATGAATTTCATCGCATCTTCGTGCAACAGGTCGTTGATATAGGTGCCCCGCTGATTATTTTCGTTTTCCGGCAGCATCCGTTTTTCATTGTTGTGCCAGATCCAGAAGGGATAATAAAAGTGAGCATGCACCTGCAGTAATTGACCGGTGAAGGTATCAAAGCCCTTCTTCAGAGGCTGTCCAGGCGTTCCTGCATAACCCAGGCCCCACTTGCCGAACATGCCCGTCGCATAGCCGGCTGCTTTCAACACTTCGGCTACGGTTTTGTCTTCTTCATACAACAGCTGATTTAGATCGTTGGCACGAACGGCGGTATGCCCCGTGTGTTGCCCCGTCATCAACACGCTCCGCGAAGGCTGACACACCATACAACCTGCATATGCCTGGGTGAATTTCATTCCGTCTGCCGCCAGCTTGTCGATGTGCGGCGTTTTGATTTTCGTCTGACCATAACAACCGAGTTCGGCGTAACCGAGATCATCTGCCATGATAAAAATAATGTTGGGTTTTTGTTCTGCCGCCTCGGAGACTGGGGAATAATACCCGGCCAGACAGCACAACAGGGTTGCAAGAAAAACGAATCGTAAAAGCATATGCCAGAACCTTTCCTGTTTTGTGTTGGAGTCGCTTTTTGAAAAATTTACACGCGGATCATGTTTTCAGAAATCATTTTTAAAAAACGTTTTAGATTGGGGTTGACCGAATCAGATTGAAAATTTATTCTCCCCGCACCATCAGCAATCACGCTGATTGACAAACTTCGAAAAAACAATTCCTGATAACATCACACCTCAGATTGACAGTTATCAATTCCTTTTTCAACCTTCAAGCAAATACCGGTGTCCGTTGAGCGATTTTATTCTCTCAATGGAAAGATCGAATGCCCAAAGCACGGAAGCTGCGGCATCGATCTTTTGAAGCAGTTAAAGCAATCTGTCAGCTGGCTCGAATCAATCAAGAAACAGAAAATACAAAGGCGAACAATCGCCTCCCGGAAGTAGTACAAGTCCTTCCCCCCCCTGGGCTACTGCTTCCGGGAATTTTTATGCGCATAGCCCGACGGAAGCATCTCTATTGTCTTAGATGCTTCCGCGGCTTGCTTTTTTGCTTTACCCTTCGCCGGGGAATCCATCCATCTTGCCGATGACCACGATACCCGATTCCGAAACGGTAAACCCACGTTTCTTATCCTGCTCCAGGTCATAGCCAATTTCGCAATTCTTGGGGATGGAGACGCCCTTATCGATAATGGCGTTCCGAATTTTGGCATGACGGCCGACATTGACGCCGGAGAACAAAATCGAATTATCGACTTCCGCCCAACTGTTCACGCGCACGTTGGTCGAAATAATCGACTGACTGACACGGCCTCCCGAGATAATCGACCCCGGGCAAACCGTACTGTCCACCGCCTGCCCTACGCGAGGCTTAGAACCTTCGCTCTGGGCAAACACAAACTTAGGAGGTGGTTCCGGCGGCTGGTAGGAACGAATGGGCCACGTATTGTCATACAGGTTTAATTGCGGGTGGACCGAGACCAGGTCCATATTCGCCTCGTAAAAGGCGTCAATCGTTCCCACATCTCTCCAATAATGCCCGTCGCCCGTATTTTTATCCTGAAAGGGATACGCGCGGACCAGATGATCATCAATGATGGAGGGAATAATATTCTTTCCGAAATCGTGCGAACTGTCTAACTGAGTCGCATCGTAGCAGAGACGCTCAAACAGGAAATTCGTGTTGAAGACATAAATTCCCATCGACGCCAGACTTTTATCGGGATGATTGGGCATCGGTGCGGGTGAAACCGGCTTTTCTTCAAACTTGACGACCCGCATATCCTCATCAACGCCCATCACACCGAACTGAGTCGCCTCGGTACGATCGACGGGAATACAGCCGATGGTGACTTCCGCCCCCGATTCCTTATGGTCCCGAATCAGCTTGGAATAATCCATTTTGTAGATGTGATCGCCGGAGAGAATCAAAATATGTTCCGAGCGGGCCCGTTCGATGGTGTAAATATTCTGGTAGACGGCATCAGCGGTTCCCTGATACCACTGCTCATCAATCCGCTGTTGCGGCGGCAGAACATCAATAAATTCATTCAGCTCGCGGCAGAGAAACCGCCAGCCCAAATTGATATGACGGTCCAGACTGGCTGCTTTATATTGCGTCAGAATCAGAATCCGACGTAAACCACTGTTAATACAGTTGGAAAGAGTGAAATCGATAATCCGATATCCGCCTCCAAACGGAACCGCAGGCTTCGCCCGATCCCGGGTGAGCGGCTCCAGACGCGTCCCTTTACCGCCGGCCAGAACCAAAGCCAATACATTTCGCATTCTTGCTCCCTCCTTAAATATGGAACACGATCTCAGCAGGCTCATTCCTTCGCCTGCGATCACGATTCGTAAATGAATATTGTATGATCTCTATGTTGTAGCATGCTCCGGCAATGAAAGGAATTCTAAAAATCCCGGTTTTGAAGAAGTTGTATTTTCTGTTCCCTAAAAACCGGATGCCCGGCTCTGAAACAGACTACCTGAATTCCTGAACGGCTTTTGCAAATTGATGAACTTCGAATTGTTTTCATGGTTCTAACTTCTCTCCGAGAATTGATCGATTTATAATCCGAGGTGTTACACTCTCACCTTTGATTCCGGAGAACGCATCCATGAGTACTTCTGACGAAAAACTCACCAAATCTTTTTACGATCGTATCAGTCATTCCTATGACTTAATCGCCGACTCCAACGAGCACGTGGCTCGCGAAAAGGGTCTGAAAGCACTGGCGATTCAAGAAGGTGAGACCGTTCTGGAAATCGGTTACGGCACCGGCCACTCCCTGGTGGCGCTGGCCGAAGCGGTCGGAGCATCGGGCAAAGTCTATGGAGTTGATATCTCGGACGGGATGAAAAAGGTCTCTGAAAAGCGAGTCGCGGAAGCGGGGCTGGCCGATCGCGTCGAACTCTCTGTCGCAATAACGCCGCCCCTCCCGTTCGACGAGAACACGTTTGATGTCGTCAGTATGAGCTTTACCCTGGAACTGTTCCCGCTGGAGACGATTCCGGAAGTGCTTAAGGAAATCCGACGCGTGCTGAAACCGGAAGGACGACTGGGCGTGGTTTCGATGGCATTGCCTAAAGAGGGAGAAAAAGACAGCGTTCTGGAAAAGACCTACAAGTGGATGCATCAGCACTTCCCGCATATTGTCGACTGCCAGCCCATCAATGCCGTTGGTTTGCTGAAAGATGCCGGTTTCGAGATCAAGTCGGAACAGACGCTGGATATCTGGACCATGCCAGTGGCGGCTCTGGTCGGCCAATCACCGGACTGATCCGGAGTAGCACTTCTTTTCAGAATCAGCCTTTTCGGGAACCCGACAAGCTATGTCTTCAGATCAACCAGAGCCAGTGGCTGAATCGACGGAACGCTACCTGCAAAAGCTGAGCCTGTGGGACACGGTCAACATCATCATCGGAATTGTGATCGGCGTTTCGATCTTCAAAGTGCCGAGCGCGGTATTCAGTTTTGCCGGATCCATCGAAGCGGGCTTTGTCGTCTGGGGACTGGGAGGCCTCCTGATGCTGGCCGGCGCACTCTGTTATTCCGAACTGGCGTCTGCGATCCCTGAAACGGGGGGAGACTATGTCTTTCTCTCGCGCACATACGGCAGCGGAACCGGTTTTCTGTTTGGCTGGGCACAGTTCATCGTGATCAACCCGGCCAATATCGGCATCATGTCGTATGTCTTCGCAGACTACGCGGTTTCGTTTTTACTTTTACAAGGGCCAAATTCCGAGGTCTACAACAGTTGGATGGTAATGCTGGCTTGTTTCTCGGTCTGCATCCTGATTGGCTTAAACCTGCTGGGGCTGGTCGTTGGTAAATGGGCGCAGAATATTCTGACGCTGGCGAAAGTTATCGGGCTGGCCGCGATCGCCGGAGCCGGCATCTACCTCGGCATAACAAACACCACACCAGCGCCCGAAGCAGTCGTCGGCGAGTCGAGTTCCGGAGCCAACCTGGGTCTGGCGATGGTTTTCGTGTTGTATGCGTTTGGCGGCTGGAATGACGCCGCGTTCGTGGCTGCGGAAGTCAAAGAGCCGGGCCGAAATATTCCGCGGGCACTGATGGTCGGCACGATCGGCATCCTGGTGATTTATCTGCTGATCAACGCTGCGTACCTGTTCGGGCTGGGTTATCAGGGTCTGCTCGATTCCCCCACACCGGCCGCCACTCTGCTGGGAAATGCCTGGGGAGATCCAGGACAGAAAATGATCAGCGTGATCATCATGATTTCCTCTCTGGGCGCAATCAACGGCTTGATCCTGACCGGTTCGCGGGTGAATGTGCGTCTGGGAATGGATCATCGGTTTTTCGCGATGCTGGCACGGTGGAATCATCGCGTGAACGCCCCGATATACTCACTACTCACGCAGGGGTTGATTTCGGTTGCCATGATTGTTCTGGTTGGCACCGGTGCCGGCCAGAGTCTGCTGGAACTCCCCTTCAAACTGTTGAACTGGGATATCATCGACTGGAAAATGTATGGGGGCGGCTTTGAAACCCTGCTGGCGGCGACCGCGCCCCTGTTCTGGATTTTCTTCCTGCTGACGGGGCTGAGTCTGATTCTGCTGCGGTTCAAACTCCCGCATCTGAACCGCCCGTTTCGCGTGCCCCTCTACCCTATCACGCCGCTGCTGTTTTGCGGCACCTCGATTTACATGCTGTATTCCAGCCTGATGTATGCCTGGGGACTGACGCTCTTGGGAGTGATCCCCATTCTGATCGGCATACCTCTGTACTGGATGAGCCGCAACAAGCAGTCAGACGTTCCCAATTAGCCGCAGGGCGTTAGCCCCGGTTCCTTCCCATTCCATTTTTGACTGCACATGTTGATGTCTTTCTTTTCCCGGGACTCATTCGAATAAAGCAACACTAACTGGCATGCAAACGCATCATTGCGTAAACTGAATGTCCATCGAAACTGAAACCCACCCCGGTCTTTTATTACTGGATTACAACCATGAAATCACGCGCCGCTTTGATTGCCCTCGCCCTCCTGTTTCTGATACAGACGCTGATCTGTCCTGTCGCTGCGGAAGAAACCAAAATAATTGCACCGCTGGAACTGCCGAAAGTCGATGCTTCGTTTCAGCCGCCCTATTATAGCACGACCTACGAACAGCCCACCGATCCGAAAGAAGGGCAGCTGCAGATTGGCGTGACTTATACGCTGTGGATTCCCGAAGGTCTCAAAGAAGTCCGCGGGATTATCGTGCATCAGCACGGCTGTGGTTCAGGATCCTGTACGGGGAGTGTGACCGCGGCCCACGATCTACACTGGCAGGAACTGGCGCGAAAAAACAACTGTGCCCTGCTCGGCCCCAGCTTTCATCAGGCCAAAGAACAAAACTGCCGCCTGTGGTGTGATCCTCGGAACGGCTCGAACAAAGTCTTTATCGAATCGCTGAAAAAACTGGCGAAGCTCTCCGGTCACCCTGAAGTCGCAACGGCTCCCTGGTGTCTGTGGGGGCATTCGGGGGGCGGGTTCTGGTCGAGCCTGATGCAGATGCAATACCCCGAACGGATTGTCGCAATCTGGTTTCAGTCGGGAACCGCCTTTGGCTACTGGACCAAGGGAGAAATCCCAGCTCCGGAAATTCCCGAAGCAGCGATGCAAATTCCAATGATGGCCAATCCCGGCCTGAAAGAAAAAGGCCACGAACGCTTCCGCCGCGCCTGGGATGGCAGCCTGGCGATGTTTAAAGCCTACCGCGCTAAAGGCGCCCCGATCGGCTTTGCCCCCGATCCTAAAACAGGACACGAAACCGGTGACTCGCGTTATCTGGCGATCCCCTTCTTTAACGCCTGCCTGCAAATGCGTCTGCCGGAGAAAGTGGGCGCGCCTTTGAAAACCGTCAAAGTCAGCGATGGCTGGCTGGCGCCGCTGAACAGCGAAGAGACGCCGGTTCCTTTTGCGGAATACAAGGGAGACAAAGCGACCGCCGTCTGGCTGCCGAACAAGACCGTCGCGATGGCCTGGCTCGACTTCGTCAAAACGGGTGCCACCAAAGACACCACGCCGCCACCGGCACCGACCAACGTCAAAGTCGATTCTTCCACGGGCACCATCACTTGGACCGCACCAACCGACTTCGAAAGCGGCATTCAATCATTCGTAATTGAACGGGACGGCAACCAGATCGGCCAGCTTCCCGAAAAGCCAACCAACCGTTTCGGCCGCCCGCTGTTTCAGGGGATGAGCTACGGGGATACGCCGGTGCTGCCGCTGTTGAAATTCCAGTTCGTCGACAAGACGGCGGAAAACGGAAAGCAGTACCAGTATCGTGTGAAAGCGGTCAATACAGCGGGACTGCAATCGAAGTAGTTTTGTGGCTACCACGAAAGGCACGAAACCACACGAAAACTGATTCTATAAATTGGTAGTAAACTACAAAAAACAGACGAAACTCAAATAAAAAGGGTGGCACTGTTGGCTTGCCCAACAGTGTTTAGAGTGACTCAATTAATTTAATGCTCCCCATACTTATTTATTTGATTGGTTAGTTATTTTGAGTTTGAGTCTCAGACTAAACCTGAAATTGATGCGGGATGCAATCTTGTAAATTGACTCCAGCACGACTGAAAATGGTTTAAAATATAAGGTGAATTTAGTAAGGGACGATTGATATTACACCCACTGTTGGACGAGCCAACAGTGCCACCCAACCGACAAATAACAAAAGCGTTTCGAATTAAAGAAATTGGGATGGCGCGATGTTGTCGTAGAGGCAGTGCCTGTGTGCCTGCCTGGTGACATTCCTTCTCAGATCACTCCTGCAATGGAACCAGAAAAAATCCTGGTACGCTTAAATATTAAACAGAAATTTATTTTTTCATGTCAAATAATAAAGCTTATCAGGAAGCAGAACAGGCCATTCAACAGGCGATCATCGATGAAGAAAAAGAGCTTGACCTGTGTGGTCTGGATCTGACAGAAATCCCGAAATCACTCACAGAACTGACTCAATTGTCTGAACTTGACCTGAGTGGTAACTGTTTGAAATCGTTGCCGGAATCGCTCGGTGCACTCACCCAACTGACAGAACTAAATCTGTGTTTTAATGAATTAGGAATACTCCCCGATTCCCTGGCGAACCTGACGCATCTAAATCGACTGATTCTGTCCTCCAATCATCTAACGTCTGTTCCTGAATCAATCGGAAAACTCAACCGATTAAAGGAACTTTATCTGGGAGGAAACCAGATCTCTGCCCTGCCGGAATGGATTGGCAATTTCTCTGAATTGAAGTGCCTGGAGATAAACGGGAATCAGATCACTGAGCTACCGACAACGATAGGCCAGCTTTCGCAATTAAAATGTCTCTCTCTCAATGAAAATCATCTTACATCACTTCCGGTAGAAATTGGCCAGCTTGGTAATCTGGTAGCTTTGTCTGTCACCGAAAACTTATTGAATTCCTTACCAGACTCAATAGGACTGCTGTCTCATCTGGAGGATTTTCGAGTCTCCGTCAACCACTTGACGATGCTGCCAGAATCGATAGGAGACCTGGCGCGACTAATCGCATTAGACATAGATCGGAATCAGTTCCGTACATTACCGGAATCGCTGGGTCAACTGAGTCAGTTACAGAGCCTTTCTCTGTTTGAAAACCAGTTAACATCTTTGCCAGATTCGTTGGGACAACTCACCCGTTTGAAAGCATTGGCAGCGTCTGTCAATGAATTAACATCATTGCCGGATTCCATCGGTGAACTGCAACAGCTGGAAGAAATGCAAGTAAGCAATAATCAACTATCTGCTTTACCTGACTCCATAGAAAAACTGTCGCGGCTTTATTACATACGTATCGAACAGAATCAGTTTTCAGCTTTTCCAGAAATTCTTTGTCGACTCTCCCAACTGACACACATTTATCTATCCGACAATCAACTGACTTCCCTGCCAGAGACACTCGGTCAATTAACTCAATTATTTCTATTAGATGTCAGTAACAACCAAATCACGGAATTACCTCAATCGTTCGAGAAGCTGGTCGGACTCACTGTGTTGAATCTGGATAATAATCAGTTGAGCGCTTTGCCCGATTCACTCGGTTGTTTCGAAGAGTTATCTGAATTAACCGTATCCAATAACCAACTCACCTCGTTGCCTGATTCTCTGAAAAAACTGAAACAGCTGGAAGAATTGAACACAAAAGGCAATCCTTTGAAATCGCCTTAAGCTTTCCATTCTTGGATTATGCTCTTCTTTCAACTCTTCAAGATTTTCCTACCGGTAAAATCGAAAGCACTTAAAAACGGATTGCAGAGGCTCTCCCATTTGTCGGCCTGCGGTATCGATGTGGAATGCGGAAGGTTGTGCGAAGTTTTCTCTGATTCCCTCGTTCGGCTGGGTGGCACTGTTGGCTCGTCCAACAGTGAGGGTAATATCAATCGTCCCTTACTAAATTCACCTTTTATTTTAAACCATTTTCAGTCGTGCTGGAGTCAATTTACAAGATTGCATCCCGCATCAATTTCAGGTTTAGTCTGAGACTCAAACTCAAAATAACTAACCAATCAAATAAATGAGTGTGGGGAGCATCAAATTAATTGAGTCACTCTAAACACTGTTGGGCAAGCCAACAGTGCCACCCTTTTTTATTTGAGTCTCATCTGTTTTTTGTAGTTTACTACCAATTCACAGAATCATTTTTCGTGCTTTTCGTGTCTTTCGTGGTAGCAAATGAAATGACGTGCCATGTGTTTCGGTTCTGTATGTTTATCTGGGGTCGTCCGAGGGATATCTGGTAGGATTCTCTCTCATGTCATACTCACTGTTGGTAAACCAACAGTCTCACCAGCTTGGGGTCATTTTCCCGTTTCGATGTTGTTTCATCATGACAGGGATTTCGTGATCCCGGATTTGTTCGGTGGATTCTTTTCAACGGCGTGAGGGAGTCAACAGAAAATGGAAATTGTTTGTACGGGAACCTGTGCCGAGCAGCTGTCCATGGAAGACGGGAGACGTCCCAAGTGGCGCAGAAGTGCGCCGAAGTGTGTCGACCCGCATAAGTTTCAGCCCGCGATTTTTTGAAAAATGGCTGAAACCAGCGAGTTTTATAGTACTCATTATCTCAGCATGCCGTTTTTTCACCTGAAACGATGGTGCTCATTCGCGCGCGCGACACACAAGGGAGCAGTTTTCGTTTATGCGGCGCGGCGTCAAGAGCGAGTTTATTCAGTTCCGGAGATATTGATGCACTGGTGTTGGATGTTCCACAAATGCAGAAACCCTAGACACAAATCGATTGCTGGTTCAAAAACGGTGGCTAGCGCCATTCCGCTCATAATTCTATTACTCGCCGGGGTATTTGTCCCAGCGGTAGGCGAGTTTGGAGTTTTTCCAGAAGACTTTGTCGAGAGCCGACTGGCCTTTGTCCTGCAGGTAGTCGACGAGGATTTTCTGCAGCGTGACATAGTCGGCGGCGCGTTCGGAAACGGGCCAGTTACTGCCGAAGATCATGCGGTCGACGCCGATCTGTTTCCAGATCACGTCCAGCGTGGGGCGGTAATAGTCCACGTCGGCGGGAACGTTGTCCGGACGATGACGAGAGGCGCCTTCGACCAGTGCGGAGATTTTAACGAAGACCTGTTTCTGATCGGAAAGGGCTTCCATATAACGTTTCCACTCGGGATCGATTTCCTCTCCCTTGATCACGACGTTGCCGATATGGTCAACGACGATGCGCAGATCGGGAACTTTTTCCGCGAGGCGGCGGGCACCGTCGAGTGTGACGGGACCGCCGTTCAGATCGACCTGCAGTCCCATGTCGGCCATGAGTTTCATGTCATCAATGAACTGGTTCTGAGACAAGCCGGGTTCGAGCAGATTGTAATTAACACGGATGCCTTTATAGATCGGATTTTTCGCAAAGCGTTTGAGATGCGTGCGGAACATGGGATCGCCGGGCGTCAGGCGGCCGACAAAGCCGATGATGACCGGATTCTCTTTCGCCAGATCCAGAATCCACTGGTTGTCTTCGACCAGTTTGCTGGCTTCCACGATCACGGTCGCGTTGACCGGCTGGTACTTTTTCAATTCGATAAAATGTTTCGGGAGGACGGTGCGATACAGAGAAGATCCCTTGCTCGGCCAAGGGACGCCTTCGGGGCGCGTGGGATCGTAGAAATGCGTATGTGTGTCAACAACTTTCGCAGGGAGTTTCACCGGGGGCGTTTTCTCGGCACTCAAACTGATTCCGGTCTGGGCGGCAACCAGACCTGCCGATGCGGTTTTGATAAAGGTACGACGATCGATATTTTGCATGATGCTGTTCCTCTGCGCAGACGATTTCTACTATGACAATGTTGACTATTTTAGAATACCAGATTTTTCACAGTCTGCTAGATCTATCTATCTTTACAATAAAATACCCGATTGGAGGGGGAAATTGAATCGCACTTCCCTTTATGGGCTGTTTTTGCTAATTTTCACGCACTGTGTATCTTTCCTTCGCTCATTTTGAGACAAGTGTTGCCAGGATCGGCAACGAACAAATTCAACGGACTTGATATTGTGATGCCCGAGTCAGATGACCTCAACTCGAGTTTGAATCGTCGTGAACCACTGCCTTCCGAATCGGAGACAGAGGAACGTATTCACAGCGAAATGGAAGAAACCGAGGTTGGATCGTCTCTCGAATCTGACTGGGACAGCGACGATCTGCAAGACGAGATCGAAAGCTTTGATCTCTCGTTCAAATTTGAAGACTTTGCCCCGGTCTGGATGCAGAAACTCAAGTCGCTGTATGGCACCGATCCCGAATGGTCGCTGGCTTCGACAGTTGGTGCGGTAGCCATCATTCTGACCGTACTGCTGTTACTGGCGATGCCCGAGGATCATGTTAAAAACGTGGCTGATGCCATTATTCCCCCTGAACCGGAAGTCGTTGCCAGTCTGCCTGATACGACGTTAATCGACACACGCGTTAGCGTTGAACCGGATGTCTCCTTGCCTGTCGTCGAACTGGAAACAGAGCCGCTGTATGTTTCGTTTGGAGAACTAACCGATGCCTTTTCGGGAATCGCAGCACGTGAAGAAACACCAATGCGACCTGAGCTGCCGACGGCTGCTCCCTCGCTGGTGATGGACGTGCAGAAAATTCTCATTATTGAACGGGAGCTGCTGGACCCGGCGATAGATGATGCGTTTTTTGTAGAAGCACAGCCATCGTCGACGGAAGTGCCTGGTCAGCTTGAGCCATCAGAACGACTGCTGTTTGATCAAAGCTGGCGCCTAATAGATCTGGCCCGCGCAGAGACACAGCCCCAACAGGTCATTCGCCCGACACTGTACCACGAACGCTTTCCCGGCGGAGAACATCTGCAGGTAGGGCAAGAGCAGCCACTCGACCGAAGTCAGCTTGATCGGCTCACACGGGTGAGTGCCCCTCAAGCGGAAGAACAGCTCGATATCGAAATACAAAAACAGGTTCCGCAGCAAGGCACAGTGCAGAACCTGCTGACATATTCCATTCTGGTCACCAACCGGGGGACGAGACCCGCCTATGATGTGCGTGTGGACGAGACCATTTCCCCAGCCGCCAGCCTGGTGGATCTCTCACCGCCGGCGGACGTTGATCAAAATCATCTGCACTGGAAGATTGCGAGACTGGACCCTGATGAAGAACGCGAGCTGCAGGTTAAGGTCTTTCTGGATCAGGCGGGGAGCGTGAAAACGAATTCGGAAATCAAACTGGTTTCGAATGTGGCAAGTTCGACGGAAATCTCGAATCCACAAGTTGAGCTTAAGGTTCAAGTGCCTGAAGTCGTCAGCGAGGGCGATGTCTTCCCACTCGATTTGATCATTCATAATCAGGGACGTCTGAGCCAGGAACAGATCCGATTGGATCTGGATCTGCCGGAAGGACTGGAACACGAGGCAGGACGTCAACTGACGCTGAAGATTGATCAACTGGCAGCCGGTGAATCACGAACGCTACGAGCGCGCGTGAAAGCAGTCAAACCCGGCAATGTGAAATCGCAGGCGCAGCTGGTTTCTCAAGATATTTCGCTGGATGTAGAGGTATGGGACCAGACGATTCTGGCGAAGCAAATTACCCCCAAACCGACACCAGTGCCTCAGCCGAAGAAAACGACTCCGGCCACTCCCCCTGCCCCGGTACAGCCCGGCCCTGTGCAGTCCTGCCCCTGCCAGCCACAGCCGATCTATCTGCCTGTGCTCTATCTGTATCCCTGAGACGGTTCCCGGGAATTCGTTCAGAACAGCTCATAAACTGTACTTGAATTCGCCGAGGCATTCCCGATGATCTTACACAATCGGCGTTTGTAAGATTGCAAGTCCCTTCAATAAGTGAGTAGCATAGAGATGATCCATTTACCGGCTCATGCCGAGGATTTTCTCCCCTTGCCTGAGAGATTCAGATGAATTCATTGCCCCACTGTGCTCGATTCTTATTACTGATGCTGGTGTTCTGTTTCATTGGAATTCCGGCTACCCTGCATGCGGCCGATTCCACGCTGGGCCAGATCACCATCCAAAACGATTCACAGGCGATGGAAAATGAACCGGTGTTTGTGACGCTGCCTGAAACCGGGTTGGCTCAAGACGCGGTTTACCTTGTGGAAACTTCGGGTTCGAATTCACAGAAGATTCCCGCACAGATTGAAAAGCGACCATCGGCGGCAGATCGGCTCTGGTTCATTCCGCCGGGCAAGACAGCCGCTGGGACCAAACGGGTGTTTGATTTAAAAGCGGGGCAACTTGACGTCAAAAACAAGGTCACGATCAAAGATACCGGGAAGGCGTACCAGATGCGGGTCGGAGAGCGTCCGGTTTTAAATTACAACTATAAACACATTCCGGCGCCTGATTCACTCGATCCGCTCTATGGACGCAGTGCCCACATTCATCCGATCTGGACGCCCGGCGGAAAGATTGTCTCTGACGAATTCCCTCCCGATCACGCGCATCAGAGTGGTCAGTTCCTGGCTTATACCAAAGCGGAATTCGAAGGACGGGCGACGAACTTCTGGGAAATCAAAAGTAAAAAAGGCCGCGTTCGTTTTCACAAGCTGATTTCGAAACAGGCAGGTCCCGTCTTTGCAGAATTGAAAGTAGAGCAGGAACACGTGGACCTGACCGGCCCGGAAGAAAAGCCCGCGCTGATTGAAGTGTGGACGATTCGGGTCTGGAATCAGCCTGGTAAAAAGCCGGACTTCTGGTTGTATGATATTACTTCAGAAGCCCGTTGCGCTACGGAGAGTGAACTCAAACTCCCCAAGTACCATTATGGCGGGATGGCGATTCGCGGCGGTCGTGGCTGGTCAAAAGAGAACTGCCGGTTTTTGACATCGAACGGCAAGACGCGCGAGAATGGAAATCACGATCGTTCACGCTGGTGCGATATTTCGGGAACCGTTGATCAGAAAAAAGGCTGGAGCGGATTTACCATTCTGAGTCATCCTTCCAATTTTCGATTTCCTGAGCCGGTACGAATTCACCCTTCGATGCCTTACATGGTGTTTACGCCCAGTGCGCTGGGTGACTGGGGGATTGAACCGGGCAAGCCGAACATCAGCCACTATCGTTTTCTGGTTCACGATGGACAGGCTCATCCGCGCACAGAAACAGTCTGGCAGAATTATGCTCACCCTTCGACCGCCTCGCTCACGTTAAACGCCGAACAGAATTGATTGCGGAAAGTATCAACAATGATCTGGGACTTACATTGCCACCTGTCCGGGGTGGATGGAAAAACGGCCGATGAACGCATCGCCCAGTTGATGGGATATGCGGACCGGATGGGAGTGGAACGGCTGGTGTTTTTTATGGGCTGGCCCTTTCTCACTGATCCGAGTCCCAAACAATTTCGAGAGCAGAACGATCAGGTGCTGCAGGCAATCAGCCACTGGCATGATCGTGCGTTTGGCTTTGTGTATCTCAATGCAAAGTATGTAGACGAAAGCATCAAAGAACTGGATCGCTGTGTGAAAAACGGACCGATGGTCGGCGTGAAATTGTGGGTGGCGGCGCGCTGTAATGATCCCGCCATTGATCCCATCATTCAACACGCGGCGAAACTGAAAGCGTTGATTTACCAGCATACCTGGTTCAAAACCGGGGGGAACCTGGTAGGCGAATCGACTCCCAGCGATCTGGCGCTGATGGCGAAACGACATCCGGATACACCGTTGATCGCCGGACATATCGGAGGTGACTGGGAATTGGGGCTGCGGGCGATTCAAGACAGTCCCAATCTGTACGCCGGGATTGGCGGATTTGATCCGACTGCCGGAATCACAGAAATGGCGGTGCGAACGCTGGGGGCCGACCGCGTGCTGTATGGCAGCGATATCGGCGGCCGCAGTTTTTCTTCACAACTCGCCAAGGTTCAAGGCGCCGACATTCCTGAAGTTTCCAAACGACTTATTCTGGGTGGGAATCTGAAACGACTGCTGACCCCCATTTTGAAAGAGAAGGGGATCAAAGTATGATTTTTGACGTGAATGTATATCTCTCCCGCTGGCCGTTCCGACGCTTGCCGCACGATGAAACAACGAAGCTGGTTCAAAAATTGAAACAGAATCAGATCCAACAGGCCTTCGCCGGCAGCTTTGACGGTTTACTGCACAAGGATATTCGCGCGGTGAATCAAAGACTGGTTGCGGAATGCAAAAAAAGTGGTCCCGATTTGCTGATTCCGGTGGGAACAATCAACCCCCGTCTACCTGGCTGGGAAGATGATGTGATCGCCTGTCATGAAGAATGGAAGATGCCCGGCGTGCGGCTGCATCCCAATTATCATGAGTATCAACTGAGCAATCCGGCGGTAAAAAAACTGTTTGCGATGGCGGCAGAGCGAAAGCTGTTTGTGCAGATCGCGATGCGGATGGAAGACGATCGGACGCAGCATCCTTTGATGCGTATTCCCGATGTCAAGTTCGAGGCATTACCCGACTTGATGAAGCAACACGATGAATTGCAAGTGACGATTCTGAATGGAATGAAATCGCTGAGAGGAGCGAACTTAACCAGCCTGACTGAAAACCCGAATCTGACGATTGAAATTTCGATGCTCGAAGGAGTCGGCGGGATTGAGAAACTGATGAAACAGGTGCCTTACCAGCAGATTCTGTTCGGTTCCTATTTGCCGTTTTTCTATCTGGATTCGAGCTTAAACAAGCTGAAAGAGTCTGACCTGGGAATGGAAATCGAAACGCAGATCACGTGGAAGAATGCCCAAACACGGTTTGTGAATGCGAATACATAAACCGTTTCAGTCAGTCCATTCCAGATAGGGATCGAGCCCCATTTTGTGAAACATTTCGATGCGGTGCTTTTCATGCTTCAGCATATCACGCCGCTGTTTGTGATGCAGTTTCTCCAGGAAGTTCTGCGTATTATTGAAGAAGGAAATCCAACTCCCCGGCAGCTCCCCTTTTTCATCTGCTTTGGCAGATTTGATAATTTTGTCGAGTTGAAATTGCTCCAGGCATCGCAGCAGTTCATCTTCAAGAGAGAGGAAAAACTGGTAGTGCCCCGGATCTCCCTGCCGGGCAGAACGACCGATCAACTGGCGGTCAATTCGAGCAGAGGTATGCATCTCGGTCGCGATGACGTGCAGGCCTCCGTTTTCGCGTACTTCATCGGAGAGCAGAATATCGGTTCCACGTCCGGCCATATTTGTTGCTATCGTGACGCGCGACGGTTCCCCCGCCTTCTTCACAATTTCTGCTTCCTGTGCATGATATTTTGCATTGAGGATCTGATGCGGGATGGCTTTCATCGCCAGCAAATCACCCAATGCTTCCGATGCTTCAACGGAAGGCGTTCCGACAAGAACCGGACAACGTTTTTTTCTGATGAGTTCAATTTCATCAACCACCGCCATGCGTTTATCCTGCATGGTTTTGAAGACGCGCGGCTTAGTTCCTTTACGAATACAGGGGCGATGTGTGGGAATCGAGGTCACAGAGACTTTATAGGTTTTCCGGATCTCTTTTTCCGCTAATGCGGCAGTCCCCGTCATACCTGCCAGATGCGAATAATTCTGGAAGAAACTTTGTACGGTGATGCGCGCTGCCTGTCCTGTGGCGGCGGTAATGGGAACGTGCTCCTGTGCTTCGATTGACTGATGCAGACCATCCTGCCACTTCCGACCGTCCATCATGCGGCCCGTTGATTCATCGACAATGACGACTTCATCATCGACAACCACATAGTCCCGGTCTTTCAGGAATCCAAACCGGGCCACCAGAGATTGTTCTACCTGTTTATAGATCCGTTCGGTATCAATCGAATCCAGCAAGGAAGGTTTCGCCATCAACAAGACTTTTCGACATCCCTGATCCGTCAGATAAGCAGACCGTTTTTTGGGTTCATAAACGTAATCGACTTCGGATTCCAACTGATGTGTTGCCCGGTTGCTCCAGCGGAACAGGTTGACCGAGGCAGCGTCATTCGGCTGAATGAGCCCGATAATCAAAGGGGTCCGTGCTTCATCAATCAGGACACTGTCGGCTTCATCGATTAACGCAAAATAATTTCCACGTTGCACGAGGGGTTCTTTTCCTGATGCTTTATGATTTGTAATGGCCTGTTCTAATTGACCGGGAGCGCTGGCTCCGATGCGAATGCGATCGCGGAGAAAATCGAATCCCATTTCATTCGCAGTACCATACGTGACATCCAGACCATAGGCAATGCGGCGATCTTCGTCTTCCATATCTGAAGTGATACAGCCAACAGACAGCCCCAGCTTATTGAAAATCGGCCCCATGATTTCCGAGTCACGTTGTGCCAGATAGTCATTGACCGTGATGACGTGACAGCCTTTTCCCATCAGAGCACGGAGGTAAGCCGGCAGGACTGCGGTCAACGTTTTTCCTTCCCCGGTCTGCATCTCGGCGATGCCGCCTTCGAAGAGAGCAATGCCCCCCATCAACTGCACCGGGAAATGCTCCATATTTTTCGTACGCCAGGCAGATTCTCGTACCAGGGCATACGCTTCGGGAAGTATTTTCTTCAATGGTTCGCCCGATTTGGCACGCCAACGCAATTCCAGTGAATACCGTTCCAGCCGATCATCGGTCATCTTCTTCAGCGATTCGCAACGCTGAATGATCTGACCGGCTAGCGCACTCCAGCGAGACAAGCGAGACTGCTTGGGGCGAAAACCACCTTTCATCCAATGATAACTATGGGATGCGATGCTCAAAATGCCTCCAGGATCATTGGGATTCTCTCAAAAACAGATACGATCACTCGAACCATGCTGGTTCAAAACAAACAAAAGTGGCTCAAGAATTATGACGGACCAACCATGTAAAAGTAACGGAAGAAAACAGAATTCACGTCGAACGAAATTCTTGTGAGTTCTATCAGAGGCCACATCGCCGCTGAAATCTTAAAGTCTCTATCAGAAAATACTTACAGCAATAATACGTGTCGTCTTTCTGAACCGTCTTTGATTATTTTAACCGATGAACGTTCTTACAACAAAACGATTTTCTGCAAATCCGCTGCTGTATCATCAAAAAGGTTTTGATGATGTAAGTTGTTATATTTTGTTGACTTAAAGCAACATAAAAATCTGAACTTCTGGATCAAATGTTAGATTAATCGCAACCAATCGTCACTTTCGATGCAGTTTCTATTTTGCTTAAGGTAAACACAAACAGTCCTCCCATAGCACACAATTATCGCAAACATTGGAAACATTCCAATTTACCTGTTTTTTTATGTATGACGCACCATTTAAAATCTTTAACTGAACAGTCAGGCTTTTCTCTATACAAATGGGGCATGTCTGAGTGTTGAAAATTTTCAACTAAGCAAATTCACTATATAAAGACACCAGTTAAATGATCTCAAAATTCGTTGACAACCTCTGGCGCCCCCGACGAAGCAAGCACCACCGTAGATCAAAACGGGCAACGGCTCCGATGATTGCTACGGAAAAACTGGAAGACAGAACGCTGCTGAGCGGGCAGGATCTGGTTGCCTTTGCACAAGCACTGACTGCTGCCAATGTCACACTGTATGGCGCCGCCTGGGATGCGGATACCACACAACAAAAGGCTTTGCTGGAAGATGGTGCGCAGTTTTTAAACTTTGTTGATGTGACCAATGCGGACCGCACATTAAATTCGAACGCTACTATCGCTGGAATTACAGAAGGAATGGTGCGTCCCATCTGGCGGCTCAACGATGGTACGTTGATCGAAGGAAGCACGATCAATACCCTGCAAGATTTATCCACGGCAACGGGTGTCGCGATTCTGAATTCAGATGGTCCGTTCCTGAAAGAAATTGCCGATCAGAATCTACTTTCCGGGACCGGCCTGCATGTGGCGCTGGATGGATATGATCCGGATAACGGCGGATTAATTTTTCACGACGCCGTTTCGAGTAACCCGGACATCGAGGCAAGAATTCTGCGGGGAAACCGCAGTCTGCGGATCTCTGTCGCAGGTTACGGCGATATGGTCTTTGAATTATTCGAAGGCCGTGCATCAAAGGCCACCGACTATATCATCTACCACGCTGAACAACTTAACTTTTTTGATGGACTCGATTTTTACAACATCCTGAATGGATCACTGGTGGGAGGCGACCCGTTCAACACGGGACTTGGAGGCTCTGGTTTTGGATTCTTTGATGACCAGTTTCATCCCGAACTGCAGCATGTGCAATCTGGCCTGCTGACGGTACTCAAACCTGAGGATATCAAACAAGAAGGTGATACAGATGCTAAAACGTTTGACGATTTAAATAATTCCAGGTTTATCATTACGGGTAGTGCAAGCAGGAATTATGATTTTCAGAATACGATCTTCGGATATCTTGTCGAAGGGGAAGAGGTGCGTGATGCACTTAGCAAAGTACCAGTCACTGCCAACTTTCCCGACTATACCATTACCATGGAAACCGTTGATGTTTTTACAGACGATGAAAACGCAACTCTGGTGTTAACGGCAGCCGAGGGCACCACCGGGACCTCGACGATCACCGTCACAGTCGAAGATCAGGATGGCAATCTTACGCAGCGCCAGTTTCAAGTGAACGCCACGAAGGATACAATTTCGGCCATCACGGATGATAGTAATGCCAAACCTTATCTGCCAGATCTTCCGACTCTGCAAGCTCGACCACAAGAAACAATTCAATATCAGATCGTTGCAATCGACGTTGACCTTGGCACTGAGAATGGAAATTCTTCGATCAAGTACCATCCACCAAACTGGCTCACACAAAAGGGATTCGAGCTTCCTGCCCCCATCCCACCAGGAATGATCGTGAATCTCGATGAAGACACGGGACTACTTACGGTCAATCTCTCAGAAACCGTAGTCCCTGGTGTATATCAATTCTCAGTTGCTGTTGAATTAGAAATTCCCAACAGCGTTACAGACCCTAAATATGTCGATTATGGGCTTGTTACGATTATCGTGAGTGACCCTCCTGTCGCCAACGATGATTTTTTTGTAATCCAAGGCGACACGGATGAATTGGATATTCTCCTGAATGATACCGCCAATGATGGCTCCCCCCTTCTCGATGTAATAGGCGAAGGATATACGGTCGAGATTGTAACGCAACCAGAAAACGGGGGGGGGACAGTCACCTACGATTCAGAAACTAACAAGATTAATTTTACATCCAATGGTTCGACGTATATGGGGCTGGATGAATTCACTTACCGAGTGAAAGACAATCTGGGTGCTTATTCCGAGACTGCCACCGTGACATTTTCGATTGCTCCTGAAGGAGTGATCCTGGTGACTTCACTGCTTGATAATCAGAACGATGACCAATTCGTGACGTTGAGTGAGGCGATTCAGGCAGCAAACCTAGATATGTCTTCTCTGTTTGCTGTGCCAGCAGGAAACGGTCCTGATACGATCATGTTTGCTCCGAATTTGTTTATCGATCAAGACACATCTGCCATCACCCCCCAAACGTTATTGATTCGAGGGGAAGGTCAACATTTTACAATTACCGATTCTCTCACGATCATTGCTCCAACAACAGAAAGTGGAGATCCACTGTTAACGATCGACGGCACGCTCGACGGTGGTGATTCCTCGAGGCATTTTTACATCGACGATGGAATAACAGCCAATACGATTCTAGTCAGTTTGCAGAACCTGATCTTAATCGAAGGCAAGACCAATGATAACGGTGGTTCGATTTACAATGCAGAGCATCTAGTGCTCTCGAATAGTCAGCTGCTGAACAATCAATCGACGTCTGGTGTGGGGGGGGCCATTTTTAATACAGGAACGCTTGAAATTTCAAACTCTGTATTACAGTCAAATCATTCTGTCGGTTCTGAAGGTGGTGCCATCGCCAGCAATTTCGGCTCGGTCACGCTCACTCAGACCACACTTGACAACAATGATGCCGAGGGTTCTGGCGGTGGTATCTATGCCATGAACGCAAATGTCACCTTAACGGACAGCGTTGTTTCCAATAATACGGGTTTTAATGGCAGCGGAGGTGGACTTTATCAAGATCAGGGGCTGCTGACTGTAACGGGCTCTTCCTTCATCAGCAATTCGACGGGGAGTGCATTATCTGGAGCTGGTATTTATGCCAATGAGACCACAACCAGCATTACCGACTCGACATTTCATGCGAACCGCAGCTCTGGTTCAGGCGGCGGCTTAAGTCAAAACCTGGGTACTCTGTCAGTCAGAAATAGTACTTTCTCTGAAAACGAAGCCCTGTTTGGTGACGGAGGGGGAATCTATAGCGGTACCAGAACGACCTCGATTTTGAATTCGACGATTTCGGGTAACACAGCCAGTCAAAATGGTGGGGGTATTTACTTCTTAGATCGCCTGGAATTGGTGAGTGGAACCATCGATAACAGTACGATCGCTGCAAACCATGCAGACGGGGATGGCGGCGGGCTCTTTTTTCAATTCATTATGAACACGATCGAAGCCAACAACTCGATTATTGCCGACAATACAGCATCGGGTAATGGCGCCGATGGAGTCGGCTCCTTACTTGGTAGATACAGTCTGATCGAAAATACCGATGGCTTAGATCTTTTCAGTACGACCAATTTCATCACAGGCCAGGACCCGGGACTGCTTCCATTGGCCGATAATGGCGGGTCGACTCAAACTCATGCTCTTTCTTCCGGCAGTCTCGCGATTGACGCAGGCGACCCCGCATTCGACCCGAATTCCTTTACGCCCACTTTAGCTTTAGATCAGAGAGGCTCCGCTCGTGTTGCTGACGGGAATAACGATTCAACCAGTCGTCTTGATATCGGTGCTTATGAAGCAGAGTCCGTCCTGGCGAGTACCGACCTGACAGTGAAACGAAGTGTCACTAATGTCGGGTCTTCCGGCCAAATTGGTGCGCTCCCTTCCAACGTGGACTTCATTGACGAGTGGAACCCGGTCATCGTCGAAATCTGGGTGAGTATCACGAATTCATCTGAAAATGGTATCTCATCGGCTTTGGTCGATTTAAATTTTGATGCTCAATATTTGATTGCCGATTCCATCGAGTACGGCCCCGGTTTTACTGCGAATCAAACGGCAACGATTGATAACGTAACAGGGATGATTACCGGACTAGGTGCCTCAACCAGCCAAGCTGGCTATGGAGCGGAAACACTCGTCCTGTTGGCTCGGGTTCATCTCTCAGTCAAGCCTGTCCCGTTAGAAACGGACGGGCACTATATCGAGCCAGTTGCTGATCTGAACTTCCAAATCTTAAACAGTACTCTGTTATCGTCAGTCGGTGCTGCCTCAGTCACCGAAGGGGCAGCAGTCAACCTGACGTTAGTTCCCGCCTTATACGATCTGGATGACAATGGTTCCGTCGACTTCAGGGATCTGGTTCAATTCATTAACGTTTACAACAAAAGTACGGGGGCGACTGCGGCACCTGATGTCTGGGCTGCTGATTTTGATCGTTCCGGTACTGTCAATATTCGCGACCTGATTCTCTTGATTTCTAACTACAATAAGGTTCAGGGAAGTGGCACATTCCTGTTTTATCCCTCAAATTTTGATGAGATCTGGCAGCAAAATAACCTTGTCACCTCGCTTATCAATTCGGAAGACACCACTTCTCAATCTTTGACCGTAGAAACTGTTGAACCGGTTCTGAATGCGGCCAAAGAACAATTGGCCGAAACCCACGGCGATTCGGTTTCAGAAGAATTGGCCGATGTAAAGATCGAGGTTGTCGAACTATCAGGAAATCAAATCGCCAAAGCAAACGCCGATACTCGTACCATTTATCTTGATGTGAATGCCGCTGGTTGGGGGTGGTTTGTTGATTCGACTCCGTTCCAGAATGAAGAATTCAACCAAACAACCATGGGAATATTCGATGCATCTCTGTTCAGTCCAGCAGAGGGCCAAATCGACTTACTCACAGTTCTGCTGCATGAATTGGGCCACCTTCTAGGTTACGACCATGATCATGAAAGCACGCTCATGGAGCCTGCTTTGGATCCGGGTGAGCGGAAACTCTCCTCCTATGAAGAATCGGATGATTTCTTCAGCGGATATCTCGATTCAGAATTTGATGGAATTAATTGAACATAAAGTACAGGGACTACTCTTTTTCCAATGAAAATCCCCATATATCAGGTGAGAATTTGAAATCTCAGACGTCCAGAAGAGAAGAGTCAGCCTCTGATTCATCCGCAAAACCAGTAGCAACCGTTATTTTTCGGATGATCTTTTCGATCTTTTGCTTGACATCCATAGTTTTATTGCTGCACAATCAGTCTTGAATTTGCCTATTTTAACAAAGAGTTTAGCAGGTGGATTTGAATTAACGTGAACGAGATGGCTTTCCAAGTCCATCCTGGTCTACTCCGATAAACATAAGTCACTAAATACATAAGAGTTATAAATATCAACTTCACCAAAGCCAGCAACTCAGATCAACCCAAGTTGCCCGTTTTGGCATGATATGGAAAGATGCAAATGATGTTTACGAGAACTAAACGTCGTAACCAGCCAGGTCGAATTGGTTCACTCCTCAGCCATCTCCTCAAAGGTCGTAACAGTCGCTTGCGCAAACAACGTGTGAACTCGTTATCCAATACGATTTCCATCGTTGAGTGCCTGGAAGACAGGACACTGCTTTCAGCAAGTAATCCATTCTACAGTGATAATATTTATGGTACGACTAATATCAGTGTGGCACTGCCTGGCGAAGTAGACAATGATCAAACAGCGCAATTGCCTTCTGAAATTGATCAAGCTCAATATCAACAAAACAACCCCGCACCTGAAGAAGTAAAAGAACTTGCTCTCAAAGATAAGGGGCAAGTGGATAACCCCGTCAATCTTCAAACAACTGAAGATTTTTTAGCGTTTGCAACCCACGAAAATGAAATCATTGGAACAAGTGGCTCGAACGATATCCCGCTGAATGCACAGGTGATTGCCGGCTTCGGTACGGGTGCTAATGACGATCCGGAAGTCGATCTTGCTGGCTTTCTCGCCAATACAGCATTTACATCATTCTTCGGTGAGTTTCCTGAAGATGATGGCTCCATTCTACTCGCAAATAATCTCGGTCTGATAGCAGGCCAGGAAATTCGAATTCTGGGTGCGACGCTTGGAAACGGCCCGTATGGTACCGGAGGTTCTGCCGGCACTGACTCAGGTGACTTTGATTTCTACCAAGTTTCCAATGTCCAGGCCGGACAGCGCATCACCGTTTCAGTGGAAGATTCAACCCAGTTCTTTAACCTGGATCCAACGGTTTCTATTTATGCCAGCGATGGAACATTAGTCGCATTTAATGACGATAGTGGATTTCGACTGGATAGTTTTCTGGAATTTGATGCACCAGTGACCGGCGATTATTACGTCATGGTCAGTAGCTTTGGTACAGGAGGCCCTACCGATCCCTTTGATTCAGCAAGTGGTACTGGTGTCGGTGCGAATGCAGACTCTGAAGGCCTGTATGATCTCACCATCGGTTTGAATGCTGCTGATATCGATTATTATGCGGTTGAACTGGAAGCTGGCGACATTTTGGGCGCGAACGTTTATGGCGCAGGACAAACCCTGTCATTATACAGCCCCACGGGCCTGTTGATGTTTGAATCTTCACGTTTCCTGGAGGACCTTTACCCTGAAGACAGTCCGCTTCCCGGTGATGGAAATGCGTCCGCTTCGATTGTAGCCCCGGTTAGCGGAACATATTTTGTTGCAGTGACCGGAGATTATGGCCTGTATGACCTGCAGTTAAGGGCTTTCCGTCCTCAACTGGAAACGCAAATGGTGGGTCCAGATGCCATCCAGACGCTGTTTATTGATTTTGACGGCGCGACAGTCGACCCGTCTACCTTTGATGACACTCTGGGATCCAGTACGGCAGCCCTTTCCCCGTTGAGCTCGTTTCTCAGTGACTGGGGACTGACTGCCGCTGATGAAGATGCCGTGATTGATGCGATTCTGGCAACCATCACAGAAAACTTTGCTGATCTTGGGATGGTGGGAAATAATGGTGACTTCGACACCACCATGATTCCCGGTGACTACGGTATTCGGATTTTAAACAGCCGCGATCATGCAGATCCCTTTGGTCAGGAAAATGTCAGTCGGGTCATTATAGGTGGTACGATTTCAGAATTTGGAATCCCAACGATCGGCAGAGCAGAATCAATTGATGTTGGAAACTTTGATACGTCTGAAGATTCCGTTGTGCTGCTGGACCTGCTCAGCAGTACCAACCCGGCAGATCCGAACTCTCTCAATAATATCATCCGCAACTTTACCAGCTCGATGGTTGATTTGATTGGTGTTGCCGTTGGTAATATTGCCACTCATGAAGCAGGTCATTTCTTCGGTGTATGGCATACCTTTAACTTCAGTTTTTCGCCACCTCAAATCATTGATGCAGGTGGTAACCTCGGGAATACCATCGGCCTCGGTCCGGACGGCTTCTTCGGCACTGGCGATGATGTGGATGTCGATTTCGGAATTGATTCCCTGTTTGAATTCACTGGAACTCAGGATAGCGTTAACACGCTTGCATTTGGATTATCAACGGGTGCCGACTTTGGTCGTGATTTTGGAGACGCACCAGACATCTATCCAACTTTGCTTGCCGATGATGGTGCCAGACATACTCTCGAAGGAAGCCTGAGACTCGGTGCGGCGATTGATTTAGACGCTGACGGAATTCCAACCCTCGATGCCTCAGGGGATGGCATCGACGATGACGGTATCGTCTTCCTCTCCAACGGTATTTCTGTCAGCGATGCCTTCTCAACACTTCAGGTAGAAGTGGCCGGCGATGGTTTCCTGCAAGGCTGGATAGACTTCAATCGTGATGGCGTCTGGGATTCCAGCGAGCAAATCATCGTCGATGAAGCACTGACTACGGGCGTACATACAATTCAGTTCGCTGTTCCTCAAGGAGCCGCATTCAGTGTGGGTGAAACATTCGCCCGCTTCCGGTACAGCTCACAGGCAGGACTCGATGTAACAGGTCTTGCTCCTGACGGTGAAGTCGAAGACTACCGTTTAGACTTGACGGTTTCCCGCTTTGGTACCATCACCTTTGATGCTGCAGAATATGAGGCCGGAAATTTAATTACCATTACTGTAACCGACGGTGACTTACTGGGGGCCGGCACGGTCAACGTACAAGTTACATCATCCGGGGGTGATGCTGAAACGGTGACTTTGACAGAAGTCTCCGGAGCGGGTGGTACTTTTGTGGGAACGATCGTTTCCTCACCCGGTACGCTTGTTACCGGAAACGGGATTCTGGAAGTTGTGTTTGGTGAAACCATCACCGCAGCCTACGAAGATGCAGATACAGGACAGGGTCAACCAGGAAACTATCTGGGTGATTTTGTCGCAACGGGATTGAACAGCCCACGCGACATTGTGTTTGGTCCATTGGGCGACCTCTATGTGAGCAACGGTTTTGAAAACTCAAACGGATCTGACCACACAGTAGAACGCTTTGACGGCCAGACCGGGGCACCTGAAGGTTCATTTGTGATTCCCGGAGCAGGCGGAATTGACGTTCCCAACGGAATGGTATTCGGGCCGGATGGGAACCTGTATGTTGCCAGCTCCGATACCGGACAAATCCTGCGTTATGACGGCCAGACCGGAGCGATTATCGGAAATGGTATCTTCGCTTCAGGTGGCGGACTGGTAGAACCAAGATTCATTACTTTTGGACCAGATGGGAATTTGTATGTTGGCGACACCGGTTTCCTCCGTGATCGCATTCTGCAATTTGATGGCCTGACCGGTAACTTCCTCGGAGAGTTTGTCTCGTTTAACGAAGGTGGCATGGGTAAACCTTACGGGATGGTCTTTGACTCTAACGGCAACCTGTATGTCGCCAGCTTCAACACCAATGAAATCCTGAAATTTGATTCGAACGGTGATGTCGTTCCTGGCGGACCATTCATTGCCGCTGGAACGGGTGGGCTGGCGAATCCTCGCGGTTTGACCATCGGTCCTGATGGTTTGCTGTACGTTGCCAATGGTGCAACCGAAAGTATTCTCCGATTCGATCCTGTTACAGGCGCTTTTATTGATAACTATACTTTCGGAGCCACCATCGAGCTGCCTTATGGCGTGACCTTTGGACCAGATGACAACCTCTATGTCGTCGATACTGACCTGGGTAAGGTTTTGAAATTTGCCGGTCCGTTTGGAACCACGACTCCGCAAACAATTACTGACACTGCTCTCATCGTCACCAACAGCGGTGTCGACTATGGTGATGCTCCTGCCTCATTCCCGAACCTGCTGGCAGAAGATGGTGCCCGCCACGCAATCAATGCGAACGGGCTGTTCCTGGGACAGGGAGTGACTGCTGATGTCGACGGACAGGAATCACTTTCGGCTAATCTTGACGATGATGACGGAGTTCTATTGAACCCCATCATCGCCGGTGATTCTGCATCAACGGTTACGGTCTTTTCAACAGGCAGCGGTTTTGTTGATGCCTGGATCGATTTCAATGGCAACGGAACCTGGGACGCCAATGAGCAGGTTCTCAGTAGCCATGCTGTCGTTGCCGGTAGCAACTCTGTTTCGATCGTACTCCCCGGGGGAGTCATTGTCGGCCAGGTTGCCGCCCGATTCCGTTTGAGTTCGGCCGGTGGATTATCGGCAACAGGTGCCGCCGCGGATGGAGAAGTGGAAGATTATCTCGTCACAGTTGTTCCACAAAACTTCGTCGGATTAGTCCCCGACCCGAACCGTCCTGGTCAATCAGCTCTGTTTATCACAGGAACGAATGCAGATGACCTTATTGAAATTTCAGAAACGAACCACGGTCTGATCCAAGTCAAAATAAATCATGTGCTTATTATCAACCCATCGACTAATCTGCCTTATTTTGAGCCCACCGGTGGCGTCTATGCCTGGGGTCTGGGTGGAAATGATCAGATTCTTGCTGATGACCAGTTCTATGACAGAGAATCCATGTTCTTCGGTGGAGTTGGAAACGATCGACTCGTGGGAGGCTGGGGGAACGATATCCTGATCGGCGGTGACGGTAATGATATCCTCGAAGGTGGCCCTGACGGATTTGACATCCTGATTGGTGGTTACGGATCTGACTTTATTCGCGGCCACAACGAAGCGATTTATACCAACTACGGAGCAAACGGCGATATTCTGATCGGCGGAGCAACCGTTTATGACAACGGTTTAGCACAACTCTTCGGAATTTATTTAGAATGGATTTCAGCGAACCCATTCGGTGACCGTGTCGAAAATATCCGCACACGCGTCGACAACACAGCCGCTGGCGTGAATAATATCAGGCTCGATGACACAACCGTCTTCAACGATGGCGAAGTCGATGAGCTGTATGGTGCCATTGCCCGTGGAGACGACTGGTTCCTGCTGGATCTGGGATTGGACATTAACAATGCCGGTGCTCACGATATCCGTAACTGATACCAGCAAGCAACTCTAAATACGAAAACAGCCTCTCTGAAAACTGACTTCAGAGAGGCTGTTTTATTTTTAATCAGGTGCCAACTACAACGGGTGTATTTACCAACGTTCCACCGGACCATTCGGAGTTTTGATTAATGCTGTGGGAACGGAAGAGGCACGCTCTCCATGCCTTAGTTGTATGTGTCCCACGATATCATGAAATTCATCGATCGACTGAACCCGCCGCAAGCGATCTTCCAGATCTTCGGGAATTCCCAGCCGGGCACCATACCAGGCGGCAAATTTGCGGATCAACAGACATCCGTAGTCGTCATGCTGATCAACCATCAGAGTAAAATGACGCACCAGAAACTGAAGCTGCTCTTCTCTCGTTGGTTCTGAGACCGGTTCTTCTCCCTGAACCGCCTGCTGAATTTTACGAAAGATCCACGGATCCATCATCGCCCCGCGACCGATGGAGACGGCTTCGCAGCCGGTTTCATTCCTCATGTGAAAAGCATCTTCGACCGTGCAGACATCGCCGTTACCGACAACAGGAATCTGCTGGACTGCTTCCACTGTCTGCCTGATCCCGTCCAGGTCCACGGTTCCACCAAAACCCTGATTGCGCGTGCGACCATGTATCGTAATCGCGGCTACTCCTGCTTTTTCGAATTCTCGAGCCAGCAGTGGTGCGGTAATGGAATCGCGATCCCAGCCGAGGCGCATTTTGACAGTTACCGGAATGGAAACTGCATCAACGACATCCGCCACCATCTGACAGGCTGCATCCGGAGCACACATAATCCGTGCACCACCTCCATTTCCATTGATCTTGGCCATCGGACAGCCCATGTTAATATCGACGGCTTTATAGCCCTGCTCTTCTAACCAGCGTGCGCCAATCACCAGTTCTTTCGCGATGCCGCTAAAAATCTGTACGGTGAGCGGGTTGTCTTCAGGAGACGTTTTCAGCAACGCTTTCGCTTTGCGGCTGCGAGAAAGCATCTGCGAAGCGAGCACCAGATCGGTGGTGCATAAACCCACGCCGCCTAATTCACGTAAGGCGACACGGAAAGCATGCTGCGTATATCCGGCCAGTGGCGACAGAAAATAGCGTGAGCTGAGTCGTCGATTTCCAATTTGTATTTCCGGAGATTCCGTTGAACTCCACTTGATCACTGACATGAGACGGTTTTATCTTCGATCTATACACGCGGGCGTTTAATTGAGTAATCTTAGTACATTTTCCAGAGGTAATCCTACTACATTCGACAGGCTGCCTTCAATGCGGTTCACAAAGACACTGCCTGCCCCCTGGACTGCATAACCGCCGGCTTTCCCCACTGATTCCTCGGTGGAAAGATACCATTCCAGATGGCGGTCCACATTATCCCGGTCATGAAAGGTCACCAGCGTTTGAGCAATTTCTGTAATCAGTTGTTCCCCCTCTCGAAAGCAGAGCCCCGTCATCACCCGGTGTGTCTTCCCTGCATAGTCGTCTAAAAACCAGTCACGAACCGTCTGCTTCCACTCTGGTTCAGAGGGAGGTTGCCCCATCACGTGATAGCCTGAATCTGGTCGCTCAATGACCACGATGGTATCTGCCGTCAATATGGGAACGGTAGTAGCCCCTCTCCGTTTGAGCTGCCGATCAACGTCGTCGTTTTTAGTAATGCAAATCGAGATCAGCCTTTGACGGATCGATTCCAAATCACTCAGCTGATCAAAACCGGCTTCCTCGGAATCTTGTGGCGGAACAATTTCAATCGATGCTTCCGGAACAATCTGCGAGAGCAACTCTTTTCGACGTGGAGAGCGGGACCCCAGAATGATCTGATCCAACGGCATTTTCATCTCTCACTTTTATTCAAACCAGAAAGATTAAACTCAAAATGGTGGCGATCACGCCGACGATTCCCAGCGTGATCCACCAGTTGGGGCGATCACTGAAAGGGTGCGTATTTGTCGTGACGTACTCGCCACAAATCGGGCAGGAGACGGCGTCTTCATAAATCTCCGCCCCACAATTTGAGCAGGCAACCGTCTCATTCACATCATCGTCATCGAATTCCGATTCGTCCCACTCATCCTCGTCATCATACTCCCAGTCTTGGTCCATCTCTGTCTTCTTTCAGAAAAACATCCTGCGATTTTATCAGTATTTCTTTGAAACTCACTGACTATGACGGGGGTTCCGGGACGCATCAAGGATTATTAAACTAATCATACAACAGTTTTGTGAATATTTCATTTTTTCCCGTGAGATTGGGCCTCTTTTCGGTATTCAACAATAGGTTGTTTACTCCATTGAGTGATGTTGAATCGCGCGGTTTATTTCATCTGCGTCCCCTCATATCGGCGTTTCTTGATATCAGTTTCCCATCATGAATGCCTGACTGCCTGCCACCTACAATTTACCACTCCAGCGGTGGTACACATTGAAATCATTTACTAATTCTCATTTTTCACCTTGGAGAGTCTTGATGCAGTTTTACCTGTTAAAACCGGGCCGAAGGCGCGGATTTACTTTGATCGAATTACTCGTTGTGATCGCCATCATCGCAATTCTAATTGCCTTGTTACTTCCAGCCGTACAACAGGCCCGGGAAGCCGCCCGGCGCAGCACCTGTAAAAACAATCTGAAGCAAGTCGGGATCGCCCTGCACAATTACCATGAAACCCACCGCTGCTTTCCTCCAGGCTGGGTTCAGCCTTCGAGAGCGTCCACCTGTCAGGCCAATTCTTCTTCAAGTACCAGTGGCTGCCTTCCCGGTTGGGGCTGGGGAACGATGTTACTTCCATTCATTGAACAGGCGACTCTCTACAATGCACTCAATGTGCGAAGTACTCATCTGGTCGTCACACCTTCGACTGAATCGAAAACGACGATTCCGATCTTTCGCTGCCCCTCTGATTCTGGAAGTAACCTGAATTCCGATCGAGGCGGGCATGCGACTTCAAACTATAAAGGCGTCTATGGAAGCCGGGGCGCCAACAATGCTGTGAATTCCAATCCGCATAATAGCGCACCTGGCAATGGTTCTTTCTGGTCGAACAGCAATACGCGCCTGCGTGATATTACCGATGGTGCCAGCAATACTGTCATGATTGGAGAAACCGCCCGAGGCCGTGTGGGAAGTATTACTTATAACGGAGCCATCTGGGTTGGTTATTATGATAACGGAAAAACCGCTTCCGTCGTCTGGCTCACAGAAAATCATCCCGCCGCGCTGATTAACGGAACCCGGGAATGGGCATTCAGCAGTCGACACACGGGGGGCGCCCATTTCCTGCTTGGCGATGGCGCGGTTCGATTTTTGAGCGAAAATCTCGATGGCACCACTTACGAAAATCTGGGAAGAATCAGCGATGGAAATGTGATCGGCGAGTTCTGATTTCCCAGTAAGATACAAAACGATGAATACAAAAAAACTCTCCTCGATCGAAGATTTAGATCGGGGAGAGTTTTTTGATTTCGAACTCGATGCCGCTTACAAAATAAATTTACTGAGATCTTCATCCTCAACAATGGTATGTAGTTTTTGCTGCACATAAGCGGCGTCAATCGTGAGCTTCTTCGTTTTGAGATCGGGTGCCTCAAAACTGACCTCTTCCAGCAGACGCTCCAAAATCGTGTGCAGTCGACGGGCACCGATATTTTGTGTCGTCTGATTCACCTGGAACGCAATTTCTGCCAGTTCTTCCAGGCCGTCTTTTTCGAATTTGATCTTCATTCCTTCCGTTTTCAGCAACGCCTGATATTGCATTGTGATTGAACTGGTCGGCTCTGTTAAAATCCTCAGAAAATCATCGCGAGTCAGCTCCTGTAGTTCCACGCGAATCGGAAAACGTCCCTGAAGTTCAGGCATTAAATCGGAAGGCTTGGTTCGGTGAAAGGCCCCTGCTGCGATAAACAGCATATAATCGGTTTTCACGGAACCACTCCGCGTCTGCACGGTCGTGCCTTCGACGATCGGCAGTAAATCGCGCTGCACTCCCTGCCGGCTCACATCGCCGCCGCGGCTGCCCCCTTCTTCAGACGTACAGATTTTGTCAAGTTCGTCGATGAAGACGATCCCACTGCGTTCTGCCAATTCAATCGCTTCTTCAGCAATCGCATCTTTATCCATCAAACCTTCGACTTCCTGCTCCAGCAGGACTTTGCGTGCTTCTGCAACCGTCAGCTTTCGGTTCTTGCTCTGCTGTGGCATGATCCGCTCGAACATGCCCTGCAGGTCCACATCCATCTGGTCCATGCCCATATTGGAGAAGACCTGCACGGGAGAGCTTTTCTGGTCGATGGAAATCTCGACTTCTTTCTCTTCCAGATCTCCATTCTTCAGCATCTTGCGAAACTTCTCACGCGTGCGCTCATAGCGTTCCTGGGCATCGTCTTCCTTACCCTCTTCTGTTGATTCACTGTAAGAACTTTCCCATTCAGGGCGAGGCACCAGCAGATCGAGCAGTCGTTCTTCGACGCGGACTTTTGCCTTATCAACCAGTTCAACGCGTTTCTTTTCGCGGACCAGATTCTTGGCTGAATCCACCAGATCGCGGACCATGCTTTCGACATCACGACCGTAATAACCGACTTCCGTATATTTGGTCGCTTCGACTTTGATAAACGGCGCCTCGATTAACTGGGCCAGCCGACGGGTGATCTCCGTTTTACCGACCCCGGTGGGGCCGATCATGATAATATTTTTAGGAGTGATTTCTTTTCGAAGTTCATCGGGAAGTTGCTGCCAGCGCCAGCGATTTCGCAGGGCAATCGCCACAGCCCGTTTTGCGTCATCCTGACCAACAATATGTTTATCCAGCTCGGCGACAATCTGTCGCGGCGTTAACTCTTGCACTGCAGCTCCTCCACGATGATATTATTATTCGTATAGATATCGATATCTGATGCGATGCCTAAAGATGTTTTGACAATTTCTGCAGCCGACAAATCTGAATGACCGACGAGTGCCCGGGCAGCAGCCGTAGCATAGTTGCCACCTGAACCGATACCGATAATCCCATCCGAGGGAACCACGACATCACCCTGCCCTGTGATCAGCAGGCTGTGTTCGGTATTGATCACAACAATCAAAGCTTCCAGCTTTCGCAGCACGCGATCAGTTCGCCAGTCACGGGCAAGTTCCGTCGCAGCACGAGGCATATTTCCGGGATAGTCCCGTGCTTTGACTTCAAATCGTTCCAGTAACGAGAAGGCATCTGCCGTCGAGCCGGCAAACCCGCAAATGACTTGTCCGTCGAGGATTTTTCGAATCTTACGGGTATCACTTTTCATCACGGTATTTCCGTGAGTTACCTGTCCATCGCCGCCGATAGCAACCTGCCCTTGATGTCGGACTGTTAATATCGTCGTGGAACGCCATTTCTTTTTGTCTTTTGAACTCATAACTGCTTCACATTTCATAAATCAATGCTGATACAAAGACCCGGCTAAGGCCACGCAGAGACACCATAGATCAGAGCCACCGCACATGCAAGGTCACTGAACCTGAATCATAGTCTGCTGCGATTACGGTTTTCAATCTCGGCAGCGCATTGCTGACTGATTTCAGCCTAAAGGGCCGGTGATCATGATTCTCCTTAATGATGAGAACGCAGGATCACCGTCTCAGGTTCACCGCGCATCAAAAAACCCTCCATTTTTTCAAAAAGAGGGGTTTTCTGATTTGAAGAATCGATACTGAAACAGGGAAATCAATCAGGCCAGAACGCCATGCGCTACATGGCCGGCGATATCGGTCAGGCGGAAGTCTCGTCCCGCGTAGCGATACGTCAGTTTTTCGTGATTCATTCCCAGAATATGCAGCAATGTGGCATGGAAATCATGAATGTGCATTTTATCTTTGGCAGCGTAGTAGCCAAACTCATCAGTCGCCCCATATTGGAAGCCGGCTTTCACGCCCCCCCCTGCCAGCCACATGGTAAATCCTTCCGGGTTATGGTCGCGACCATTTTTTCCTTGAGCGGTTGGCGTGCGACCAAATTCGCCCCCCCAGACGACCAGCGTATCTTTTAACAAGCCGCGTTGCTTGAGATCCTTCAATAAACCGGCGATCGGTTTATCAACCTCTTTCGCATTCTTACCATGCCCTTCCAGTAAGTTGCTGTGTTGATCCCACTGGACTTTCTGGTCACTGTGAGAAACCTGAATGAAGCGGACGCCCCGCTCTGCAAACCGGCGTGCCATCAGACACTGACGTCCGAAGTCTGCAGTGACTTCTTCATCCAGACCGTACATCTTTCGTGTGGCTTCCGTTTCTCCCGAGATATCCTGAATCTGCGGCACTTCTTCCTGCATGCGGAAGGCTAGTTCAAACGAACCAATGCGGTCTTCCAGAATTTGATTCGGGCCGGTCTGGTCCTGATGCAGTCGATTTAAATCGTTCAGGAATTCGACCTGCTTGCGTTGGACTTTGCGAGAAAGAAAATTGTTTTTGATATATTCAATCTGAGCCTGCTCGGCGGCAACGGCGGCATTTCCCAGAGGTGTTCCCTGATAGGGAGCCGGCAGAAACGCAGAGCTCCAGTTCTTTACGCCACCATGGGCGAGTGTGGGACAGATGGTGATAAAGCCTGGCAGATTCTGATTTTCCGTTCCCAGACCATAAGTCACCCATGAGCCCATGCTGGGACGCACAAAGGCATCGCTGCCGGTATGCAGTTTGAGTAACGCACCGCCATGAGCGGCATTGGTGCCATGCAAGGAATTGATGATACAGAGATCATCCACGCACTCGGCGACATTCGGAAAGAGTTCACTGACGCGAATTCCACTTTCGCCGTACTGCTTGAACTTCCACGGGGATTTCAACAAGTTCCCGGTCGGGGCAAACTGAACCCGTGGTTTATCAAACGGGAGAGGCTTGCCATCATACTTTTGAAGCTGAGGCTTGTAGTCAAACGTATCCATGTGGGACGGTCCGCCCTTCATGAACAGAAAAATCACGCGTTTGGCCCGTGGTGTAAAATGTGGTTCTTTCGGAGCCAGCGGATCTTTGGAAGAAGCGGCCTGTGCTTCTTCGTTCAACATCGACAGCAAGGCGAGGTTCCCAAAACCCACGGCTGATTTTTTCAACAGATCGCGGCGGGAAAATAGTGATTGAGGTAGGATGCTCATGGCAGGTCTCGATTGATCTCTATGGGTATGACTTTAATATTAACTTTTGTCTCACATCCAGGTTATCTGAGATAGATAAATTCACTCGATGCAAAAATGGACTGACAGAGCACCTGCCAGCTGCGATGGATACGTTTTTCGGAATCAGACTCTTCCGCCTGCAATTCTTTATCCAGTTCATCCAGGAACTGCAATGATTTGCTGACTTCCAAATCCGACGGTAAACGTCCAAACGATTTTAAAAACAGATGTTGAATTTTTTGTTCCGGTGCTAACGCGGTCTGACTTAGAACGGTATCGGCCATGCGTTGTGATGCCTCTTCGACGAGATGACTGTTCAACAGGAACAGTGCCTGGGGTGCCACGGTGGTTGAAGAGCGATTCCCATTCAAAACACTGGCGTCCGCATAATCAAACAGCATGAACATCCCGAACAGATGGTTTCGAATGACGGGGAGATACAAAGAGCGTCGGTTAAAATCATAGGTTACCGCATCCTTGGATTCGTGATTGAAGACAAACGCACGGTTCTCAACCGTCAGCAGCGAGCCGCCCATTGTCAGATCGAGGCCGTCACTGACTGCCAGAATCGAATCACGAATGGATTCGGCATCCAGACGACGCACATCGACCCGCCACAGCAAATCATTATCGGGATCCACGGCAGCTGCTTTCTCATTGAATTCGCTACTCATCTGCCAGGTGTTAGAAAGAAGAATCATGCGATGCAGTTTTTTGATCGACCAACCTTCGTCCATCAGGCTGGCAGCCATCCA
Source organism: Gimesia alba (assembly GCF_007744675.1). Lineage (NCBI taxonomy): Bacteria > Pseudomonadati > Planctomycetota > Planctomycetia > Planctomycetales > Planctomycetaceae > Gimesia > Gimesia alba. The sequence goes on from NZ_CP036269.1 coordinate 5,598,768, forward strand.
ATCGAGTAAGGGCTGGTTCGTTGGTTTGGCGCCCAGCTTTCCGAAGTTATCCGGGGTCGCCACGATTCCTTTACCAAAGTGCCAGCGCCAGACCCGATTCACAAACACACGTGATGTGAGAGGATGCTCGCGGCTGGTGAGCCATTCGGCAAACTTCAGACGGCCGCTTGTCTCTTTCGAAAATGGTTTTTCAGGCTGGGGACTCAATACCACGGGAACATGCCGCGGCACGGTTTCCCCTAAAGTCAGATGGCTGCCCCGAATATGAACGGGAACATCAATGATTTCCCGTTCGGTTGCGCCGAGCGCTGTGGGAACTTCGGGGCGTTCTTTCTTAAGCGAGGCGACTTGATCCCGCAATGTTTTGAGTTCTGCTTTTGCTTCTTTGGAATAAGAGGGTTCTGGTTTCTTCGGCAGTTTAAAGTCTTTGCCCCCTTCTTTCTTTAAGCGTTCATTCTCTGATTTCACAAGCGCGGCGATTTTCTCTTCTTCCGCTTTGATCTTTTTGTCCCACTCGGCCTGTTCTTTGAGTTCTGCCTCTGTGGCGAGTGAGTTCTCATGCCAGCGTGCAATCTTCTTGTAATGCTCCATGGTTTTGGTGCTTTTCAAGATGCCCGCCAGGCCGTAATAATCGTGAGCCGAAATGGGATCGAATTTGTGGTCGTGACAACGGGCACAGCCCAGCGTCATGCCCATCAGGGAGACGCCGATCGTGTTGATCTGCTCGTCAATGATATCCATCTCCATTTTGGTTTCATCAACTTCTGCCAGAACTTTGGGGCCCAGAGACAGGAAACCAGTGGCAATCAGACGTTCATTCCGTTCGGCGACATCTTTCGCGGGTTCCAGCAGATCACCGGCCAACTGTTCTTTGAGAAACAGATCGTAGGGTTTGTCTTTGTTGAGCGCGTTGACCACATAGTCGCGATATTTCCAGGCGTTCCCAAAAGCAATGTTTTCATCCAGACCATTCGAATCGGCATAGCGGGCAATGTCTAACCAGTGCCGGCCCCAGTGCTCACCGTAATGCGGTGACGCTAGCAGGCGATCCACGACTTTCTCGAATGCCTGTGGCGAGGTGTCGTTCAGGAAGTCATCAATCTCTTCGGGTGTCGGAGGCAGCCCGGTTAAATCAAAGGTAGTCCGGCGAATCAGCGTCCGTTTGTCAGCGGGTTTCGCAGGCGTCAATCCCGCCTGTTCCAGTTTCGATAAAACGAACTGATCAATCGGAGTTTTCACCCAGTCCTTGTGTTTGACCGCAGGTAATGCCGGCTTCTTGACTGGCTGGAAAGACCAGAACTCACGTTCTTTTTCCAGATCGTATTTTCCTTTTTCACTGGACGGTCTCAGCAGACTGAGATCGGCATTGGGGTAAGGTGCGCCCATCTTGACCCAGTTGGTCAGATCTTCGATTTCCTGCTTGCTCAGTTTCTCTTCTGGTGGCATTTGTAAATCGGAGACCTGATAATTCACAGCCGTGATCAGCAGACTCTGTTCCGGTTTCCCCGGAATCAGCAGCGAGCCGGCTTTGCCACCTTTGGCAATGCCTTTGAATGTATCGACGCGTAATCCGGACTCCTGCTCGTCTGCCCCATGGCAGTCGTAGCAGTGCTTGATCAACAGCGGCCGGATCTTTGCTTCAAAGAACTGAATCTGTTGCTGATTTGGTTGTTTCTCGGCTGCGGAGAGTGGAGAAACAATCAGCACAACGGCTGCGATCAATAACCCGGAGGGAGACTGTTTGACGAACGAAAAGAAACGATCTCGTAAACGAGCAGGCATCTTCATTATTATTCCCAGCAGTTTGAGGTAGGAACCACAAATTTATTTGATGAGCGCTTATCTCTCACCCCAACAATTGGTGGCATGTGCGTGAAGGTAAGAATGTTTGAAGAATGAATTTATGCTTACCTTACTATTATATTCCATTTGGTTCAGAAATCAGCAAAAATACATATTTTAAATGACTTCCAAGCAATTTTTTACACTGTATTCAGACTTAACCCGCGGCATTTCCGACATAACTTTTCGACAGTGCCACATTTAACTCTCGCAGGAACGTTTCCACGTTTTCCATCGTATTGTAACCGTGCAGCGCCACTCGAATTCGTCCTGCGTGATACATGGGATGGATTTGTTTACTGTGTAAGTGTTGATAAATGCGTTCTGCCTCTGGATGCCGAAACGCAATAATGCCCGCCAGATTCTCCGCCTCTTTGGGTGAAATCAGTTCGACCGACGTCTGTTTGAGGCCTTCCAGGCATGCTTCGACGAGCGGGGTTGCCGCCTGATTGATCTGTTCGACGCCGGTCTGGGTGATATAGTCCAACGCGGCACGAATGGCATACACGGCGGGATAGTTGGGCATGCCCACCGTAAAGCTGGCTGCGCCCGGCAGGCTTTCCGCTTTATCAAACCGTTGATCGCCGAACGCATCTTTCAGATTGAACCAGCCACCCGCGGGCACGGTCCACTCATTCGCCTTTGCTGAAGGAACTCCCACCAGGCCGCCGCCATGTGAAGCGAGAATCCATTTGTGAGTGCTGCTGATAATCAAATCGATGTCTTCCAGATCAAGGGGAATTCGTCCCAGTGCCTGTGTGACATCCAAAGCGATCAGAGCAGACGAGTGCTGGCGAATGGTCTGAATCACTTCCTTCAGCGGTATTTTGAACCCGTTGAAAAAGCTGACAAGTGAGATACTCACCACGCGCGTTTTATCGCTGAGAAGTTCCTGCAAGTCTTCCAGACGCAGTTCCCAGTCGCGAGCCTTCCAGATTTTTGTTGTCGCTGGACAGCTTGCCTGCAAGCCGAACGTATAACTGGCGGGGAAATCCAGATCGCTGACGATGACTTCATCCCCGGCTTTCAGCTGCAATGCCTGATACGCCAGATTGAATGCTTCGGAACTGCAGGAGCAGATACTGACCTCATCGGAACTCAGACCATACATTTGTCCGACCAACGCTTTGGCCGCGTCCCACTGAGCTTCGTGCAACGTACGGCCATCCATGCCCAGGAGTTTATCCTGAAAATACTGTTGAAACGCTTCGCCGACTGCCAGCGGGGGAATGCCTTCGGCGGCGGTATTTAAATAGACGCGTTCCGACAAGCTGGGAAAGTCCTGTTGTCGTTTTTGTTGATCCAGCATGAAAACTCCGTTCAATTCATCCGCTTGTTTCAGTTGACACTGTGCGTTTCAATGTCCGACTTGTTAATCATCGTGGGCCCGAATTCACTTGAGATGGCCTGTGCACAGTCCAGCATCGTAGAAGAAATTCGGGTGCTGTCGTCAGACTCGCCAACCCGTAAAATATGTGAAACGCATAATACAGCCAGCAGCCTTCCGTCGGCTCCCAGAATCGGTGTCGCCGTATCCTGAACTCCAACAATCAACGTACTTTCCATCGTTCGAAAACCGGCCTGCCTGATGTCGACATAATCCGACTCCCATTCCTCAATCTGACCGGAAGAGAGATCGTGTTGCTCCCAGTATTTCTGTCGCTGCTCTTCCGGCAGAAATGAGAGTGCAACATGGCCGCTGTTGCGCTCATGCAACTTGAAGCTGGCACCGATGCGCACGGCCAGTGAAACATCAGCGTCGCAATCAACGCGGGCAATCACCAACATCTTGTTGCGAACGACAATATTCAGATGGCACGACTCTTTGAGTTCATTCGTCAAGGCTTCCATATGCGGAGTCGCACGGGCAATCAGCGCTTCTGTGCTGGCATGCTTGGCCCCCAGCTCGAACAGTTTCGTACTCATCCGATACCCCTGATTGGCATCCCGGATCAAATACCCCTGCTCGTTCAGGCATGCCATCACGCGGAACAGCTCCTGTTTGGTTCGCCCCAGACGGTCTGCAATATCGGTCAAAGAGAGCGGTCGGGAGATCCCGGACAGTAACTCCAGAACCTCTAGCCCCTTCTCGAGGGCAGGCACTCGATACGATATTCTTGAATCAGTTCTTTCTAATGTTTTACTCATGAAATATGATTTTACATATAAAACACCGCTCGTCAAGCACGAAATACAAGTTTACTTTTCAGAACCTAAGTCTATAAACAAAAATGCCTTAAGCGAATCATCACTTAAGGCATTCAGGTAACAAATTGTTTTTAAGAGTGAGCGAATCGGAATCAGTCAACTCAGGGAACGGTATCAACCAGATCATCAACCAGCTTGCGCAATACTTCGTGCGTCACATGTAAATCGACCTGAGTTCGCCCCCCCTGACCCGGTTGGCTGGCGAAGCGTTTCAAGCTGAAGTTCCCATTGGCGTGGGAGGAGAGAATGATTTCATAGAACTGGGTTCCCGCCTGATTCTGGTCCGGGGGTGTCGAACGGATGAGAACCTGACCGGCATCTTCGTCATATTCGAGGGGACCAATATTCTCCAGCAGATACGTGATCCGCTGACAGAGCTTCTGCCCCCATTCTTTCAACTTGTCATAAGTTGACTGTGACAGAGATGGAACATTGACGCGAATTTCCTGAAACGAACAACTCATGGAATCGACGGAGGTAAAATCGATATTGATTTCGATTTTGCCTTTCGCAGCCAGAGTGACGGTTGTTGGTTGCGCCGATTGAAATCCGGTTAATTGTTTCAGTTCATGATTTAATTGGTTGAGTACAGACATTTTGAAATCCTCCTAACGAGGATATTAGGTTTTTTCTTTTGAATTCGTGTAATGTTTTTTGCCGTCGTAGCTCAAAATTGTCGGCCGATCATCGACGACGGTTTCAATATTCACCGGTCGCTTCCATATACGATGCAGATTGACCAGCGTATCCTGGGCGTAGTCCAGCTTGAGCTCGACTCCCAGGTATTCATGTTCGAGATAAAGTTCGCCCCGGTTTTTATAGTTGGCGTCCTGCACATAAATCACAGGCCGCCCATGATTGCTGAGGCTGTTGAGCAGTTGCTGTTTGATCTGTTCAAATTCGCGCGACTGTATTTCATACGTTTTATTCGAATCGTTAAACGCAAAGGAAAACATGCGATTTTTATAGCAGAACTCGGGCGTCAGAAATGTATCGATAAACGTGATGTCGTTATGAATGCGGCGGACTTCAAAGATTTTCTCTCTGCCTAATCCAAGATCTTTATCCCAGCGTTCTTTCTCGAACATGTCGGTACAGTCTTCGTACTCCGGGCCGAACTGTCCTTTATTCCAGCGTTCCTCGATGTCTTTCAACAATTCAATCCCCAGCTTATAGGGATTCAAACGATTGGGGCTGGTTGCCATCGTGCCACTGTGATGGTCGGCGTAGTTGATCAGCCCTTCGTCCGTCAGACCGTGTCGCGTCATGATGGTGGAATGCCAGAAACTGGCCCAGCCTTCATTCATGATTTTCGTCTGACCTTGCGGCGCAAAATAATATGCTTCATCCCGAATGATCGACAACACATCCCGCTGCCAGTCTTCCAGAGGGGCATACTGAATCAAAAAGTACAATACATCCCGCATGCGTTCTTTGGGAAACTTCAGCTGATCCGACATCTCGCGGGCTTTTTCACGTTTCTGACTGGCTTCTGCTTCGAGTACTTCATCCGGATTGATGTAGCGGTCCATATAGTTCTTCGCAGGAAAACGGCCGCCCGAAGCTTCGCCTGCCTCCTCTTCCTGTTGTTTTGTCTCAGGCTTGCGTTCCGCTTTTGACTCACGTTTGATATGTGGTGCATACGGATCGATCAGGCTCTCCAGCGAGAGGCAGGTATCGATAAACATTTCGACCGTTTCATAGCCGTGCGTATCAATGTGGCGATTCATCCGCGTAGCATGATTGGCCATCTGGTCCAGCATCTTGCGATTCGTATGCGCGAACCAGGCATTGTTCTTGAAAAAGTCACAGTGGCCGTAAACATGGGCGATCACCAGCTTCTGATCGGTAATATCATTCGCACTCAATAAATACGCATAACAGGGATCGGTATTGATCACCATCTCGTAGATTTTCTGCAAGCCGTAAGAGTAGCCTTTCATCAGCTCGTCATATTGCGCACCAAATCTCCAGTGCGGATAACGCACCGGGAACCCACCATAGGCGGCAAACATGCTCAGCTCTTCATAATCGAGGACTTCGAAAATCGTTTTGAAAAAATCGAGTCCATAATCGAGCGCATGCTGCTCCATCTCCTGCTGGATGTCGCTTAATTCCTTTGGTAAGGGGCGATGTGTTGTTACTACCATACAAGCCTCCGTCAGCAATCAATGCAGTTTGAACCACCGGCTGACTGCGTGCTGCTTTTGAGGGCAGCACATACTGTTCATTCTATTTTCCGGTTCCCAGAAACGTTTTAATCGAACCGTAAATAGCTTCCTTGTCGTCGATCTCAGATAGAATCAAATTGTCAAATTCTTCTTCGAACTTACGCAGTTCCTTGATAAAATCTCCCGAGCCATACGGGCTTCTGACCTGGCCATAACAGAAGAGATTACAGATCGGAAAAATATTTTCTTTGAGATTCTCAATGCACTCTGTGTTATCTTCACCCCAGTTATCGCCGTCGGAAAACTGGAAGCAGTAAATATTCCACAGTGATGGAGGGAAGTCCCGTTGAATAATATGGTCGGCTGCCCGGTAAGCGGATGAGATACGCGTTCCCCCGCTCTCGCGAACGCGATAAAACGTATCTTCATCCACTTCATGAGCCACAGCATCGTGCACGATATAACGGCGTTCGATCCCGTTATATTGACGTTTGAGCCAGGTATCGATCCAGAATGCTTCCGTGCGGACAATTTCTTTCTGGACGTCGGTCATCGACCCGGAAACATCCATCATGTAAATCACAGCCGCATTCGTGTGCGGTTCGGAAACCGTCTTCCAGCTTCGAAACCGCTCGTCGTCTTTGGTCGGAATAATCATTGGATCCTTGGGATCGTAATTATTGGTCGCAATCATCCGCTTGAGGGCACGTTTGTATGTCCGCTTAAAGTGCCTCAGCGAATCGGGGCCGGTCGGACTGACTGAAGTATAGCGGTCTTTTTTCGATGTGAGTGCGTCGTCACCCTTAGGTTCAATCCGCGGCAGTTCAAGCGCTTCGCCGAGCATATCCGCCAGTTCTTCGAGGGTGAGTTCCACTTCTCGAATGTGCTGGCCTTTCTCATTTCCGGCCTGGCCCTGACCATCGCCATCGGACTTTCCGCGACCGATGGGCTGACCGACTTCGCCTTCACCCTGCCCGACGCCGCCACTCCCTTTTTCTCCATGCTGAAAGTGGGGAATTTCGATATTGGGTACGGGAATGCTGACGGTTTCTCGTCCTTTACGACCAATCATTTCGCCATGATTGATGTATTTTCTGAGCTGCTGTCGCACCTTTCCTTTGATAATTTTCTCGAACCGTTGCTGGTCACGATCAATTCTGCGTACCATATTATTGAGCCCCTTTCAGAACAGGGAATCAGAGTGAGTCGGCTCTCAATCTATTCTTGTTTCTCCCGGCTGCGATTCCTATGAATTAATGAAAAGATACTTTCAGATCAGGCGGCGTCGCTGTTCTTTTTCGTATCGCCGCGAGCAAAAATGCTGGCAACATACTGCAGAACGTCGGTTGCTGATTCTTCGTCATAACCGTAATTCCGAATTAACCGGGCTTTGACGATATCGATTTTCTCCTGCGTTTCTGCATCGACCACATTCGATACCAGACTGGTTAATTTGATTGTATCCTTCTGGTCCTCGAACAGTTTCATTTCGAGGGCCTTCTGCAAGCGTTCATTCGTTTTGTAATCGAACGATTTCCCGTCCATGGACAAAGCACCAATGTAATTCATGATCTCACGGCGGAAATCATCTTTCCGGGTTTCCGGAATATCGATGCGTTCTTCAATCGATCGCATCAAGCGTTCATCCGGCTCTTCGTACTCGCCCGTAAACTTGTTTTTCACGCGTTCTTTCTGTGTGTAGGCTTTAACGTTATCCAGATAATTACCACACAGTCGTGTGAGCGCTTCTTCGTCAGCGGCAATCGCACGCTGAACTTCGTTCTTCACGATGTCGGTGTACTCTTCTTTCACAACGGTAATCAACTGGCGGTAATGATCACGCATGTCTTCATTGGCAATCAATGAATGATGCTTCAGCCCTTCTTCCAGTTCATTCAACAGCATGAACGGATTCAGGTTGGAGCTTTGCGAATTCACGACCAATGCATTCGAAATTTTATCCTGCACGTAGCGAGGAGAAATCCCGAACAGACCTTCCGACTTGGCTTCCTTGCGAAGCTGCTCGACATTCTCAGTCGTGAAACCGGACAGCGATTTGCCGTTGTACAGGTTCATTTTCTGAACCAGCGTCAAGCCGTGATGCTTGGGTGTTTCCAGTCGCGTTAACACGGCCCACATGGCGGCTATTTCCAACGTATGCGGGGCAATGTGTTTGCCGCGGACACGTTTGGTATTGTAATCCTTCTCGTAGATTTTGATTTCTTCACTCAGCTTCGTGACGTACGGCACATCAATTTTCACCGTACGGTCACGCAGGGCTTCCATGAATTCATTCGACTGCAGACGGCGATATTCCGGCTCATTCGTATGGCCGATGATCACCGTATCTATGTCGGTCTGAGCAAACTTCTTGGGTTTAATTTTGTGTTCCTGAGATGCACCGAGCAGATCATACAAAAACGCCACATCCAGTTTGAGGACTTCGATGAATTCGATCAGTCCCCGGTTAGAGACATTAAACTCACCATCAAAATTAAACGCACGCGGATCGCTTTCGCTACCGAACTCGGCGATTTTACGGTAGTTAATATCGCCCGTTAATTCAGTCGAATCCTGGTTTTTCTCATCCTTAGGCTGGAACGTACCGATGCCGATCCGATCCTGTTCGGAAAAAGTGATCCGCCGGACAACGATCTGGTCCATAACTTTGGTCCAGTCGCCGTTGGCTTTTTCCAGTTTTTCGTTGAACATGAATCGGCTGAGCGGGCAGACTTCGCCCGTGATTTCCACGATATAATCTGTCTCTTTGTTGGGATCGCGTCCCTCGTTCAGATAATCGCAGATTTCCTGTCGATGCTTTAACGGAATCAACTGCAGGGGCTCACTATTCATGGGGTCCCAGAGAATCGAACCGTCTTCTTCTTTCCAACCAAAGCTATACACGGCACCTTCTTCGGTGCGCGAGTAGCGTTCCAACCCCTGCTTTAACAGACGGGCGATTGTACTTTTCGAACTACCGACCGGGCCGTGCAGTAACAGCACACGGCGTTCGCTGCCGTACTTGAGGGCTGCCGACTTGAAAACGTTCACGAGGTCCATCAACGGCTTCGAGAGTCCGAAGATTCCATCGCGACCGTCATTCACCGGATCATCAAAGAAGCGATAGCGAATCAGTCCCTTTTTGCCTTCGACGGGATAAGTTCCATAGCTCATGATCATGTCATAGACGCGCTGGAACGCGGTTCGCGTTACTTTGGGGTCTGCTCGAACAAGATCGAGGTACTCATCAAAAGTCCCCTGCCAATGTTCCTGTAGAAACGAGTCAGAGTTAAGCTGACCAGAGATTTGATTTAAGATTGATCGACCATTTTCCATGGGACTTTCCTCCTGGCATGACGACTTGCATTCGAGCAGGTCGATTTATCGGCCAATAAGTTCGAGGTGATTTGATTAAAGAATTTTTCTAAAGTTCGACTGCCTTTCACAAAGACCGAAATTTTGTAAGTTCGAGACACGATCCGCGCAGGGAAAGTTCCCTCATACAAAAATAAATCTGTGACGAGGTTGTTTTAAGACCATCCATGGCCAACACCAAATTGTGAATCAGGGATTATTGTGTGGACGTGACTCGACAGCTCTCAGAGCATGCCACACCGGGATGTAAGTGACTTTTATTACGTTTCGAGCACTTCTATTATTTCCCACGCTTCTATTTGAGACAATAGCAATCTTTGACGCGTCAAAATTGTTCCTTATTGCGTATCGAACAAAACTCTCAGTAAGTTACTAAATAACAGGCAGTTAGAGAAACATTCATGAAAACGCTCTGATAAGCTTAAACGAAAGAGAGGACTCCTGAACGTAATGAATCTGATCAGATTGGACAGACTGGAACTGTTACGTTTTTATGAAGTGCGCACTCTACCATACCTCCAAGTATAACTACGCTTAGAACCACGAAAGCGTTTAAAGTTTTTTGCGCATGATTTTCAGAATCAGGAGGCATTCAGAGTAATTTTTCATTCAACCACCAAATGAAAAAATGCTCTTCTCTTCTGAGCAATATCTGCACAGGGTTCTATGGCGTCACCAGAGAGTGCACGAGTTGAATGACGCGGTCTTCCACGCCTGGTTTAAAGGGGCCATGAAAACCGAAGTACTTCATCGCACCGCCCCCTTCATAGCCGCCTTCTTTAAGAACCCGTTCTGAAGGGACATAAGCGAAGACTTCATTACAGTAGCCAGCCACCCAGATGCGACGGTCGGAAAATTCTTCGTGCAGCCGAATGGAATAATCAATCACCGTCTCCCCCCCCAGGCCGATCAACGTCAGGTCGTCGCCAAACTGGATCACCTGAACTGAAAACGGATAAGAAGTTGCAATCGCGCCCTGCTCATCGAGTTGATTCAACAGATACTTCGTGAGTCGCTGAGAATAGACATCTCCTTTTCCCTGCTGTTTCAGCAGTTCTGCTTTGGTAGGGGGGGCAACAAACGGCAGATCGGTTCGCTTCATTTTAACGGTCAACGGCCCGTGAATCGGCTCCAGCGGTTGATCCACGGCTCGTATCACGGCTTCCGCCAGAGAATTTCCATGCTGTTCTGCCAAAGCGAGTGTGCCGCGCGGATCGGGATTGGCATCACCACCGCAGCCGATCATAAACAGCGCCATGGTTCCCGGGTACTTTTTCTCGAGCGCCACCTGTGCGAAGCCGGCGTAGTCACCACAATACTTGAACAGAGCGATCGTGGTGTTGTGGCAGGCATAGCCGAACAGGACTGCCCGCATTTTACCAGTTGGATCATTCACCCTAAGCACGGGAACGGTATGATCAACGGGGCCATCCGGATTGATCCGCCCGCGTCGATTAATGGCAAACGTGGCCCGTTCTTCGCCGTAGCTGAGCGATGCGTCGGACAGCGACTGGCTGGCCTCTACAATGACTTTGACCAGATTATCCTGAAGTTGTTTTGCGTAGTCCTCAATCTCTTTCTGGTGCACGGGACTCAAATCATAGGCCAGCGACGCACAGCCTAATACGACGGGACTGCTGTGCGTGTGCGAGCAATTCAATAGAATCTGCTCGCGGGTGATCCCCGTTTTCTGAGCAACCCGTTTCCCGACCGCGTCGGAAATTTCCCGCGTCAGCCCGATCAGGTCGGTGGTGACAATTGCGGCGCGGGATCCCTGCTTGTCTTCGAACACCAACGCTTTGGCCCACAAGGGGTGCGTTGTGCCCTCAGCCGGCTTTTTACGCGAAGCGTATCCGCCAAGCCAGATTTTCTTCGTCGGCGTAATATCCACCCGGGCCATGCCGACCTTCCAGTCGCCAGCCAGTAACATTGACGGAGCCCAGACCAGCAAAGCAGTCAGACAAAACAAGACGAGTCTTAACATGGCTTCATTCTCTTTCAAAAAACAAGCGATCAGCGCACTCCAATTTATCCTATCCGATCACGACACGTCAACGAAGACTCACTTCGGAAATCATGATATTGACAACGATCGTCAGCGGGCTAGGATGATGCCAATCTTGAACACTCACAGAATCAACAGCGAGACGGAGACGGGAACATGGACGAGTTCATTGCTCAACTGCCCAAAGCAGAACTACATTTGCACATTGAAGGAACACTGGAACCAGAGCTGGCTTTTGCGCTCGCGGAGAAGAATCAGGTTGCACTCCCCTTCTCATCGGTGGATGAGATGCGGGCCGCGTATAATTTCAGCGATCTGCAATCGTTTCTGGATTTGTATTACGCCTCGATCAGTGTGGTGCAGACAGAAGAAGACTTTCATGACCTGACGCTGGCTTACCTGAAAAAGGCGGCCTCACAGAACGTACGGCACACCGAAATTTTCTTCGATCCTCAATCGCATACGGCACGCGATATTCCCATGGGAACGGTCATCAACGGGATCACGGCGGCACTTCGGAAAGCGGAAACAGAACTCGGTGTGACTTCGAAACTGATCCTCAGCTTCCTGCGACATCTTTCAGAAGAAGCGGCGATGGAGACCTTACAACAGGCACTTCCCTTCCGTGATCAATTTATCGGCGTCGGCCTGGATTCTTCGGAACTGGGGCATCCCCCCTCCAAATTTGTGAACGTATTCGAAGAAGTCCGTCGGCAGGGGTTCCGGGTGGTGTGCCATGCAGGTGAAGAAGGTCCGCCGGAATACATCAATGAAGCCCTGGATCTGCTGCACGCCGAACGCATTGATCATGGGGTGCGTTGTATGGAAGATACGGCTCTCGTAAAACGGCTCGCAGAAGAACAGATTCCACTCACCGTTTGTCCGCTGTCGAATGTACGATTATGCGTTTTTAAATCGATGTCGGATCACACGATCAAACAAATGATGGATGCGGGCCTCTTGGTGACCGTGAATTCTGACGATCCCCCCTACTTCGGCGGTTACGTCAACGAGAATTATCAGGCGATCCAGGAAGCCTTTAACCTGTCTCGCAAGGATCTGGTACAACTCGCCCGAAATTCATTCACCGCGGCGTTTCTCTCTGACGAGGAAAAGCAGAAACTGATTGCTGAACTGCCGGAGTTATAATTACGGCTGGTTGAGCGTATCAAGCACCTGATTCAGATACTGTTTCACTTTCGGATCGACTTTTTCATAGCCTTTCTCGGACCGAGGTTGTCCCATCGCATGACGCATTGCATTGTGCATCAGGTAGCGGCCACTGTCGGTTTTCATGTGGATGGCGTCGCGATAGAGATCCGTAATCTGGTCGAAAGGTGCCTTGTTCTGCTTAATATCGGCATCGACCTGCTCCAGCAGATTGATGGCGTAGGTCTGTTTAAACTCTCGATCGGGAAATTGTTTTTTCAGAGCCGCAATCAAGGCGTTGATATACGCAGGGCTATGCTGCAGCTTGCCAGAAACGTCTGAACTGGCATATTCATCAGCCCGCGTCGCACTGCGCGCCCAGCCGGTATGAATGATGAATGTCGCTTTAGGCTGCATTTTGACCCATTTGGAAATCGTATCGACATCTTCTGCCAGTGTGGAGCCATAGTGCGGCTGTACGGAAATCAGATCGTACTGTTTCTCTTTGAGTGCCGTGGGCCAGAGTGTGGAGTTCTTGACACAAGGCTTTTCCGGATGAGCATGAATGTAAGGCAGACTCTTGCCACAGTCGACATGCCACTGCACATCGCCGTCGAGCAACGAAGGAACAGTATCCCAGGTCAGCGAGTTGCCGATCAGGTAATAGCTTTTCGCTTTCTCTTCTGCCTGGAGGGAGGTCCCCGCATATAGAATTCCAAGTGCAATAAGACAGCAGGAGATAAAAATGCTGAGCGGCTTGAGCATGACGGGATTCCTTCTGGAAATGACATAAACGGAGCTGAATGACCGTCCCTGTGAAAACATACCCCCGGCAGGGTTCGAACCTGCGACCTATGCTTTAGGAAAGCGGCATCGCGCAACTGCTCGAATTCTACTCACAGGGTAAACACTGCATACAAAGCATTATAATAGATCCGTTCTATCATTTTAGATAGTGTGAATTACCATTTGGAAGGCGTGCGGCGGCAATATTAGGTACCATTTTTGGTACCAGTTGAAAGGAAGGACTCAAAAGTATCAACCCAATAACAGTTGAATCGAAACTATACAATGAAGCCTGCTTTCAAATTCATTCAGGACAGAATTTATTTCCCAGGAAATAATCGCCCCCACGTGAAGGATTGCTGATTGATTCTCGACAGGGGAGTGATTTAAATTTGATCAAAAGGCCTACGGGTCCTTTCTGGAGTTCATTTTCAATTGACACCATAGGGAACTATCGAAAGATCGCTGTGTCTTTCCTTCCAATAATTCGGGCAAGGTCAAATCGAAATGTTACCACATTTCAGGTGGACGCGGTTAAGGGGGCTAGATCAAGCGATGCTTAAGGATATTGCAGAGGGAAACTTCTAAGCTCTTTTCGTAAACGCGAGTCCGTCTATCACCTGCTGAGAACCTCTTAACGTTTCAGACCCCAGCAGAACACAAAAAAAACAGGTTATATCATTTTCAACAAATCAGTGAACTCATGTTTGCCTTGTGCTAATAGTCCGTGTATACTGCCTCTATGCATCGATGTGTTCAATTATTTTTATTCTGATTATGTGGTAAATTACTTACAAATTAGGATTTAAAGCGACTTTATTAATGGCAACTGAATGGTATTACAAACAGTCGGATGAAGCGCTGGGGCCTTATTCCTTCCGCGAGATGGTGGAAATGGTTCGTGAGGAGCAGCTTTTACCCGAAACCATGGTTCGTCCCAACTACCTGGATGAGTGGCAGCGGGCCGATTCTGTTGTCGGCTTGTTTCATATGGCCCGGCGAGATCCGGCAACCCTTCCCCCTGTTCGGTCTGCCGTAGATCCCATTGGTGATGAGTTTACTGATGCAGACGACCTGGATGCTTTTTTAGCGGAATCGGATGATCCCGAACCGATTGAACGCGATGTTTTACATGAGCAGGTAGAACAACCGGGATGGTTGCGACGTCTGCTGACACTGCGAAACAGTAAGATTCCGCCGGTTCCCGTTGATCGGGAGCGAGAATTCCACGTCGATCTCAATCGTACTGTTACGAATGATGAAGTGGCAGACTCAGACCTGGGATCAGAGGTTCCTTTGGGAGAGGTGAATCTTGATGCCGAAGCAGAAGTCGGTGCCTATTCCGAAGAGACCTGGGCATCGACGGTGAATGCGGCCGTTGAACGGATTGATGCGCGAGCCCCAAAGCAGGAAACGCCCCTGCCTTCTCGGCAGATCGTACCCACGATCAGTCTTTCTTTTCTACAAAATCCAGTCTTTCGGAAGCTGATCTTTGCAGGTGCCATTATTCTTTGTGCCAGTGCCGGGATCTACGGGTTCGTCAGCTGGGTGGGACAGGGGAAATTATACTTTCCCCTGGTCGGCTCGACCTCGCCGCTGTTGTTTCTGGTCTATTCCGGCTGTTCGTTCCTGGCGGTATTCATTCTGGGACCATTGTTAGCGTACATCGCAGCTCCCTATTTACGTGTCGGATTCAGGGTAGGGGCCGCTGTGATTACTGCGAATATCACCGTTTTGTTCTTGCTGAACTGGTCTGAGAAGCAGAACATGATTTTTCCTTCGCGGAAACCAACGGAAGCCAAGCTGATCTTTCCGATCATCGGTGAATGTTCCTCTTTCGCTTATTGGATGTACTTTGTGGATAGTGTCATTTTTGTGGCTGTTCTGACTTATTTTGCCGCCTGGTGGCTGGAGGCGCACGCCGATGAAGTGTAAACGTTGTTTTGCTGATCGCGCGAAGACCGTTCCGATCTCTGGATCCTCAAATCCTAGAAGAGGTTATACGATCATCGAACTTCTGGTTGTTGTTGCAGTCATCAGTATTTTAATCGCACTTGCACTGCCGGCTGTTCAATCGGCACGCGAATCTGCTCGACAGGTGCAATGTTTAAGTAATATGCGCAATGTCAGCCTCGGGTTGCTACAGGCGACGGACAGCGCCAACCGCTTTCCTGCCTGCGGTTATTATGGAGATGGCTCTCCCGGTACGGTTGGCTCTTATCGTAGCTGGGTCGTCGAAGTCCTGCCCTATCTTGGCCAGTCGGTTATCTTTGACAAATGGGATCTGGAGAAAGGATATGAAGACCCGGTTAATTCCCCGCTGGCAAATTCGCATATCCCGATCCTAACCTGTCCGGATGATAAAACTGAAGTTTCAGGTCAAGGTAACTTAACCTATGTTGTCAATAGTGGTGTTGGCTTTACCACTCTGCGCAATGGAATCCACGACTGCCCCATAGATCCCTTACAACAGGCTTTAGATCTAAACGGAAATGGTATCACTTGTAATTCTTCAGCTGCCCCTGATGGTACACCATCGGACCGTGAAATTTTGGCTCAGATGGGGCTGTTTTTTAATGAAACCTGGAAAGGTGAATCAAGGTCCAAACGTCACCATACCATTGCTTCTATAACAGATGGTGCTTCCAATACCATGCTCATTTCAGAAAACCTGCGAACAGGTTTTGATCCTGCGAATTCAAGAGCCAACTGGGCATCTCCCAATCCCTATCTCACCAGTTATTACATTGGTGCCCCCTGCCTAAGCGGTAATTGCATGAGTGGAAATGTAGACTATAACCGCTCAAATTCAGGAGGATCGGCCATTAACTCAGGAAGGACACAACCAGAGGGATCTTCCCCCTACCCAAGCTCTGGGCATAACGGAGGCGTCAATATTGGTTTCTGCGACGGACGGGTCGAGTTTGTTTCTGAAAATATCGACGGAAAAGTTTACGCAGCGCAAGCCAGTCCACAAGGTCAGTCTTTACAGGGAACGTCGTTGGCGCAATAGAAATCTTTAATCAGTGCCCCTTGTTGAGCCCAAGTCGTGTTTTACAACTCAATCTTTTCGACCGAATATTTGAATGCCTCAAACTATACCACAAAAAGAATCTCGACAGAAAGTATATTACACGGGAATAGTATTTGCTTTAATTTTACTATTGGCATTATTCTTGCGCACGCGTTACTTAACCCAAGTGACGTATCTCTTCGATGAAAGTTTCTCATTAAAAATGACAGAGTTTTCATGGATTGAACTCTGGCAACGCGTTTCACAAGACACCCATCCTCCCCTGTCCTTCATTCTGCTCAAGCTTTGGGGGCTGTTGTTCGGTAAATCCATGCTCGCCTCCCGACTGTTTAGTGTAACTTTTGGCATACTGACAATCGCAGGCATGTTTCTTTTCATCAAAGAAGCTTATTCAACCAGAGACGAGCTCTGTTCTGATAAGCAAAATAATATGCCTCTCACCGCAGCGCTCCTGACTGCCGCATTTATTGCCCTGAATCCGCTACAGGCCTCCTGGTCGATGATTGCCCGCATGTATAGTCTGGGCACATGCCTGGCTGCGTTCTCTAGTTGGTTTTTAATGTGCGCACTCCATCAGAAAGCTCCAGGGGGACAGAACTGGATCCTATTCACTCTTACCGCAACCGCACTCGCTTACACTCACCACTTTGGTCTGTTTATTGTTACAGCCCAGTATTTTTTTGCTACGGGTTACCTCTGGTTTCAATCCCCTACGTCAAAATATCAAGATCGTATTCTTCAACTGAAACCAGTTTTCCTCTCGGCAGTCTTTTTTTTCTGGATGTGGCAACCGGTACTAATTAGCTTTTTAGATCAGAGTCAACGTGTTGACAAGCTATTTTATACAAGAGACATTCAACTAAAAGATGTAGGGTACACCTTCTACCGCCTCTTGATAGGGGAACATTGGTCTCCAAATATGACATTGGCAGGTCTGGCCATTGCTCAGCTTGTCTTTCTGGGATTACTGGTACTGCTCCTGGGGCGTTGCTCAGCCGACCTCTACATTTTTCTGGTAGTAACGATAACTTTCCTGATGGCTGTGCTTTACTCTGTGACATCAAGAAATATCTTCAAACCCCGTTACTTTCTGTATGTTCAGTTATTTATCTTTGCCGCCGCGGCAGTCCTCATCAGTCGGATTCCAAATAAATTCCTGAAGTACTCGGTGATGACATCGGCCCTCGGTGGACTGGCCCTATGCAGTTTCTGGAATGACCAGCTTCGTCTGGCAAAATCGCAACTGCCTGGAATGCATGCAGCAATCTCTCACTTTGACAATAAGAGTAAAAATAGTGCTCCACTGATTGTCTGTAATCCCTTGCTTTACACAACAGTAATCACCTGCACAAGTAACCGGGATCGCGTATTTAACTATTCGCGCGACAAAGGTCAGGAATTCCCTTACTTCCAAGGGAGTTCTGTCATGCTGGATTCAGATTACATCAGCAATCCCAAGATCGACAAGTCCTATACGGAATGGATCTGGACTCTGGATGAAAACCGTTGGCTGAAAATCAAAGTCCCCATCTCACATCAATGGAAGCTCGTTAAAGAACAATCTTTCCCTGATTATTACTGTGAACCAGTGCTGCGTCTTTACGAG
Organism: Gimesia alba; assembly: GCF_007744675.1. Taxonomy (NCBI): domain Bacteria; kingdom Pseudomonadati; phylum Planctomycetota; class Planctomycetia; order Planctomycetales; family Planctomycetaceae; genus Gimesia; species Gimesia alba. The sequence goes on from NZ_CP036269.1 coordinate 5,616,944, forward strand.
AGAATTTTACCCCCAAAAGATCAAAGGTAACTGGAACAAGCCAGTTCCAGTTAGAAAAAACAAGAAATTGAATTCGACAATCAGTAAAAACAAATTTACCGGCCTATCTATCATATAAAAGTACGACATGAACCAGATCCAACTTACTACATTCTCAAAAAAGTTTTTCAAATCACAACACCGTCAAGGGTTTGCCTTGCGCGAACTACTGGTGGTACTAGTCATCTTAGGACTCCTGTGCGCTCTTCTTAGTCCTCAGATTCTGGCAGTACGGGAATCCGCGAGGCAGGATTCGTGTAAACAGAAAATGAGCCAGTTGGGTAAAGCGTTACAGAGCTACATTCAAACGCACCATAGTCTTCCTCCCGCTGCAATATGGGGGACAAACGGTATGCGATCACTTGGTCTACACGTCAGTAAACAACTTGACCGTTTTTCTTATGCGAACTGGGCTTTATTGATACTTCCTCATACGGAAGCTGCCGGAACCGTTCAGGCATACAATGGTAATTTACCCGTTACCCACCCGCAGAATATCGAAATCATAACTACCCCGCTTTCTCTTTTGAGTTGCCCCAGTGATTCTTACAATCGCTCAAAGCACCGATTTGAATCCTCTAATGGGAAGATCATTGAACTGGCACGCGGAAATTACGCCATCAATGGTGGCACACATACGGCCAAAATTGGCGCGGGATCGACATCCTCTCCCACTAGTGATTACGCTCACCTATCAATTGATCGTGAATCAAATTCTTTCCAATATTGGGGCAATGGAATTGCCGGTTTTAATAAGTCATTTCACTATGATGATTTTACAAACGGCAGCTCACATCTTGTCGCACTCGAAGAAATCCGGGCCGGCATTCATCCCGTTGATCCTCGCGGAGTCTGGGGATGGGGGCACATTGGCAGCAGTGTCACTTGGGCGCATGGAGTGAATGGAGATGATTATGGGCCAAACAACTCGTGGGATAGAGCGGACGATATCATCGGTTGCAGTAAGTTGCACAAGTTACTGGGTACCGAAAAGCTTGTCACTGAAAAGATGGGCTGTCCCTCCTACATTGATCAGAATCTACAGGCTACCTCACGCAGCCAACACTCGGGAGGAGTCAATGTTCTCTTCCTGGATGGAACTGTCAAATTCATTGCAGATCAGATTGACCCCGGACTCTGGCACGTCATTCATTCCCGCGATACACCTGATGAAATCCTGGCAACCAATTTTGAACGTCGTCTCTACATAGGAAACATTCTTGAAGATGCAGCTAAAACTTCCAATCCTTTAACAACGGGTTCAAACTCGCCCGCGGCATTTTCGAACTCAATGGGAATGAAATTTACCCTGATTCCGGCTGGTCAGTTTCAAATGGGGCTAGCTGATCGTAAAAATAATTTTGATCTACCACCAGAAACTCCACAACACAGAGTCCAGCTTACAACCCCTTTTTATTTAGGTTGCCATGAAGTTACGCAGTCAGAGTATCAAAGGATTATGGGAGATAATCCTGCATCTCATCAATCTGATTCCCAGGATACATCCCAGTTCCCTATAGAACAAGTCAGCTGGAACGAGGCTCACCTCTTCTGCAAACGGCTCTCAGAAGTTAAAGAAGAGCAAAAAGCAGGAAGAACGTATCGTCTCCCCACTGAGGCAGAATGGGAATATGCCTGTCGCACAGGATCAGACTCTCCTTATATCTTTAGAAAAAATGATGCTTATGGTGAAATGGCAGGCAGAATTTCTCCCCTGCCAGTTACGCAAGTCGGCAGTTATCAACCGAATAAATTTGGCTTGTATGACATGCGCGGCAATGTCTGGGAATGGTGTTCTGACTGGTTTGATCGCGACTATTATAGTCGCTCGCCCTCCCAGGATCCGCAAGGCCCCGAATCTGGCTATTTCAAAGTCGTTCGAGGGGGAGATTGGATCTATCGAGGAGAATTCTGCAAAATAAATTACCCGATTACAGCTCCCTGGAACAAGAATCCCTTTATCGGTTTTCGAGTCGTATGTGATATGAACCACAACTGATGATCTTGTTATGATTTTTATTTCTTATACTGATCTTCATCATCCTGAATAGAAAATATTTGAATTGAGAAACTGAGTCATGTTAAACATCATTCTTAAACCGTCTCGTTCACTAGAGACTCTTCGATTTACCATTTTGCTGATTTTGATTGAATTATTCTTTTCGGGGGGTCTCGCTGCACAAAAAAATCTCCCGGATGAAAATTCGCAGAAACTCATTATTTCAAAATTATTTGATCAGTTTGACACTGATCATTCACGACATCTTTCGTTTGCAGAATTCGTTGAGGCTTCACCACCAAATATTCGAGCCAAAAGGCGTGTCCAGTTTTACTATTGGGACACTAACTTTAATGAAAAACTTGAGATGCAGGAGATGATCGATCGAGGACACGGGAAACATCCGCGTCATCTGAATAATTTTCGATTTCTCGATGTTAACAGAGATGACCAATTAGACTTAAACGAGTTTACGGATGGGGTTCCTAATCTGACCTCAGAACAATCGAAAACCTTGTTTTCAAAGCATGATCTGGATCAGAATCAGTTCTTAATTTTGACTGAATTCTCAAAAATCACTTCAGTTCTTCCAGTTAATCAACTGGACCGTATTGTCGATCCTATCAATGAAATGGTTCATTCTATCCAAAACAGAATAGAGGGCTCATGGAATAGGTGGGATGAAGATTCGGATAATCGACTAAATCAAAAAGAATGGATTCAATCCCAACTCATCAATTCTCTGACTGAATTAAAAAAAACTTCTTTCAATGATTGGGACAGAAACAAAGATCAGTACTGCAGTCTGCCAGAAGTCAAGGAACTGGTTGATATTGCATATGGCATCCGAGATAAAAACGGACAATTATTACGTTTGGATAATGCTGTCACTGTGAATTTAAGATGGTTCATCGTGAAGGATTCAGATCAAAACCAGCTACTCAGCTTGAAAGAATATACACAAGCCGGCTTTGATTCCAATTCTGATCATACTCAGTTCCGTCAAGCAGATGTTGACCAGGATGGTGCCTTATCTTTTAAAGAATTTCAAACTTTAAAGTACCATAATCTCAGCCCTGCTTCTGTATTCGATAGATTTGATACCAATCTTGATGGGGAACTTGATTCAGATGAAATCACGTTAAATGCTGGAAGCTGGCAAAAACAATTAGTGAAATATATTTTCCCTGGTTTTGATACTGACAATAACCATTCTTTATCACTTACAGAATTTCTACATACCCCATTAAGCAATCCTTTAGGAAGTTGGTATAACATTAGAAAAGATTTGGATGGAAATGATCTGCTAGACTTTTCAGAATATTTGACTGAATCCTCACCATCCTGCCTATCATTACAAGCTCATTTCTTCAGTAATTTTGATCTTAACGATGATAAATACTTATCAGCCGAAGAGTATTTTTTTACTTCCAACCTGAATTCACGCAAGCAATTCGATCTGGCGGATAAGAACAACGATGGTGCTCTAGACGAAACCGAGTACCTGGCCACCCTCAAACCCGAACACCAGAAAGTCGGACAACGGGACTTCCGACTCTATGATCAGAACAGTGATCAGCGGATGGAGTTCGACGAATACCGCGGCACACCTGCCGTTCCTCTGGCGCAACGGCAGATTCCCGATCCGGTCATTGATCGAGTACGGCAGCAGTTGAGTACCTTCCCGAAGGCCGATCAAAATAATGATAGCCAACTCAGCATAGAAGAACTCAAAGCAGCCTTCCCTGAACTGGCCGACCAGCACAATAACAAACCGGTCGCCCGTGATGACCTGCAGCGGTTGCTGGATATCGCCTATGGCGTACGCACTCTGGACGGCCAGCTATTACGGGAACCCTCGGGCCGCGTCGTCAACTGGATGCTGTTCACACACCTGGATACCGATCATAGCGGGCAGCTCAGTGCCGGGGAACTCAAGCCCCAATTCAAACAGGATCAACAGCTCACGAAGTTCTTCCAGCAGGCGGACCAGAACAAAGACCAGCAAATCAGTCTGAAAGAATGGAAGACCACCGACCTGTGCTGGATCGATCCCGTCTACTACTTCAAACGGATCGACAAAGACGGTAATGCCCGACTCACCGCTGCCGAACTGGCATCTGACACCGGCTTCCACCGGGAACTGGCTCCGTATCTGATTCCCGCCTTCGATGGCAACGGTGATGGCGTCCTCTCACTCTACGAATACCGTGACACCCCCATCACCAACCCCCTGGTCCAGTGGCACGTGCAGCGGAAAGACTTGGACCACGACGGTATGCTCTCGGCTGCCGAATTCGACTGGAAACAGGGACTGGTCGCTCGGACCCTTATCCAAGACTACTTCCATCGCCTCGACCAGGACCGGAACCAGCGACTCGATCAAAGGGAGTTCCTTCTTCAACTCAATCTAATAAAAGCGCCGCGCGAAATCGTATTCAAAAACTTGGATAAAAACAACGACCAATACTTGTCCTTTGAAGAAATATTTGTTGCTACCAAAAGACTGATTAACTCAAAAGATACGATTAAATATGAAAAGATTATGTCAAATGTGGATAATGTTTTTAATCAGTTAGACTTGGACCATAATAGCCAGCTCAATCTAAAGGAATTTCAACAAGACCAAGCACTGGCAGTGCTGCCTCCTTATAGCTACAACACAAGGTCATTCAATAGAATTAAGAGCAATCTCCCAATTTCCCGGACTGAAAGCAGTAAGTTAGCTACCGAAAGCAACTTTACTCTCTGGGTTACCCTTATTTTGAATATTCTCCTGGTTTCACTAGTCTTCTATTATTTATTAAAAGTAAAACTGAGAAAATAAACTTCGAAAGTATGACTCAGTCAGAGACTGAATCTATGAATTTCTGAATTTTCTTTTGAACGGAAAACAGACTAAAGCAATTAAAAGTAAGATCTGAATGATCAGTGAATATCCTATCGGAATGATCATTCGCCAAACCCAATCGATCAACGAACCATTAAAATGCATACTCGTAGATGAAATGACATTCGGCAATAACAAATTGATAATACAAGCTCCCAAAACCAGAATTGAAAAATAGGCTGAAGCCCAGAACAAAAAATCAAGTGGAGTGTTCAACTTCACTGATCCCCGGGTTCCCCACCGATTGTCAGTTAAAGTCAGCAAAGATTTGAAACGCACGGGTACCAAAATAAATACGTGCAAAAACCCATATAAAACAAAAAGTAAGTAACGGATATCTCTCGTACGGAACAGCCCATAAAAAGATCTCACAGTAGCCATGGTGACCAATGTACCTAAATAATAAACCGGAATCATTAAATTGGCAGTTTCATTAATTAATAACAGACTGAAACAAAGAGCTACAGTAAACCCTATGAAAAGTAACGGCTGCATCAACATATCAAACAAGACATAAGGATGGACACAACGCTTTATTTTAAAAGTCCAAATCATTTCCCTGAAAAAACTTTTATTCCAACGGTTCTGTTGACGAATAAATTCTCCCAGTGACTCAGGAACGAAGGTCCAGGCTGTCGCCCCGGGTTGATAAATGACATGATATCCCTCACCTAAGACCAAGTTTGTAAGGTGCCTATCGTCTCCATAAGTACAAATTTCGTTACAAAAAATTTGATTGATATACTTTTCCTTTACCTCGTGCAGAATGGAAGCACGATACGCAGAAAAAGGACCTGAACAGCATAGAACAGACTTTAAATAACTTTGAGAAGCCCGTTCCAGATTAAATGAAGTCCAATAGCGTAAATCCAGTAAACGAGTCAGGAGGTTTATTTTTGAATTCTTGGGTAAAATTTCACCACAAACGGCACCAATATTGGGATCAATGAGAAGCGGTTGGATCAACTTGGGAATATTTTCCGGGATAATAAGTGTGTCCGAATCCACCGTAATTATAAATTCTCCCGAGGCAAATTCGAGCCCTTTGTGCTGCGCCCCTCGCTTGCCTTTATTTTCCTGATAAACAACTTTTATCTGATCGCATTCATATTTTTTGTAAACAGGATCTAACTCAAAACGATTTGGTGATCCATCATCTACAAAAATAATTTCTAATCCTTCAATGTTAAGGCAAGATTTTGCATATTCCATCACCATGGTCAGAATTTCAGGACTCTCGTTGTATACTGGATAAATCACTGAAATACTCGGCTGGCTTTCAACCGCACTTTGGTATTTCTTGACTACCCTCTGGTGATAAAGCTGGGCCAGACAAATTTGGATACCCAAGTGTACTAATGAGAGAATCGCATAAGATAAAACTACACCACCTACGATAACTAACACGCAATTACCTCTTTCTGATACCTAAATGCACACTTCAACTGTCCGTTTGTTATTATAAACATCATGACACAAAAGATCACTGGTTCCGTAGACCCAAAAGTATCTTGATCTCAAAATCGCTTTCGCATGAATCTTTGCGCAAGTCAGTCATAATATGACTAGAGGTCATCTCAAAACCGTTTTAAAAGTGTAAATATACATCCGAATATAACAAAGCTTTCGTAGAGATAATCATGGTATTCCCAGCGTGTGACAATCCGGCGGTGGCATGCCCCCCTTAACTTGATCCATTTGTTGTGAGAGTTTCCAATAGACTTTGACCTTGCCCCCAACCTTGAGCCAGTTGGAATGTTAGAAATCCAATGTAAATCATCCTCGGCGCGCCGAGGATGATTTTTTCGCAAACTCCACCGGGGTCAGATTTCCCAGTGAGCTATGTGGGCGGTTTTCGTTGTAGTCCAGCCGCCACTGGTCAACTTGTTCTTGAGCGTCTGCCAGGCTTAAAAACCAATGCTGGTTTAAACATTCCTGGCGAACTCGTCCATTGAACGATTCAATATACGCATTATCCGTCGGTTTTCCAAGCCGACTGAAATCCAGAGTTACCTTGTTGAAGTAAGCCCACCAGTCCAGGCTCTTCGAAATGAACTCGGGGCCGTTATCCACGCGAATCGATTGAGGACAGCCCCGAACCTCTTTGACTCGCTCCAGAGCTGCTACGACATCATCTCCCGTCATCCGGGTACCGACCCGAATAGCCAGACTCTCACGACTAAAGTTATCGACTAACGTTAACAGCCGGAATCGCTTCCCGTCAAATAGTTGATCGGACATGAAGTCCATACTCCAACTCTCATTAGTGCAGCTGGCTTTCGGTCGCGTTATTCGGACCTGACAACTTCGATTCCGCCGTGGACGTTTTCGACGCATTTGTAGGCCTTCTTCGATATAAAGACGGTAAACCAGCTTATGATTTACTTTCCATCCTTCACGCAACAAGAAAATATGTAACCGACGATAACCGAAATCCACACGGGTACTGGCAAGATCACGTAAACGGATTCGTAATTCGGCCCGCTCGTCTCGAACACTTTTGTAACGGTGGCTGGCTCGCGGAAAGTTCAAGGCTTTACAAACGCGACGTTCACTTTCGGCATAACTGACTTGCAACCGTTTCACCACTACTCGACGACGATCGGACCTCATACTTTTCCCTGGACGACATCCTGCAACATTTTTTTATCCAAGCTGAGATCAGCTACAAGTTGTTTCAGCTTTTTATTTTCTTCTTCGAGTTGCTTCAGGCGACGTACTTCAGCGACTCCCATCCCGGCAAACTTCTTTTTCCAGCGGTAGAACGTTTGTTCGGAAATACCCATCTTGCGCGTCACCTCAACGACAGCGGTTCCTGACTCAGCTTGCCGTAGTGCAAAAGCGATTTGTTCCTCTGTGTAGCGTTTTCGTTTCATAGATCTGGTCCTTTTTAAAATGAAAGAATAACAATATTTCTCACATTCCGCATGGATCAAGAAACGGGGGGAAGGTCAATTCGCAGACTGCAAGAATCTGCAGGACAGAAGCCAGATCTTTACCAGCATTCAGCATGGCATCCGCATCGCGCAATTTACGAACAATCTGTTCGGGACTGTGGCGTTTTCTTCGTTTGTTCATCAAAAGGTCTCCTCGTCTAAAGGACGCTAAGAACCTTCATAACAATTGGATCAGTTTTTGAAAATCAGACCATCACACCAACGGCTTGTGCAGCACGGTTGAATGAATAACCTTCAACTGCAACAAGATTGACCGCATCCCGCTTGAATTCTTCCGTAAACGATCGCCGGTGCTGTTTCCCTGACACTTTGAACTCCTTGCTCATGATTTCCTCCTAAGAAGATTCTGAAGTATTCTTCAGGAGTCCGCCAGTCTTGGGCTATCGCACATTGGGAAATCAGACCCCAGTGGAGTTTGCGAAAAAATCATGCCCGGCGCGCCGGGCATGATTACCTTGGATTTCTAACATTCCAACTGGTACAAGTTTGTGGGCAAGGTCAAAAGTTAACCATCCTCTATTTAGATTGGTACAACTAAAGTTCAATTTTAGTTATCAGCATCTTCATATTCGTTCCAAGATCCAGCAACGCCTTCTTTTGGATCACCCTCTGCGCAAAAATATCTGAAATAGTCTTGATCTAAAAAACAATCTTGGCAACTGGTACCTGGATAATTCCTAAGTGCAACAAAATTATTCGCACATTCAGATGGAACTGCGAAAGCACAATCATATCTCGTAACGGTTTCGCTATTGTGTTTTACTCGAGTACCACTAAGCGGAGTATTGCTTATAGTAGATTTTGCAGTATCCTTGAGATACAATATGTTTTCATTTGCTTTTGTACCATTAGAGTCATACCTGTAGCATGAGAACTCATCACACTCTGGTGTTTGGCAAGATGCATGTGAGTTCCAAGCCTGATACGAAAATAGTAAGGCGTATATCAAAACAATTCCTAAGTTAAATTCTAGCTTCCAATTTTGTTTCATACTTCCCCCAATAATTAAAAGAATGTCGCCTGACGAAAATCTAAGAAATGTGAGAGAAATTGGTAATACTTTTTCTCAACACAAAAAACTACGCTTTTGTTTTATAACGTTTGTAGAATACGATGCTTAAAATCACAAGAACAAGTATAACATTGATAACGGTTATTAGAAATCGGATGTTAATAGTGGAATTAATTTGTTGAGTCGGTTGTGGTGTATTAGATGCCAGAAGCTCATCATATGTTTTGTCACGTTCTTCCCATAAGACAATACGCTTTTTCCCATTTTTTCGCACGATATAGTTCAGTTCGTGGTTATAGCGGTCATGTTTTCGCATATCTGTTACAAATGTACCAACAGGAAAGTCAATCTGAAAATCACTGTCTTCAACTACTGGATTGATCTCATGTGATTTTACATTTGCATCTATACGAATTCTTGTTCCGCCATCCTTAAAAAACCAAATCGTAAACCATGATGTTGGAATAGCTCCCACCGGCTGACTAAAATCATATTGACAATGGTATGCTACGATTGTACGCCCCATTTCTTGAAGAGCATACTTTAGGACAACGCAATCATTTTGTTCCGGAGTGATCCATAAAATTATTTTTCTATATCCAGGTGCTTCTGAATTTTGTGAGATATCACGCTCTAAAACTGTGCATTGGATGTTATCAATGGATTGCAACTCTGGTATGGGCTTGAACTCGTTCAACGGAATTCCTAAAGAGGCATCAGATGGACAAAGCGCCCATCGAATAGGCTTAAGAGCAAAGATGGAATTTCCTCTCCACCCTGAATCAGCATAAATTGTCCCAGTTGGGTGACCTTGAAAACTACCAAGGTCTGAAGCATATTTTCCATCTGTCACCATTGTCCTTCCAAAGTCTTTTGATTGTAGACTTTTATCTGGCCACTGCCCCTTAATCCGGCAAAATACTCGAGGTGCATCAAATAATAAACTATAATTCAAATTAAATGTAATATAATCCTTTGCAAGTTTATCTTCCTCCACAGGAGCCGGATTAACTGCCTTTTCTTCTTCTTCGTCCGAATTTAACTTAAAATGGCGTTTGCTTCGTGTTTGCTTTACTGATACTTCAAAGCTTGCACTCTGAATTCTTTCACTTCGCTGTTTCCAAACGGTAAGAATTTCGTCAATTTGTAGAGGTGAGTTTTCTGACGCAAGTGAAACCCGACAAAATGAGTTTGCAAAAATAATACAAATAAGATGCAGGGTAAATATGCGGTTCATTTTACTGCCTTATTTCTTTCTCAAATAAAAAAACAGCGTGAATGGATGTAGGTAAAACTTCATCTATACTTATGCTGATAATACTTGAGAAGTATTACGAGGATTTCAATATTACATCATGGGCTGAGATTGAGAAAGAAAATGGCAATTTTAGAAAACGCTCTTTCCCATTACTAAGTTTAAGGTAAACTTCTAAAATACCAGAGTGAACTCCCGCCGATTGTGCATATAGAGTAAAATATAAAACTGAAAAGTGAGGTGACGAGTCATCTTGTTCAACATGCTCAAGTTCTATATTATAGTTTTTTCCGAAGTGTTTTTTTAAAGCACACTTCATAATCTTAAATGGTGATTTTGACTTTGATTTGATTTTCACCACGATCTTTCGCTTATCATCAATCGAAAGATTTGACAGTAGAATAGAGTCTGGAGTCACAAGCCAGTCTGACTCAACATTTACCTTATATGTTAGGCTTCGTGCGAGAAAATATTTACGGTCCACCGGCTTGACATAGACATTAATCATGCCCTTATAGAGACCAGCCAAAAGAGTTAAATTCGGTTTCAGTGTTATAATGTAATCACTGTCATGACGGGTATAGTTTTTAATAAACGCAGTGCAAATATCCTCTTGTGTATTTTCAATTTTAATTGACTCGATCTCATTAAGAGTAGTAACCGGCACTCTTATTTCTACTTCTTTCTTAGTTGTGTCTGATGTATCAATAACTAGTGATCTCGAATTCATGAAAATGGGAGGGAGTAAGTCAGCATTGATTTTCCAGTTATTAATCTCAAAGTAGGGTGAATGAATAGTTGTTTTGATTGTAGTTTCGAATTTCCCTGGTTCAGTCGCTTGGGCAGAGTTACTTAAATCACCCCTTATCAAATCGAATACCGCGATGAAATTCTTTTTGGCTTTGGGGGGAATATAGATTCTCGATGTAGAAAGCTTTGTGCAATTACAGTCAGCGGAGAGCGATACATTAAGCCCTTGATCTGACAAGTTTTCAATCCAGATTTTATGTTCAAAACGTTGTTGTTCCCAAACTTTACCTAAAGTAAGTGATTGCTCCGAAATTTTTATTAATGGTTTTCTATCCTTTAACTGCTCTGATATTAGAACTTCTCCAAAGTAGCCCCCTAAAAACCATGTAGCCCCCCCCCCAAAAAAAATTAGTATTGGAATGTAGATGATTGAGAGTATTTTCATTATGACCTCTCTGAAAGTTAGAATTCTATCTGATTAGTATCATTCTTGTTCTTGAGCGAAGAAGCAGTATAAATCCAAATCGACCCTCCAACTTGAGATGAAGCTTTATAAGATCTAAGACCTTTAAAATAATCAGGTGCAATAATGGCAAGCCTATTATCACCATTAAAAATGTAGCCTCCAGTTCCAAATAACTTATTTACTGACACTGCACATACTGCTTGTGGGTTTGCATCAAAAAAAATTTTTACATCTTCAATATCTGAGAAGTTTGGTGGTTGTGAAAAACTAATTCCTAATGATGTGGGGTCTATTGAGCCATGATATCCAAGTCTCAAATCTTTTGATTGGTGTCGTGCCTTTTTTAAATACAATAAGTCTTGCCCCCAGTCCAAATTACTTCCAAGTAGATGTTTGCTTCCATTTTTCATATAACCAACAAATTCATTAAAATATGCAAGTTGATTAGGATACACGTAAACACAAGAGGTGATAACCCAAACAGTACAAAGGAAAGATAGCATACGAACAGAACTATAAACAATGGCAGGAATAGAATTGTTTGTCAACCAAAAGAAAGGTCTGCCAATAAAAATAAACACGAATCCAAAAGCTGGCAAAAGATATCTTAAATGTGCATTAACTTCTGTTTGCAAGCTTACAAAGATAAATAAAACAACAGCCGGAATGATAAGAATAATCTCATCCCGCCAATGTGATTGAACTTCTACTGGGAACAAAAAGTAAGTGCTAAGCGCAACGAGAAAAAGCAATAACATACCAATTGGAACTTTCACTAAGAGGGCATAAAAGTAATAGTAATACCATCCCCCATCTTTCCATTCACCTCTGAGGTAGTTCTGCTGTTCGTAGTCTTCAAAATCTTTTTTCTGTATATCTATTCCACGTAAATAATTTGCTGGAAGAGGGACCATTAATTCTCCCCAGATAGTTCCAGAAAATCGGTTACCTTCTTTGCAGTCTTTTTCTATACCAGACATTGTTTTACTAATAAAAGTAAATTCATTTAGCTTTGTCAGCGACCCCTCAAATCCGTATCCTAGATTAAGCAAGTAAAGTCCAAGCAATAAAATAAATGTAATTTGCGAGAATTTCGGGCGTGGTTGAGGGGATAAGTTCATCTTATTCGATTTCCATTCCACACTACACCAAAACAACCAAAGAAGAGGCCACAGCCCAAATAGTATGATCCAAGTTGATTTAGATAACTCAGCAAGCCCTAGTAAAACGCCAGCAAATGTGGCACGTAACCAGGTAGGTTTTTTTAGCCACTTCCAAAAACCGTAACTAGAAGCAAGTCCGAATGTAGTAGCTGCACAATCAGTAGATATCAATTCTGCATGTGCAATAATATTCGGTTCGAAGCACCATAGTGTGAGTGAAAACAACCCCGCACAATTGTTACCCCAAAGCTCTTTCGACCAAAAGAAACAAATTAGTCCTCCTATTAAACTAAAAGGAATACACATCCATCGAGCAATAGTAAATAACCAGATAGAGCGTTCTCCATTGACTCTGACAAAATCAATTCCAATCCTAAACTCAGGTCTTGCGCCAAGCTTTTGATTTATACCGCTCCAGTCAGATTCATACCCGACTGCTTTTACAGGTAATGCAGCCAACATGCGGACTAGTGGTGGATTGACTCGGAACAGCTCAAATTGCCCAGACTCCCAATGGTGTAATCCAGCCACTAGAAATGCAGGTTCAAGCATGGTTGGACTATGCTTTGTTGCTGAATATGCCAACATTCCAGCATGTACTAGGAGTAGAAATGACACTGACAAGCCCGCTAAGCGATTATTTGAACAAATGCGTTCAAATAATCTTTGTATGTTGATCACCACCGATTTTGCTAAACCAGATTGATTTTCCAAAAGAGTAGATTCCTAAGCAATCATTTGACACTTGTGCTGAGAATTACATAATCGAAACATCACATCATCCCCTCTGTTGTAATATTTACACATATGACAAGCCATCGACTATACATTTATTAAAATACAAGTCAATGAAATCCTGTTACGGAGCTCCTCAGATATGGTGGCTGCTGGATTTAGGTTGGGTTAGGTAATTTCGCTGTGCAGTCTCCAATCGGGCTGCGCCCTCGTTCCACTGTCTGCTTCCTGGCGGATTTCAGTAGATCGATTCAGGACTTTATTCATTGTAAATAATGAAGAGCTCTAGTTCGACTGTCCTAGATCCTTTTTCGCTCCAGATTCTTTGGTGGGAGCCTGTTATGCTGTTTCCAATGATATAGCCTTGCCTGCTGGTTTCGAAGTAATCGTTGCTCGGTTCGCCATCTCACGTTGCGGGGTGAATCGTATTCCATCTCTCGTCTCAATATCGACACGATCCCCAAACGGACCTGATTCAACGTCATCGCAGGCGTCTTTTTTTTCGCCCGCCGTGTTTCGACGGTTAAAAACCAAAACTTGATCTGCCCCCACGGACGGTACCAGTTGTAATGTTACAATTTTAAGTTGTGCCCTTGCCCCCAACCTTGAGCCAGTTGGAATGTTAGAACTCCAAGGTAATCATGCCCGGCGCGCCGGGCATGATTTTTTCGCAAACTCCACTGGGGTTTGATTTCCCAGTGAGCTGTGTGGACGGTTTTCGTTGTAGTCCAGCCGCCACTGGTCAACTTGTTCTTGAGCATCTGCCAAGCTTAAAAACCAATGCTGGTTTAAACATTCCTGGCGAACTCGTCCGTTGAACGATTCAATATACGCATTATCCGTCGGTTTTCCAAGCCGACTGAAATCCAGAGTCACGTTGTTGAAGTAAGCCCACCAGTCCAAACTCTTCGAAATGAACTCGGGACCGTTATCTACACGGATTGACTGGGGACAGCCTCGAGCCTCTTTGACGCGATCCAGAGCTGCCACCACATCATCTCCAGTCAGCCGTGTTCCCACCTGAATGGCCAGACTCTCACGACTAAAGTTATCGACTAACGTCAACAGCCTGAATCGTTTCCCGTCAAACAGCTGATCGGTCATGAAGTCCATGCTCCAACTCTCATTAGTGCTACTGGCTTTCGGTCGTGTTACACGAACCTGACAACTCCGATTCCGTCGTGGACGTTTTCGACGCATTTGCAAGCCTTCTTCGACATAAAGTCGGTAAACCAGCTTGTGATTCACTTTCCATCCTTCACGAAGAAGGAGTATATGTAATCGCCGATAACCGTAATGCGTACGACTACTGGCCAGATCACGTAACCGGATTCGTAATTCGGTCCGCTCGTCTCGAACGCTTTTGTAACGGCGGCTGGCACGTAGAAACCGTAAAGCACGACAAGCTCGGCGTTCACTGATTTCGTAAGCATGCTGTAGCCGTTTAACAACCGTTCGGCGACGATCAGACCTTAAACCTTTCCCTGGATGACATCCTGCAACATTTTTTTATCCAGGCTGAGATCGGCTACAAGCTGTTTCAGCTTTTTATTTTCTTCTTCGAGTTGCTTCAGGCGGCGTACTTCAGCGACTCCCATCCCGGCAAACTTCTTTTTCCAGCGGTAGAACGTTTGTTCGGAGATGCCCATCTTGCGAGTCACCTCAACCACCGGGGTCCCTGATTCTGCCTGACGTAAAGCGAAGGCAATCTGTTCTTCTGTGAAGCGTTTTCGTTTCATTTTCTGGTCCTTTCTCAAAATATAAGATAACAAAATCTCTCACATTCTGCATGGATCAAGAAATGGGGGGAAGGTCACTTTGCTATCGAAGTACCGGACTCATGATGCCGAAAAACAATCTGCTCCTTCGAAAATCGTTTCCGTTTCATGCTGTCTGATCCTCCTGCGAAAAATACAAGATAACAAAAGTTCTCGCAATTTGCATGGAACAGGAATCGGGAGGGGAAGGTCACCACGTTATCGGATTGGGCTAAAAAATGTGATCTAATCACCCGAAATACCAAAAGTGAAAACACCAAGTTCGAAAGATCGAATTTCTGTTTGTGGCGACACTTGAGTTATTGTAGAATGGCACTTGAAAGATGTGTGGATACAAGAGGATCGTCCAATATCATAATCTATAGTGCTATGATTTTAACCAGATGCAGGTTAAACCCCTGCTTCGGCTGATTATCAAAATATTTCGAATGCCACACTTTGATGAGCAGTCAACCCGGTTTTGAAGAACACAAAACTATGAATAGTGAAAGTGACTATGAGGATCCCAATGAATTGATTCGCGAAATGACCAATTTCGCTTACTCTTGTCTTTACCATATTGAGTGTGTTTTCAATTCCCTAAAACGTGTTAGCCGAAGATTCCCTATCAATGAAGGCTATTCACGTTTTGGCTGGGTGCTTCGCGGCGAACTTACAAAATGCTTTGCTCATTGTGTAACACACATCAAAAAATTGGAAGAAATCTACGAACCATATTGGTCTGATCGAAGTAGACTCAATTTTGCTATTGAACTCGTAACAGAAGCGAATGCAGAATGGTTACACCCCATTTCATTTAAAGGATATGAATCGCTAATCGCCCTTGAAGCCGTTGATGATATGGCAAATAGGTTCTACAGCAGTGATTTTCTCCAAATAGCTTCCTGGGCCGAAGAAAGAGTCGAATCTGAAACAGAACTCGAAGATATCAGAAGTTTCTTAGAAGAGTTTTCGGAAATCAATGACGAGTTTGTCAAAATGCTGCACTTTAAGCTCGAGCAGCAATTAAGGGTAGCTGAAAAATCATTGCGGTCTGAGCAACCAACAACAGGCACGAACACCGCGAACAGTTCAAAAATAAAACTGCCTGAAAACCCGGATGTTTTAGATCTCTGCAAGATGCTTAAAAAGTTGTATCCTATGATCACGCAAGCTGAGGTTGCTCGCCAATTTATAGGTAATGCTAAGCACCTTAATGCAGACAGCCTCTTGCAGCAGGCCAGACGGTATAGGCACTTGTGGCATCCAGACCATATTTGATCTGTTATTTACCACACGCGAACAGTGCGAACAATTAGGTGTTCGCGCTCTATTTCCAGCTTTTCTTCCGAAATCATTTTGCTTTAATCACCTCAACAGCAATCAAAACAGTATTGATTGCATCTCACACGACTCTGTGAACGAGGTGAATTCATGACAAAATCAACAGGACAAATAGAGCCGCAAACTCTCTACTCTCTCGAAGAATTCAAACAAGTATCAGGCATGGGAAACTGGGCACTACGCCAGGCACGTAAAGCCGGCTTAAAAATGCTAAAGGTCGGGAATAGAAAGTTTGTCAAAGGACAAGCATTCATTAATTTCCTGGACTCCCAGAATGCCAACAATCCCCAAGCATAACTGCTTCCGGGATGATTTTAGTTTCAATCTTGCGACCAACCATAAATCATTTCACAAAGCACAATTATGAGAAAAAACTATCGGAATATATCACCACACTATATTCGGGAGGATGCTTGGTGATATCAAAAACCTCAGAAGAACTTGCTCAACCAGGAAAGATGGAAAACTATGCCGTTGGTTGTCTGTTAATTGATCCAAAGTGCAGAGATGAAGTATCAGAATTAACTGTTGATCATTTCTATAGTGATCGAAACAGGACAATTCTGATGTCTATTGATCGTCTTCGGAAAAACAGAATACCAATTGATACCGGCACGATTGCCGAAGATTTAGCCAATCAAGGTAACCTAAGCCAAATTGGCGGTGTGCCATACCTGATCGCATTAATGGAATCAGCCCCACAAACAGCCCATTATAGCCACTATGCAAAACGGGTAATAGATCGACGTTGGCGGGCTGATCTCAGTAGGAAGCTTCTACAAGCGGGGGAATCACTCAACAGCGGCGAAGATCTCGATAAAGTCCTATGTGAGCTCAATCTATCTTCTGAAGTACAAGGTAAAAAACGGTTTGAGTTCCTAACGTCCACAGAACTAATTAAAAGCAACTTTAAACACGAGTATCTGATCAATGGTGTGTTACTCAAAGGTCAACCCTGCATCATTGCGGGTCCTAAAAAATGTCTTAAAACAAACATACTGATTGCATTAGCAGTAAGTCTTGCAACCGGACAACCATTTCTTGGTAAGTTCTATGTAGAAAAAAACGGGAATGTTGGTGTGATGTCTGGTGAATCAGGGCCTGCAACTATTCAGGAGACTTTTCTAAGAATCTCCAAGAGTATGGGATGTCCCCCCGATCAGATAGAAGGGATTCATTTCTGCTTTGAGTTACCTGCAATCGAAAACGAACCAGATCTTTTGCATATCAGGCGAACCATAGAGTATAAAAATCTCGACGTTTTAATTATTGATCCTGCTTACCTATGCCTTAGTTTAGGTGACGGGGCCAGCAATCTATTCTCAGTCGGTGAAAAATTGAAACTGCTCTCCAGGTTGGGACAGGAAACAGGTTGTACAATCATTCTGGTTCATCACACGCGAAAGAGTAACGGCCGGAATGAATTCTCAGAGCCACAACTTGAGGAAATCGCTTTTGCTGGTTTTCAGGAGTGGGCAAGGCAATGGATCCTATTGAATCGTCGAGAAGAATACCGCCCAGATAACGCTGGCATTCACAAGCTCCATTTCGTTGCTGGTGGCTCTGCTGGGCATTCTCAGGGATGGGCACTCGATATCAATGAGGGCTCCATCGACAACGAGGGCGGGCGAGTGTGGGAAACCAGATTGTTTGCCTCTCAGCAGGCCAGAGCCGAGAAACGTGCGTCTAAAGAGCAAGACAAGCATCGGGCCAAGAAAGAACAATTAGAATCAGATATAAATAAGGTTTTTATAGCCCTTGAGAAACTTGGAAAACCGTCTCCAGCCTCAACTATTCGTGATAAAGCAAAGCTGTCAACGCAACGAACTAATACAGCACTACTTGAACTTGAGGAATCTAAAAGTATCGAGTCCACTTTTAAGAAAGCCGGGAACGGACGGTCTTGTGAACATTACAGCCTTTCAACGGTAATGGCGGGACGCAACGGTACACAGCGGGATAATGAGATATCCCTTTCCTCTGAGCACCACGGCGGGATAGGTCCCCCCTATAAGGGGGACCGTCCCGTGGCGGTGCATGTGTCTGAGTCGGCTTGTAAACAGAGGGATATTCACGAACTCGTTGATTCCAAAGAAGAGAAAGTTATCACAAATAGATTCTGACCAAGATGGTATTCTGAGTGAATCCAGATTCAGCAACTGAGCAGAACACTTCATGTTGGGGCTTCCTGAGGTAGTCCACTTTCGCAACACATAAACATGTACACACATCAGTTAAATACTGAAATTATTTCCTGGGAAATAAACGCCCCTGCAAGACTGGTTTTGTTGAAAAGAAAATGCAACCACTGATGGAACCCTCAAAGATGCGATGACGACGAATTCGTAGAGTGGATTCTGCTCTTAAGCATAATGGATAAGGAGTAATTTTTTATATATTCGATAAAATCCTGTAATTCTGCCCGAGAGTTACCAGGTTCGAAATAAGCGGTGTTAGAGATGTCATGGGTCCTTCCTGGAGTTAAAAAGTATTCGATACCATAGGGAACTGCCGGCTTTTGTACTCGCCTTTCGTTTTATTATTTCGGGTCTGGCAGGAGTGAAGACAACAAATGGGGGGATAAATCATGGCACAGGGATTGATTTGAAGCTGACCCTTTTCATCATCACCCCTGAAACATCACTCTGAAACCAACGTTTCTGACACAAGTGTCAGGTGTCTGCAGTGTCTGCGAGTATCAGCATTGAAAAAACATTTTGATTCATGACTTAACGGGTACAAGCTAATATTGACAATAGGGAGGTTCGCATAGAAAATCGAGTCTTCATAAAGCCGAAAGGCAACGAGTGATTAATTCAAAAAACAACAAGTATCTAAGAATCCATACTCTTGCGCGGAGTGGGGTAGCCGTAAGGCCCCCGGGGCGGCACTTGTCCGCCCTTGAAGCTGCACGTGAGAGTATGGGTTCTTTTTTGCGCACTGTGCTCAGTGTGTGGAAAGGTGCTTTATCATGAGTACTTTCACATCCTATTGCGTCTCCAACACTCACCAGGTTTCCTCAGTTAAAAAACGTTTTCAGCGGTCTACAAACTGGGCAATCTTGGAAGCCATCCTCCTCATCACTATGGCACACAGAATCACATAGGAGCCCCTGTAACACGATGAAATGAAACTGGATGAATACCAACTTGTTAATAGGCGGATTAAAGGGGAAGTTGAAATAATGGCAGTAATTAAGACAATCCTATTTAAGAGAGACAACAGTAATAATTTCTATGTGAAGTGGGTTGATCCTGCGACAGGACGTGAGAAACGCAAGAGTACCCACACTAAAATTAGACGTGATGCGGAAAGGTTCGCTGATCGCCTGGAAAAGGAACTCAACGAAGGTACCTATTTTGAAATTCCCAAAACGACATGGATAGATTTTCTGCAGCGATACGAAACAGAAGTCATGCCAGGCTTTGCAGATAGTTCAATAGCAAAAGCGTTGATCACTTTCAGGCATATCGAGAGGATTATTAAGCCGAATTTGCTTATGCAGATTGATGCTACCGCAATCAGCAAAATGGTCAAAGAGATGCGGTCACAGGGGCTTGAAGAAGTGACCATCAAAGGCTATTTAATTTACACAAAGTCTGCTCTGAACTGGGCGCACTCAGTAGGGTTAATTCCGGTAGTCCCAAAGTTTCCCAAGTTTAAACGTATTCGGGAAGAAAAGGCGATGCGCGGGCGCCCTCTCTGCTTAGAGGAATTTGAAAGGATGCTATCAGCCGTCCCAAGCGTCTGTGGAGAAAAACAGACCGAATCATGGCGGTTTCACTTACGGGGTTTGTGGTGCTCTGGATTACGACTCACAGAGTCTTTAGAACTGTACTGGGATCGAGAAGATAAATTATCAATTGATCTCACTGGCAGGCGCCCTATGCTCAGGATTCGTATGGAAGCAGAGAAAGGCAACAAAGACCGGTTGCTTCCTATCGTTCCCGAATTCGCTACACTTCTTGAAGAGGTGCCAGAGGACGAGCGAACCGGGCCGGTGTTCAACCCACTGGCTAGAAAGAAGCGAACCGAACGAATGTTACCGTCGACGATATCAAAGCAGATAGCCAACATAGGAGAGAAAGCTAATATCGTGGTCGGTGATAAAGGGAACATTGACAAGAAGACCGGTAAGAGAAAACCCCGATTTGCGTCTGCCCATGATTTACGGCGTTCATTCGGTGAACGATGGTCCCTGAAAGTCATGCCAGATGTGCTTATGTTGCTCATGCGCCATTCAGACATTGATACAACCATGAAATATTATGTTGGTAGGAATGCTCAGAAGGCAGCAGAAGTAATTTGGGGAGCTGATGCGGAATTAGGTACCAATTCTGGTACCAGTTTGAATTCCAGCCAAAAACCGAAAAACAGCAAACCCATTTAACCCTACAAATCGTGGGTATTTTCATTACCCCCGGCAGGGTTCGAACCTGCGACCTATGCTTTAGGAAAGCATTGCTCTATCCAACTGAGCTACGGGGGCCTGTGAATGGTCCTACTATAGTAGGGGTTCTATTGTTTCGTCAAATGTCTGCCGCTCGTGTTTCGGGAGTGACACAAAAAAGGCCAGCCTGGCTCGGTTTGCACGCTTATTTCATCGGCTCGGCTTTGACGTAGAGCGCTTTGGGAGCGGTCTCGTAATATTTGAACATGGCGGGGCAGATCCAGCCTTCCATGTCGGAATCTTCGAAGCGGTAATAGTTGCCCCCCTGATCGCCGCGCAGCCAGATCAGTTTTTTCTGAAACTTCGGGAAGGGTTTGGCAGAGAACAGCAGCCGAAACCCTTCATTGGCGTCAGGAATGTCGGCCACAATCACATCGATCATCTCGGGAACGCCGGCCACAAACGGTTCCTGTACCAGACCGGCGGAACTGTCGTCGAAGACCCAGGTCCCCTGATGCCGATAAGGGGCGATGACCATGATCGCGTTTTCACGCGGCAGACTGTTCCCCAGAGGCAGCAGCTTGAGCTGCCAGGCAACGCCCACCGCGATGAGTATCAGCCCCACAATCAGCAGGATCATCCGTTGCCAGTGAAATCGGGAGGGCTGTGTTTCCGCTGCTGCGGCTTGTTCTGTGCTCATCGTTGTTTCCTCACGCGTGGTTCTAGAGATGAATATCTTGCTTCGATCCAGTTTAACAAAAATATCGTTTCATTCGCGAGAAAAATCGGAAAGATGAAATCATATTGACGGTGCAGCTTATCTGTGTGGTACAATCTTAGTCCGATTTCATTTCATCTGCGAAAGTCAAAGTAATAGTAATAGTATGACTACAACTGACGAAGAATGCCGTAAAGACATGGAGAACTATTTCATCGCACCGCTGTGCGGACTCTTTCTGGGACTAATCGCCGAAACTTTTATTTGTAGCTGGTCCTGGCTCGAAACCGGACCGATGATCCGATTCAGTAACGGTGTCCGTCTCCCTTTCATTGGCCCCTTACTGGGAGTAGTTCTGCTGTCGCTCGTTTCCAGTCGATTTGGCCAGATAAAACTGACCGGCTGGTTCAAACATTTGATCGTAGGCGGCATCATCGGACTCATTACTGGTTATGTCATCGGAGTCTGGATTATATCCCCCGTGCTCGCCTCTCAACATGGCATCTTTGCCGGTAAAGCGCTGGCTGCCCACAGCCGATTCTTTATCATCATTGGGATGCCAGTCAGTGGACTCATCGGTGGCCTGTGCGGAATCGGGTACAGTGTAATCCGGGGGAATAAGAAAACGCACGCCTGAAGCCTCGGACTGTTAGCGACAATGATGCTGTCAATTGATCTAACGCGTTGTCCCCTCCTCTCGCCCATTTCTGATCGCACGTCTGGCATTTTGCCCAGTACTGTTTTTAAGGCAAGCTCCCCCCGGGTCGCTGTTAACAGTCTCACAATTCATCGATCGCTCACAATTTATTAACAATTCAAAGATAGTATATCCGCAACAACAGGAAAGGGCTTCGCTCCCTGTTCCTGATTAAGGTCAGTCAAGACCCACCACCGGCATCACCTGCCTTGAAAAGTTGAAAAACTGTTTTACATTCTTTTTCTTTTTCACATTAAGGAGATCGGAAAATGATGACGTTACGTCCATTTTCTTCCCCGGCTTCCGGTGCGCTCAAACATTCTTCCAAACGTCGACGCGGATTTACGCTGATTGAATTACTGGTCGTGATTGCGATTATCGCGATCCTGATTGCCCTGCTCTTGCCAGCCGTCCAACAGGCACGCGAAGCAGCCCGCCGTACACAGTGCAAAAACAATCTGAAACAGATTGGTCTGGCCTTTCATAACTTTCACGATGTACACGACCGACTTCCCACGGGTGCCCGCGATGGCGCCGGCTCATCGTATGCCTGCTGTAATGCTCAAGAACGAGCCGGCTGGAGTTGGCTCTACCACATTCTGCCCTACATGGAGCAGTCGAACGTGTATGAACTGGGAACGGATGCCGATCCTGTGGGAACCTATCCGCTCGTTGGCCGAACAGGAATCAAATCCTATTACTGCCCTTCCCGTCGTAAGCCGACCTCTTATGGTAGTGGTTATTATCGCAGCGACTATGCCGGCAATGGGGGACAGCGAGAGGGCGGGATTACTTCGACTCTCAGCCTTGGTCAGCGGGGCGTGGTTGTGCGAACTGATTCACGTGAAATTCGCATCAACGATATCAAAGATGGTGCCTCGAACACGATCATGGTGGCGGAGAAAGCATTGCATCCGGATCGACATGGACAAGATGGCGGCGACAACGAACCCTGGGTCAATGCTGGCTGGGACGAATGTGTCATCCGCCATGGAGCCGGTAAGAATAGTGCAGGCGTGGAATATGGTTTAACCCCGCTCTACGATACTGATGCTCCCACTAACACGGTCGCCGTGGTTGATAAAGGGGGCGTCAGCTGGACGAACTGGCATCCCTTCTTCGGCTCAGCCCATCAGGGCGGCATGAACGCCTGCCTGGCCGATGGCTCGGTACGACTCATCAGCTACAACATCGACGGCGAAATCATGCGTCGCATCAGCCTGACGAATGACCGCGAGTCTGTTGGTGAGTATTAAGCAGCATTAATTTCGAACAGGCTCCGTAATTTTCGATCGTGAACTCGCAGGGTAACCAACATTCCTCCGGAATCGAAGGTTGCCCTGCGGTTAACGGAGCTGTTCCCTTATCTTTTTTCATCCACCTGTTCTTACTTAGATCTCATCAAGAGGAATTCCCATGAAACTGTTGTCATATCGTCTATTACTTCTCGCTCTGTGCCTGCTTCCCGGCTGTGGTTCCGGAGACGAATCCTTAGATTCCGGTGAAATCACATCCGAGGTCAAAAGCGAAATGGAAAAGGAAAAAGAAGAAGTCTTCGCCGCCGAATCAGCCAACCGTGAACAGCAGGCGAAACAGGCGAAGGGGAAGAAATAGCATTGTTCAGATTAGACAAAACCCAGGTAGCGTTTATTTATTGGTTTTGTATGTGATTCCCAGGACCGCAACCTAACCCAGTTCGATTTTAACCGCGGCTAACGCTGTGCGGCTGATTTTGTTTTTGGGACTTTGCCAGCCGGAATGACTTATTAGCCGAAGGGCGTTAGCCCCGGTTTCTCCCAATTTACAAATACGAATTCGAGTTAAGAAACACTACCTAGGCAATAGCGGCTGCGTAACGATCCATGATGCGTTTTTCCTCGAGTGCCTGCAAGCGTGGTAAAGCCTGTTGGTAGAGGGCTTCGGCTTTTTCTGTTTCGCCAAGTTCGGCAGTTGCGATTGCCTGATAGGCTCTGCAAATATCGATTGTTAGCTGCAGCGCAGGCTCGTCTGCTGCCAAAGGGATCATACCGTTTTGACAGACGAGAAAATGGGCTTCTGCTTCTCGATACTGCCCCCGGGATAATTCGAGGAAGCCATAATAGTGATACCAGAACAGTTCCACCAGATCACTCAAATGTTGCTGTTTTGTACTCTCAAGCAACTGAGTTGCCAACTCGATATCTGAATCTGAACCATACTTGAGAATCGCGTAAGCATAGTCGATTTTTACGGTCGGGTTCTCTGGTGCTTCTTCATAGGCAAGACGCAAGCATTCGATGACCTGTGGAAATTGTTTCCCGACCTCAAATAAATCGGCTAATCGTTCGAAATACATCCAACGAGGTATTTCGGGGGAATCTAAGAAGGGTTGCATCAATGCCAGCCCTTCCTCACTTCTCCCTAAACCAGCCAATGCACATGCTTCACGCATTGAAAGTTCATACTCCGGCACGATGCCTCTTAGTCCGGGAATGCGATCAAGCGTCTCTTGCCAACGCCCCCAGAAACAAGCATCAATCATCTTTTTGTATTTGATTGCTGGTGATAAATAACTCGCACAGAAACAGGCAATAATTGAGATTCCAATTAGAACATAGTCAAAGTATTTCAGCCCTGATCTTTCTCCCCACCTGAAAAGCACCAGAATCGTCATCAAGAGGAGCGACCACTGATATTGACGAAAATTCTTTTTCACCAGAAAGAGAAAATTGTCGAATTTTGAAAGATACCGCATTTCGACCAGTTCTGCTGGTGTGAAACTTTTTTCCACATCAGCATTCGGGGGAAACAGGGCATTCGTAACAGCAAAGACATCATCGTCGTGCAGGACGATGTCCGTGAACCCCAGAGACTCATGTTTCTCACAGGCTTCCTGTGCGGTTTCCGCTTCGACGCGATGAGTTTCGCGATTGCCAGTTTTATCGGTTGCGGTGATTAGAAAAACTGGCATGCGTTTTACTCCGGAATTAGGCGACGTGAGAATGCTTGACCATGAAGAAGCGATTCGATACATCCTCTCATCAAACCACGATCAAGTCTAACCTGAATGATTTTCTGAGTGAACGATATTCATCACAATTTATAGATCTCGCTTGAAGAAATTTCTTATTTTAAGAACAGGTTAAGCCGTCACCACGAGATCCTTCTTTTCAATGGAAACGTGTCCCGATTTTCTAAAAGGGCGCGGCATGGGTTGGGCTTTGCCGTTGGCGTCGATCGTGCGGCAGCGGAGCGTATATTTCCCTGCCGGTAAGCCGGGCATCAGAATCGCCCAGTGTGCTTTCATCAATGGCATCGGCCATGCGTTGGGTTTTCCGGTTTTGTTGTCGAAGCCGATGGTTTCGGGCGGAATTTTGTGATCGGGTAGATCGCCGCCCCATTGATCGGAAGCCGGTGCAGACAGGATTTCCGCATCGATCCAGGGCGCGGTGGTGAAGTATTTATCATCGTCGGGTAAACTCTCGCCATTCTTTTGAATCCAGACCTGAACTTTCGCCAATCCTGCAGTGCCCGATTGGGCATAGCCGGTAATCGGAATCGGCTGAAGCGGTTTGACCTGTTTGGGGCAGGAGAGCGTGGACGCGAACGTTTTCAGAGTGCTGTCGATGTCATTATTCCCGTTAGCATAGGTATCGTTAGCGTGAAACAAATTGGAAAAATAAACGTGAGTCAGCCATTTCACATTTTTGAATCCGTATGATTCGGGAACCACCATCCGCACGGGCGCACCACGTTCCGGGCTCAGCCACTGGCCATTGAGTTTGTAGCACAGTATCACAGGTGGTAATCCTGCGGGATCTTCCAGCACACGATCAATGGGCAGCGAGCTTTTGAAGATTTGTTTGGGATCGTCGTTATGGTACCCGTTATAAAACACGCGGCGGATGTTATCGCGCGGTTTCGTCAGCCAGAGAATTTCACGTAAGGGAACCCCTTCCCAGACACCGGTACCCAGAGGGTTTCTGATATTCAGACAGGTCATCACTTTGGAAAACCGGACCGCGTGTTTTTCTCCCAGTTTGAGTAACGCTTCAAAATCAAGTGCGTTTCCATTCTCTTTGGTGAGGGGATTTCCCAGCCGGGCCTTGTTTTCCGGATCGCTAATCACTTCGAGAGACCAGGTCTCGCGCGTCAAACCGACCTGTTTCCGTTTCTCTTCACTCAAAGAATGCGGCTTGGGATTTCCCCGCGAGACATCACGAAATGATTTCGGAATGGTGAGATTGGTTTCGAGCTGGTCAATCGCCTGTTGTAGTGCGGGGTCTCGATCCTGAACCTTTGCCTGTAATTGATTGACGGCAGTAAAAGCAGCCGCCCCTGCTACGCCATATCTTAAAAAAAACCGTCGCGATAACCGAGAATGTTCTGCAAGAAATGCTTCCAGTGAGTCAGCCATACTTGCGCCTCTTTAAAAAAACGGGGACAGAAATTTTTCAATTAGATCTATTTTGATGCCCATTGAAGTATTCCGTCAACGAGTTTGTCTTAAATTGCGAATCGAAACATCAGAATGTCGGTTCTAAAAATACCCACAGGTAATCAATCGGCTCATTGATCGAAGACCATTAAGCCGTGCGGGCCGTCCGGAATGATCATCTTCTGATTCTGAATACAGATCCTGCCGGGGTTTCCTATCGTGTGAAACTGTTCGATTAATACTGGTTTGGTGAGATTAGAAATATCGGCAATCGTAATCAGGCCGGATGCGCGATCTGCAGTATAGAGTCGGTCATTAAAAATTGTCGGCTTCCCCAGATGCTCCCGCCGCTTTCCTAATTGATAACGCGTTAATTCCTTGAATGGGCGTTGTTCGGTTCGGTCGAGAAGCACATAACCACCGCGGGTAGTGACAAGCGTCTGTTTGCCGACAGCGATTAATCCGTTTGCAGCACCAAATCGTTCCGGATGATTATTCCCACTGTATTTGGGGACCTGGTTTGAATCATTTTGCAAATCATACCAGTACGTTCCCGAGACATGCCAGAACGCGGCTGCATAACGATCTTCTACAAGCCCCCGCATGATTTGATCGCCATACAGCAATCCATAACGGTTTTCCTTCAGAATCAATCGGAGATCAGCCGTGTTTCTTACATCCAGAATCAAAAGTGTATTGGCACCGTTTTGAATCAGTGCAAATTGCCCTTTGCCGGGGACTTCCACCTGTTTAATGGTACCGCGCCTGGGGAGATAGCGTCCTATTTCCTCGAGTTGGTGATCTTTAGTAAGCTGATAGATTCCTAGCCCGGCAACCCCTTCCGCAACATAGATTCGCGTACCTTGAACGTACACATCGGTGGCGAACCCGCCGGTAGTGTACTTTGCAAGCCGCTTAAAAGAGGGGAAAACCTGCAAGACTTCGATCCCGCCGTTTCCACAGGCAACGATGGCAAGATCGCCGGCAAAGTCCACGGCATGAATTTGCCCGTCTGTTTGATACAGGCGATACCGATTTGATTCAGAGGAACGGTTCAGCGGTGGAATCGAAGGCGGCACATTGGGATCCCTTTGAGGAACCCGGGCAATTCCTGGCGCGGCGACAATATGTAAATCGGACCAGCCGCCTGCCACATAGATATAATCTTTGGTTAACGCCAATGAACCGACGTGACTCCTCAACTCGCGTCCTTTCACATGAGGCAGCAGAGTACGAGCCAGCACAGTGGGACTTTTTTTGTCAGACACATCAACCAGAAACATGCCGTTATGCGTATCGGCTACAAAGGCATGATCTCCCACTACGGTAACTCCCCACATGTCGTTTCCCCGATCGTAAAAGGGAGGAAATTTCACACGTGACAGAAATTTGGGTCGGGCGGGATCTGTGAGATCAAAGATTTCCAGCCCATGCCCGCGCCCATATCCGGGATCGCCTGGCTGGCGATGTTTTTCATGCGAGTGATGTCCGGTTGCCGCATAGAGATACTTGCCTTTGACATCCAGGCCATCGCCAAATCCGTCCAGTTTTACCTTTTCGGTAATTTGAGGCTGGCGTGGGTTTGAAATATCAATCACAACGACTTCCGACGTCGCCCAGACTCCCGCATAGACGAATTGATTGCGGACAGAAATTGACTGGGCTTCTCCTGTCCGGACGATGCTTAAGTGCAGCGGCTTTTCCGGATTGGAAACATCGACGAGTTCCACGCCATAGTGACGTAATGCGAGAAAGAGAATATTGCCCGATACTTCCACCCCGGTGGCAAATTCAACGGAATCATAATGTGCCAGCAGCCGCGGGTTTGACGGATCTTTCACATCGATGATAAAGGCGCCGTCTTCACGCGAGCCGACATACGCAATCCCATCTTTGACTGCAATTTGCCGGGTATTTCCTAATTTTGATATTTTGCCAACTACCTTGGGCTTTGTCGGTTCCGAGATATCAAGAATCCGTAACGCACCTTTGCCAATGGCATACGCAATATGTTTATCAATGGTCACATCAATGGTGGAACCGATTCCCGCATTCGTGACGATTGGCAGTTTCGTAACGGCTGTTGGTTTTCGTTTTGATATTTGTGGTTTGTGTTGATTCAATTTCTTTTGTTGATTGTAATAAAAGGCATACGCATGCAGCCCAACCACAGTAAACAGATAATTCGTCTCTCCTGCACTGATTTTTTTGAGGTCAATCGAGTTCAACATCTTCCAGATTTCTGGTAAGTGTGTATGAATCAACTCCGGATTTTCGCTCATCATTACCATATGATAACCAGTCAATGGAAACCGAACATGGGCCAATACCGCGAGAGCTTGGTCATCCAGCATCGCTGGTTGATAAAGCTTCCAGGCTAGTTCACTTCCCTTTAACTCAGGTTCTTTCCAGTCCCATTTCTGCTGGAGTTTCTGCCATTGTTCTTCAGTATGAAATTTGCGATACATTTCTCCGGGAAAACTGCGTTCCATTTGAATTTTGGCAATGTGCTCTAACAAACGATGGAGGATCGCTTTTTTATCTGCGTCTGTCTCAAAATGAAACAAAGCGTTCACACGAAATGCACCTTGATTAGCATAAATGGGGTGCCCATTGATTTTAATGTGAGGACCAACATGCATTTTCTGCCAACGCAAACCATCACGGTCTGCTAAAAATTGATGATATAGATCCAACCAATGTTGATTTCCTGTTCCTTGATAGAGTGCATAAACGGATGGCAGCAAAATGGAGACATGCTGCGAATTATAGCCCGTCCAGGCAAAACCAACATGCGCCTGAGTGACTCCATCAGCACGTTTAATCGACCAACCATTTTTTTCCAAGCGTCGGCCGACCTTTTCCAGTGACTGGCTGATCCATTTTTTTTCGTCTTGTGACGCTAATGAAGAGAGTGAATATCGAGCCAGACTAATGATGTAAGTAGTATGTTGATCCATCGAAGAATCATCATAGTAGGCACTTTTATCGTCAGGGTGTGGCCCCCGTGGAACAAGACCTACCAAAGCAGGTTTCCCTTCTTTCGGATGCGTTTCCGGGAGAGAACCAATCATTTTCAAAGCCTGAAAACAACGTTTGATCTGTTTCTTGAGGAATGGGTTCGGCTCTGCTTCATAAGCGTCTAAGAGTGCAATCAGCACATGACCGGTATGCAGAGCCGTATCTGCAAACCGTGATCCATATCCCCAGGGCATTGGTTTTTCAGCTTTCACATCGGCTGGTGTCGACCAACTCTTTTTTGTTGACATCCGCGCCCCATAAAGGGCATATGTCTCAGGATGTTGGAAGTCAGCAAAGTAGTCTTTCGCCAGTGAGAAAACTTGTTCATTCAGCTCCTGTTCAGAAAAAGGAAATGCACTTGGATTTGATATATTTGCAGCTGCAGCAAAGGCACCAGGAAGCACAGAAACCATGAAGCAAAAAACGATGACACCGCTGACACAAGAGCAATACCACCGTTGAACAATCAGGAAAAACACCATTCTTGCAAACCTCTATTCTGAATCCACAGTTAAAAAGTTCAATGTATGTGCGTGTGTGCAAATGAACTTCAACATTACCAGATAGTGAAACCAGAATCCAGAAGTGACAACGCAAAAAAAGTGATTACACTTACTCACTTTTTACTTTCGATTAGCACCTCTAATCGCTAAACAAAGTTCAGAAAACTCCGCTCTTCAGTTTTAAGAGAAATTGATGTTGTTCCTGAAATAGAAGATCAATGATCTGACTTTTCTATACTCAACTATTTGGAGAGCAACTTCTTGTTTGGCAGCACTAGAAATGCGAAGCCCTCAACAAAGAAATCACGGTCCAAAAAACAACGAAATCTAATATTTGAAGTTCGGTGACTTAAAGATTCCGAGTAATTATGACAATTTCATAATTTGGATTTAGAGTCTAAGCGATCTTGGCTAGCTAGCTGTGACTGGAGTTAGCTTGCTCGTTCTCATGTTCTCGTCACTCGGGCACAACCGGCGAAACAAAGTCAGATGGTTTGAACGTCAACACGGAGCATTTGACTTTTTCCAGCATACGCTCGGCGGTATTGCCGATGAAGAAGCCGCTGATGCCGGAACGGGCCAATGTGCCCATCGCCAGCAGGTTGACTTTGTGTTCTTCGATGAATGCGGGAATGGCGACGTCGGGAGAACCTTCCAGCACATGCACCTGCACGCCGTAGGAGAGCGTGCGGTAGTCGGTCTGTGCCAGTTGTTCGTTGAGTTCGTTCTTGACCTCTTCCATGATATCCTCGGCACATTTTTTGAGCGTCTCTTCCCCGACTCCCAGACCTTTGAGTCGCTGATCGAGTTGGGTATCGATGGCGTGTACCAGATGAATTTTCATGTCGGCAACCTGAGCCGCTGAAACGATAAAATGCAGAATATCGCTGCTGACTTCGCTCATATCGCTGGCAACGACAATTTCGGGAACGTCCGGTTCTTCATCTTTCTTAACGGCATAGACGGGACACGGGCATTGGCGGAAGAGGTTCATGACCGTACCGCCAAACAAGCGACCGGTAAAGCCGTGCGGTCGCGTACCCACCAGCACCATATCGTGCTTATTTTTGATGACTTCGAGAACAATTTCGCGCCACGGTGAGCCGATGGCTACCTTAGACGTACTTTCGACGCCCCGTTCTTTTGCCTGTTCGATTAGACTGCTCATCACTTTGTGGGCTTCATCTTCCACATTATTTGTCAGATGCAGCCGATCTTCTTCCAGCAGATGTTTGGTATGTGCCGAGAGATCAATGGCAGCAAAAAATTCCAATCTCGCATTAAAGAGGCCCGCCAGCCAGATTGCACGTTCGACAGCTTCCTTAGTCTGTTCGTTCAAATCGGCGGCAACCAGTCGGTCTGCGTGGGTCAAATCTACGCCAACTAAAATGGAATCGAGGCTTTGCATGGGTCTACTCTCTTCTAAGTGATTTCAGCAAGATTCAGGCTTCAATCTTCTATTATGACAAATGTAAGAGTCAGTTCCTAGACTCTATCCAGAGTTAATATCGCATCTTCAGAGCAATTTGGATCGAGTATACTATCATGAATGACACTCTGAATAAACGGGAGTCGCTTTTATCGAATTCGGAATGGAAAAACGAGTTATACCGACACTCGTTGTTGAATTGCAATTTACTGTTTTGGCTTTTGCATCAATAAGATAAATTCGTGAACCTTATTGACCCGAAAAACCGAAGGAAACCCGAGAGGCCTGAGATTGTTATATTCGGACTGACGGTTCCAGATAATCAAATCATCATAAATATAGCCTATCTGCTGGAGTCGGGCGGCTAAATCGCTGTGAAATGGGAAAAATTGGCTTTTCTTTCGTAAATCCATGACGATTACACAGCAGTAGCCCCCCGGACGCAGCGCTTCCAGGACCTGTCCGAAGACCTCTGTCAACTCGGTCAAGAACTCTTCATAGTCTTCGACAACGCCGAGATCCTGCTCGTGATTTCCATAATGACGAACTGCTTTATGGTCAGCTGAACGGCGCTGATTCAGCACGTTCCAGTAAGGGGGCGAAGTAATACACAAATCAATGCTGCCCGGCGCGACATGCTCCGCAAGGCTCATTGCCGAACCATGAATCACGCGCGATTTGATTTCGGCCTGATCCGAGTCAGATGCTGCCTGTTCTGACTTATGGCTGGCTACGTCTAGAATTCTCTGACGGGCCAGCGCCGCATATTCTTCTGAGAGTTCCATGCCGATGCCGGTCTTTCCCATTTTTTCCGCAGTCACAATCGTGCTGCCGGAACCGGCAAAAGGATCGAGAATCGTTTCTCCCTTGAGCGGCAGAAAGGTTTCAATCAAACGTTCCACGAGCATTTCAGGAAAGATCGCCGGATGCTTGAGCCGGACTTCTTCGGTCGACTTGCGGAGATCACTCCAGACACTGATCGAATTCTGAATCCAGCGTTTGCCATCGAGCGCATTGTAGGGCTCGGGCATTTTTCGCGTTCGTTTTTTCTTCGCCGGTGATTCTTCAGAAGTCGACACGCGTCTGAAAGCCTCCTGCTGGAAAACTGAGATTTGCTCTCTTGAAATGAATTCTCTCTTCAACTGAGTTCTGAAGCGGTAACCATCCTGCTCCACTTTAGAGTGACTATTCTACTTAAGAATTTGAATTTGGATACCTTTTTTTACTCTTATCGTGCGGATTCACTTGAGACCTTGCAAATAAGCATATAAATCGGCCAGATCCTCTGGCTTGAGATCTTTGAGCAGTCCCTGGGGCATCAATGAAGTGCTCTTTTTGTTTTCGAAATCGATTTCATCCGCTTCGATGCGTGTTGTCTGATTATTGGAATTGCGTAGCGTCAGACCATCTACCGAACGGTAGACTACGAGACCGGTATAAACTTTGCCGTCCACAGTGCCCACAACCGTCGTCTGATAGCGAGGCGAGACATCACGGTTGGGTGCGACGATCGCGGTAAACAGATCGTTGCGGGAAAATCGTTTGGCAACCCCGGCTAAAGCGGGTCCTAACGCGCTGCGGTTGCCATGACATTGCACACAGGCCCGTTTCCGGAACAAGGCTTCTCCCCGTTCGCTGTCGCCTTCGTCCCAGTTCACAGTTTCCAGCAGCGCGAAGAATTTCTCAGTCTCCGGTCCGCTCTGTTTTAAGAGTGCCGTATACACTTCGGGGTATTGTTTCGCAATCCAGTCTTCCCAGGTTTGAATCAAGGCCCGTCGCTTTTGAGAATCATCAACGTCCGCGGCCAACCCCAATTGTTGCCCCGTCCACTTCTGTAACAGAGTGACAATACGGGCCTGAAGTTTCTGTTCTCGTTTATCGCTGCCCAGACGTCTTAATGCTGCAAACAGTCGGACTGTTTCTTCAGGTTTGGTAGCGGGCATCAGTTTTTCCAGCGCCGCGATGCTGGATTCCAGCATTTCAATTTGCGACGATTCCAGGCCTGCAATGAACTTATCCCGATCCTGTTCTTCAGGAGACGCCGCTAAGACAGCCAGCACGGCGGCCTGCAGGGCATAATCTTCATAGAGGTCACGAATCATCTCGCGATGCGTGGGGTCCTTTGATTCGCCGAAGACGAAGACCACATCGCTGTTCCAGAGAAAGTCCGGATCGGCTTTGATTTTCTTGTCAAAGGCTTCAATCGCGGTTCCCAGAAATTGCGGTGGCAACTGACTGAGGAACAACACATGTCCCGGCAGGCCGAAGCCCGGCTGTTCGACAATCTGCCGAGGCAGGTCGGCGTCGATTTTGACGAGCTGTGCATAGAGTTCCTTAAAACGGTCATCCCAGTTTGTATCCTGCGGCAGCTTGAGGCGGAGTAACTTTTCATCAATCTGGACCAGCGCATTGGCAATTTTCTTCGACTGCGCCCGGCTACGATCGCTGGGAATCCGAGCGGCAACAATCAAATAATGAATGTCGGTGACCGGGTCGGACTCTTCGGTAATGCGGCTCAGAATCTGATCGAGCAGTTTCGGATTATAAGGGGCAAGCATGGACAGCACGCGGGCCAGTTCATAATCGAGTACTTCATGACTGCTGGGAAACGCTTCCATCAGACGAATGCGAATCGGATCGAGGTGGCGTTCATGTTCGGACAGATCAACACCGTTCGCATAGCCATCAAAGACAGCCGCCATTTTAGTTGGCGGCCCCAGATCGCCGAGCCCTAACTGAATCAATCGCAGCGCATCCAGCCGCAGGTCGGTTTGATAGTCGCCTTCAAACACAGTGATACCAGTTCGCACCGCGAGAGGCACCACGCCCCCCTGCTTGAGGATCGTAGCATACGCGAGTGTCATCAGCGCAGCACCTTCGGAACTGGTGACCTTTTCAGAAAGGTCCTTGAAATTGTCTTCGCTCAGTCGCGCGGCGACACGGGCCGCAGACTGTCTGACATAACGCTCTTGCGCGCCCAATGTTTTCTGTAAACCGGTCAGGCATTGGCTTTGATCGATCTGATCTCCTAACTGGAGTAATGACTGCAAGGCAAATCGAGTCACCAGCGGCGATTCATCTTTGAGCAGGGCATTCAACCATTCTGCTTTCTGCTTGGGTTGATCCTGATAGCCCAACGACCATGCCAGTCGCGCGCGGACGGCCTCTGATGGATCGAGCAGCAGTTGTTCGGCGATGCGATCGGGAAATCCTTCCAGAAGCTCTGTGACGATTTCGATGGCCCGGATGCGTTGTGTTTCGGGACGATTTTTATCAAGGGCAGCCCGGTAAAAGGCTTCGACGGGTAGAGTTTTCACTAAAGGCAGCCATGTTTCACGGGACCAGCTACTGAGCGGTTGCGGTGCGGAAAGACAAGAGTCGAGCGTTTGTGCCGCTTCGATATCCGACTCCTCACTTGCTGCAGCTTCATCTGAATTCAAAATCGGCTTCTGTGCTTCTACCGGTCCTGTGTACTCGATACGAAACACACTGCCGCGTGTCCCTCGACCGCCGACACTGACATACAGACAACCATCCGGGCCGACTTCGAGATCAGTGGGAGCAAAGCCGAACTGCCCGACTCCGGTGATGAAGTCAATCGGTTCACTGGCATAAGTGCCTTCAAAATTTTCGAGCGGAATTGCATGCACGCGACCGAAGGTCCAGTCGGCAACGAACAGGGCTCCCTGATAAGGAGCTGGGAATCTGATATGTTGATACGCGGTCACCCCGGTAGGAGAGCCACGATGAAAGGCGGCGACCGCGGGCGGCATATCAAAAAATGTATCGGGGCGCTTCCAGCTACGACTCCGCCAGCCGGCATTCGAGCCGGGCAACACATGAAACACGCGCGTCGGTCGATACCAGGGGAGTGAAATATCGCGTTCGCCGTCACTGTCGTAGGTGAAGACATCTCCGTTGGGCGAAAAAGAAAAATCGTAGGCGTTGCGAAATCCGTCGGCGATGACTTCGCCTTCCGTAAGATCGGGACTGAGCCGCATGAGTGTGCCCGCGTACGGTTTTTTGACGGGCGAGGTTTTGCGGGTGATATATTTTTCATTAATGCCGGCGGTGTTTCCCAGCAGCAGATACCACCAGCCATCGGGGCCGCGTTGAATGGAGTGCGTATTGTGCTCGCCCCCCGTTTTGGTTCGCAAAAAGATATCCGGCTTGCCATCGGAACGATCATCGGCGTTTTGATCGCGGTAGCGAATCAGGCCGGCATCTCCGGTGCAGAGTAAATCGCGACCGAGAAAGTACATGCCTTGTGCACCGGTGGCGGGTCCATCGGCATATTGCTGGAACGATTCCGCGACGCCATCTCCGTCGGCATCGATCAGAATCCGCACATAACCGGGGCCAGATACCACAACGCGCCCCTGGGAATCAATGGTCATGGAATAGATGTCGTGTGCCAGATCATCATCGGCATACAGGGTCGCGCGAAAGCCCTCGGGGACCTTAAGGCCGTCAAATTCTTCAGCCGCTGAGACGGAGGAAGTAATGAAGCCGGCGAAGCAGAGAAAACAGAACAGCGTCCAGCAAAGACGATTCTCACGGGATGGATGATTGAAACGAAGCATTGTACCTCAAGCTGGTTAAACCCTGATGAAAAACCCGATCACCGTATCTAAACGCACGCATGTCGGGGCAGCCCGTGTTTCTATCATAGTGGCTGATGAGGGTTTAAGGCAATGCCCGCTTCTTGGACTGGAAAAGATTGTCGGCGGCGGTCAGAAGGGCCTTTTATTGCTGTTTTTCAGGCTGTTTCCAGAATTCCGGCAGGTCAGGCAGTGTTTCCGCGACGATTTGTTGAATCGCCCGCCGTTCAGAAACGGGAAACTCTGCCGGGGTGACATCCCAGGCCTGTTCCAGCTCCGCGTCAGTCGCATTGAGAAAAGCGTAGATCTCTCGCAGAATCCGCAGCCGGGCGGCAGCCGGCATCTTGTTGAAGCTGTCTGTATAAATCAGGTAGCTCAGACGATGGCGAAACAGTCTGGTTTTGAGATCGAAGTCTTTCAGCGAACGCCCCTGGGCATCGCGTTTGCCCTGTTTTTCAAACCACGTCTGATAATCGGTGGTTCCTTTCAGAGGACCTGTCAATTCTGCTTCATCCAGAAACAGCAGGTATCGCAATAACCGATCTTCCACGTCGGATTTGAGCCCCAGCTGCTGCTCCATACTGACGCGGGTGATTAAATTATGGCCGTGCACTTGATGGTCTAAAATCAGGTGCGCCACGAGATCGGAATGCGGATTTAGATATTTTGACGTATCCACGAACACATCAACAAATTCCAGATTCGAGCGAAAGGCGGGATTCTCCTTTGATTCCTCAATCACTTCCTTGCCGAACAGATTCCCGAGATGCACCATGTCGCCGTGAGTCCCGGTGACGTACCAGCCCCCCCAGCGTTTTGCCAATGGCTTGTCATGTGAGATTTGTGAATAACCCGAGATCGGTCGACCGTGGAGATCGGTCAGGAATGAACGGATCAATAAGCCGGGAATCCGCAGGCTGGAACTTCCCCCATGACAGGAGAGACACTGCTCTGAGCGGACAAATTGGGGCTGAGTTGCGGCTTTGGCCTCCAGTTCATAAAAGATAGAGCCGCGCAGTGGATCAACGGACGCAAGTTCCATCGCTCGTGCACCGGGCACCCAACCGACGTACACATCATCATTGAAATAGACGACCCGTGGATTGGTCGGCTTAATCAAACGGGGGTTGAGGGCGGTTTTGGAAAAGACCATCAACTGTGACGATTCGGGAATATTGAGCGACTTCAAAACATTGCGCAGATACCCCCATTCGGCATCATAGGCCAGTTTCTGCGTTTTCGCTTTGAGTCGCTGATTCATGACCGAAACGGGGTCAGACAGTGCTCCCTTTCCGTATTCCACGGGTTTTAAGCCAAAGGGAATGGAGTCTTTAAAGTCAATTTCCTGGCGGGCTTCTGTCGGTTTGCGTGCGATCAGGGGTTCGTCAGCGAAAGCGGCGACGGAGATGTTGAGGATCAAGAGTGCGAGTAAATAGAACCGCTTTGACTTTGATCTGTATCTACAATTGATCAAAATTCTTTGATGGGTTAACATTATTAAGACTCCGCGTGCCAACGAGTTCCGTCATTTAAACTGGGAGCGCGAATGGTACCAACTCCCCTAACCTGTATTACAAAGCAAATTCGGACTAAAAGATAGTAATATTGCATAAGGTTCGTAATTTGTTGTCAATGTTGACTCAAAAAACTAAAATCCGTATGTATCAGTCAGAATTTGTGACTTACTTCACAGAAGAAAACAGCCCCGACACCGATATAATGGAATAAGTTGGCTCACGGGCCCGTTCTTCTGATTTCCGAGTCTTCTGGAAGGGTTTCATTTTGAAAACTCCCCGCCTTACCACCATCGTTTCCAGCCTTACCATCTTGGCCGCCCTGGTCTGTTCCACGCTGGACTTAGCTGCGCAAAAAAATTCCCTGCCGGATCTGTTCGGCCAGAAAGAGGCCGCGGCTACAAAACCCGCCAAGAAAGCAGAGATCAGCGTCAGTCTGCTGCCTCAGGATGCGAAAGCCGGCGATACCGTCACACTTTCACTGGCAATGATCATTCCGGAAGGATCTTATACCTATTCCACCAATCCGACCTTCGGTGGTGCGACGAAATTTGTGATCGAGGAATCGAAAGGGTTGACTCCCGTTGATCAGCATTTCAACGCCGATCATCCTCCGAAGACCGTCTTTGAGCCGCTGTTCGGAAAAGAAATCGACAAGTATACGAAACATGTGATCTGGAGCCGCCGTTTCAAAGTGAATGCGGACGTGAAAAATCCAGCCGATGTGCTGATCAAAGGACAGATGCTGTATCAGGTCTGTGATGCCAAAAACTGTGTCCCATCACAGTATGCGTTTACGGCGACGTTATCCGGAAAACAGGAAAGCGCACCACTTTCGTTTAAGACAACTCCCGAACGCCGATCAGTTCCCGATCCGGTCGAACTGACGTTTGACCTGGCACCGGCGAAAACAGATCCGGAAAAAATGGTCACTCTAAGTATTACAATGACACTGGATAAAGAATTTCATACGTTCGCGCTGGATCAGGACAAGAAAAATGCGGGACTGCCGACGCACATTGAACTGTTTAAGCTGGAAGGATTGAAGCCGGTTTCCAAACGCTTTACATCCAGCCCGTCCCCGAAAGTCGAAACACATGACGAATACACACAACGCACACATTATGACAAAGTGGTCTGGTCACGTGAATTTGAGCGAATTCCCGGCGCCAGCGAAATCGGCGTCGAAGGCAAACTGACGTATCAGATTTGTAATAAGGGAAGTTGTCGCCGCCCCTGGCCTGTCGAATTCAAACTGGGGAATCTGACCAACGCCACGCCGGTGGCGCTGTCATCGATTGCCGAGCTCAAAGCAACGGACGATGCAGACGACGATGAGATTATCATTGCCTCCGATGACACAAATCAGACGCTCTCTTCCTATCTGTTTTTCGCGTTTCTGGGTGGTTTGATTCTGAACGTGATGCCGTGCGTGCTGCCGGTCGTGGCGATTAAAGTCATGAGCTTCGTGCAGCAGGCGGGGGAAAGCCGCATGCGAATCTTCCTGTTGAATATCTTCTATTCCTTCGGGGTCTTAACGGTCTTTCTGAGCCTGGCCTCTCTGGCGGTCTTCGCGGGACTGGGCTGGGGCGGTCTGTTTCAAAGTACCAAGTTCAATATCGTAATGGCCTGTATCGTGTATGCGATGGGGCTGAGCATGTTGGGCGTCTTTGAAATTCCGGTGCCGGGTATGGTCGGTTCAGCAGCCGGCGGTCAACAGAAAGAGGGTTTAACCGGAGCGTTTCTGACAGGCATCCTGGCAACACTGCTGGCAACGCCCTGTAGCGGTCCTTTCCTGGGGCCAGTACTGGCCTGGTCGGTTCAACAGACGCCGAATATTACTTATCTGGTCTGGCTGGTGATGGGACTGGGAATGGCGTCGCCTTACCTGGTCTTCAGTGTCTTCCCTAAAGCGATCGCCTTTCTTCCCAAGCCAGGAATGTGGATGGTGCGATTCAAAGAGTTCTCCGGCATCGTGCTGATGGGGGCAGTGATCTTTATCATTTCCTTCCTGGACGAATCGCTGACGATTCCTGTTTTGATCATGCTGCTGGGGATCACCACGGGACTCTGGATGATCGGCAGTCTGTATTCACATAATTCTCCGTTCCGGCAGAAAACGATGGTCCGTGTGTCTGCGCTCGCGTTGACAGCCGGTATTTGTTTCTTCGGCTATAACATGAGTCAGAAGTCGACCAACGATCTCCCCTGGGTCCCGTTCAGTACGCAGGAATTGAATCAGTTACGTGCTGATCACCGAACCGTGTTGATCGATTTTTCTGCCGAGTGGTGTCTGACCTGCAAAACAAATGAAAAGTTTGCACTCAACACACCTGAAACGCTGGAGATGATCAAGAAGCACAATGTGGTTCCCATGTATGCCGACTATACGGACTACTCGCCCGAGATCAAAGAGTGGCTGGAGACATTTAAGAGTGTGAGTATTCCGCTGACTGTCATTTTCCCGGCGAACAACCCGAAGAAGCCGATTATCATCCGCGACCTCTATACCCAGGACACACTGCTGGAGGCACTCAAACAGGCGGTCGAAGAACCGCCAAAACCGGCTAAAACCAGTAAGAAGGAAATGGCATCAACCGTCGCGCCTGCTTCAAACTGAGCCTGCTGACCGCAACAAGAGAATAGTAGCCCATTGTCACTCGGCATCAATGATGCGCTGATTCTGCGAACAACAAACGCATCAACGCTTTTCGATTCCTTATTTTTTTTGTATGGTATGGATTCGAAGTTTGCAACAGAACGTAATCCATTCTGTCACAAAGCGAGATATGTTTGTTTTCACAGTTTGCTTCTCACACTTTAAGTGAGCGGCTCGGCGCTAGCCGCCGTTTCTGTGATGCCAGTTTAACGGTGGCTAGCGCCATTCCGCTCAGAAAGTATTGAATTCGATGCCATCAGATACCGCACCGACTCCCGAACCTGAAGAGAGTGACATTGTTGTAGCAGCGCCCCGTCGTTCGACGTGGGCCGAGATGAAGACGGCGGAAGACTGGTGGGCGGTCTGGATTGGCGGAGGCCTGTTGTTGATCTGTTTTCTGGCCATGTATTTCTCTTTGCCCGCTGATTTCTCAGAACAGGTCGCGACGGCAAAAGCAGCCGGTGAAAAAGTCAGTGTGCACAGTCCGCTCAAAACCTGGTTGGCGAAACCGGGGTCCTGGTCTGATAATCCGCTGGATTCCATCTTTCCTCCAGAGAAAACGAATCTGCTGATTCCGTTAGGCGTGGTGTTCCTGATCAGCCTGTGCGCGTTCTCGATTGGGGTCAAAGCTATGCAGCAATCGGTGGCGAAATTCGCGATCGGGTTTATCGGCGTGTTTCTACTGGCGGCGCTGGCATATATTCTGACCGGACAGGCAGTTGTCAAACGTTATAACCTGGAGTATGCGTTGTGGGCGCTGATGATCGGGCTGGTGATCAGCAATACGATTGGTACGCCGAACTGGATGAAACCGGCTTTGAAGACGGAGTTGTATATCAAAACAGGGCTGGTCGTCATGGGCGCCAGTGTGCTCTTCAGCCGCCTGCTGGTGTTGGGACTGCCGGGAATTTATGTCGCGTGGGTGGTGACACCCATCGTGTTGATCAGCACGTATGCGTTCGGTCAAAAGTTCCTGAAAATGGAATCGCGTTCGCTGAACATGGTCATCTCAGCGGACATGTCGGTGTGTGGTGTTTCCGCAGCGATCGCGACGGCCGCTTCCTGTAAAGCAAAAAAAGAAGAGCTGTCGTTTGCCATTGGTCTCTCACTCAGTTTTACTGTGATCATGATGATCGTCTTGCCGGCGGTAATTAAAGCCCTGGGCATCGGACCGATTCTCGGGGGTGCCTGGATGGGAGGCACGATTGACGCAACCGGGGCAGTCGCTGCTGCAGGTGCAATTCTGGGAGATGAAGCAGAGCAGGTCGCTGTGACCATTAAGATGATTCAAAACATTTTGATCGGCGTGACAGCATTCGGTGTCGCCGTCTACTGGGTTAGTTTTGTTGAAACCAAAGAATCCAACATCAAACCAGATGCCTGGGAAATCTGGTATCGGTTTCCCAAATTCGTGCTGGGCTTTATCACCGCGTCGGCCATCTTCTCGCTGCTTTATGTTTTCATGCAGGGGGGAGACACTGTTGTTCCGGCGATGGTGAAGGAATCGTCCAAGGTCTTTCGAGGCTGGTTC
Organism: Gimesia alba; assembly: GCF_007744675.1. Lineage (NCBI taxonomy): Bacteria > Pseudomonadati > Planctomycetota > Planctomycetia > Planctomycetales > Planctomycetaceae > Gimesia > Gimesia alba. Next base: position 5,658,791 of record NZ_CP036269.1, read on the forward strand.
TTCTGCCTGGCCTTTATCAGCATTGGTCTGGAAACCAACTTCCGCGAGCTGGCGAAATTCCTCAAAGGGGGCAAGCCGCTGATCCTGTATGTCTGCGGTCAATCTTTGAACCTGCTACTGACGCTGCTGATGGCCTGGTTGATGTTCTCGGTGTTCTACAAAGATGTCGTCAACGAAGTCTTTAGCAAATAAACGAAGTCTTTAGCAAATAGTTGACACTACCAGGTAGCGTTTAATTACGAGTTCTGATCCTGATTTTGAGGTCGACAGAGTTAGCTATGTAAGAATTCACCGTAGCCGGCGGTGTGTTATTGCCTCTGTTTACTGGACTATGACAGCAGAAAAGGCCCATTAGCCGCAGGGCGTTAGCCCCGGTTGTGTGTCATTGGTAAGGGCCGTTCGAATTAATAAACGCTACCTGGTACACAAACACTGATCTGTGCGGAATTTTCATGTCCCGCGGTCTGAGTTATTTCGGGTAAAATGCATACACGACCGGTTGCCTGTCTCTCTCAGTCAGTCAACCGGTACAGGCCAGCCAACCGTGGGCTACCGTTCATTTTCCCTTTTCAGGCAGACGTAGCATGCTCGTTCTATTCTTTTACTCTCTTTGGTGGATTTGTTTCTCACTCGTTGCTGAGACTCCAGGTCGCTGTCTGTCGCACGTTGCTGCCTTGTTTGCAACTGAGGAAGATCTTCGTGATCGGCATCACCTCGTCAAGTCAAATGAGCGTCATTTGAAAATCAGAAATGGCTTGAACCTTTGTCGGAATTGGTCAAAATTGTGCAGACTTTGTCGCTGTTTGTCGCAAAAAACATGTGCTCAAACAGCACATGTCACGAACGACTTTTCTCAAAATACGCGTCAAACCAGCGGGTTTTATAGTGCTGATTTCGACAGGGAGAACCATTTCGAAGTACTGAAAAAAGTGTTTTCTCGCGCGCGACGCAGAAACGGAGTTTCGCTGCTGGCGTGTCCCCGTCAAGGCCAGTTCGTTCAACTGAACGATCAGAGTGAATTCAGAAAGGAGTAGTAAAAAAAGAACCCCGACGAAAACCGCCGGGGCTCAGAACGGAATTTGATCTCAAGTGAGTTATGCTTGCTGCATGAGCCAGACCAGTAACCCTTTTGCCAGATGTTTTCGGTTTTCCGCCTGTTCAAAAACGATGCTTTGCTTGCTATCGAGAACATCATCGGTAATTTCGAGACCGCGTTTGGCGGGCAGGCAATGCATCAAGCGGCAATTTTTCTCTGCTGCTGACATCAGGCTGGAATTGATCTGATAAGCGGCGAAGATTTTCTTGCGTTTTTCGGTTTCAGCTTCCTGTCCCATGCTGGCCCAGACGTCGGTATAAATGACGGTGGCACCGGCGACCGCTCTTTGAGGATCGGCTACCAGTTCGATTTGAGCAGCGGGAATTTTCTGTTTGAGATCGTTCACAAACTCGGATGACAGCTCGAAGCCTTCAGGCGAGGAGACTACAAAGGGAACACCTAATTTGGCACAGCAGTTGGCGAGCGAATAAGCGACGTTATTGCCATCCCCGACATACACCAGCTTCTGCTGCGACAGATCGCCGGCGATTTCCTGCATCGTATACAGATCGGTCAGCGCCTGACAGGGGTGGCTTAAATCGGAGAGAGCATTGATGACACTCGCCTCGGAATTTTGTGAGAACGTTTCAATCAACTCATGTGAGAAGGTTCGCATCGTGACAACATCAGAGAATCGGCCGATGACTCGGGCGACGTCTTCAATGGATTCGCGACCATCCAGGCCAGCTTCTTTACAGGTAAAGAAACTGGCGCCGCCTCCCAGTTCCCACATAGCTGATTCAAAGCTGAGCCGCGTGCGGAGGGAGGGTTTTTCAAACACCTGTGTCATTGTTCGTCCCTGAAGCAGCTGGGGACGTTCGCCTGAGTTTCGCTTGTCTTTCAGTTCCTGGACGAGGGCAAAAATCTCAAGGATTTCTGACGATTCCAAATCGTGTAACGTGACTAAATGTCTCATTGGATATCTCAATCAATGACTTGTTAAAAACAGGAATTCCTGTTCGCTTCTTAAATTAAGATTCGAACAGGAATGTGTGAATGGATCAAATTGTTTTCTGAAATGACTTTGATTTGTTATGCTTCGTCAGCCATTTCCCGCAGCACGGTTGCGATTAAATCGCAGCCTTCTTCGACTTGTTCGGCCGTGACATTCAATGGTGGGAGCAGACGAACCACCGTATCATGTGTAGCATTAATGAGCAGCCCGCGGTCCATACATTTTCCAACCGCAGGACCCGCGGGGATATTTAAATCGACGCCGATCATCATCCCACGCACGCGCACTTCGCGAATGATGGGTAACTCATTCTGAAGCTGTTCAAAAAACTGTTTAAACTGATCCGACATCGCCTGACAGTTTTCCAGCAGGTTTTGTTCTTCAATCATCTGTCCGGTAGCCAGTCCGGCTGCCATCGCCAGAGGATTTCCGCCAAAGGTGCTGGCATGCATGCCGGGCCTTAAGCTGGGTGAGACTTCATCTGTGGCGATGATGGCTCCCGCGGCGACACCGCCTGCGATGCCTTTAGCCATCGTCATGATATCGGGCTGCACGTCCCACTGCTGATAACCAAACCAGGTGCCAGTTCGTCCCATGCTGGTTTGCACTTCATCAAAAATCAGCAGACAGTTGGCTTCATCGGCGATCTTTCGCAAGCCGGCAAGGTATCCGTCATCGGGAATATTCACGCCCCCTTCTCCCTGAACCGGCTCGACCATAATCGCACAGGTTTCATCGTCGACCAGACTGGCGATAGCTTCCAAATCGTTAAAAGGAGCATACCGAAACCCGGCAACCAACGGACCGAGTCCTTCATGGTATTTGGGTTGCGCGGTGGCGGTGACGGCGGCGAATGTTCGGCCGTGAAAGCCGTTTTCGCAGGTAATAATTTTCGGACGTTTTCCATCAAAATGCAGACGAGCCAGCTTCAGCGCACCTTCGTTGGCTTCCGCTCCACTGTTACAGAAGAAGGCTTTGCCAAAACTTCGCGAACAGAGGAATTCTGCAAATCGCCCCTGGGCTTCGGTGTACCAGGTATTGGGAACGTGGATCAGTCGAGACACCTGATCCTGAATGGCGGCGACTACCGGCTCGGGACAATAGCCGAGGATATTACAGCCCCACCCGGGAAACAGATCGAGGTAGCGTTTGCCCTCGGCGTCCCAGACATAGCTGCCTTCGCCGCGCACCAGACTGATCGGATAACGACCGTAATTGGGAATGACGTATTTGTCGAATAAGGCAATCGTTTCCTGACTGCTGGCATGTCCCGTTAGTTGCACTGATGCACCTCGTTTAGTTTAAAATTCCGTAAATATTGATTATCGGACTCTCGGAAAAGAATTGTGACACTATTTCTCAAACTGAAGTTCGAAAAAACAGCAAACTTTTCCAAACTCGTGAAGACCACACTCGTTCAGGCATATCGAGAGGAATTACATCTGACCAAAAAGAAGCCGGAGATTATAGCAAAAAACTCCGTTTGGGGCATCAATCTCAGGCAAAGAATCCGATTCCTCACTAAATTTTCATCTATTCTGCCTGCAGTATTTCCGCAACTTCCTTAGCAAAATAGGTTAATATCCCATCCGCGCCGGCTCTTTTGAAGCAAAGCAGGCTTTCCAGGATGCAGCGCTGGCGATCCAGCCAGCCGTTCTGGGCTGCGGCCGAAATCATGGCATATTCGCCACTTACCTGATAGGCGTACGTGGGAATTTCAAATTCGGCTTTGACGCGCCGGACAATATCGAGGTAAGGCATCCCGGGCTTGACCATCACCATATCGGCCCCTTCGTTGATATCCAGGCCGACTTCGCGCATCGCTTCATCGCTGTTGGCGGGATCCATCTGGTAGGTCCGTTTATCCCCGGTTCCCAGATTGGTGCCCGATCCCACGGCATCGCGGAACGGACCGTAAAACGCAGATGCGTATTTGGCAGCATACGCCATGATCTGGACATGCTGAAAACCGGCTTCATCCAAGGCTTCCCGGATCGCACCAATGCGACCATCCATCATGTCTGAAGGGGCAATAATATCGCAACCGGCTTCCGCCTGAACCACAGCCTGCCGACAGAGGACTTCGATGGTTTCATCGTTGACGACATACCCGTCTTTTACCAGACCATCCTGTCCATGACTGGTATAAGGGTCGAGGGCGACGTCACAGAGAATTCCCAGGTTCAGATTTTCTGCCTTCAATGCACGGACAGCACGACAGACCAGATTGTCCGGGTTGAATGCTTCTTCGCCTCCTTCGGTTTTTTTAGTGGGATCTGTTGCCGGAAATAAAGCAATAACGGGAATTTTCAGTTCTGCAGCAGACCGGGCTGCTTCGATCAGGTGTTCAATGGTCAGACGCTGAACTCCCGGCATAGAGGGAATCTCAGTTTTCTGATTCGCGCCGTCCTGTATAAAGAGAGGCCAGATTAAATCGTTCACAGAGAGTTGGTTTTCAGAAACCAGCCGTCGAGACCAATCTGTGCGGCGATTTCGCCTCATTCGAACTTGAGGAAACATAATATATTAAACCCTTGTCAATCAAAAAGGATCAGAATGCGTGCAAATATTAGCGTCAAAACCTTGATTATGGCCGAAACAGTCCTAATTATAAAGGAATATGCTCTTATTAAATCTGGTTGAGAGTTCAGATTAGACCATTGCATTAGCGAGACAACTTCAATACTGTATTATATGTAGGGGATGGACCCTCCCACCTTAAAAGAGCTGAGATAACAGGCCTGTAAAGGGTTTGTACTCCTTCATCAGTGCTACCACATTCTATAAATGAACAGTGAGGATCTTCTATGCGAAGAATGAACATGGTGCTTGTCGGCTCCGTTATGCTGTTTTTCACCGCCTCTCTTGCAAATGCAGGCGACTGGGCTCATTGGCGAGGCCCCGAGCATAATGGTATTTCCCGTGAAACCAATCTGGTTGATGTCTGGTCGCTTGACGGCAAAAACATACTTTGGACATCCGATATCGGCGGACGTTCAGCTCCGATTGTTTTAGACGGGCGCGTCTATTTGAATTGTCGCACACACCATGATGTGACAGACCCTAAAGATAAAATCAATGCCCAGGAACAGGTTGTCTGCTGGGATGCGAAAACAGGAAAAGTTCTCTGGAAAGATGTGTTTAACGTTTTCCAGACCGACATCCCCTCACCTCGCGTTGGCTGGGCCAGCATGGCCGGCGATACGGAAACCGGGAATGTATTCGTACATTCGGTCAGCGGCTTGTTCCGTTGCTACTCTCCTGAAGGGAAAGTGCTTTGGGAAACGTCATTGGCAGAAGACTATGGAAAGATCTCCGGTTATGGTGGGCGAACGCAAACTCCCATTGTTGATGAAAACCGGGTGATTGTCAGCTTCCTGCAACTGAACTGGGGCAAGACGGCTGCACCTCCTCCAAAACAGACTTACTATGCATTCGATAAGAAGACTGGAAAACTGCTCTGGACAGCAGCGCCCGGCGGTGCACCTTACGACACCAACTATTCCGTGCCAATCGTGACCGTGATTGATGGGACACGAATGCTGATCGCTGGAAACGCCGATGGTGGCTGCTACGCGATGAATGCCCGCACTGGTGAAAAGCTGTGGGGCTTCAAAATGTCCAAGCGCGGCCTGAACTGCTCTCCTGTCGCCGATGGGAAATACGTTTACATTTCACACGGGGAAGATAACATCGACACCGTCGACTTCGGTCGGATTCAATGCATCGATGGTTCACTCCGTGGTGATATCACCAAAACCGGCAGTGTCTGGCGTGTTGATGGGATCAAAGCCGGCTATGCCAGTCTGCTTGTCAAAGACGGGATTCTGTATGCCGTCGCGGACACCGGCCGGATGTATGCCTATGACAGCAAAAACGGCAAAGAACTCTGGACCTACAACCTGGGTACGGTTGGAAAAGGTTCTCCTGTCTGGGCGGATGGCAAACTGTATGTGATGGAAGTGAATGGTAATATTCATATCCTCAAACCAAGCCGCGAAAAATGTGAAGAGCTTTCACACGTCCAACTACTGGCCCGTGTTGATAAAGGCATGGACGAAATTTACGCGTCTCCGGCGATTGCCGACGGCCGCATTTATTTCGTCACTCGCGATAGAACCATCTGCATTGGCGATGAAGCCCAAAAACCGACCAGTGATCCTGTTCCGCCACTAGGAAAAGAAAAAGCAAAACAGGATAAAATCGCTTCGATTCAACTGGTCCCCTATGAAGTGGCTGTCGGTCAAGGAGAAAAAGTCGATTATGAGATTCTGGCTTATGATGCAAACGGCCAGTTTATCAAAAAGGTTGATGCCAAGATTACTCTTGGAAAAGGGCTCGAAGCTGCGAAAGTAGACGGAATGAGCGTAACGACGCCTACTGATTTGAAAGTACCGGCAGCGGGAACGATTTCAGTGAAGGTCGGCGATGCCACAGCGGAATCTCGTATCCGAGTCTTTCCTCCCCTGCCTTGGAAGTTTGATTTAGAAGAATTGAAAGGCAAGGCCGTTCCACCGGCGTGGATCAATGCCTTCTTGAAATTGCAACCCAACAAAGTGGATGGAACAACGGCTCTCAAAGCCAGCCCTGGTAAGGGACGTCCGAGCGCCAATATCTGGCTTGGTCCTTCTGACATGAGCCAGCTTGCCCCGAACGGATATACAGTTCAAGCTGATGTCTTTCTAAAAGAACAAAAGCGGAAACTGTCCAGCATGGGTGTGACCGTGAATCGTTACGACCTGATCCTGAAAGGGAACTCCAGTAAGCTGGCGATTCAAAGCTGGGCGCCGCACAAGCGAATGGCTAAGGAAGTTCGGTTCCGTGCTGATCCAGACGTCTGGTATACTATGAAGCTTAAGGTCGACGTCAAAGACGGTCAGGCTTTGGTAAAAGGTAAAGTATGGCCTCGCGATAAACCGGAGCCGAAAGAATGGACCATTGAAGCTTCAGACCCCCATGCGAACTTGAAGGGGAGCCCCGGGCTTTATCTTTACCGTCTTGCCGATGCTTACGTCGATAACATCATTGTCTCCGAGGATAAATAATGAAAAAGTTACTCATACGATTTGCTCTGCTCAACTCATTTGCATGTTGTGCAGTCATGATGACAACAGGTTGCGAGTCCAAAGACTCGGCGACGAAACCTGCTCCTGGAACGGAAACCGAATTAGGTGGCGCCGCTCCTTTGGGTGAACCAGAAGCAGGCTCGACTACCGCGGAAGCGGGAGTGGATGTTCCCGACGCGAAACCTGAAATGAAACCAGGCCCGGCTTTAGATCCTGACGGAAATCCGGTTGAAACCAAACCGGAACCAGAAAAGCCAAAAGCGGAAACAAAGCCCAAGGCGGAGCCCAAACCGAAGGCAGAACCCAAACCCGAAAAAACTTCAGAAACGAAGCCTGCTCCTGCCAAAGCAGAGAGCAAAACAGCGGCTGCCGGTAAAAAAGGAACCATCACTGGTGACTGGGCCATGTGGGGCGGCCATCCCTCCCGAAACATGGTCAATAAAACGACCGGCGTTTCTCTGAATTTCAAACCCGGTGAAGGGGACGAAAAGGGAGAGAACATTAACTGGGTCGCTAAACTGGGCTCACAAACTTACGGAAACCCCGTTGTTGCGAATGGACAGGTTTACGTGGGAACCAACAATGGTGGAAAGTACCGTCCCCAGTACGAAGACGACTTGGGGGTCGTACTCTGCTTCGACGAAAAGACAGGTGCTTTCAAATGGCAGTTGTCTCGTGAAAAACTTCCCCAGGGTCGTGTCAATGACTGGCCGGAACAGGGTATCTGTGCTGCTCCCTGTGTCGAAGGAGATCGTGTCTGGGTTGTCACGAATCGTTGTGAACTGATGTGTCTGGATGCAGATGGGTTTTACGACAACGAAAACGACGGTCCTTATAAAGACGAAAAAGATACTGATAAACAAGACGCAGATATCATCTGGTCGCTGGATATGATTGAAGACCTGGGCGTCTTCCCGCACAACCTGGCAACCAGTTCGCCTGTGGTTCACGGTGATTACGTTTATCTGCTCACCTCAAACGGCGTTGACGAAGCACACCTGGAAGTCCCGGCACCTCGTGCTCCCTGCTTCCTGGCTGTCAACAAAAAGACAGGAGAGATTCTCTGGGAAGACAACTCTCCCTTCGATCAGATTCTGCACGGTCAATGGTCTTCACCTGCGATTGGCGAAGTGAATGGCAAGACGCAAATCTACTTCCCCGGTGGAGACGGCTGGTTGTACGCTTTCTCTCCTGAAGGAGACGGCGATGGAAATGCCAAGCTGATCTGGAAGTTCGACCTGAACCCCAAAGACTCAAAATGGGAACTGGGGGGACGTGGTACACGAAATGCGATCATCAGTACGCCTGTCTTTAAAGACAACAGCGTTGTACTGGGTGTGGGGCAAGACCCTGAGCACGGCGAAGGCGTCGGTCACATTTATCGAATTGATGCGACGAAAACCGGCGACATCAGCCCACAGATTTCTGATGGTAAAGATGGCTGGAAAGATAACCCGAACTCAGGCCAGATCTGGCACTACGGTGGTGAAGACGTTGACGGCAAGCTGACCGGTAAAAAAGGTGACTTGTTATTCCGACGAACGATGTCCACTGTCGCGATTGACGACGGACTGGTTTATGCTCCTGACCTCAGTGGATTCGTGCACTGCCTCGATTTCGCAACCGGGAAGCGTTACTGGGAATACGACATGTTCGCAGCCTGCTGGGGTTCTCCCATGGTTGTTGACGGAAAAGTCTTTATCGGAAACGAAGATGGAATGTTGATTATTCTCAAGGCCGGCAAGGAAAAGAAACTGCTGGACGAGAAGACTTTTAATTCTTCAATCTACAGCACACCCACCTTTGCCAACGGCAAGATGTTTGTGTCTGACCGATCTCAACTCTACTCGATCCAAGTTACTGAAGAGTAAAGAGTTACAGATCACCTAAAATTTAAAACAGAAGTCTGAGCCAATCAGACTTCTGTTTTTTATGCGCCCCTGAGACCTCTTTCTCCAAATCGGTTTTGACATAAATTCGCTTTTTTGATACACCCCGGTCTCACCCCTATTCACCAAAGTCCGTGTTTGTATCTGAGACACAGACTGATGTGGATGCCCAACCAGTCTTACCAGTTCAATCAATGTGCATTTCGCCAGCGATTGAACCGAATCGGATATCAGCGAATTTATGTCAGCCTCGATTATTGTCATCCCCTGCTTCAATGAAGAAAAGCGATTAGAGGTTCTGCAGTTTCGCAAGCATGCGATCACGCACCCGAACCATCAGTTTTTATTCGTAAATGATGGCAGCAGCGACCGGACCGCATTGATTCTGGACGACCTGAAAGCGGCGGCCCCTGATGCATTTGATGTGCTGCACCTGCCTCAGAATCAAGGCAAAGCGGAAGCCGTCCGGCAGGGCATGTTGCAGGCGATGCATGCAGAAGTTGACTACGCAGGCTTCTGGGATGCAGATCTGGCGACGCCGTTGGATATGATTCCGGAGTTTGCTGCTCAACTGGATCAGACTCCTCAGCTCTCAATGGTCATCGGAGCGCGGGTCAAACTTCTGGGCAGGCAGATTGAACGACAACGGTTGCGACACTATCTGGGCCGGACGTTTGCGACCGCAGCCTCGATCGTTTTGAAACTTCCCATTTATGATTCTCAATGCGGGGCGAAACTGTTCCGCGTAACGCCGGAATGTGAGACACTCTTTGCCACTCCGTTTCTCACCAACTGGATTTTCGATGTGGAACTTTTGGCGCGGGCACGCCAGCTGGAAAAATTCTATCAATGCCCGGCTCTGGAAGAAACCGTTTACGAACTTCCCCTGCCCCGCTGGATGGACGTCGCTGGTTCGAAAGTCAAACCGCATGATTTCCTGAAAGCATTTTTCGAGCTGAGTTCGATTTACTGGAACTATCTCAGGCCGTCGATCAAAGCCCCATTTGCAGAACTAGCCGCTGCATCGGCGAGAGAAGAGACTCGCAAAGCTGCTTAAGATTTTTCTCTCCACTTCATTTTCTACATGCGATATAGGCTATACGCGACCATTGAGTTCAAAGCCGACAGAATAAACGTCAGCGGTGCCACGACGGCAAACAGCCAGTTACGTCGTGAGGCGAGATAAATCAGCAGCCCTACCAGTATAACAGTAATCGCCAACATACCTGCCAGCGCCAGAGCATCTGGAATGTGATGAAATAACATCGCTCGTGGCATTAACCCCGGTAAGGCGGGCCACATCTTGATCCAGGTCCAGCGATAGCCGGTCCAGCTTCCCTTAGATAAAATTAACCAGGAATAAGGATAGTAAGTACAAAACAAGATGACGGGGACGACGACTTTCAATGAGGGTCGTCTTACCGGTCGCTTTGATCCACTATTCATGATGGATATTAAACCAGCTGTTACAGTAATTACATTTCACATCTCCGTGAGGTGAAACATCAATATTATCTGACAGAGGTGCATTACATTTGGGGCAGGTATAAGAAACGGATTTTGCGCTCGCCGATTCGGACCGTTCAAAATTTGCTTTTGGTAAAATCCCCTTCGCCTTGATTGAACTATAGGCGGTGAAACTTCCAATCGCGATGAAGGGAATCGCGACAAACGATCCAAAAACTCGAAAAAACAAGGGAGGGGAGTGAAAGCTGCCAAAGGGTTGTAACCACAAAAAGCCGATTACACAAATACCGATCCCGGCAAACACACAACCGATCACCGCTCCAACAAACCTGGCGCCTGTTGTAATATTTTTCTGTAACTCTTCCTGATCGTTCATCTCTCTATTTCTTTTTCCAGATTTGAATCTCTGTCATTTCCGTTGCGAACTTAATCGACTTTCATTCCCTCTACTTTTTCTTTGAAGGCAATATCCTGCAGTAATGCATAGCGGACGATATTTAACGCCAGATTCACTGCATCCTGAGGGATATAACCTGCGCAGGCAACCGAAGCCTGCTGTTCCAAGGCACAACTGATATCGTACTTACTATAGATCACAGCCAGGTGCCCATCAATTTCAATGCCTTCCAGTAAGGGCTCCACAACCAGCGTTTTCGCCTTGAGCGGTTGATTGACATCATCGACTTCCATCTGGCGGCGTCTCACCTTGCGAACATCATAGCCAGTCTGATCTGAAAATAATGGATGACTGACAGGAATGCGTTTCAACTGTTTGGTGGGAAACATCTCGCTCATTAATTGTCGGAAACTCCGATCAAAGGGCTCTGAGCCACAGCACGCATCAGCAAACAGGACAGCGCCGTTTTCCAATGCCTGCTTCAAGGTCGCGATTTCTGTTTTGGAAAAACTGAACTGACTCCGCCCGTGCATATACAGCAGCGGGTATTTCATCAGGTTGGGATCACTGGCGGGTAACGTTGGTGTTTTGGTTGACGCAATCATACCTGCTTTTTGATTGAGCGCTTTCAACAGATTTCGCAGCGCTCGCGGAGCAGCATCCCAGGTCCCTGTATGACGGAGCTTAGCGATTTGCAAAAAACCTCGTTCAATTTGATCCTGCGCCCCTCCCTGATTCGCCAGCTCTTCCTGATCCAGTTTGTTCGGTGGTTCACGTCCGGTAGCATAAGCGATGACATTCGTACCAATCCGGATGGCCCGTGTAATCATCGAATTGGCCTGGGGAGTGCGAGCTTTCGTTGGAAATCGCATCCACTTGTCCCACAAACAGGCCAGATCATCAGGACAATAAATAATCGAAGTGCGGCAGCCGACATCCACTCCATAGAGTTCAACACTTTCTGCATCGAGCAGATATTCACAGCGAAATACAGGGTGCTCTGCAGTCAGTCTTTTGAGCTGCACCTCTCCCTGTGGATACATTTTTTTGATCAAGGTACGAAAACCCAGATCGAAACCAGCTCCATTGCAATTATCCACCGCAAAAATGAAGCCGCCCTGCTCGACGTACTGTTTCAGCATCGCGACCTGCTTTTCGCCGAATTGCGGATTATCTAATCCGCTGATAAACAACACAGGAGCCTGCCGAAGAACCTGCACGCCCCCTCCCTGAATGGCAAGCTCCAGGTTGACGGTCTGCCAGGTGAGCAATTTCGGCCAGTCTGGACGGCCTGATAAGGCATCGGTCAAATTCAGGATATCATTTTGATGGTGATTCCAGTTCGGAATGCTACCCGGTTTCAGATTCACCTGCTGATTCGTTTTGTATTCCAGTTTATTGATCAAAACGGGTGCCAGACCTTTGGAAAGAAACAGCAAAACAAAACTGGTCCCTAAAATGGGATCTGATTCCAGTCCCGTACCTCTCCAGGAGCCATCTCGTTGAGACTGCCTTTTGATCAGAAATGCAGCACCTTCCCGATACCAGTCATGCTTACCAAAGAATCGGGTCCCACTGAGTCGGCCAGCCCGCTCAAGACCATACAGGTAATAGAGTAACCAGGAATTGACACCGGGATTACTACCCACTGAAAAATGATTGGCCATCCAGCGAACAGCTCGATCGATCGATTCGTCTGCTTCATTTTGATCACAACAAACGGGAGTCCCATCCGGATTGATTTCCAGTTCATCTCCCATCATGGAATTGACAATCACCATTGTCGCAATTCCAGCAACAGTCATACTGCCTCGACTGCTGCCAGCTCTTGACTGATATCCCCAACCGCCATCACCGCTTTGCTGTGTGCTCCAATACTGTTTGATTAATCTCCATGTTTTGAGATTAACGGGGACTCCTGCGTGAACCGCATCGCGCAGCGCCAGCACGGCATACTGACTGTTACTCCGATCTGCGACTCCGCCTCCACCAATCGCCATACCGGGGCCATAGCCCCAGCCTCCGGCGTCAGGCCCTGTTGTTACCTGACTTTTTTCCAGACGTTGAACAAGTGATGAGATCAGGGTTAAATCCCTTTTCCCGTCCTTGGCAGCAGCCAGAGCCATGATCATCAGACTGGTCTGGTAGGTTCCTTTGGGGCTGGGAGCCCGCAGTGATCTTAAATATTTCAAACCGCGCTGAATTGGTTCCTCATCGGCTTTCATCCCACAATTAATCAAAGCCATCAAAGCCAGGCAGCTCATTCCCACTTTATAAGAGTTGCCGGAAACGGGCCATGAGCCATTTTCATTCTGATTCTTCACAAGAAAATCCCGTCCCCGTTCTATGGAATCAGAGACCGATCTGGCAGTAAGTTCTTGTGCGGACACTGACCTCAAAGGCTGCAATCCCCAGGAGATGCAAATGGCACCTGTTAAGATCCAGCGCAATGCCCGTTGTATTGGTTTAAGATGTGAACGATCCATCGCATCTTTCTTTCTATGCCGTGAGAAGACTTTTAGACAAAAGCAGAAGCTGACATGATCTAGAACTGACATGAAACCTATTATAGTTTAACAAATATCCCGATTTACCAAAATCATGCTATTTTTTGTGATTCCAGCCCTTTTCGAGTGGTTTTTCTAATTGTACCAGATTTGCTTGTGCAAGACAGAGGTCTCTGTTTCTCTTGGCATTTAAGATGACTATAATTGGGTTCTCGGACAGCATATTTTCACTTCAGCCAGAAGCAACTGCCGACGTTGGAAAAAGATTGGCGGAGTCAAATCAGACCAGCTTCATCATTTAATAAAGAGAATGGAAAAACATTGGCTAACGAAAAACGCGACTTCGACGATTTCCTTGAAAAGCTAAAACGCCACCATGATGTCATGGTCGACGAACTGCATAAAGTCATTATCGGGCAGGACGATGTGATTGAACAGATTCTGGCCGCCATCTTTACCGGCGGACACTGTCTGCTGGTTGGAGTGCCCGGGCTGGCAAAGACCTTGCTGGTGAGTACAATTGCCCGGATTCTTGACTGTGAGTTCAAACGAATTCAGTTTACTCCGGACCTGATGCCATCCGACATCACAGGAACGAATGTGCTTGAAGAAGAAGATTCCGGCAGACGTTCGTTCCGATTTGTGCAAGGCCCGGTCTTTACGAACATTCTATTGGCTGATGAAATTAACCGAACCCCTCCTAAGACTCAGGCCGCGTTATTGCAGTCGATGCAGGAACGTGAAGTGACCGTGGGACAGACGACGTATGATTTACCCGATCCGTTTTTTGTGATTGCCACTCAGAATCCGATTGAGCAGGAAGGGACTTACCCGCTTCCCGAAGCACAATTAGACCGTTTCATGTTCAATATCAAAGTCGAATATCCAAATCTGGAAGAGGAAGAAAAAATTCTAGCCTCGACAAGTATCAGTGAAAAACCGGAGATTCGCAAAGTGTTGTCGGCGAAATCGATCATCTATCTCCAGCGGCAAATTAACCAGATTGAAGTCGGGCCGATGACGATTAACTATGTCACCCGGCTGGTGCGGGCAACGCGTCCGTCGGATGGGTCCGCGCCTGCCTTTATCAAACAGATGGTTGACTGGGGCGCCGGTCCTCGTGCCGGGCAATATCTCATTGCCGGTGGTAAAGCGATTGCTGCGATGTCAGGACGCGCCAGTGTTTCACTCAATGATATCCGCCGCGTTGCGGTCCCGGTACTCCGACACCGAATTTCCACGAACTTTCAGGCGCAGGCAGAGGGAATGGTGACTGAGGACATTGTGGCACGGCTGATCGAAGAAATCCCTGAGCCTAATATTCCTAAATACGAGTGACCTGAAGCAACCGCACTCGTGAGTTTAATAGGCGGTGAGCTCTGCAGAATCATTGAGCTGGTGCTGTAAGACTTTCTGAATTTTTGATCGTAAGTTCCGGATTTTGATAGGCTGAACCAGAATCCGGGAGCGATCCGTTTTTTGTAGCGTTTTCTTGACGCTGGCATTCTTCTCTGACAGCACCAGAACTGCGGCCAGATCCGCATTCATTCCCAACGCATTATTGAAAGCTTCGACGGCTCCTGCTCCAATCGAATCTTCCATAAACACGACACAATCGGGGGCATTCTCTTTAATCCGATTCATCGCCCGATCGATATCGCTCAGAATCAAAACCCGGTAACCATGTTTGGTCAGATAGTCCCGTAATACATCCTGATGCTTAGGTCGGCTTTCGACACACAAGACTGTGGGAGGAGCTATTGCCATCTGCAATTCCTGCTCAGCAGCCGTCTTAACGTCTGCTGTATTTGCAGGCGGCTTGCCTTCTGAATCGGAATCATCGAGCTGGGCACGCACTTCAAGCAAGTCCTGAATCGCCTCAGTCGCCGACTGGTAGCGTTCTTGCGGCTGATAGGCCATCAACTTTTCCAGAACATTCACAATCGGAGTGGGGAGGTTCGGCTCTAGAGTTGTGATAGAAGGAATCTGCGAATAACGCGAGGGTCTTTTTCGCTCTTCGACGTCCTTGGTACGCGGGAAGGGAGGTTTGCCGCTGAGCAACTCATAAAAAATGGTACCGACAAAATAGAGGTCACTACGTGGATCATTTCGTGGCGCGCCAGTCGACTTTTCGAGCGTCCCATATTCAACTGCCCGTTGATGGGCCTCGCCGGCACCGCTGGCATCGTCTTCGCCAGCCAGACCAAAATCAATCAGCTTCGCGACGCCCTGAATAGACATCAAGACATTCGTCGGCTTCATATCACGGTGAGTGTATCCCAGACGGTTGGCATACTCCAGACCTTCGCAAATATCGACTGTATACTTGATTGCTTCAGTTGGGGACAATTTTTTGCGAATGGTAATGAAATCACGCAGATTTCCGCCTTCCACAAATTCCATCGTGAAATAATGAATGCCGTCTTGAACGCCGACATCAAAGATGGGAACAATATTTTTATGCTGAAACTGTTTGCAGACTTCGGCTTCCCGATGAAACATTTTGACCGTATCAGGATCCTGAGCCCAGCGTTGTCTGAGGACTTTGACGCCAATCATGCGACCATCAGTCAGAGAGGCAGCTCGATAGACGCGCGCGAAACTACCCGAAGCGTTCTGGTACATTAATTTATTATCGCCGAGTACCAGATCTTCGAATTCATTACTTTTTAAACGGCCAGCCTGAAAAGATGTGATCAGGTTTTTTCGTTCTAACAAACGAATCAACTTGCCATCGTCAGTGGATTTTTCCTGCAATTCCTGCAGGCATGCGTCCATCTCTTGTTGAGTCACAAGGCGAAGATCGACGATCTGCTCACTGAGTTTTTTCTTTGGTGACTTCTTATTAAAAAAAATCATTCGCGGTCCATGATCTGCAGATGCACACCTGACAATTAATGAAATTTGCTGTAAACCTGATGGAAACAGAACAGGAACATTTGATCAAAATGACCTGAAAGTTTCGCGAATAATAAAAAAGCGCCTCGTTTACCTGAATTCCAACAGCCTGATGTCATCTCTATCTGTAGAAAGAGCCAATAAAATAATATAAAGACGGCCCTGAAATAGATACAAAATTTTTCGTATGAAGTTTCAATGTCCAGAGTAAGAATACCCAATTATAACATCAAAAATAGGGGAAGGGAATCAGTGAACACGCGAGCAGAAAGTTTTTTTCATTTTTTCTGCGGCGCGGTGAGCGTATTCGTTCCAGACAGAACAGATTCAGGAATTGACCAGCAGGGTCCCATATTTCACAGCACCGCCAGATAAGGTGGTTTGCAGATTCATCCGGGATCCGGGACCTTCATAATGGAACAGAATCAGATCCGCCCTTGCCCCGACTTCGAGCCGAATTTCCTCAAACCCTAATAATCGTGCGGGATTTAACCCCGCCATATCGAGCGATTCCTGCAATGTAATTCCCGCCATATCGATGGCAGTTGTAACGCAGGTATCCGTCTCCACCCCGGACCCGGCCAGGAGTTGCCGCTGACCGGCAATCACAATCGGACCATCTTCGAGGACTTCCATTTTGACGGAACCTTCTTCATAAATCCCGGGAGGTGAACCTGCTAAACCGGAAGCATCGCAGGTAATAATCGTATTCTCGACACCTTTGGTTTTGATGATGGTTCTCACCACGCTGGCAGGGAGATGATATCCATCGCTAATAATACTGGCCATCAGACGGGGTTCGCCCAATTGTTCCCAAATATAATTTGGATGTCTGCGGAGTGTGCCATGCGCGCCATTGCCCAGATGAGTGCTTAATCGTGCTCCTGCATCAACGGCTTCGGTGATCTGCTCAGGCTCGGCTGCAGTATGACCAATCGAGACGACGACCCCTGAAGCGACTGCTTTCTTGATAAAAGAAATTGCATTATCAACTTCAGGCGCTAATGTAACCAGTCGAATCCGATTCCCCGAAAGCTCCTGAAGTTTACAGAATTCATCCCAGTCAGCAGGACGCACCTGATCTAACGGATGCGCACCGCGCGGCCCCTGAATCGGTGAAATATAAGGCCCTTCAAGATGACAACCAGGAACCATTTGATTTACCCAGTCAAATGCTTCACACGCTTCTCGAATCGCAGTAAAGCCACTGACATAATCGTCAAAAGAACTGGTGATTAATGTCGGGCAGAGTCGAGTGATGCCATACTGATAATGTTTTTCCAAAACTTGACAGACTTCATCAACCGTCAAACCAGGTTTATTAAACCAGATGCCGCCATATCCATTGATCTGCAGATCAAACATTGAGGGAGCGATAAAAGGTAAGCCTGCTGCTTCCGAGTCGGGCAACAGTTCAATCGAAGTAATTTTATCTCCGTTGATCTTAATGCTGACAGCTTCAAATGTATCGTATCGTCGTCCAACTAACTCCATCAATTGCCTCGAGCTCTTAAACAATTTGAATCGAAATGAAAAAGGGTTTTACTTCTGAGCGGCAGAACTGTTTTATTTAAACTTAGAAAGTATAAGAATTATACTCCAAAGTCAAAAAAAGAATTTTTAGAACAATGCGTTATACCATGAAATTCATGCAATTTACAGTGAGAGATGAAATGTTTGTGTACTATGCAAAAATTCTAAGTATTTTTTAAGACAAACAGGTGCTTCCTGACCCCCGAGTGAGTAAAATTAACTACAGAACCATTTTTGTTCACTACCCCCAGCTTATCCTACAGAACTGAGCCCTTGCATGTATTTCAAAATGGCCAAACGCGTCTTACTAGAGACAGACAAACGACTTGTCTGGAAGCTGGCTTATAATTTCGGTTTCAAAGGCGCGCTCTCAGTTCACAAGCACAAAAAGCGACTGAAACGCGGTGAATTCTTTCCCCCGTTTCTTTACGTCTCTGTCATTAACAGCTGCAACTTGCGCTGCCAGGGTTGCTGGGTTGATGTCGCCGCCAAGCAGGAAAAAATCGACGTCGAAGCAATGTCGCGTCTGATTTCAGAAGCGAAAGAAATGGGGAACTCCTTTTTCGGAATCCTGGGGGGCGAGCCTTTCATGCACCCTCAATTGCTGGAAATTCTGGAACGCCACCCCGACTGTTATTTTCAGATTTTTACCAACGGCCAATTCATTACCGACGAAATCGCCAAAAAACTTCGCAAGCTGGGGAATGCCACTCCTCTGATCAGTGTGGAAGGCAACGAAATCATCAGCAACCAGCGCCGAGGTCGCAATGATGTCTATGAAAAAACTATGCGTGGCATTCAGAATTGCCTGGACAATAAACTGCTCACAGGTGTCTGTACCAGCTTATGCAAATCCAACATCGACGATCTGCTTACCGAAGAATGGGTTGATAAGCTGATCGACATGGGTGTGATGTATACCTGGTATCACATCTATCGCGTCGCCGGACCGGAACCAAATCCCGAGTTGGCACTTTCTCCGGAAGAGCAATTACGCGCCCGAAAATTTGTCGTAGAGATGCGGGCCAAAAAACCAATCGGCGTGATCGATGCTTATTTTGATCATAACGGCACAGCCCTCTGCCCTGCGGCAACCGGGCTCAGCCATCACATCAATCCCTGGGGCGATATCGAACCCTGTCCTGTAATCCAGTTTGCCACCGATTCGATTCACGATGAAACCAAAACGCTGAAAGAAAAATTCGTGCAATCCGAGTTCCTGAAAGATTTTCGCGAGGTGGTGCAGCAAAACACGCGTGGCTGTATCATTCTGGAACGCCCCGATCTGCTGGAAAATCTCGTCAAAAAACATGGCGCCAAAGACTCCACTGCCCGAAAGCAGGCGATGCAGGAACTGCAAAACCTGGAAACGAGAACATCACAATATTCTCCCGGAAACGAGGTTCCCGAAAAGAGTCTCGTCTATCGGATCGCCAAGAAATTCTTCTTTAACGATTTCGGCGTCTACCAGGGTGCCGATCATAGCCAGACAGCTGCACCGGGCATTCTGGCGAATCAAGCCAGTTCTACCGCTAACGCAAGTGATGATCCACCACATTTCATTCCATTGGAAGCAATGAAAAAGTAAGCCAATCTGGCTGCTTAACCAAAGAGACGCCCCCATTGGATTGCCGGTTTACTCTTCTTTCGAAAGATTAACGATCAACGTAGCATCCGCGCTCGAAGAGGTTGTTGCCTGTACCGCAGACGCGGATTGAATCAACGTCGCATTCAGTTTCTGTTCCATTTTCTGCCTCCACCAGTCGCTGGCATCCTGAATCGTCCACTTTCCGTCAGACTGGCATTCAGAAAGTGACTGGACGAGTTCTGCTGCCGTCTGAGGTCGTTTTGCAGGATCTTTCTCCAGACACTTCATAATAATCTGTTCCAGATCTTCCGCGACAGGTTTTCCCAGTCGTTTAGAAGGAGTTTCCGGCTGCTCCTGGCTGTGCTTCATACAGATCTCAATAATGGAGTCCCCTTCAAAGACCGTTGTTCCCGTCAGGAGATAAAACCCGACGGCTCCGAACGCATAAATATCACTCCGGGCATCGACTTGATCCGGGTGGTTGATGCCTTCCGGCGAAAGATACATGGGGGTACCTGCCATGGCATTCGTCGAAGTCAACGAAGCCTGTTCGCGTCCATCAACGGCTTTGACCAGACCAAAATCGAGCAGCTTGACGAAATCGTAGACGCCACCGCGATGTGTCAAAAAGATATTGGCCGGCTTGACATCCCGGTGAATCACACCCAGTTGATGTGCTTCAGAAAGCGAACCGGCTATCTGCTTCAGCAAATGAATCACACGGTCTTCCGGCAAGGGACCAAACTGTTTGACCAGATCATCCAGATTGATGCCTTCCAGCAATTCCATCGCATAATAAAACACTCCCTCGGGCGTTCGGCCGTAATCATAGATGGCAATCGTATTCGGATGGTTTAGCTGACTGGTTAACTGCACTTCTCGTTCAAACCTGGCAACGGCTTCATCTGTTGTTTTTTCGATATCCAGAAGTTTAATCGCGGTCGGCCGTCTGAGCATGGCATGATGACCACGATACACAACGCCCATGCCGCCTTCA
The DNA here is from genome assembly GCF_007744675.1 of Gimesia alba. NCBI lineage: Bacteria > Pseudomonadati > Planctomycetota > Planctomycetia > Planctomycetales > Planctomycetaceae > Gimesia > Gimesia alba. The sequence goes on from NZ_CP036269.1 coordinate 5,679,184, forward strand.
CCCAGTTTTTCTTCTAGTGCGTACTGTCCTAACTGCTTCGCCTTGATCACGGCGCGACGGGTTTCCTGTTCCTTTCTGGCGACAATCACGGTAAAGATAAAGATGGCGATTGCCCCGACTACCAGGAGTGTAAACAGCCCCCAGAAACTATAGCGTAATAAATACAGGGGACGAAACGCTTCCGCCTTGTCCATCTCTGTCGCGACACCCATCTCGTATTCGGGCAGCCACGTCCAGGCGCCCACAACGGGGACGCCTCGATAATCTCTGTAACCGTCGACATTCACACCACTCTGATTCTGAACGGCGGCAGCGGCCATGTGCGTTAGCGGACGATCTGCCAGCCTCAAAGTAGGGCGATTCCCACTGACCATATCGACTTGAGGATCTCGAATTTGAATATTCAGAATCGAGTGAGCATCTTCGCGGTCCGGAATCAAACCGATCATTTTTAAATCTTCATCAAAGCGACTTTGAGATAACAGGAGCCCTTCTTTGTCGAAGGCGTAGGTTTCTCCCGTTTTTCCTGCTCGCGCCACAGACAGAATTCGTGTAAAATTAACATCAGGTCGAATCAACAGGGCCAATGCTGCGATTGGCTTTCCAGCATCATCCTTGACCGGTGCCATCGCCAGCATGGTCGGCAGGCCTGCCTTTAATTCACCCGAATCTGTCTGGCGTGCAAACAGGCTCTCGAAAGGGCGCGTGACGGTGGCTTCTCCCTGAGCGACTTTTTCTAAAGCGGATTTCTGAATCGGCAGATCGGCTCTTCCGATCGGTTCATCTCGCGAAGAAGCGATGACTCTCCCATTCAGACTAAAGAGCCCGACGTCCAGATATCCCAGATGTTCCAGTTCGGACTCGAACTCAGCCCGGAGTTCTGTCAGCGAAGTTGAACGCAGCAAGGCTTCACGGTCATCCGGGTTCTGCTGGGAAATATCAATGAGTTCGGCTGTCAATTTCTGAATGCGCGGTTCTTCAGCTAAAACTTCTGCCAGTGATTCTTCGCGTTCCAGCCAGATATTTAAAGCCGCCACATCCGCGTTGAGAATCGTCTCCAGATTATCAGCAACAGTCTGTTTACTCGACTGTTCTACAACGGAGCGAACGATGAATGCCAGGACCAGTAACAGGACAGTCCCGGCAATCGGCCAGACCCACATGCTCCCTTTCGAAAAAAGTCGGGAACGGGAAAAGGACTTCATAAACGACTGGGAAAAAGATCTACCGAGCGAAGACTTTGATGCATTCATGAAAAAAGATCGATCTCAGAGAATTCTGATGCGTGACACTACCCCGAATCCGGTTCCGTCTCCCAAACCTTGAGAGCCCCCAATTATGGAAAAACGCCCGCTACGAATGAGTGAAACATAACAATGAGCTTTGATTGTGGCATGTTCCCTAGCAGGCTTCAAGAACCGAATGGACTTTCTTTGAGAACCGGACCACCACGACGATGGGAGTTAATGCAAATTTGTCACTCAATAAAAAAAGCCGTGCCTCCAGGAGGTCACGACTTTTGTCGTATTGCTGTCATAACATTGCGACGGTGGGGTCGCTGCAAGAAGGACGGTGAATCGGGTAGTGCCTGGCACTCACCACTAATGATTCCGGTCCATGCTAAGGTTTAGGATCCTCCGACGGAATTTGAAATGACAGAATACTGTTTCCATTGTATGCGGTGTCAATCTTGTCGTCGACGGGTGATTTGATTCAAAAACCAAAATTTCACCACAACTCCGACAGATTGATTGAAAGTGGGTCTCTGTTTCCCAAAGGTTGTAAAATTCATCGGCATTCAGTGGTCTGACTGATTGCATCGTTTTTCAAAAAAAACGAAAAAACAAGTCGATCCTGTACGATGCCGTCAAACAGTCGTGCCTCAGGAAGAGCAGGAATCTTAACCATTTTCGGGATGCTGGCAAGGGGAATTCGAGGAGAAGAAATAGAACGGGTTCGGCAGGGGAAATTTAATTTTTTCAACCTGCGTATTGCGCAACCAGTTCAATATCGGATTCAGATTTTGCGGGTACCGTTTCTCATCAAAACCCAGCCAATGAAGGCAATCGCAACCAGAACCAGTCCGTATTCCATCGGAGAAATATTATCCCACCGTTTATTCAGGTAATTGATATAAAAAGTGGAATACTCACGACAGGTATCCATAATAGACTCGATCATCACTTACCCCCCCACTACGTGAAATCAACAGGTCATCTTCTGACAACGAGATCAAAATCTTATTTTCATGCCGAATCAGTACAGATTTAATAAACGGCATAATCGATAAACCCATCATTTTAGAAAGCGTACTATAGAAGCCTTTATTAATCTTAGTTCGTGATTCGGAAGCTAGTGGTGAAAAGTTATTATTCTTGAGAATCAACAACAAACAACCCTCTGTAATCTCAGCGAATACAGAGGGTTATTCTCGTTCAATTTTCTGGAAAAGCAGGCGATCAGAGATATTCGTTGATCACGTTTTCAATCCATTCCTGACGACCACTGAGATTCGGAGCGGAATCCCCCTTCTCCAGCATGTAGGTTTCGAGATCAGCAAAAGAAACGCTACCGTCCTCGATCTGCTTTCCGATTCCTTCATTGTAGCTGGCGTAGCGTTTGGCGACGAAGTCGGACAGCACGCCGTCCTTACGAATCTGTGCTGCAATTTTTGCACCGCGGGCAAATGCATCCATACCACCAATGTGAGCATAAAACAGATCGATCGGCTCAAAGCTTTCGCGTCTGACTTTGGCATCAAAATTGACACCGCCGGGAGCCAGACCACCCTGATCGAGAATGGCCAGCATACATTGCGTGGTCAGATAAATGTCCGTTGGGAACTGGTCTGTATCCCAGCCGAGTAAAAGGTCTCCCGTATTGGCATCGATACTTCCGAGTGCTCCCTGTATCGAAGAATAAACCAACTCATGCATCATGGTATGACCGGCAAGCGTAGCGTGGTTCGTTTCGATATTCAATTTCACATGATCCTGCAGATCGTAAGCGCGCAGGAAATTCAGACAGGCAGCCGCATCAAAATCATACTGATGCTTCGTGGGTTCTTTTGGTTTCGGCTCGAACAAAAACTGTCCTGTGAAACCGATCTTCTGAGCATGTTCCACCGCCATATGCATGAACTGTGCTAGATGATCCAGTTCGCGTTTCATGTCGGTATTGAACAGATTCATGTAACCTTCACGGCCGCCCCAGAATACATAGTTCTCTCCCCCCAGACGATGTGTGATTTCCATCGCTTTTTTGACCTGAGCGGCTGCATATGCAAACACATCAGCATTAGGACTGGTAGCAGCACCGTGCATGAAGCGGGGGTGTGAAAACAGATTGGCTGTTCCCCATAGAAGCTTGATGCCCGTTCGTTCCTGGGCTTCGAGCAGCTTATCGGCGATGCGGTCGAAATTGTCGTTTGCCTCTTTCAAGGTCTCGCCGTCAGGAGACACATCTTTATCGTGGAAACAATAATAAGGAGCCTGAAGCTTTTCAAAAAATTCAAACGCAACATCCACACGTTTCAGCGCATTTTCTACAGAATTAGTGCCATCGTCCCAGGGACGTTGGAGCGTTGCTGCACCAAACGGGTCACTTCCGGTACCCCGAAACGTGTGCCAGTAACAGATACTAAACCGAAAGAGATCTCGCATCGATTTGCCTTCGATTTCTTCTTCCGGGTTGTACTGCTTGAATGCAAGTGGATTTTTGCTCTGAGGGCCTTCGTATTCAATTTTGGGGACGTCTGCAAAGTATTCCATGGTGCTTACCTGTAAAGTGGTTAAAACGTTTTAAGACAATCACTTCAAACAAGGATTCTAAACAGAATCAATTGCCGCGTGTAGGCTCGGGAAGTTATTGAACAAACATTACAAATGGATTTTCAAAGTGATCTTGCCTCAAAATTCTCAATCTGGGAAACTTCGCGGCTGTTTAAGAAATCCCAGCCAATCCCCTTTCACCTGCCTTGTCGAATAACACAACAGATGAAAACACTCTGATTTCGCCTGTCTTGGCATAGATTTACTGCATCGCAGTCTGAGTGACGGCAACCGGTAATGACTCGTAACCTTATCAATTTAATCATGTTATGTGTTCTATGCACTGGCTGTGCATCAGGTGGGTTTCAGGCTGCGCCTGCTGCGCTGTCAAATCCGATTCAAATCTCAGGCACAAATCAGGATGTGGTCTGGGAGCGGGTCGTTGATACGATTCATAACTATAAATTCGCAATTGCACGAGAAAATAAGCTGGATGGAAGAATTGAGACCGATTACAAAGTCGGGGCAAATCTGTTGGAGCCCTGGCACGGTGATTCTGTCGGCTTTGATAATCGACTGGAAAGCAGCCTGCAATCAATTCGTCGTCGTGTCTTTGTCAGCGTGACACCCGTCGAAGGAGGCTATCTGCTGGGAGTTGAGGCCTTCAAAGAAATTGAAGACGTGCCGACCCAGACTTCAAGCGCCCCCGGCGGAGCCACGTTTCAACAGGATTTGAGCTTACGACGCGATTTAAACCTGGTCAAACAGCGAAGTGATACTCCTGGCTGGCTTCCTCTGGGACGCGACCCGGCACTGGAACAGGATATTCTGGATAGCCTGCAGATCGCCTTTTCAAATTAAGCAAATCTCCTGTGAGAGACATTAAGCCTCTCACAGAAGCCGCTTTTTTCTTAACAGGGCTCTATTTTCTACTTACAGAGAATCAATTTGCCATTTTGAGTGATTCGCAAGCGATACGTGGTCTCTCCATGCTGGATCAACACTTCCTGATTTCCTTTCAGGATCGTATCTGAACAGATCACTTCTGCAGATTCTTCTTTGGGGGCGGACGCCGGCGTCAGGCGTTCTACATCACGTTGCTCGCTCATAATTTCTTGAATACCAGATAAACAAAGAGTTTGAAAATGCAATTCAACACGCCCCTGGTAGACTTCAAGACCACCAATTGAAATGCGATATACAAAAGTTCGCACCATAAGGAGTGACAATTGGGGAGTCACTCTGAAAAGCTTATTTTCCACATAAAAAATTGTGAAAAACAGCCCCTTACTTGCTTGCATGTGCTAAAACTGATGACTAACATAATGATCTTGAGACTCAATGTCAACAAAGACTGGTTATCAAGTCTCCTACAATTTTATGATTTATCGGCAAGACGGCTTATCCACTCAGACACCAACCGTGTTTGTTTGCACGTTGCAAAACCCTATGTTGAGGAGCACGTTGCCACGATCTTTTTTAGAAGAAAGAAAAGAAATGGGGCAACATTGTCAACTCAGCCGGAAACCCGGCAAACGCAAACGTGGTTTTACTCTGATCGAGCTGCTGGTGGTCATCGCCATTATCGCGATTCTGATCGCTCTACTTTTGCCTGCCGTACAACAGGCGCGGGAAGCAGCGCGTCGCAGTCAATGCAAAAACAACTTGAAGCAGATCGGCTTAGCATTACACAACTACCTGAGTGCCCACTCGGCATTCCCTCCGGCCTTTTGTGTCGGCCCTGATGGAACCGGTGGATATACTTCCGGAGGTCAGTGGTCCATCCACGCTCGCATCCTGCCCTTTGCTGATGGAGCCAACCTCTATAACAATATTGATTTCACCAAAACCTATGATAATCAAACTGACCTCTCGATCGCTTACACACGCACCCCCTTCTTTATGTGCCCCAGTGAAGTGAATGACCGAATTCGAACCACATCTGCAGGTGCTCCGGAACATTATCCGATCAGCTATGGATACAACGGAGGGACTTGGCGCGTCTTTACGAACTCCAGCCTGAGCGGTGGTAATGGGGCATTTTACCCTAACAGCAAAACCAAGCCACGCGATTTTATCGACGGCATGAGTAATACTCTGTGCTTTGCCGAAGTCAAAGCATTTACTGCCTATAATCGGGATGGCGATACAGGGACTTCTTCAATCCCCGGTCTGGCAAGTGGCGTTGAGTCATTAATTAGCAGCGGCGGATCAAATAAAGGCAACAGCGGTCACACTGAATGGGTTGATGGACGCGTGCATCAAACCGGTTTTACATCTACGCTTCCCCCTAATTCCAAAGTCGCCGTTCCCGGTGCCTCTGGTGCCCTCGATGCGGGAGACTATACATCCTGCCGAGAAGCAAAAAGCTGCACTACTCCGACTTACGCCGCTGTGACTGCCCGCAGTTATCACATTGGAATCGTGCACGCACTGCTCATGGATGGTGCAGTTCGCTCGCTGAGTGAAAATATCGACTTGGGTACTTACCGTGCTTTGAGCACCCGTAGTGGCGGCGAAGTCATTGGTGAATTCTAACCCAGCGAAGCCATCAAGCGGACACATGTAACAGAATTAAGCCCTCTGGATTTTTCCGGAGGGCTTTTTTTATGCTTCCTGCTGACCGTCGACCGTTTTTTTACTCAAACGTAACAGTGTCATGATTTCACTCATCCCTAACAACCGGGCCAGCAGCAGATAAACGACGACTGCAGAAACCACGGGAATAAAGACACGTATCAGGCGAGAAAGAAATTGATCCGAGGACGAAGTCATCTGCAATTCCACAATGATCACGGCTGACATCACAAACGTCGCCAGGCTGGCCTTCAGACATGTGCGCAGAATCTTTGAAAGATCCAGTGATCCTACTTTTTCCCTGATCAGCCAGAGACTGAGTACCGATTGAATCATCGCTGCCAGCGAAGTCGCTAACGCGAGTCCCTTTCCCTTCAACCACCAGATGAAAACCAGATTCAACAGAAGATTACAAACCACTATCAGAACTCCAATCCTGACCGGTGTTCGGGTATCACCCACGGCATAAAATCCACGATTCAAAATCAAAACTGCCATGATCGCGAAGACTCCAATGCCGTAAAAGCGGATCATTTCCGCAGTCTGCAAGGCGTCAAACACGTCAAAATCGCCGTACTGAAACAAGAGTGATGACAGCGGCTCTGCCATTAAGAATAGCCCCATACTGGCAGGCAAACCAACGCCTAGAACCAGTCGCAGCCCCAACAGTAAATCCTGGCGTAATAAATGCTCCTCTTTTCGTTCTGCATGACGGGAAAGGCGAGGATAAAGCACCGTTCCCAATGCCACGCCAAACACGCCCAACGGAAACTGGTACATCCTCTGGCCAAAATACAGCGCCGAAGCCGTCCCTGATTCAAAAACCTGCCAGAAAGGATGACCTGCTTCTGCTCCAATCGCATAAACCCCTTCCGGCTTCGCCAACCCCCAGGCCAACAGGCTATCGATCAAGGTATTGAATTGCGTGATCGACAAACCAACAACAATCGGAGCCATACTGGCGGCAATGATTTTCACCTGACTTAATCCGTTCGACCACTCCATGTGAGGACGAAAACCCAGACGAAATAATTTCAACAAAGGCAACGTCAGTTGCAAAACACCACCTGCCAGAAGTGAAAGACAGATCATCGTGATTTTAGTCTGTGGATCCGGAAAGAATGGGGCAATCAGCCAGATCCCCATCATCCAGAACAGATTCAAAATGGTAGGCATCAATGCGGGAATCGAAAAATGATTCAGTGCGTGCAAGGTGGCATTCACCTGGGCTGCCAGACAAATCAGGATCAGGTAAGGCAGCAGGAGTCCCGATAACCAATACAAGAGCCGCGCTTCCGAACCGGGCTCTGCCAGACTGCTCAACATAATCAGCAGTGTTTCGCCGGCTGTGACAACCAGAACGGAAAAGACCATCAACCAGAACAGGACTGCCGTCACCAGTCTCCACGAAGATTCTCGTCCCTTTTGTTCCAGTTCCCGAATATAAGTTGGGAGGAACGCAGTCGAGAGTGCTCCTTCTCCCAAAAGACGTCGCATCAGATTCGGCAGCTTGAATGCGACAGAAAAGGAATCCATGATCGGCCCGTTGCCAAACAGCGTCGCCATACCGATATCCCGGACCATCCCCAGTACACGGCTCAACAACGTCAGCAGACTGACAACTCGGAGTCCTGAAAATAATCCGCGCGTATGATCAGCGGCAGCCACCTGGGATTGTTCTTCCTGCGAAAGCGAAGGTGGTGCGGAATCATCCATTATTCACAAATTGAATCAGGTCATTACTGGATCAAGGCGTGCCGAGTTGATATCAATCAATTCAAGAATATCAATCACACGCTCAAGTGGCAAATTCCACTCTCTGGCCCAGATAATGATATCCAGATTCTCCATACGCAACCAGAAGATTCGATCGAGAATCCGGTCTGCTAACAGATCATTCTCAAGATTCAGCGACTTTAAAAAACCAAAACGAGTATCGCTGAACTCCTGCCAGCATCGATCTCCCAGCAGGTGCTCGATCTTTTTGCCAATGCAGAAGTAGTACCAATGATTTGCGTACCAGTCAGAGATTGCATGATTGCCCAGATCAGAGCCATTCTTCTGACTTTCGATCCACTTATGACGGTCAGCTTCCAGAGGCGCTTCCTCATAGATGCTGGCGACATTACTTGGATCTAAGAGTTCCGACGACGACATGCTTCACCTCAATGTGCGTCTGAGATCCCATTAGAAGCACGAAACTTAGTCAATCACTGCAAGGTTCAAACAGTGCCAATGAGTTTCGTAAAAACCTTATTAACGCTGATTTATACCCCCGCACGATATTCAAGGCAAGATTCATTCCAGGCAGAATTAAAGAATTTTGAAAGGATGTTTATGAAGATCCGTCCACGCTTTAAGTTTTTTGTTTCAAAAACTTTACAAGGAACTCATGATTTTCCGCTGAGCAAAAACAGCAAACGCTCTAATTCCAATCGAGGTGCCAAACGACTGTTTCCTTTCAGATTCAGATCGGTTTCGAGCAACCAATGACTGATTTTTTCCGCTCGTTGACGACTCAGACGCCGGAGATAGCGATCGGAAGAATCGACATCACGCGGAAAGACCCCGGCGTCTTTTAACGCCTGTTTTAAAGGGGTTCCCTGCACTGCCAGCTGTGTGGCTTTGAAATATTTTCGCCAGACAAAAGTCAATCCCCCCAGTATTTTCTGCGGTGCTTCGCCGGCTACCAGGAGATGATCCAGATACTTGAGTGCGTCTCCAATATTGCCATCACGTACCGCACCCGTCATCGCCCAGGTAGTCTCTGCCTTCCATCCCCCAACGACGGCGCGAATATCATCCGGCGAAATGCGTGGTTGATCTCCCACGAACGTCGTTAACTTTTCCAATTCTTGATGTATTTGTCCACAATGGGTTCCCACCATTTCGACCAGTAGTAGTGCAGCGTCGCGTGAGATCTGCTTTTGATGCAGTTGACCAGCAGTATCGGAAATCCATTTCGCTAACTGCCCCCCCTTGAGCTCTTTACACTCGAGATCCAGACCGATTTTTGCAACCAGCTTCGCCAATCGAGTCGCTTTACTCCACGATTTAACATCCAGAATCAGCAGCGAGCTTTTTGACGGTGCTTCCAGATATTTTTCCAGTTTGCCCCGAAATGCGGACACAAATTTTTCCGCTTCGTCGACAATGACCAGGCGCTTATCTCCCCACATGGAAACGGTTTTCAGCTCATCAAACAGAGTGGACGGGGGAAGCTCTCTTTCGAGCCGTTTGCCATCGAAACGCGTCATACTGGTGTCTTCTTCGTCCCCCAGCACAATTGGTTCGATGGCCTTGATCGCCTCCTGTTTCATGTAGCGATCATCACCGTGCAGCACCACAATCGGACCAAACTCGTCCTTGGCAGGATTCAGCAGAAATTCGGTGACATGCAGACTCATTGAGAACTCTTATTGACCAAAATCATCAGGATAACGTAAATTGAGCCGCGAAACAGTGCTCTTAACCGAAGTCACCTCGGGGTGATGCTTATTAGATATTACACTCAATTTTGCAGTTGATTTCGAGTGATGCTGCCCGCTGATCCTGCAAATAGAACAAACAAATCCATCGGGAGCTGAAAACCATTTCACTGAAATCCGAATCTCATGCCGGAAACATACCGGAAACCGAGACGCCGATTCTACCTCAGGCAGCGATTCCACCTAAACCGCTACTGCCCGTGTTATTGCAGACAGCGGAAGTCTTTTTCCAGTGTCCGGGTGAAGATTATCCGATTTCGAACGCCATTCATCTCTCCCGATTGGCAGCCTTCTATCCGAAGTGCCGTACATGTCCCCATAATACGGAAACGGGCAATCTGTCACCGCAGACGATCAAACGACTGCAGCAGACTCAGCAACAAAGAGTCGCGCCACAGAACCTGTTTACCGCAGAAGGCATTCGTGGCGTTTATCTAAACGAAATCAATCGGACTCAGGCGGCCCATATCGCGGGTGCCTTTTCCAATCTGCTCTGGGAACAGCTTCCTCTTAAAGGCATAGCCCCTCAAGAAAAAACTGTGTCTTCACTGAACACAGCGTCTCACTCGTTTGAACACACTGGTCCGGAAAAAAGTCGGGGCCCTTGTGTCGTCATCGGCTTTGACGAACGCCCTTCTTCGCCGGATATCATCACAGGCGTCGCCAGCGCGTTGCGTAGAAACGGCTGTCGGGTGATTGATCTGGGGCTGACAGTACCAGCCATCTTGTCCTACGCAACCACTCACTTGCAGGCCCAAGGGGCCATCATGGTCACTGGATCGCAATGCGGCCCCTCTTATACGGGACTCGAATTTCTGCTCGAACAATCACAGCCGGTTTCTGTCGGCCACGGACTGGAAAAGATTCAGGAGATCTCGACCAGAGGATTCGGTCGAGCGTCTCGGCAACCCGGCTCGCAAAGAACGTTTCATCCCATGGAATCCTATCGGGCACAATTCAATAAACACTTCCATGCCTTACGACCGCTGAAAATTGCCGTTGCCTGTTCTTTGAGACTTGTCAGAGAAACACTCAACGCGCTCTTTGAAAAACTCCCCTGTCAGCTCACCTGGGTTGAGATCCCCCATCAAAAACGAGACCTGCTGAGCACTCAGGATTCCGATGTCCTCAAAATACAGGAGTTTCTGCAAACAGGCGAGTTTGATTTGGGAATGCTCATTGATGACGATAGCCGACGCTGTGCCTTTTTTGATGAATCAGGCGTGCTTCTGCCACAACATCTGATATCAAAATTTCTGATGAACGCGCTCGCCGTGGAACACACCAATAAAGCATTTATCTTAGAGGAAGAAAGCTTCACACAATTGCCCGACCTCCCCTCTGGCTGGAATGTCCACCCGCACAAGGGCTCGCTGGCGGATGCCTATTTTCAAATGCAGACAAAACAGGCCGTTTACGCTGGAGGTCAATCAGGATATCATTGGTTTCGGGAGACGGTTCCCACCTGTGATGCGATTTTGACTCTGGCTCATGTTCTGGCTGCATTGAGTTTCAGTGATGCGCCCTTCAGTGAAGTCCTCTCTTAATCAATCAAAGAGACATCGACACAGCCAGCGGACCCACGCTTGTGTTAAACCAGGAATCACCCAGCTCTGCGTATATTCATGTCCCGTTCTGTCAGCATCGCTGCGGATATTGTGACTTCACGCTCGTCGCACAAAAAGATCACCTCATCGAAGAATATCTGGCGGCAATGGAACAACAGCTGGCAGAAGTGGGCGAAGGGATCGAATTACAAACCCTGTTCCTGGGTGGCGGCACGCCAACACACCTCAGCATTGATCAACTGCAAAGACTGTTTGACGCCCTCTTTTCCCGCTTTCAACTGGCGACAGACTATGAATTCAGTATCGAAGCCAACCCGCTGAATCTCACCGAAGAAAAAATTGATTTTCTGAAACAGAGCGGAGTGAACCGCGTCAGTCTCGGCGTACAGTCATTTGATTCCGATATTCTCACGTTTCTGGAACGTGACCATCAGCCAGAACAGATCTTCGAGATTGTCGAATCACTACAGTCCCGGATTGAAAATACAAGCCTGGACCTCATCTTTGCAGTCCCCGGTCAAAGTCTCAAAGACTGGCAGACTTCTCTTGCCAACGCCGTCCGGCTGAAGATACCTCACATTTCAACCTACGGATTAACCATCGAAAAGGGAACCACGTTCTGGAGCCGTGAGCAAGCAGGCCTGTTTGAACTCCCTGAGGAGGAACTCGCGGGAGTCATGTATGAATTCGCGCTGGACTTTCTGGATGCGGAAGGTTTGAAGCATTATGAAATTTCCAACTTCGCCCGTCCCGGCTATGAATGCCGACACAATGAAGTCTATTGGACCGGATATCCTTACTATGGCTTTGGCCCCGGTGCAGCCAGTTATCTGAATGGAATTCGAAGACAGAACCACCGTAGCGTTGTGACCTGGCTGAAACGGATCGCAGCGGGAGAATCACCCATCTCAGATCAGGAACAACTTTCACCCGAAGACCGAGCCCGAGAAGCAATTATCTTCGGGTTACGACGCCGCGTGGGAATCAATATCACTGAATTCGCGTCACGTTATGGATTTGATCTCGATGCTCTCTCGCACGCGGCCATTCAAAAACATGTTCAAGCCGGTTTACTCGAAGAAACCGCGACGCATCTTCGTCTGACACAAGCCGGCTGCCTGCTCGCTGATTCCGTTGTGATTGATTTTCTTTAAATCGAAATCATCACGGTTTGCTGGGATATTCCTGAGTCACTTGCACCTGGTACTTCCCCTTAAAAGGAGTCCAACCGTTCTCCATTTTTCGTCCCAGCATTTCAAACTGTATGGTTCCTCGGGGAACAAGGAAATAAAGTCCTCCCTGAAAATCATCGTGCACGCAGGGATAAATTTTATTGTTTACGCGAGCTTCCACATGATACCCCAAGCCTCCCATCAGGGAATTCAGCCCCACCCTGTTCCTGTAGGTCAGGAGATCAGGCATGACTCCACCGGATTCAAGGAACTGATACCATTCTGTGTAAAACTGTTTGAGATAAGTTTCAAGCTCACTGATTCGGGGTTGATCTAACTGCACACCGTTCTGGCTGATGTAATCCATTAACGCAGGATCGCCCGTCAGATCAACGCGAACCAGTTCAGTATCACTGCCCGCTTTCAGCCGAATCTTCAGACCACCCTGTTCTGTTCCGTAAAACAACATATCCATCAGATCGCTTTGCACGCGCCGCGGAGTTTCTTTCAAACTTTGATTGACAGCTTGAACCACTTCCTTGGAGATGCCTGATGAGCCTGACTTCAATTGCTGCTCCAACTTGGCACTCTCAGAATTGAAACGGGCGGCTACCAGATTCCCTTCAAGATTCGGACCATAAGCCCAATAAAAGTATCCGGCCACTCCCAACATCAGCCCAAAGAACAACAGGAATAAAATGACCCCACCCGCACTCGACTTCCGACGTTTACGCAGATATTGCGAAGTCATGCTGGTCATCGGTCTTGGTTCTGCTGAGACCGGAGGCGATGCAGGACCTTGATCACCATTTTCCGCTCCCGCATCGGGGGGCGTTACAGGTTGTGATTCAGATGACGGCTCAACACTCTCAGTAGAAGGTGCCGTCTGCAATTCCGCTTGAATCGGATTCGGAATAAGCAGCTTGGTTCCACACCTTGGACAGTCGCCTTGTTTACCGGCTGTGGAGTCGGGTACTTTCAGTGTTGAAGTGCAATAGGGACAATTAAATTGGATTGTCATGTTTTAAACTCAAATAAATAGCGATTTTTATGTACGGATTGAACTGGAGGGAAGAGTTAATATTCCAGGAACCGAGCGCGGCAGATTCAGGAGAGTACTTGACTACAATATGATTGAATTATAAGGATTTGAGTATCAAAAACCAGACCGATTTATCTGTTTGAATTCTCACAGCAACCAGGAAAGAGAAACCTCTATTCAGGTTATTTCAATGATTCAAGATAGGCCAGCAGATGGGCTGCCTGTTCTGCAGTCAGATCGCGGAATAACTGTTCCGGCATAATCGATTTTTTCTGCACCACCATACTTTCAATCTCATTCTGGGGAATCTGCAGTAATTCATTTTTACTGTCTCTTATTGTAATGCCGCCGTCCTCTTTCTTGACCAGCAGGCCGGTATACACCTTACCGGACTGAGTCTCTATGACATGAGTGTAGTATTTCTCATCAATTTTCTTTGATGGTTGAATGATGTTTTCCAGCAGTTCAGCGCGTGAAAGTTTTTTCCCGATCTGAGTCAGATCAGGCCCCAGTTCTTTTCCATACTGATGCACGCGATGACAATTACGACACTGCAGTCCTGCCATCTCAAAAAACAGTTTTTTCCCTTCGCGCGCATCTCCCTGAATCGATAATAGCGTTCCCTCGTCAATCTTTAGCCCCAGGCGTTTGACTCGTTGGTCCTCCGGTATAAACCGTTCAAATAAATCACTGACGAGCGGACTCTGATCTTGTGTCCCCAATTGAATAATCTGATCTTTCATCTGCTCAGACATCGGCCTTTGATCAAGGGCATCCAGTAACAGCAACGCTCCACTGGTCGTTCCCAGAATCCCCTGAATTTTTTGGCTGACAAATTCCTGATCTTCAATCTGAACGGAATCAGCTAACAGATTTCTCTGATAGTTCCGCAATCGCAGAACGGTAAAACTACTATCATCCGAACTCGTCTGCATGCGTTCTATCCATTCCCGAATCAGCTGTGTCGCCTTGACATCGACCATAGACGAACCGGAATAAGGCATCCGCCCTTTACCAAGTTTGCTTATCCGATAGAGCAACACCGAACGAAACGGATCACCGGGTGAAATAATCCGGGCCTCTGTAATGCCAAACGTGCCCTGCGTCGGCTTCACACCGACCGCTTTCATTCCGGCCCGATCGAATGAGGCACCTAGTTCGATCGTCGAACCCCCACCACCATTATTCCGATGACAGTGTCGGCAGTTAGCGTGCAGATAAGATCGAGCCCGTAGTTTCACATCGACGGACGCATTGTGAGGATTGGCCAGAGTAAGCGTTTTTGATGCTTTGGCTTCGTTCCAGACAGACTCGGGCAGGACTTTAATATGCGCCAGAGCACGAATTTGATTATCAACCATGTCGCCATACTTCTGATTACGATTGAGTTGTGCTGCTTCAAAGGACAGCACAGAAAGATGATTTTGAAAAGGCGTATGACAAACAGCACACTCCGCTCGACTGGGAATATGCCAATCAGAACTGACTTTCTCCTGCGGATTGACCTGAGAGCTGATTTCCAACTTGAGATTGTCGCCTTCCCTGGAAACCAGTTCGGCGTCGGTCTGCTCTTCATTCCAGCGATAAGAGTAGCCCAACCAGCGGGCACCGTTGAAATGCAACAGTTGTGTTTCGAGCCGGCGCGTTGATTGAGGATTTCCGCGTTCCGTCTCCAGCGAAATTGTTTTCATCAGGACACTGTCTTTGGGAAATTTCCATTCCTGCTTTTTCACAACTTCAACACTCGAATCACCGGGCAAAGCAACAAACCGTTCCGCGGTTGCATAATCCGCCCAGGCGGGTGCGTTGATAGAATACGGAATCACACCGGGCGCAACCTGATGCGTCTTAGTTGACTCGAACAGTCCAGTCTGACTCAACAAAGTCGGAAATTTCGGATTGTGATCCGATTCTTTAATCGGTACGAGACGATGAAAAGCGCCCCCTTCGATATCAACAATATAAACCTCTCCTGTATCATCCAAAGCAAACGCGGTCACCTTGAGTGTCGAGTTCGCCAGTTCCTGATGCCAGTTGACCCGTTTGTCGGCATAGCGTAATCCCCAGAGTTTGCCCGTTGAATAATCGCCGTAAATGTAGGTGTCTTTCAATTCTTTCAAACGGGGATTCTGATAAAAGTAGCCCCCGGTAATCGAGCGAGCTTCTCGATGCGAATGCTCGATCGTCGGCGGGAGAATCGGCGTCGGTCCCGGCTTCAACTCTGGTTTCACCGGCTGTCGCCCTTCACGAATACTCCAGCCATAATTCCCGCCCTTCTCGACGCGAAATACCAGCTCCCACAATTCCCAGCCCACATCGCCGACCCACAAATCGCCATTCTCAGGATGAAAGCACATTTTCCAGGGATTGCGAAAACCAAACGCCCAGATCTCAGGCCGCGCACCCGGTTGATTCACAAACGGATTGTCCGAAGGAATCGAATAAGGCAACTCTTTACCGGGATGGTCGACGTCAATCCGCAAAACACAGGATAAAAGATTGCTCACATCCTGACCGGCATTATGAATATCAGGAGGCGAAGCCGGCCCTCCGTCGCCGGTTGAAATATAGAGATAACCATCAGGACCAAATCGCAGGCAACCACCATTATGACCGCCGGACAACCATTCAATCAGAATCTCTTCTGAATCAGGATCACAGCGGGGCGGATTCGTATCCATAACTTTAAATCGGGAAACCCGTGTGCCGGCAGGTAAACCGGGCTTTAAGACATAACAGATATAAACAAACGGTTGCTTCTCAAACTGGGGATGAAACGTGATGCCATAAATCTCGTTCAGATCCTTGACCCGCTCTTTGAGATCGAAGAACAGATCTGTCTGCGAGACGCTTTGATCTTCGTACGGAAAAGAAAAGATCTTCCCTTTTCGCTCGGCAACAAAAAAACGTTTTTGTCCCGGAGCAGTGGCAATCGCCAGCGGCTGATTGAATTTGAGATTCGGAAACGCCCGCTCGGTTTCATAGGGTAGAGCAGGATCAGGCGTCCCCTTGATCTTCGACGTCGTCCACGGAACTCGTTTGGCGATGCCTGAACCAGAGTCTGACGGTTCTTGTGCCTGCAAATGAGCGATAGGCAGCATCAGCAGAATCACGATGAAGGGGAATAGAAACCATGATCGAAAACGCGGTAAATTCTCGGCGGCGATCATGGGGAAATTTCCTCTCAGGGGATAAAGTAAGCTCATACCGACGCACTCTGCTAATAACGTGAAACAATCAGGACAGGCAATCATACTATTCAAACCTGTCTTTTCACCGATTGCAATCGCGAAACGAGGATCCCCTACCGCGAATCGCGAACTCGTAGCGGTCGAGAGGTTATCGCATGTTAACCGGATCGACGTCGATGATATATTCGATCCCTTTTTCACGAGGTAGCTTGCCGTCCACTTCGCGCCAGAGTTGCAGGATCTCCTCTACATTGACAGCCGCCAACTGAAAGTGATACCGGAAATACTTCTTGAGCCGAATAATCGGAGCCGGGGCCGGCCCCAGAATTTGCACACTCAATTTCTTCTCTTCCGCCGCGTCACTCAGAATTTGAGAGAGTTGTCGGGCAAACTCCTGCACATGCTCTTCCTGGGGTCCCCGGAGAATCACCCGGGCATAATGTGCATAGGGAGGTGCCAGCATCTCTTTGCGATGTCCCATTTCATATTTGGCAAAGCCCAGAAAATCATGCTCCGCCGCCTTGAGAATTGCCGGTTCGGAGGGAGAAGCTGTCTGCACAAACACACGGCCTCCCTGCATTCCCCGGCCTGTGCGGCCTGCAACCTGAGCGATTAACTGAAACGTTCGTTCTGAGGCAAATAAATCGGGTTGATGCAGCATTGTGTCGGCATCGACCACACCCACCAGCGTGACATTCGGAAAGTCCAACCCTTTCGCAATCATCTGCGTTCCCAGCAGAATATCCACTTCCCCCGAGGCGAACGCATTCAACACACGCGCGTGGCTGCCGGCGCCCCGCATGGTATCGCTGTCCATTCGCTGGCATTTATACCCAGGGAACTTGGCCTTGACCTCTTCTTCCAGCCGTTGGGTCCCCGTTCCGACAAACCGCAGTCCCGGTGCACCACAGCCGGGACAGTGGGTTGGAGGCTTGGCTGAAAAATCACAGCTATGACAGACCGCCAGATTTTTATCTCGATGCCAGGTCAAAGAAATTTCACAATGCGGACACTTGACGGAGTTCCCGCATCCCTTACACCACAGTGCAGGCGAATAACCACGGAGATTCAAAAACAGAATCACCTGCCCGCCTGCCCCCAGTGCATGCTGCATGCCTGTAAACAGGACTCGTCCGATCGAATCGTTTCGTCGAATCTGCACGTCATTGCGAACATCAATAATATTCACGTTCGGCATCGGCAGATCATTCACTCGCTTCGCCATCGAAATCAGGGTATCTTTTTTCTCGATCACCCGCAGCCAGGAATTTAGCGTCGGCGTTGCCGAGCCCAGAATCAAAGGCACGCTCTCCAGTTCTGATCTTTGGCGAGCGACTTCCCGCGCATGATAGCGGGGGGCCGTCTCCTGTTTGAATGACGTTTCATGCTCTTCATCAATAATGATCAATCCCAGATGCGGCGCCGGTGCAAACACGGCACTCCGCGCCCCGACAATCACCTGGACCTTACCGGCGGCAATATTCTGCCAGTGATAATGCCGATCGCTGTCACTCAAATGACTGTGCAAAACCGCTACGGAATCAAAGCGGGATCGAAACCGCTGAATCGCCTGAGGCGTCAAACTGATTTCCGGCACCAGCACAATCGCCTGTTGTCCATAACTGACGACTTCGCGAATCGCCTGAATATAAACCTCGGTTTTCCCACTCCCTGTCACGCCATGCAACACGAACGTTTCGCTCCGCTGTCCACGAATCGCCGCCAGAATCTGATCCAGTGCCCGACACTGATCTGGATTGAGTTGCAAATCATCCTGTTTTTTAATGTGAGCATGGACGACATCATCATCATTCTCAAAATGCTGCATCCGTTTTTGATGACTGCGAATCAGTGATTTCTTTTTGAGTGATTGAACCGGCCCCGAACCACAATTCGCCGCCTGTGTCAGCGCTTCTAACGTCAGCGGTTTTTCGGCCAATTTTAACGCATCAAACACGGCCCTCTGTTTTGCGGGAAGTTTTTCAATCAACGCGGCACTTTCATCTCCGGCCAGATGCGAAGGCGCAGCCAGTTCAAACACCGTCACCATCCGGGTGCCTGCCTGATTCTTCACTCCAGCAGGAACAACACATTCCAGAACCTGCCCCCAACTGCATAAGTAACGATCTGCAATCCAGCGCGTCAGCTTTAGCATTTTGGCATCGAACAAAGGGCGACTGTCCAGAATCGTTTCGACCGTTTTTAATCGAATGCTCGGCTGATTTTCATCGGCAGGCCCAACTCCCACGCAATACCCCGGGATCAACTGATTTCCGCGACCAAAGGGAACCTGCACCCGGTGTCCTGCGCGAAGCAGCGCACGCATACTTTCAGGAACCAGATAATGAAATACTCGGTCCACGGGCCGATTCAACACGATTTGTGCCAGATAGAGATCCTGCGCGGACTCCCGTTCCCAGGGCATGGGGTTTTCCGGAAGTTCCTCTTCTTCAAATAGGCTCTGTTGCTTCGGTTTACTCATATCGTCTGCAGGATATACTAGGGAAAATGGTTATCTCGCTTTGTAACTCTTTGGAGTGATGAACTCAACAATCAAACTCGACTATCGAGAATTCGATAAAAAAGATTCATGCCACCCTGATCGATTTTCTTGATAGAAGAATCCGCAGGGACTTTGATAGAAATGATTTACTGATGCGTATTGGAATTTTTGGCGGTACGTTTGACCCTGTGCACTATGCGCATCTCCTGCTCGCTGAACAAAGCCGCGAGCAAGCAAACCTGGACGAAGTCTGGTTAATCCCAGCAGGAAGTCCGCCTCACAAGGAGAGCACCGGCATCTCTTCCGGAAAGCAAAGACGGGAAATGCTCGATTTCGCCATCGCAGGGAACCCTGCGTTTGTGATCAAAGATCTCGAACTGCACCGCGAAGGCCCCAGCTATACAGTGGAAACACTGCGTCAATTGAAAGAAACCCACCCTGATGACGAATTCTTTCTAATCGTCGGGGCAGACTCCGTACGCGATCTGCATACCTGGCGTGAACCCGAGGCGATTTTGGAACTCGCCAAACTGATTGGCGTCAATCGCCCCAACATTAGTCTACCAGATCTAACCGAGCTCACTCAAAAATTCGGCGACGACGTAATCGCCAAAATCCTCTGGGTCACGATACCCGGAATCGACATTTCCTCGACTGATATCAGAAAACGGGTTCGCGAAAATAAAAGTGTCCGGTATATGACCCCCCGTGCTGTCGAAGTTTATATCCACAATAACAGGCTGTATTTAGAGTAAGATTTCCCTAAATTAAGATTTCAACGACTCTTAAGACCGCCCAACATCTCATAAAATCAGTGCAGACTACTGGAAATTCCCGTCCGTTTCGATCAGAATTAAAGAGTAAAGACACGCTTCGTTGATTTCGAACGACGCTGACTGTGCTTCTCAGGTGTTAAATGGAGACAGAATGGGAATGGAGAACCGGCGTTTGATAATGCGCGCACCAGCAAAAACCTACCTAAAAATCTCGCCAGAAAAAACAAACGACTTCGATCCGCTTTTATAAGCTGGAACACGGGTTAAGAATAAAACCTATCAGCGTTGATCATCGCTCAGCCTGATGAACATGATAGACATCGCAAGGAAAATAATCGTTGTCATGGATTCGAAATCTTCAACCAAAGCGAATACCGATCAGGAAGAACAAACTTCACTTTCTGCCTTTGATTACGCGCCCCGCACACGAATCGTTTTCGGAGCAGGCACCTTAGACCGCTTGGGAGAACTTGCCGCGGAACTGGGAGCAAAGCATGTTTTCTTAGTCACCGACAAAGGTCTCGCGGCCGCCGGTCATGAAGCCCGAGCTGTCACGGCTCTGGAAAACGCAGGCATCCAGATCACGATCTTTGATGACGTCCACGCCAACCCGACGACCGAAGATGTCGACCGGGGACTGCAAGTCGCACGCAACCATCCCATCGATCTTATCGTCGGCCTCGGTGGCGGTAGCAGTATGGACTGTGCCAAGGGAATCAATTTCCTGCTCACCAATGGCGGAAAAATGGAAGACTACTGGGGCGTCGGCAAAGCAACCAAACCCATGCTCCCGCTGATCGCCGTCCCAACGACTGCAGGCACTGGTAGCGAAGCACAATCCTTCGCCGTCATCGCGCATCCGGAGACTCATATGAAGATGGCCTGTGGCGATAAAAAAGCCGCTTGCCGCATCGCCATCCTCGATCCCGAACTCACACTGACGATGCCCCGCTCGGTCACTCAAGTCACAGGCATCGACGCCTTGAGTCATGCCCTTGAAACCTTCGTCACTAAACCGCGCAACGAAATTTCGCAACTCTTCAGCCGCCGGGCCTGGACACTGCTGGCAAACAGCTTTCCCAAAGTTCTGGATACTCCCGACGATCTGATCGCGCGTGGAAATATGCAACTGGGCGCACACTTCGCTGGTGCCGCCATCGAAAACTCGATGCTCGGTGCCACCCACGCCCTGGCCAACCCGCTGTCGGCGCATTTCAACCTCACGCACGGCGTTGCCGTTGGCATCATGCTGCCGCATGTCATTCGCTTTAACGCGGAACTGGTCGGTGATCATTATTCCCTTCTGGCATCTGATATTGGTTTGTGTGAACCGAAAGACCCTGCCGGCGCAGGCTTACTCGCCGAACACATTCAATCATTAATCGCAATGGCGGGTGCCCCCACATCACTTTCCCAATGCGAAGTCGATCTCAGTCTGGTCGAGCAACTGGCAGAAGAAGCTTCTCGGCAATGGACGGGCAACTTTAACCCTCGTCCCGTTGATCAATCCTCTTTAAGGGAATTGTACGAATGCGCGTATTAAAACATAGAGAATTTACTCAAAGTTACCTGTCTTTGTTTTCAGTTCTGCTGGCAGGTGTCTGTTTTTTGAATGCCCTCTCCGCCGCTGAAAAACCGGACGAACAATCGACGCCCACTCTTTCCAGTCCTCAAAGCACCAAACAGAACTGGCCTTCTTTCCGAAACGGCAATCTGCAACAAGGTGTCGCAAAATCGACGCTACCCGATGAACTCGAACTCCTCTGGGAATATCCCTCGTCGGACGGAATCGCATCTACTGCTGCAATTGTCGGCGACCGCGTTTATATGGCAGGCTTAAACGGCTATGTCGAATGCCTCGATTTAAAAACCGGCAGATCGGTCTGGAAGTACCGTTCGATCGAGAATCCCGATCCCAAAGAATTCGCTCCCGGCTTCAAATCGTCGCCACTGGTGACTGAAAAAGGCGTCTACCTCGGCGATGAAGATGGCATCTTCCACGCCATCGACCGCAAGACGGGGAAAAAACTCTGGACCTTTCAAACCGACGCCGAAATCATCAGCAGCGCCAATGTCGTCAACGGAAAGCTGCTGTTTGGCGGCTACGATAATAACCTCTACTGTCTCAATGAAGCCGACGGTGCTCTGGTCTGGAAGTTCATGACCGACGGCTATGTGAATTGCTCTCCTGCGATTGTGGATAATTTCACGTTCGTCACCGGCTGTGATGAACAGCTTCGCGTCATCGATATCAACACCGGCAAACAACACAGCCAGATGCCTCTGGAAACCTATTTGATTGCCTCACCAGCAGTCATGGGCGATAACCTGTATGTGGGAACCTACGCCAGTGAAATTATCTCGGTGAACTGGAAAAAACAAAAAGTGGAATGGCGGTATAAAGATCCCAAAAAGGAATTCCCTTACCACTCCTCCGCCGCTGTCACAGACGAATATGTCGTCGCCGGCGGTCGGGATAAACAGATTCATTGCGTCGAACGGAAATCCGGTAAAGGGGTCTGGAAATTTGGGACCCGCGGTCGGGTTGACAGCTCGCCCGTGATCATCGGGAATCGCGTGTTTGTCGGCTCTTCGGACGGCAACCTTTACGAGTTCGATTTGAAAACTGGTAAAACACTCTGGAAAAAGAATTTAGGAAAAGATATCACCGCATCGCCGGCAATTGGATCAGGACATCTGATCATTGGCACAGAATCCCGAAATGGTGCCTTGTATTGTTTCGGAAAGAAGTGACAATAAGAAGTAGCCCCCGAATCGATACGATAAACATTCAGTCGCTTACTGAAACGACAAAACACGAACACGTTGAGAGAACTATGGATCTGGAAGCAACAGGCACAACGGAAATCGGCAGTTATTTCATTTCGAACTATCCTCCTTTCTCACAGTGGAAGCAGGAATACGTTACCCGAATCCACGAAGTCCTGCATCAGAGCCCCGACGCCAGCATCCCGATGGGCCTTTACATTCATATTCCCTTCTGCCGCAAACGCTGCAAATTCTGTTATTTCCGCGTCTATGAAAAACAGAACGCCAAAACCATCGAACGCTACGTCCAGGCGCTGCAAAAAGAATTTGAAATGCTCAGCCAGGTCGAAGCCATCAAAGATCGCACGCTCGACTTCACTTACTTCGGCGGCGGAACACCCTCTTATCTCAGCTCAAAACAACTGCTCTCCGTTCGCGATCGGCTCTCCAGCCTGCTTTCCTGGGAAACGGCCAAAGAAGTCACCTTCGAATGCGAGCCCGGCACGCTCAACGAGGAGAAAGTCAAAACACTCAAAGAGATCGGCATCACCCGCATCTCGCTCGGCGTGGAAAGTTTTAACGATAAACTGCTCGAAGCCAACGGCCGCGCCCATCTGACTCCCGAAGTCTTCCGGGCCTACGAATGGATTCAAGACGTCGGCTTCCCCCAGGTCAACATCGACCTGATTGCCGGCATGATGGGAGAAACCGATGACAACTGGACCCAAGCGGTCGAAAAAGCAGCCGAGCTCGCCCCCGACAATATCACCATCTACCAGATGGAACTCCCGCATAACACGATCATCTCCAAAGAAATGAAAGAAATGGGCATCACCTCACCCATTGCCGACTGGACCACCAAACGCCGCTGGATGAATGAAGCCATCGAGAAACTGCAATCGAAAGGCTATCACCTCGCCAGTGGAAACGAACTCGTCAAAAACCCGGAAACAGACCGCTTCATCTATCGCGACAATCTCTTCCGCGGCAACGACATCATCGCGACCGGCGTTTCCTCTTTTGGACACATGCAAGGCGTCCACTATCAAAACCTGGATCGCCTGGAAGACTATCTCGAAACCGTCGAGAAAGGCGATCTCCCCATCAACCGGGCACTCGAACCTTCCGAACACCAGCGACTCATCCGGGAATTTATCCTGCAACTCAAAGAAGGCCGCGTCTTGACTCAGCCGTTTCAGGACAAGTTCGGCGTCAATATCATCGAAGAATTTTCCGAAGCACTCGAAAATCAGCAAAAGGCGGGTTACCTCACCTATGATGATTCAAAAGTCCAGCTCACACGTAAAGGCATGCTTCAGGCCGACAGCCTGCTGACAGAATATTTCGAACCAGAACATCGCATGGTAAGATACACCTAAAATTTGAACCGTTGTTATCAATTGAAACTCACCCCGATTCTCCCCTGATAAAAGAAGTCATTTTCAAGTGAACCCACAAGACGAACTCGATGCACTTGTCAAATTATTCCCGAGCGAACAACGATTGTTCGAACGGGCCGAACATGTTTCTTCCGCCTCTCTGCCTGATCCCTATAAAACGCTGCTGGCTCACAACCACCATATGACGGTCACCATGGAAAAGTACCATCAATCGCCCGTGGATGTGACCGTGCTGGACCAGCGTCTCGATGAAAATGTTTACAGCAGAAAAATCCTGCTCTCCAAAACCGGCACCAAAGAAGTCGTCCAGTTCGGGATCGTACGATTTAATTTTGACTATGTGACTCAAGCCGTCAAGGACGAAATCCTCGCGGGCGAAATCCCACTCGGACGGGTGCTCATCAATCATAATGTCTTGCGTCACGTCGATTTAGGTGCGGTATTACGAATCACCGCCGGCCCGGGACTGGCCAGTGTTATGGATATCCAGCCCGGCGAAATCACCTACGGGCGACTGGCAACCATTTTCTGTAACCAACAACCGGCAATTGACCTCTTGGAAGTTTCCGCTCGACTGCTATAAATGCATAACTGCTGCCCCAAACCTGACTTTGACTCGTACGATTGAAGGTTTCCCATGAACGTTTCCAACCCGCCAGACCAGCCTGACCTCGACTCAGAATATGATGTCATTGTCATCGGAGCCGGCCCCGCCGGTTCCACTGTGGGAGCACTCCTCGCCGAGCAGGGACGAAAAACACTCGTCGTCGATCGCGCCCGATTCCCCCGCTTTCACGTTGGAGAATCGCTGATCCCCGAAACCTATTGGCCCCTCAAACGTCTGGGACTCATCGATCAACTCAAACAGACCGCGTTCCCGAAAAAATTCAGCGTGCAGTTCGTCACTGACGAAGGCGTCGAAACGATGCCCTTCTACTTCAAAGAATACAAAGAGCATGAAAGCTCGCAAACCTGGCAGGTGCTCCGTGCCGAGTTCGATCAGATGCTGGTCAACAACGCCCGATCGAACGGTGCCACAATTCACACCGGCGCCCAGGTCCTCGACCTGCTCTGTGAAGGAGATCTGGTCACAGGCGTCAAACTCAAACTGAGCTCGCAGGAAACCCTGGACATCAAAGCCAAACTTGTTGTCGACTCCAGCGGGCAGACCGGCTTCATCGCCAATCGATTCAAACTGAAACAGGCCGATCCGGTTTTGAAAAAAGGAACCGTCTGGGCCCATTTCAAAAACGCACACCGTGATGCAGGCATCGACGAAGGTGCCACCATCATTCTGCAAACCGAAGGCAAACAGTCCTGGTTCTGGTATATCCCGCTCCCCGACAATGTCGTCAGCATCGGCTGTACCGGAGACATGGCCTACATGTTCGCTAAAGATCGCGGTAACAGCGAAGAAATCTTCTACCAGGAAGTCGAACGTTGTATCGGCATTAAACGCCGGCTCACCGAAGCACAACCCGTCACCGAATTCATGACAACCAAAGATTTCTCCTATCACACCACCCAACCGGTCGGCCCAGGCTGGATGCTGGCCGGCGACGCCCTCGGCTTCATCGACCCCGTCTATTCCAGTGGCGTGTTCCTGGCCATGAAATCGGGAGAGCTCATTGCCGACGCCATCAACGATGCCTTTGAAGCACAAGACTTCTCGGTCGAGCAACTCAGCCAATGGTATCCCGGCTACAAGAGCGGCGTGGAAAACTTCCGCAAACTGGTCTACGCCTTCTACACCCCCGGCTTCAGTTTCGGCTCCTTCCTGCGTCAGTACCCGCAGTTCAAAACAAATCTGGTCGACATTCTGATCGGCGACGTCTTTAAACCCGAAGTCGCAGAAATGTTTACCGTCATGCAGGAAGAAATCCCCGAACTCGCCAACCCCGAAGATTCCCAGATCGCGCTGAAAAAGTAATCGGCTTTTCTCTGTCATCAGATCCGTGCTCCCGCTTCCAATGACATGAAGAATCCGTAGCTGAATAGAGTTTCCCTTGATTGTTTCATGACGATCAAAAAAACGACTTTTCCCCTCGTTTCAGACACTTTCTCTCCAAAGCGGGAGACCTCTTGACGCAACTGAGCCTTCCGCGATGATGCGGAGATAGCGTCGCGTGCGCGAGAGAGCACTCCAAATCGCTGAAGAGATCCTCCCCTGACCATTCCAGCACGTCGCAAAAACCGCTGGTTTTAACGCGATTTTTTGAACCCGGTTCTTGATGATCACTGGTCTGCTCCTCAATTTTTTGCGACAAAAAGAACCCTGTTTGAACCAAAGCAAAACCACTCTGAACCAAACCTGAACCAATCCTGAACCAACTTTGGACCAGGTTCCGCAAGAGACGACTTGACCCATTCCCGCCCTTCACAAAAATTCTCTTCATCGGAACACATTCCTGTAAAGAAAACCTCACCCAATAAAACAGCAGAAAGAAAAACAAATATGCCACAGCAACTCCACATGAATACAAAACAGAAACAACACCGCCTCTGTACCGACCGACTCTTAAGCAACTGGTACAAGACGTAGCAGCATTCTACCCGATGTTTCGCGATGCCCCCAAGATGAACAACGCGAGGTGAATACAACACACCGGTCGCCAGCATTGGCTCGCCAACAAACAAGCGTAACCCAATGAAGGGGTCGCCCTGTGTGGCGACCCGCGGTATCGACCTAAATTGTGTGATGGCATTCGAAACACTTTTCCGGTTCCTTCGCAAGAATGAATCCATTTCGAAACCCGACAGGCAGGCGGACACATGGGTCCGCACCCTACAACAACTTGATTATCCCGTTGTTATGAATTCACCCGCATTCTCTGCAACCTCCTGTTGCCAGCGGCAATCTCGAATTGCATTCGAAACCACCTACTCAGAAGTTTTCGTGCTCTTTCGTGTTTTTCGTGGTAGAAAAAAATAGCAGACACAAAAAAAGCCCTGTCGTGGTCATCACCACAACAGGGCTGAATTCACACTATGTGAAATTAGTCCTTCTTATACTTGGGTGCTTTGCCCAGCGGATAGAGGTCCCATTTGCGAACCCACATTTCCGCCATTTCAGTCTGCACCAGCAGTTTACCGTGATCGGGTTTCGCATCGTAGCCGGCATTCACGACTACGCCGTTGACCAGATATTTAATCTTGCCACCCTCACAGATGACGTCCATTCGAGTCCACTCGCCGAATTTACTTTCAACGTCGTCTTTGCCACGGAAGCCAACCTTGTCGGCCCAGTCAGGGTCGCGGCCCCACCAGTTGATCCGGCCGGAGCTCAATGTGATTTCTTCGCCATCCTTCTTCCAGACCTTTTCTCCATCCCGGTCTTTGGTGATGGTGGTCGTCAGCGAAGTCGGAATCGGTTCGCCGGTCTTGGGATCTTTCCCCGTTAAGACCAGAATATCACCCACGCCCCCTTCAATGATCTGGGCTTCAATCGAGGCCATCCAGGTATTGCCGTAGCCGCCGTCCGGTCCATGGCAGTGAATCAGCACGCCCGAATCGCGGGCACGGTCTTCCCGCTTACCCCAGGTCTTGCCGCCCCATTTGAATTCAATCACCATATGGTAATCGCGATAATCTTTCTTCGTGATCAGTCCGCCATATCCATCGCCGGAAATGTGCAGCATGCCATCTTTGACAGTAAAGATCTTTTTGGGATCTTCATATTCTGTTCCCCGGTTCCAGACATACAAACCATCCAGGTTCTTGCCATTAAACAGATGCGTCACACCCTCTTTGGGCGTAACAACTTTGTCCCCGGCTTCTGCTCCCACAGTAGAGGCAGCAACCAGACAGACACAGGTAATCATAAGGAGTCGTTTCAAAACCATGTGAGCTTTCCTGAACTAGAGCACTTCACCAAGGCCAGAGGTCTCGGAACGCGCTGCAATAAAACCGTCTTCGGCCGAAACCGAAAGTAATTTCTTTAACAAAATTAAGTTATTTGATTACCAGACTCTTCGCAAGAACGAACATCAAAAAAGTCGTCAATCGGGCCAAAATTGAACCCGCGATTCTTCCTTGCGTTCCGCAGTCAGCATCGCATGAATTCGCAGAAAACAAAGGACGTTCATGCCGCCTCCGGTTCGTAGTGGCACATTGTGAAAATGGAATTCTTGGCAATCGGAGAGAATTTCCAAGTTCATGATCACAAGGACTGGCAGAAAGAACGAAGTGTTGATGGTACATTAATATAGATGACAATTGACAATCTAGTATAGAAATCCATAAGCTGTTTATTCTCGCCTCTTAAAATATACCTAAATACAGTTATCCTCTGTCTGAGTGAGATCTCAATCGTGAATACACCACCTCGCAAACGTCGTCGTCGCAGACCACAGCAAGAATCATCGGAAGAAGTGTATGAGTCTCCTCGCAGGAGGAGAAAGAAGAGTTCTGGTAAGAATCAAAAGAAAAAAGCTTCTAAACCTAACGTTCCCGTCGGGC
Source organism: Gimesia alba (assembly GCF_007744675.1). Classification (NCBI taxonomy): domain Bacteria; kingdom Pseudomonadati; phylum Planctomycetota; class Planctomycetia; order Planctomycetales; family Planctomycetaceae; genus Gimesia; species Gimesia alba. The sequence continues at coordinate 5,707,898 of NZ_CP036269.1, forward strand.
TAATTGCAGCTGTTGCTGGAACGGTCGTTATTGTCATCGCAATTATGGTTGTTGACTGGAAAAGTCTTGGCCAATCCATTGGCCTTTCCAGTACTTCTGAGTCATTAACAAAACGTTTACTGTCTGATCAGGAAGAGCAGGCTTCGATTCTTGCCTCTATTAAATCAGAAGCAGATGCGCAGGCGGCAGGTCCAAAACTCATTCAACTCAATGAAGACATGGCGAGAACCTCATTCGAAATCTCCGAGTTGCAAGAAGCCGAGAGTCTCCCACTCTCAGAGAGAATGGCATTAAAGAAGGAGTTTGGCGAAAAGTCGAAAGCAAGCGCAGCTCGCATGGCAGAAGAGATACAACGAATTGCTAAGAATCCTCAACTAGCGTCCACAGTCAGAGTGATCATGTCTGAGTCGGGTGCCGCACGCTCGCGAGTGACCAATGAATTAAGATTAAATAAAGCGAAAGAAGGTGTGAATGACGATGGTTATTCACCTGTTACTTCCAGCACAGAACTGACGAATGGAATGAGGATTGAGTTTATTGATCCTTTCAATATGTGGAAAAAAGGGATGATTTCTGATGTTCGAAATGATGGCAAAGTGAAAGTCGGGAGTGCCTTCGAATATTTAGATCGAGATCGTCTGCGAATCCCTGATTAATAAATCAGGAAATCATTCAGGGGATGATGAAGAAAGAGAAACCTGTCATCAAATCGGGCGGAAAGCCTTTGGGAAAATCGGGCACCAGTCTTTTGTACCAGGAAGGTGGCAAGACCGGTTCTAATCTGATTAGGTTGGAACGTTCATGAAATTGCGTCCCCGCTGGCCACTTGCACTATTTCTGCTGATCTTTTTGCTTCTCGGTTCTCGTCTGATCTGGACGCTGAGAGTCTCCGCCGAAAGTTGGAGACTGTTTGGGGATCAATGGATTAATCAAATCGACTCTCTTGTCAAATGGGAACCCTCGCTCTCCGAGCAGCCACCCGCGGAACAGGCGGCCTTCTGGGTTCAACAGGCAAACAAAATAGAGGCAGTAAAACATGATCCCCAGGTGGCCCTGGGGGCGGCCTGGATGTTGGATTCGCCTCGCAGACTCTACCTGCTAAGACATTACAACACCGGATTAAATGATGACAAATTAACGGACCTCAGATTAATCTGGATTGAATGGGATCGCGAAACAGTCGAAGCAATGGAGGATGATTTTGAATTACGCGCCGGCAAAGCCTGCCTCGAACAGAGCGAACGGGCAACACGACTGGACCCCAAGAATAAACACCTCTGGCGCAACCGGGCACTGCTCCTGTTTCAGATGTACGACAGGGAAGGGGAATCATTCCAGTTAATCCCACGTAGTAAGAACTGGTTGGCAGTCCTGGATGAATGCGGCCGACACGATCCGGAGAATGCACTCTACGACTACCTGGCAGCAGTCTATTTATGGTCCGTTTCAAGTCAGAATGACCCGAAACGGGGATTCGAAATTCTGGATCACTTGAAATTTCAACAGGGACAGCAACGACTCCGCGCAGGCCTCCAGAAACCATTTCTGAAAATGGGATTTACCGGAGAAGCAGCAACGTTTGCTTTTCTGTCACACACATCATTCCCCCTCAATCAACAGAATGGAATGGCTGAAAGCAGAAACAGTAACATCAGAGAACAGTTCATTCTGGCCAATCTTTTAGGATTTCTAAGGTCGGAATATGTATCTGATATTCGCAACAAACAATTGAGCAGCGCGGCAACACGGGCACGCAGCCTGCTTCGTATTTCGGACCAGATTTCAACAGAAGATGCTTATCATTATATCACTGAATTGAAATCGATGTTTCGCCTGAATGGATTGGCAGATCTCTTAAAGCTGCAGAATATTGATGCTGGAATAATGAATGAGGCAGAGTTCAAAACGATCTCTGAACAGTACGATCAGGCCCTGCTTGAAGAGCAGATAACGCTTGAAGCACAAGAGCGAATAACGAAGCCCCAGAAAATCAGTGCTAACGATTCATTGAGTTTTTTCCAGACAGCGCTTCTCACAGCAACGTCTCTAAATATTGTGCTGATTACACTTTTCTGCGCCATAGTGGCAATGTTATTAAGCTGGATCTGCAGCCGGAATTCGGATTCAAAATTGACTTCCACAGGATTCTGGCAACCTGCTGTCTGCTGGTGCCTGGGAACACTATTCAGCCTGGGATTGTGGGGCTTCTTTGCCGCGGAAATCGTCCCCTTTCATTTCCAATACTGGCCGCTTCTGGGGTGCATCTGGGCTGGGTTTCTTGTGTGTGTTTTTGGCGCACTCTATTTCATTCGCGTTGCATTTTCAGTTCCCTGGTCTCAACTCCTCAGCGTCGGCTTCATCACAACGGTATTGGTTCTGATCGTTTCTGAAAACCCCATAATGAACCGTCTCAGTGACTATTGGCTGAAATCCCCACCAGCCATATTTATTTTGGCTATCGTTATTCTGGTGTTAGGAGTGCCTTCTCTGCGAAATGCTCAAAAGTTCTTCCGCGGTGAGAACCAGAACTCTCGGGTATTGACCGTGCTCATCTCTGCCTTGATTCTCATCCTGGCCATCTTCACGGTTCCCTTTGGTTTAAACCTGGCCAGTGATAGCCAAAATCTTTATCAATTCAGAGACTATTTCTTTCCCGTTACGTGGAGAGACATTCTGGGTGTCCAGGCAACAGTCGGTATTCCAGAGAATCATTTTGATCTGGATAATTCTCCGCTAACCAGAGCCTGGCTGGTCTGGTATTGGGAGGCGGGAGAGCTCTTCACTGTTTTGATCTCGGTGACGATCCTGCTCACCTGGTATCTGAAACGACAGTCAAAGTTGTTAACTGGAGGATTAACCGAGTTGCTGCAAACGCGACTCAGGATTGAACTGCGAAATGCAGGACGTTTGATCGCAAAATCGTGTGTGCTGGTTGCCCTGCTTTTCTCACTGATTTACCTGGCTGTCATCCCCCCGTTTCTCATGTCGAGTGGAAAGCAGTTACATAAAAACTATCGACACTTGACAGACCCTCATTTTGCTAATGAAAGCATTGAGTCCTTATATGCAGAAATGAAAGCAGACTCTGCACTCCAGGATCAACTCCGCAAACAGGCAAGCGAAGACAGACAGAGAGTCATGGAACGGTTTAAACAGAATTCGGATGAATATGACTAACCGCCTCGGAATTGACTGTCCCTTCCTGTTCAACACAAGAATCCCGTTTGTCCTCCAGTAGAAATCGGAGGCACGGATCTCCTCGAGTCAGATTATGGCAAGTCCATTCAAGACTGCGAACGGGTCGCGACTGCCGCTGCATCGTGCGGGTGCAGGCTTTCCAGGTGATTGATTTCGACGCGGAAATCTTTGACTCCCTCCAGTTGGGTCAAAGCCGCTTTCAGCTTGCGGGCTGCGTCTTCACAGAACATCAGGTTCGCGCCGTTCAAGCGGGCAAACTCCTGCTCGTCTTCACGTTTGACGGCCGTCTGTACGGGAGTCGCGATCACGCGTTCCAGATAATCGATCAGAGATTCGATCGGAAAATCATCCAGTTTGCTGTCTAATTCCACCGTCACATCGGCATGGCTCCGTTGACTGTGCGGCACTGCCAGAATCGCTTCCTGTGTTCCCAGCCATTGGAATATTTCGTCGTGCGAAAGTTCACTCCGATCACCAAAGGCTTTCTCAAACGCCTGTTGAATCAGCTGTCGCGATAAAGCGGCCGAACAGGGACAGGCACTGGAATACGTCAGACGCACCGACATCTGATGCTGGAATTTCCCCTGTTTCAAAGCACTATGAATCCGAATCGGATACGCCCGCCAGCCGGCATGATCCGACAGCAAAGCGGGCCGTTTCAGAGAATGCTCGTAGGACAGCGTCAAAAAACTATTCGCACTCATCTCCTGGTGTGTCTGGATAAACTCTTTGAGAATTTCATTCACCAGAGGCAACGACAGCTCCGCATCAGCCAGACGGTTATTCAAACTGAGAAACAGACGGGACATGTGAATTCCCTTGACCTGTTCATCATCCAGACTGACGGCGGCATCCGCACGAGCCGGAGTGCGAAAAATTTCTCCCGAGGCATCACGCAACCGCAGCACCAGCTCCACGCCCGACATGCCGACACGGTCCAGCGTGCCGCCAATTTGGGGTACAGTTTCATTCGCGATATCCGGCAAGCTGCCAGCCAGCGGGGAAAGACCGGATTCAGTAGACGAAAGCGGATTACCAGTCGGTGCCTCAGCCCCCATTTGTTTAAGATTCAGTGCATCGGAAACAAATTCAAACATCTCATCGCTCTTTCGTCGCTATGCCTCAGGTGAAACTCTAAGTTCACAAAAGATTCTTCTAATTTTTACGCAATTCAATCCGTGCCCGATACTATAACAAAAAAAGGCCCCTATAACATTTAGTCACTAAGAATCTTTTTTCAAGTATCAAAATTTGATTATCGCCCCGTTTTCATTGTAATAACCTCAATTGAGACCTGAAATTACAGATCATTTGCTCCCCAAGGACCTCTTGGTCTGCTTTTACCACTCAGGGGAGAGATTCAGGGGACATCCGCGATATTCGAACTGAAACAGCAAACATCCTGAATCCCGTTTACAGGATCAATATCAACCTCGTTTGGTCAATTTATGCAGTAAATCACTCATAAATCAGCCTTGAGTTCCGCCATCAAGCTATTCTGGCTTCACGCTCGCAGAAGAAATGCTGAGCCTGCCTCGTCGTTCCCAACCACGAGGAGGCTGTAGTGCATCGATGGGGATCGGAGGTGCCTCCTGTCCAATGATTCCCGGACGTTGCAGAGGAGTGTACATGGAAGCCTGCTGAATATTCACCAGATTGGTCTGTTGAGTCAGATAACTCGACAGCCGATTCGTTTCTGTATGCAACGGGTTGAGCGTCAACGCCTGAGTCACCGCCGGATACACCTTTTCCATCTCATTCGCCTGCAGACAGGCATATGCCAGTCGATACCAGTCATCTGCCGTCACATCGGCCCGGTTTTTCATCGCCTGTTCCAGTGAAGCAACCGAATCAGTCCACCGCTGCTGGGAACCATAGGCGACACCCAGCAACCATTGAGCTTCCGCCCGCTGATCGATGGTCGCTGCGGTATTGTGACAGATTGGACGTAAGATCGGCGTTGCCCGGTTCGATTCCCCCTGTTTGATCTGCAGTGCCGCCAGTTTCAGTCGGGAAACAATATTATAAGGCTCTACCTGCAAGACACGATGGTAGGTTTCAACGGCTGAGGGATTCAATCCTGCCAATTCTTCCAACTCTCCCTTGAGCAATAAGGCACGAATATTTGTCGGATCCAGATTCAAACCCAGCTCCAGATTTTTCAAGGCATCGGTATATTGCTTTTTCTCGTATAACAGATACGACAAATCGATGTACGGTCTCGGATCATCGGGAGCCAGCACCGTCGTTTTTTCCAACTGCTGAATCGCTTCTTCCGAATAACCATTGGCAACTAAAAATTCCGACAGTTGGTGTCGAACCGCCGCGTTATTCGGGTTCGATGCGACGGCCTGTTTGAGCAACTCCGCAGCCTGTTCCTGACGCCCGCTCTCCGTTGCCACACGGACCTGCTCAACCAGTTCTTGAGATTCCGAATCTCGGACTGCCATTTTCTGCTTCCAGCTAGTGCACCCGGAACAGAGTCCGAACAACATTGCCAGCGCCAGACACCATCTGGACAAAACCAACCCTGACAGCAGCGCGCACAGGCCCCGTTTCAGATCCAGAGATCCAAAGCGAGACTCTGAGAACAAATTTTCATGACGGTCTCTCATGAAATGCTGTGATCACCATGAAAGAAAACACAAAACAGGAACAAACAATTGAAGTGGGGAGTTGAAATTCAGGGACAACGGGCTCGACTTCAGACCGCGAAACTTAGCATTTTTCTGAGTTTCAGGGTAGAGGAACTCACCCGCATTTCCACCGGTGTGTAGATCAGCAGAATTCCGAGCACAAAGAGAGAACTTCCGAGCAGATTCGGATCAGCCCAGAAGAAATTAAGTGATGACCACACATCAACTTATCGTCATTCGTTGATCGAAAAAGTGCTCTCATATCCGGTCTGTGCCTCGAATCCCCTGAAAATCAGGTGTGATCAGGCAACTTTATAACTTAGGTAAATTAGTAAGAATCGAGAATACTTATAAATAGTCCCGCAAAAACTTAGCTTATCCGACCCAACCAATACGACCAATCATTGACATCGGTGCGATCCTAAGGGTACAAAAGAGTGACTAATGGATTAGTTGCTCGATGCTTCCAAATGAATCGGAAACATTTGGAAAAATAGAGAATCTGGCGTGATGGACTACGTCTTCTTTCGGCATGGCTTACTGCCCCTGGTCGTGCAATTGTGTAGCTCGATTTTAAAAAAGGTCGAAAAGGATGAGTCTGATCAAAAACATGAATCTGAAAAAAGTTTGCCTGAGCGTCGGTTGTTTTCTGGCGATCGGCATGGTGTCACTCGCCGAATCCAACGCAGGGATTATTCCCTGGACGTACAACGCCATTTTTGGCCCCAGCCGAAATGGTCCGATGTACGCCGGTTATGCACCTCGGTCTTATTCAGCCAATTATGGCGGATATGGCATGATGAATTCCGGAAGCTGCTGTGGCACTCCCGGTTATACGTCCTACTATGGTGGTGCTGCGAGGCCCGCACAGTCTCGACGTGCTTCACGCGCTGCCTATCGCTGGTACCTGATCAATAACCCACAAGTCGTCGGCGTCAGCTACAATAGCTTTGGCGGAGGAAACTCTACTCAATTTGCAGGAGTTGCCTATGGCCCATCCGGTAACTGTGGCCCCTGCGGAATGGGTGGCTGTGGTATCGGCGGTTGTTCAACGGGTGCTTGTGGAGTCGGTGGTTGCAGCACAGGACAGTGTGGCGTGAATTACAACCCGGTCGCAAATCCCGCATCAGCCAGCACTCCAACGCCTGATCCCAACGCCGGCGGAAAAGTACCGACACCCCGCGACGTCGAAAACACACCACCCAAAACGTACTCTGAAAAGCCGATGAGCCCAGAGAATAAAGAAGAGAGTGTCGAAGATTCCGGTTTTGGCGCACGTCGCTACGATCGGACTCCCATGGACACAGCTCCCAAGAATGATGCAGAAAGTCTGTTTAAGACCCCCATCAAAGGTAACGAAACAGAATCCCCGATGCCGGAAGCCAAACCGGCATCGCCAGACTTTGGAACAGAAAAGCCTGAGTTTGGTACCGAGAAGAAATCGGACGATGACTTCTTCGGAACCGGTGAAAACAAAGCCTTCAAACCGACTCCTGATGGAAAGCTCCCCAAAACGGCGATCCCTCAGAAGAAAACGGCACCCATGACAACGCCCGGGAAAGAAGCTCCCAAAGCAGAACAGGGAATCAATCTGCCACCTCTGCGAGTAAAGCCTTTGAACCTGGATCAGAAAATCACCTGGAAGTCGGCTCCCCGAGCAGAACGACTTACCATTCGCGCACACTTTACTGCACCGCGCATCGCCAAGCAGAATGTCCCCGCGAATTCAGGTTGGTTCGCCATCACGGATACGGCCAAAGTCGCCAGCAAATAACAGCGGGCGCCTCAAGAACCCACAAAGTGCAAGTGCATCCTCGCCTTGCACTTTTTTTATGCGCCGATTGCGTTATTGTAAAGGAGTCTCACCACCTTTCGTTTGAACTATCAAGATTGAAAATCCGGACAATGCAAAACGCAGAAATCGCCCGCCAGTTCGAAGAGCTGGCAGATTTACTCGAAATTCAGGGAGCCAACCCGTTTCGTCTCCGCGCCTATCGCAACGCGGCTCGCACTATCTCGGGACTCTCTGAATCGATCGCGGACATCGCGAAAAACACTCCCAAAGAGTTACAGGAACTACCGGGAATCGGTAAAGACCTCGCCGAAAAAATTGAAACGATCGTCGTGACAGCCAATCTGCCGCAACTCGAAGAATTGAAAGAAGAAATCCCGGCCGACGTCGTCCGCATGCTCGACATCCCCGGCATCGGACCCAAAAAAGTCGCCTTTCTCTTCAAGGAACTCTCAATTCATTCACTCGACGATCTCAAAGCGGCCGCCGAGAACGGAGTCATCGCCGAGCAAAAAGGATTCGGCAAAAAAACCGAGCAGATCATCCTCGAAGGTCTCGAACATTTGAGTCAAGCCGGTAATCGGGTGCGACTTGCCGAAGCCAAATCCCAGTCCGATGAAATCATCCACGATCTCGGTGAGTTAGACTCGGTGCAACAAATCTCGGAAGCAGGCAGTTGTCGCCGACGCAAAGAAACCGTCGGCGACCTGGATATTCTTGTGACATCCAGCCAACCCAACGAAGTCATGGACGCTTTAGAAAACCATGAACTCGTCAAAGCAGTCCTCGCACGCGGCGAAACCAAGCAGCGCGTTCGTTTGAATTCCGGGCTGGAACTTGACCTGCGTGTTGTGCCCGAAGAATCGTACGGCGCCGCCCTGCTCTACTTCACAGGCTCCAAAGAACACAACATCGTGCTCCGCCGCCGTTCACAGGACAAAGGCCTTAAACTCAACGAATACGGCCTGTTCAAAAAAGACAAACTCGTCTCCGGCAAGACCGAAGAAGAAGTTTATAAAAAGCTCGGCTTGCCCTGGATTCCCCCCGAAATTCGCGAAAACCGCATGGAATTCGCGGCCGCCGACAAAAATGAATTGCCGGAATTGATCGAACTCAAACACATTCGCGGCGATCTGCACATGCACACCACCGCCACCGACGGCACCGCGTCGATTCAGGAAATGGCGGAAGGCGCGCTGGCCAAAGGCTATCAGTACATCGCGATCACCGATCACTCCAAACGCGTCACCATGGCTAACGGTCTCGACGCCAAACGGCTGCGGGCACACTGGAAAGCCATCGACAAAATTCAGGATAAAGTTCCCGACATTCAAATTCTCAAAGGTATCGAGTGCGATATTCTGGAAGATGGCAGCATGGATTTGTCCGCTGACGTCCTCAGTGAAGCCGACTGGGTCATCGCCGTTCTGCATTACGGCCTCAAACAGCCCCAGGAACAGATCAATCGGCGTCTGCTCAATGCCATTCAAAATCCAAACGTTTCGATACTCGGTCATTTATCAGGTCGCCTCATTGGGAAACGTCCGGGCGCGGATCTGAATTACGGCGAGATCCTGAAAGCCGCCGCCGATCATGGCACCATGCTGGAAATCAACGCGCATCCGATGCGGCTGGACATTGATGACATTCACGCCGCCAAAGCCAAAGAACTGGGAATTCCCATTGTGATAAATACCGACGCCCATAGCGTGAAAGGCCTGGACGTGATGCAGTACGGCGTCTATCAGGCACGTCGGGCCGGCTTAACCAAAAAAGATGTCGCGAACACCAAAACCTGGAAGCAGTTTCAAAAACTACTCAAAAAATGAGCTGATTTTTTAATCTGGTTCCGCGAATCCTGCGTTACTGCCTGCAACAGAACTGCCTGCTGAGGAATACACTTTTATGACCAATTCTCTGGAATTACTGATTCGCTCGGGAAATCCGTTCATCGCCATCGAAACGATGGACGAACCGCGCGCATTAAAAGTCATTCAGGGTATCGCACTGAAGTTAAAGAAACCGCTCTATGAATGGTCGACCACCGGCGGACTATGCCGGGTGGAAGGCGGCCGTTTAAAATCAGCCACCGTCCCGGGCGGCAAGCCTGAGCAGGCACTCAGTTTTATCCATCAGAATACCGACGAAGACATTTTTGTCTTCAAAGACCTCGGCGCGTACTGCCGGGACAGTGTGGTCAATCGTATGATGCGCGACCTGATGGAAACCTGCCGTACAAAAAAATCGACGTTCATCCTGATCGACGCCTTCCCGCTGCCTGACGAAATCAAACGTTTCACCGTCCGCTACGAACTGGGCTGGCCCACGACCGATGAACTCGCCGACGTCATCAAACAGACCTTCAACAAAATCAAAAAAAACAGTGACACGAAAATCACCGCTCGTCTGACCCGCCGAGATATGGAGCAACTGGTGCTGACTCTACGGGGACTGAGTTGCCACGAAGTCGAACGCGTCATCAGTTCCGCCATTCTGCAGGACAATGATCTCGACGCCAGCGATCTCCCACTGATCATCGAAGCCAAACGAACCCTGCTTGGTTCAACCGGCTGTCTCGAATCGATCGCCGTCGACGTCAAACCGGATGAAGTCGGCGGCCTGAATAAATTAAAAGACTGGCTGAAGCTCAGGCGGGGCGGCTTCTCCAGAAAAGCCCAGGAGTTTGGCCTCGAACCACCGCGAGGCGTTTTGATGCTGGGAGTTCCCGGCTCAGGGAAAAGTCTCTGTGCGAAGATGGTCGCGTCCGACTGGAATATGCCACTGCTCAGACTCGATCCGGGTATGCTCTATCAGAAATTTATCGGCGAAAGTGAAAGCCAGTTGCGGCAGGCGCTCTCACAGGCTGAGTCGATGGCGCCGGTGATTTTGTGGATCGATGAAATTGAAAAAGCGTTCGCCTCGGCTTCCGCTTCATCCTCTGACGGCGGATTATCCAAACGCATGTTTGGCACACTGCTCGCCTGGATGCAGGATCATCGCCATCCGATTTTCATCATCGCTACCGCCAATGACATCTCGGCACTCCCGCCGGAACTCATGCGCAAAGGACGCTTCGATGAAGTCTTTTTTGTCGACCTTCCCAGCGCTGCCGCCCGCGAACAGATTTTGAAAATTCATCTCCAGCGCCGCAAACGCGATCCCGACCAGTTTGACGTCCGCTCTCTGGCGGCAACAGCAGACGCCTTCACCGGCTCCGAACTGGAACAGGCTGTGATGTCCGGACTATTCGCCGCCTTTTCTGAAAACGCTGAACTGGAAGATCGTCACATCGCCTCCGAAATTCAGAAAACCAAACCGCTGGCCATCCTGATGAAAGAACGCATCGCAGAATTACGCCACTGGGCCAACAACAGATGTGTCCCCGCCGACTAATGTGGCCGATCGATTCTAGACGTCGATCCTCGTGTCACCCCACTGTATCGACGTGGTTTGATAGAGGTAAACAAAACGGTTTCACCAATCTCCTCGAAAGCGTGAATTATAATCGCTCCCACCAGACAGGCGGACTCGTGCATTCCGCCCTGCAATTCTGAGTAAGTGCGTCAGATAGAATTTGCACACTTCCCCTGCCACTTCCTGTTGCCTGCGGCAATCCCGAATTGCATTCGGGACCACCCAATCCTGCTTCTTTTTCGTGTGCTTTCGTGTTTTTCGTGGTAGTAAATTTTTCTGTGATCGTAATTAAAATAAATCCACCGGGTGACACTGTCGGCTGGCCCGACAGTGCGCGCAGAAACGGCTCTCCCCTTGATATCAATTCAAAACACAAGTATTTGAGAGGACATTGCAAACATCATTTTCCCGTTCAATAAATCAGACCCGCACGTTGTTTTTTTGCAACATGCATGTACAACATATTTCACTTTCGCAAAATTTCCGGCCAATTCCCATTTCTCGCAGCAACCAGTTGAAAATCCCTGTGAAATGCGGGACAATTAGGCATTATCGTATGCGCAAACTCCTTATTTCAATCTGAGGATATTTATGATCTCTCCCACCACTTACCGACGAGTAATCTATTCCGTCCTGGCCCTTTCTCTGGCCATCTATGCCTGCACCGTTGAGGCAGCTGAGAAAGACGAGAAAACAAACGAAGTCAAAATCAAAGACATCACTCTCAAAGTCCCCGCCACTTGGAAAAGTGCGCCCCCTTCCAATAACCTCCGTCTCGCGCAATTCGAAATTCCCGCAGTCAAAGGCGACAAAGAACCAGCCGAACTCGTGATCTCATCCTTCGGCGGAACCGGTGGTGGAGTCTCTGCCAACATCACTCGCTGGATCGGCCAGTTTGCCAGTGAAGGTCGTAAAGTCAAAGTCACTCAAGGCGAATCCAAAGATGGCAAATACGTCTTCGCCGACCTGACAGGAACCTACAACAAATCAATCGGCCCTCCATTCCTGCGTAAAACCAAAGCGGTTCCCGATTCCCAGATGCTGGGCGTGATTCTCGCAGTTGAAGGCAAAGCCTACTACTTCCTCAAATTGACCGGCCCCAAGAAAACCGTTTCGTCCGTTGCAGACGAATTCCGCGCTTCCTTCGGTGCCAACGCCAAAGAGGAAAAGCCATTCGAACAATAACGAATGGCTGATTTTTTATTTGGCACACGAATTATTTGAGTTTCTTTACAAACTTCCTCTCAATACTGAATCTGTCTAGCACCATGATCAGCCAGCGCATCCATTTATTCGGACTCAGGGGCATTCTGTCCCTGAGTGCTTTTTTACTTGCATGTCTCTTTCTCACCATCGCCGGGAGAAACCTGTCGGCTGAAGAGATTGATCCCGAAGAAGATGATTATCCGCCGGGACTGCTGGCAACATATCAAGCGGGTGATAAACGTGTGCAACGCATCGACCCGGACATCGCCTTTGATTGGGGCAAACAGGCACCTCTGCCACAGCTCCCCTCAGGTAAATTCTCCGTGAAGTGGAACAGTCTGATCCTGTTGAAAAAACCTGCGAAGTATCAGATTTCCGCATACATCCAGGGGGAAGTGAAAGTCGAACTTGACGGCAAAACGGTTCTTGAAGGAAAACGCGATACTCCCGGCTGGCTCATTGGCCCAAAATTCGACCAAAGCTTCGGCGAATTCGAACTGCAGGTCTCCTATGAAAAAACATCACCCCAGGCACGCGTGCAACTGTTCTGGTCTTCCAATCAGTTTGGACTGGAACCGATTCCGGCAAATCTGCTCTATCGGGAAGAAGGAAACCCGGAAGTCGCCCAGATCTGGCGCGGGCGCACTCACTTCGACGCCCATCGCTGCAACCGCTGTCACCAGCGCGATGATCAGCTCACCAGCCCCGCTGCACCTGACCTGACGCATGTCACCACCGCATTGAATCCAGAATGGCTGCTCCGCAAAATTCAAAACGACGACTCTGTCGCCGCGCACGCCAAAATGCCTTTCTTCGGCTTTGACAAGCAGCAAGCGGAAGCCATCGCCGCGTATCTCTATGCGAACACAAAAACCGCATCCCTCAAGAAAATCCCGGCTGCGAAAAAAGACAAAAAAACAAAGCAAGCCCCCACACGCGACGAAGAACGACGCGAAGGGGAAATTCTGATGCGTTCGGTTGGCTGTCTGGCCTGCCATACAATTGACGGCAAAGGTAACCAGCAACCCTTCAGCGGCGGCGATCTGAGCAGTATCGGCGACAAACGCGATGCAAACTGGCTGTATAACTGGCTCACTGATCCCGGGAAGCTCAACAAAGATCATCGCATGCCGGTCATCAAACTCAGCACCACCGAACGACGCCAGCTCGCCTTTGCACTCTCCGAGTTGAAACAGGCTAAGCTTGCAACCGGTAAGAAACCAGCCACCGATAAGAAGATCATCGCCGCCGGCAAAAAACTGATCACCCAGGCTCGTTGTGCCGCCTGCCACACGATTCCCGGCATCGACAAACCGACACAGCAAATCGCCGATCTCTCCCAAACAGTCACCAACTGGGATAACTCCTGCCTGGCAGAAACACCCGATCTCAAACAGGGCCGTCCCGCGTATCGCACCATCGACCGCGACGCCGTCAAAGCGTATCTCAAATCCAGCTTGAATGCCCCTTCACCGGAAAATGATTTCGACCGCGGCCGCTACGTCCTCGAACAGCGCAACTGCATTTACTGTCACGAACGGGACAAGCACGAAGGCATCACCCAGATCGCCGGTCAAATAGCAAAGTTCGACCCCGCCCTCGCCGGTCAGAGCGAAGGTATGATTCCCCCGGCGCTCACCGCCGTCGGCGACAAACTCAATCACGAGGCCCTTTCCGAAGCCGTCAGCGGCGAACAGAAAACCATCCGCATGCCCTGGCTACGTGTCCGCATGCCCCGCTTCCAGCATACCAAAGCTGACAAACAGGCGCTGCTCAATTATCTCGTCGCCCATGATCTGGTTCCCGACGACGGCCCACGCCAACCCGATTTCATGATCGACTCTTCCGATCAAAACCGCGCCCAACTGCTCATCGCCGGCCAGACCATCACCGGCGCGAAAGGCTTCAGCTGTATTTCGTGTCACGTCCTGGGTGAATACAAACCCCGTAACGTCGCGCTCGGCACACGCGGTTCCGACCTGCTGATGCTGGGCAAACGGATGCGCAAAGAATACTTCCTCCGCTGGGTACATAATCCACTGCGCATCGTACCCGGCATGGAGATGCCCGCGCTGAAGAAAAGCGTTCCGAAAGTTCTGGGCGGCGATATCAATCGTCAGCTGGATGCGATCTGGCTCGGCCTGAATGACCCCAAGTTTAAAGTTCCCACCAATCCTTCGGTCGTCGAACAGTTCTTCACCGTTGCAGCCGGCGAACCCGCGCGAATTGTGCGCGATGTCTTTACCAATCCCAAAGAAACCGGCGGCGGCTATGTACCTCGTGCATTCGCGATGGGCTTTGACAATGGACACAACCTGCTGTTCGACCTTGATCAATTCTCGATCGTGCAATGGACACTGGGTGACTTAGCCCGCCAGCGCACCGAAGGCAAAAGCTGGTACTGGGACATGGCTGGCTCGCCGATTATCTCAGGCTACGAACGCGGTCAGGAATTTGCACTCACCAAAACCGGCAAAGAACCAAAGTCCGTGATTTATCCTCACGTCCAGAACAGCAGAGCAGGCACGCTGCGCAGCTACGAATCAAATGGAAATCAGATTACACTGAATTATGAACTCACCTTCAAAATGGGTGATAAAAACAGAACCGTTGCTGTCGCAGATACGTTCCAGACACTTCCGGGAACAGAAAATCAGACTGGTTTGCAGCGAACCATTAAAGCCACCAATGTGCCCGAAGGCTACGATCTGTATGTCGGACGCCCGCGTTTCTCCCAAAGTATCGGCGAGCCCCAGATCACCGACCCGGCTCATCCCGATGCAAAATGGATGCACATCTCTGACAACAATTCTCACGAATACACCAAAACAAAGAGCGGCTCGTCTGAAACCGTTTCACTGACACTCGATTACCTCTGCAATCTCAAAGCAGATGCGTTACAGGTTAAAATCAAACCCACGCTCAAATCGGATCAGCAATCCGTCACCAGTGCCCCCGGCTTTGACGGCGTGCGACTTCCCCTTGATGGGAAAATCATGCCCACCGCCCTCGCCTGGCGCGACGACGGCACACTGATCTTTACCTCCCTCAAAGGGGACGTTTATCTGGCCAAAGACACCAACGGCGACGGCATTGAAGATGAACTGACCCTTTTCGAAGAAGGACTCTCTGCTCCGTTCGGCATCATCGCCGACGGCTCCGATATTATCGTTTCCCATAAACCGGAAGTCATCCGACTCTCCGACACGAACGGCGACGGCCGAGCCGACCAGCGCACGATCGTCGCCACCGGCTGGGGCTTTAACGACAACTATCACGACTGGGCCACCGGCTGCATTCGTGACAGTCAGGGCAATCTCTATGTCGGCTTGGGCAGCGATTATGCCCAGATGAAACGCCCCGACGACCAGATTCACTGGCGGGGGAAGATTCTCAAAATCACCTATAACGGCAATATCGAAGTCGTTGGAAACGCCTTCCGGTATCCGACGGGCCTCGCAATCAACTCCCAAGACGAAATCTATATTTCCGATCAACAGGGCGTGCAAAACACCTTCAACGAGATCAACTTACTGATGCCCGGCAAAGCCTACGGCGTGCCCAGCCAATCCGATCTGCGCAATAAAGAAAATCTAAAAGAGACCCGCGCCGCCATTCAGGTCCCCCACCCCTGGACCCGCAGCGTCAACGGCTTAACCTGCATTCCCAAACAATTCCCGTATGCCAGCCTGTTCGATCAAGGGCTCGGCTGCGAATACAATCAGCGATTCCTGATCCGCTTCTCGACGCAAAAAGTCGGCGATTCCGTTCAAGGCGCGACCTACTACTTCACCCGTGCCGACGTACCCCCCGATGAGCATAACTTCGCGGGCCCCATGTCGGTCGCCGTCAGCCCCAAGGGCGACATCTACGTCGGCAGCATTCACGATAGCGGCTGGCTCGGCGGACAGAACACCGGTTCGATCACCAAACTGACCCCCAACGGCAAACTGCCGAACGGCATCAAGGAACTCCGCGCGACACCCGACGGTTTCGAAATCGAATTCTTCCAGCCCGTCGATGCGAAGAAAGCAGCCGACAAGGATGCGTATACGATCGCCGGCTACACCCGCGTCTGGAGCGGCAGCTACGCCAGCCCCGACAGCGGCCGATATAAAGTTGAAGTGGAAGACGTCACCGTTTCAGATGACAAGAAAACGGTCCACCTGAAGGTCAACGAACTCAAAGAAAAGTTCGTCTACGAAGTCAACTGCCAGCAGATCGGTAAACCGGGCACAAAACTCTTCCCCGTTACTGGGCACTATTCAATGAATCGGATTCCAGAGTAATCGGGAACAGGTCGGGGATGTTGATTTCCCAGACATTGGGTTGATCTTCTGTCGCTGCATAGGTCTTATGAGTTGACCTGTCTGGTATGAATCCATGAATCTCTTTCAGCTCGGTAGGCGTTTTATTAACTACCAAAACGGGATCGATCGAGAGTTTCTCAAAGGGAAAAATAATTGAACCCTGTCCTGGTAACAAAAAGCTGATTGTTTCCAGTTGGCCTTTGCTAAATCGTACACCTTTTGTGCTGCTGAGTGAATTGATCTCAGTGATTTTACTGAGTTCATGTTGCGCGATCAGATAGATTGTCGGCGGACCATACCTGCCTTGCAGGATTTCAACCGTCGGATGCCAGTCCAGCTGCTGTTCTTCAATCTTTTTAATGCTCCCGTCTGCAGCCAGCGGACAGGGAGCCGCCCGCTGATTTTCCACATCAATCAGGTAAACATTTCCGTCGGATTCCTGTTCCAGGTCATGGCTGTAGACCCATTGACGTCCTTGGACCTCCTGATAGGACTTTAATTCAAATTGTTCTGATACGTTGGATGAAATACTCACTCGATACCGAAAGTCACAAAGCAGATAATATTTTTCCTCAGGCATGTTCTTCCAGTTCACCTGAAACTCTACTTCCACCTCCTGTGGAGCATGCGCCGGACAGACGATGGTCTCTTCATATTTTCGCCCCGGAATCGTGGTAATCTGAAATGTACTAACAGACTCTCCCCAAGGGGCATTGAAAGTCACATCATACCTTCCCCAAGGCAGCTTCCCAAAATCCAGTTTTCCCGTTTTGTCACTGACGGCGTCAACCGTAAAGATTTGTTGATTGCCTTCATATTTCGCCAGATTCCCTTTAAAACCAGCTGCCGGTTTTCCGCCTTCCCTTTCCTGTACCAGTTGAAACAGGATCCCGTGCAGATCCCCTGTCGCCTCCGCATCTGAATTCTCCTGTGCCAGTTTGAACTGCTCCAGCATCTGCAGATTGAACGCTCGACTTTCCTGCATCATCGTCCAGGCAATCCCCACCACAGCAATGCAACACACCGCCATCACAGCAGATATTCCGGTCATAATGCGTTGAGACATGATTCTCTCCTTCATTGCGTCCAGCCAAAGCTGACGGGCGATTTTGATCGGATCGCCGAATTGATTGAGCACGCGTTGTTTTGCTGTCGACTCATCCGAATTTTTCAATAACTCTCGATTCAATGCACAAGCAAAGTGATCACTGAGCTCATCGATAATATCCTGCCGGAGCGACGACGGTTCATCATCGCGTTCGGGCGGAAAATCGTCGATGCTGATCTCAGGCCAGGTCACTTGTGACTCCTCAAATTTGATCTATATCAAATAGACATGATACTGACAGCTTAAAATCTCCTAGAACCGGATTTTTGAGTAATCGGATCGACATCAGGAACAATGATTTTCCAGACATTGGGTTCTTCCGTCGTCGCCTTATAAGCAGAGATCAACCGACTAGCCTGGAACGCATAAATCATCTTTGCTGCGCTACTATCTTTCTTTTCCAGTATCTTTAAAAGCCGTGGTTCCACTTTGAATTTTTCGAACGGAGAAACAAACATTCCCATCCCCGGATAAGCGTATGTTTTCAAATCCATTCCATTTGGATCACTAGATATTAATCCGATGGTTTTGATGGAATTCAGTTCAGATAATTTTGACAGTTGGCTCTTCCGAATCAAGTAGATGGTGGGGGGCATATACTCTCCCTGCAGCGCTTCGACAGTCGACTTCCAAACCAGATCCTGAAACTCAAGGTTTTCGAAATGAACGTCTTCCGAGAGCGGACAGGGGGTGGCTTGATAATTCTTGACGTCGATCAGATAAACGCCTCTTTCTGCAGGAATCGTCAGATTATGCCGATAGCTCCAGGTATGGTTTTGAATGGTTCGCCGAGAGCTCAAATTGTATTGTCTGTGATTGAATCCATAGGAGATACTGAAGTGACGAAAATCGCATACGAGAAACATCTCCTCGCCAGCCGGTATGCCTTGCCAGTCAACTTGAAATTCCACCGGCACTTTCCGTGGAACCGCTGTCGGGCAGAAAATCGTCTCTGTAAACGCACGTCCTGGTATCGTGGTAATCTTAAGTGAAAAGATTTCCTCATTCCAGGGAGCACTCAAATTCACATTATAAGTCCCCCAAGGCAGGTTGCCAAAATCCAATTTGCCTGATTCATCACTGACTGCGTCGACGATAAATACTTTTTGTTTGCCGTCAACTTTCGACAGAGTCCCTTTAAAACCGGCCGCCGGTTTTCCGCCTTGCTTCTCTTCGACTAACTGAAAGTAAATGGGGTGCATTTTTTCCGAACTGGAATTGGCCTCGGCGATTTGTTTCTGCATCATGACTTCCAGTTGGTTGAGAAACTGGGGGTCCATTTTTGTTGTCGCTACAGGTAAGGGGCGATCCGCCATTGCTGCCATTTGAGCCAGCATTTTCTGATTGATGGACTGACTTTCCTGAAATAGCATCCAGGCAATTCCCACCACAGCCAGACAACACACCGCCATCACGGCTGAAATACCAGTCATAATACGCTGAGACATAATTTTCTCCTTCATCGCGTCCAGCCAGAGTTGGCGGGCGATTTTGATGGGGTCGCCGAATTGAGTTAATACGCGTTGTTTTGCTGTCTGCTCATCCGGATTCTTTAATAACTCTCGATTCAAGGCACAAGCAAAGTGATCGCTGAGTTCATCGATGATATCCTGCCGGAGCGACGACGGTTCATCATCGCGTTCGGGCGGAAAATCGTCGATGCTGATCTCAGGCCAGGCCACCTGGTACTCCTCAATATTTCATTATCACGCAAACTATTTAACATCCCGTCAGAAAATTCCTTGACCTCCACCTGGAGTTCCTTTGGGGATGATGTAATCTTTCAGATCCGGCAGTTTGATTTTCCAGAGGTTCTTTTCGCCTTTAATTGCCGTGAATTCCAACCGCTTCGATAATTCTAAACCACTTGCATACAATGTATGGCCTCCCTCCGGCCGCACTTTCACTTGCGTCCAAGGAGGCGGATGATTCTGGAAGGGAATGATCAGGAACGAGTTGCCTTCGATTCCGCCGAATCTGGTTGCTCCTCCTACCATAGCACGATACTGCAGACTGTAGGAACCTGCCGCAGTTCGGGACTTGTTTAACGACTGAAAGGCGGGTATGCGGTTCATTTGGGCGAGATTCTGCAGGTCTTTCTTCTGAAACAGCATCAGATCGGGCAAAACATGTTTTCCCTGCCTCATTCTAGTCGAAGAAGATAAAGCCAACTGTTTTAAATCAATGTCTTCGTACTCTCCATCTTTGTTGACAGGACAGACCCCGATCATATTCTCGTTGTTGATGAGATAAACGCCGCTTTTATCTTCAGTCCAGTTTTGTCTGTAAATCCACTTTTCACCATGAATCAACCTGCTACTCTCAACCTGCCGGTTTCCGTCAGATGAATTACGAAAGTCGCAAATGAGAAACCAGTCTTCAGTATTAATTCCGTCAGGCCAGTCCAAATGAAATCGAACGGATACGACTTCCGGAATCTCGGTCGGACAGATAATTTTCTGTGTCGTATCACGACCGGGAATCACAGTCACGCTCTGGTGATGATATTCTCCCCACGGGGATTTCAAAGTCAGCTGATATTTTCCCCAGGGTAATTTTCCGTAATCAAGCACTCCCTTCCCATTACTGACGGCTTCCAGTGTGAAGGTTTCTGAACGATCGCCAATTTTAGTGAGTGTGCCGACATACTTGTTGGGCGGTTTTTCATCGTTGTCGTCGGCAACCAGTTGAAATGAAAGCTGATTCATTCCAACAGAAACAGTATCCGGCTCGACCGTCCGATTTTGATTCAATTGCTCCAGTTGCTTCAGAATCTGCTGATTCACTGCGTCAGTGGTCACCGGCTCTGGTCGATCCGCGATTTCGGCCATTTGCGCCATCATCCGGGCATTGAAATCCTGACTCTCTTTCATCATTGACCAGACCAGCCCGACCACAATGAAGCCACACAAAGCCATCACGACAGAAACGCCGGTCATAATACGTTGCGACATAATCTTCTCCTGCATGGCCTCCAGCCAGAGTTGACGAGCGATTTTGATGGGATCACCAAATTGATTTAATACGCGTTGTTTTGCTGTCTGCTCATCCGGATTTTTCAATAACTCTCGATTCAAAGCACAAGCAAAGTGGTCGCTGAGTTCATCGATAATATCCTGCCGGAGCGACGACGGTTCATCGTCGCGCTCGGGAGGAAAATCGTCGATGCTGATCTCAGGCCAGGTCACTCGGTACTCCAGTTTCTGTTCTTAGATTGTGTCAGCGAGAAGATTAGAAGAAACCTTGACCGGCACCGTTAACACCAATCACACCGCTTCTACCAACCTCTTCGGGGCGGGTTAGTTGTTCCAGTTTGATGACAGGGATGGTCCAGAGATTGTTCTGGTCCTCGAGCGCGGAAAAATTGAGCCAGTTCGGATATTGCATTCCTTCGGCCACTTTCGGGAGCGGATCGAAAGGACCTACATCCTTCAGAGCATTCGGATTTTGAAATGGTGCCACGAACATGGTGGCAGAAGCGGAGCTAAGCCCCCCTGTAAAACCATGCTCCGGCTGAAGTCGACTTAATTGATCAAAGATCATCATCGTGGTTCTGAACTTGTCTAAAACAGCATATCTGCGATCGAAATTTACTTCAGAGAGCCGCCCCAATTCGGTTTTGGGGATGAGATAGACGATGGATAAGGCATAGCCTTCACCCGCGGTCAGGTTGACCGAAGATTGCCAGTCGACCGTTGCCAGATCGACATTTTTCAATTCCCCCTTTTGGTCTAACGGACATAGGCTGACCTGGTTATCACCGTTAATCAGGACGACCGATGACTGTTGATCAAGGGGAATCGATTTCTCGTTCCAGATTTGATTACCAACTTTTCGATATAATGAACCAGGCGCTCCTCCGCCAGATCCTCGTCTACGATAATCACAGATGACAACCCACTCATCTGCTTTCAATTGGTCCGGCCAATTGAGTTCAAACTGCACAGGTACAGGCGGTGCTGCTGTCGCGGGACAGATAACCGTCTCAGAATAATTTCGTCCGGGTACTGTTGAGATATTAGTAGAGAGCTGGTCCCCCCAGGGGGCCGACAAATAGAGTTCGTATTTCCCCCAGGGAAGATTCCCGAAATCGAGTACTCCCTTCTTGTCACTGACTTCTTTCAAAGAAAAGGAATCGGTTTTCGCCCCACTTTTCACCAACTTACCAGAAAAGCCGACCGCCGGCGTTTTTTCTTTGTTATCCTGAACCAGTTGAATAGAAATCTGATTCATGCCTTCTGAAGCTGCTCCACCTTGAGCTGTCTGCTTTTGATTCAACTGTTCTAGTTGTTTTAGAATCTGCTGGTTGATGTTGGCGGCCGCGGCGGGCTTTGATTCCATGCCAAAGCCTCCCTCCATCATCGCTCCACCATGCATTCCTTCAAACCCTTCCATTCCCATCTCACCCATAGACCGTGATGGTTGTTGCGATTCTGTCAGAATTCGAAGCTCGCGGACAATGGCTTCATTTGTCTTCTGCAGGCTTTTTACCACTGTCGAATCCGCCTGCGGCCGATCCGCGATGACCGCCAGTTGTTCGAGCAACTGATGATTGACCAACTGATTCTCTTTCATCATCAACCAGCCAAAGACGACTACCAGGATGCAACACGCCGCCATGACAGCAGAAATACCGGTCATAATACGTTGAGACATGATTTTCTCCTTCATTGCGTCGAGCCAGAGTTGGCGGGCAATTTTGATGGGATCGCCGAATTGATTTAAGACACGTTGTTTTGCTGTCAGTTCGTCTGGATTCTTCAATAATTCTCGATTCAAAGCGCACGCAAAGTGATCGGTGAGTTCATCGATAATATCCTGCCTGAGCGATGAGGGTTCATCGTCACGCTTCGAGGGAAAATCGTCGATGCTAATCTCAGGCCAGGCCACATTGATATTCCTGAAAAGAGAGGACAATTATGGGGCACCCTGTTTCGGATGCCCATTAACACCTCGGTTGTTTATTATTTCTAATCTACCTGGGCAATTTTCTTATCGTAAAAATTAATGTTCCAAACGTTCTTCTTCCCCGGGGATGCTGCAAAATGCTGTAACGGGTATCGCTGCACGTCACCAGGACTGAGTTTTATCGGCTTCTTATCCAGAATTTTAAACGGGGACACGAATACGGTATTCCCGACTGCATACATCTCTCCCCCTAAATGCAAATTGGGTATCCCGGGAATTAAATTGGAACGATCAAGAGCAACAGGATCGAAATAGTTCTCATTCAAATCTGAGAGTCGGCTCAAATTCTCTCTGCGAATCAGATATAAGGCTGGTAAAGCATACTGTCCCTGAGGCACATCGACAGTCAGCTGATCCAGCCTGATTTCCGGATTCAGATTTTGATACTTGCCGTCAGGCCTTAATGGAACTTTTAAAACTGTCCTTTTTTTTCCGATCAGATACACACCCTGGTTTACAGGTTGCAGATAGAACCAGTTATCATTCTCAATTTGACGTTCACTCAAATAAGAATGGGTGACCTCATCATTCTTTTTGATTTGACGTACTCGAAAATCTGCCAGGACAAGCCATTCATCCGACTCGAATTCTTCAGACCGGAGAATTTGAAAGCTGACAGAGACCGGCTCTGGTTGCTGTGCGGGACAGACGATTGTCTTTGAAAATTCGCGCCCCGGAATCATTCTGAAATCCAGCTTTTGATATATTTCGCCCCAGGGCGTTTTCAGTTCCAATGCATAAGGTCCTGCCGGCAACTTGCCGAAATCCAGTTTTCCTTTCGTATCACTGGTCGCTTCAACCACAAAATCGTCGAGCTCCTTACTCAGTCGAATCAATCTTCCGGTAATTCCTGTCGCAGGCTGGCTGTTTTTATCGGTCACCAATTGAAAACTGACTTGATTCATTCTTTCCTGAACTGCGACACTTCCCATCGCTTGTAGCTGGTTCAATCGCTTCAACTCCAGCAGAATCTGTTGATCGGTCTGAGACTCAGCAGGAGCAACTGGACGCTCCGCGATCACTGCCATCTGCTCAAGCAGCTTCTGATTGACGACCCGGCTTTCCTGCACCAGAATCCAGGCAATCCCCACCACAGCCATACAGCAAACCGCCATGACAGCTGCAATTCCAGTTAGAATTCGTTGTGACATCATTTTCTCCTTCATCGCGTCGAGCCAGAGTTGGCGGGCAATTTTGATGGGATCGCCGAATTGATGTAATACGCGTTGTTTTGCGGTCTGTTCATCTGGATTCTTTAATAACTCTCGATTCAAGGCACACGCAAAGTGGTCTGTGAGTTCATCGATAATATCCTGCCTGAGCGACGAGGGTTCATCGTCGCGCTTCGGGGGAAAATCGTCGATGCTGATCTCAGGCCAGGCCACTTTGTGCTCCCAGAATTCGATCGATGGCGGAGGAGAACTGCTTCCATTCCTGCCGTTTTTCGTTGAGCGCTTTCTGTCCCTGGATCGTTAGCTCGTAATACTTCCGCCTGCGACCATCGACTTCCCGCCAGAACGATTTTAACAGTTTTTTACGCTGCATTTTGTGCAACGCCGGGTAGAGGCTCCCCTCTTTCAACTCGAATTCATTCGACGAGCGATTGGTCACCTGCTGCGTAATTTCGTAACCATACGTGGGCCCTTCGGAAACCAATTCCAGAATGAGCATCTCCAGTGTGCCTGCAAATAATTGTGGATTCATCGTATTTACTCCAATACATAGGATGACTACATAACCAATATATAGCCGCCCTAGGTATTAACTGTCAAGATATTTTTTCGAGATTGGAAAATTGGAAAAGAAAAGAAATTCGAAACACAGAACCCTGAGTGGCACGGCGCAAGACGTCGTTTGTTGTGTCAGGGACGCTAGTTCAAAAACGGTGGCTAGCGCCATTCCGCTCACTTTTTTTGCAGACTCTTCGGGAGAAATTGAATTTAGAAAGCATGAAACAAATTCGAAACTCGTCTGTTGAATGGACAGATAGGGCCGCACTCTACATTTTTCTGAATCGATTTCTGTTACTAAATTCGCAGACTCCCACTGCCACCTCCTGTTGCCTGCGGCAATCCCGAATTGCATTCGGGACCACCCGATCCCACTGCTTTTTTCGTGTGCTTTCGTGCTTTTCGTGGTAGTAAATTTCGAAACAGATCACGGTAGCGTGTGCCACTGCCGGCTTGTCCGACAGTGTTGGGGAGTAGCTTCTCCGGTCCCTTCGGAAGCGTGTCTCTAATTCGAATTTCACCAGGCGGGCAGGCACATAGACCTGCCCCTACGATTCTGGATAGGAGGGGCGGGTGGCACCGTTGGCTTGTCCAACGGTGAATGAAATCTTGAACTTCAAGACAGTCGCTACGATACTGGATAGGGGCGGTTGCTCGAAATTAGAATTACGATCCAGCCCGACCGGCGTTCGCACAGAATTGGAAGTAGACTTCTTCGGCTTTCAGCAACTGATCGATCTCAACCCATTCATCGACCGTGTGTGCCTGGGCGATGGAACCAGGGCCGAATACCATCGCGGGAACGCCTCCCTGATTCACGCGTGCGGCGTGTGTGCCGTAGGGAACGCCGACTTTTTTATGATCGGGTTCCACCGTGTCAATCACCGACAACAGACGGTCACTCCACTCGCCATTATTATGATCGGAGAGCGAAACACCGGTAATCCACGGAGGCAGCATTTCGAATTCGAATGGCAGCTTCTGTTTCAAGAAATCCTCGACCTGACGCATCACTTCAATGCCATCTTCTCCCGGAATCACCCGGCGGTCGATTTCAATTGTGCACCAGTCGGGTACGATATTAACGCTCTCTCCTCCTTCGATTACACCGACACTCAAAGTCGGCGGGCCGCACAACGGATGGGCTTCGCGTTGCGATAATTCTTCCGCATGTTCCTGAAGTGCCTTCAGCACATCAGCCATCCGGTAAATGGCGTTGATACCATCTTTGGGTTGTGAACTGTGGCAGGCCTTGCCTGTGGTTTTGATTTTCCAACGTGTTGCCCCGCGATGTGCGACGACAATATCCAGCATCGTCGGCTCAGCAACGAGCCCCAAATCAGGAGGCTCTGTCAAAATCTGGCTCAAACCCGACGGTTCCTCCCACAAGTTGACCAGATGCTCAATTCCTTTGACCGTCGCTTCTTCATCACAGGTACAAGACAGAATCACATTGGCCGCATCGGGGGGATCTTCCTGTACCAGCCGGGTAAACGCCATCAACATTGACGCCATGCCCCCTTTGACATCGCAGGCACCGCGGCCAAAAATTTTGCCGTCTTTTTCTGTCCCTTCAAACGGAGGAACAATCATGCCTTCGACGGGAACCGTATCCTGATGCACGTCCATCAAAATCGTCGGCACGCCCGGCTTTAACTTCGTACGAGCGATCACATTATTCCGGCCGGGAACCACTTCAATCGATTCATATTCGACGCCCAGTTCCGCAAAATAGTCACACAGGAACTGAGTCAGTTTTCCCTCGAAATAAATCTCTCCCGAAACATCGCGGCCCATCGGATTGACGCTGGGAATGGAGATCAGTTTTTTTAACAGCCGGACGGCATCCATTGAAATTAAATCCTCTAATCAAGCTGGTTTTAGACGTTTTCAGGCATTGAGTTCGCTTTATATCCTTTTAATCAGTGTCCCTCATGAGAAGTCTGATTTCTACTGATACAGCATTCCGATTCTTCAGAAGGTTGAATTTTATGGAGCAAAAAGACTCTAATAGAAGATCGATTACTTTCCTCTTTTACGCGGGTCTCGTACTCCAAGGAGCCTCTGATGCGAAAAATAGTAAGCTGGACTGCTGCTGCAGCCATGATGTTATCCATGTCTGTTTTGACTCAGGCTGAGAAAAATTCTGAAATCCCCGGCATTGGCCCTGTGGGAAAACCGGTCAAAGTGTTTACCGATTTCAAATTCACCGAAGGCCCCGCCTTTGACTTAAAGGGCAACCTGTATTTCACAGATATCCCTGACAACAAAATCTACAAAGTAAATTCTAAAGGAAAACTCTCAGTCTTTCTGGAACCGTCAAATCATTGCAACGGCCTGATGCTGGATGGCGGGAATAATCTACTGGCCTGTGAAATGGACGGGCGTCTCGTGAGCATCAATCTGAAAAACAAAAAAGTCACTCCCCTGACCTCAGAATATCAGGGAAAACGCTACAACGCCCCGAACGACCTCGTGGTTGACCGTACAGGTGGCGTTTACTTTACCGACCCGCACTTCCGGGCTCCCGAGCCACTGCCTCAGGAGAAAGTCGCCGTTTACTATCGCTCTGCCGATGGCAAGGTGACTCGTCTGGCAGACGATTTGAAAGCCCCCAACGGCGTGATTCTTTCTCCCGACGAAAAAACACTGTACGTGATTCCGAGTATGCAGAAAGAAATGTGGGCCTACCCCGTCACTGGCCCCGGCAAAGTTGGCAAAGGCCGCGTGTTCTGCACTCTGAAACAGGAACCAGGCTATAAAGAACCGGGACGCGGCGGAGACGGCCTGACCGTTGATACCAACGGAAATCTTTATATCACGTCAGGATTAGGCCTCCAGGTCTTTTCGCCGGAAGGCAAATTACTGGGCATTATCGAAGTTCCTGAAAAGCCGGCCAACGTAACCTTCGGCGGCAAAGATAATTCAAGCCTGTTCATTACCGCACGCAACTCGCTATATCGAATCGACACCAAAGCCAAAGGACACCGGTTCCCCGGCAAGTCTTCCTGATTGCCGGCAATACAACTGATAAGACTTGTTACGGCTGGTTCGATAATACATGAATCAGAATAATTCGAGCGCTGGTCTGGCTGAAAAGCCGATAAAAAGACCAGCGTTTTTCTATTTAAAAGAGCAACTTAAGTGATTTGAGAGAGGCGATTGGCTTCATAATCAAAATATTTTTCCTGTTTATCATCTTCCCTGTACGCGGGAATTGTGCTGGCTTTATCTAGAAGTCATAATCCATTTTGGTGTTCGCCAAGTATAAAAACACACGGATATAGTCTGAAATTATACGTTTTTTGCTACGACTCGGTTGGAGAATAGTGTCCGATGTCTGTTGAAATTAAAGTCCCCTCTGTAGGGGAATCCATCTCCGAAGTCCAGATCGGCGCCTGGCATGCGGAAGAAGGAAAATGGGTCGCTCAAGATAGTGAAATCGTTGAGCTTGAAACCGATAAAGCCACTTTCGATGTACCGGCGCCCCTCGATGGCATCATTGTCGAGATCCTGAAGAAAACGGGAGAGATGGCATCCGTTGGCGAAGTCATCGGCTACCTGGAAGAAGCGGAACGCCCGGCTGGTGTCGAAGAACCGGCCCCCGCCAAAAGCCCAGCAAAGGCAGAAGCCGCTGCTCCTGCTGCCGCAAAATCGGCTCCCGCAGGTGCTGATGACCGTGTGATGCCGGCTGCCGCCCGCGTGATGGCGGAAAAAGGACTCAGCCCTGCTGATGTCAAAGGAACCGGACCCGGCGGCCGCATCCTCAAAGAAGACGCCCTCGCCTACGAAGCCCCGAGTGCCTCAGGCAACGGCGCCTTCCGCGAAGAAGAAATTGTACCGATGAGCCCGATCCGTAAAAAAATTGCGGAACGACTCGTCGAAGCACAATCCAACGCGGCTCTACTCACAACATTTAACGAAGTCGATATGTCGGCGGTGATGGAACTGCGGTCCCAATACAAAGACATGTTCCTGAAAAAATACGACGTCAAGCTGGGCTTCATGTCGTTCTTCGTCAAAGCCGTCGTCGACGGCTTAAATCTATACCCGCAAATCAACGCCGAAATCCGGGGAACAGACCTCGTGTTCCGGAATTACTTTGACATCGGCATCGCTGTCGGCGGTGGCAAAGGACTCGTCGTTCCCATTCTGCGAAATGCAGAGCGGCTCAGCTTTGCCGATATCGAACTCAAAATCAATGACTTCGGTCAACGTGCTCGCGCCAATAAAATCAGCCTTGATGAACTTCAGGGCGGCACCTTCACCATCACCAACGGGGGCGTCTACGGCTCCCTGCTCTCGACTCCCATCGTCAACCCGCCACAGAGTGGTGTGCTGGGTATGCATGGTATTCAGGAACGCCCAGTTGCCATTAATGGCCAGGTTGTGATTCGTCCCATGATGTATATCGCACTGACCTACGATCACCGTGTCGTCGATGGTCGGGAAGCGGTCGTCTTCCTCAAACGAGTCAAAGAGGTCCTGGAAGAACCATCGCGCATGCTGATGGAAGTCTGAGAATCTAACGCGAACTATAGAGGCTTTGAAAGGGTTCCTGTCCCGGCAGGAAAAAGAGAAAATGAACCACGATCTGGTTATTATCGGCGCTGGTCCCGGTGGTTATATTGCTGCCATTCGTGCTGCTCAACTTGGTTTGAACGTCGCCTGTATCGAAAAAGAACGCATGCTGGGCGGCACCTGCCTGCGGGTCGGTTGTATTCCCAGTAAAGCGCTACTGGAATCGAGCGAACTCTATAAAGAAGTCGAGCACAGCTTCAAAGATCGCGGCATCAACGTCGGTTCGCTGTCCCTCGATCTGGAGAAAATGCTGAGCCAGAAAGATCGAACCGTCAAAACCATGGGCGGCGGCATTGATTCGCTGTTCAAGAAAAACAAAATCACCCGCTACTCGGGACACGCCATGATCACGGCTCCGGGTAAGGTTCGGGTCGATGATGGAAAAGAAGTCACCGAACTCGAAGCCAAGCACATTCTGATCGCCACCGGCAGTCAGCCTTCTACATTGCCGGGTATCGAACTCGACGGCGATCGCGTCGGCACAAGTACCGAAGCGTTAACCTACCAACAGGTGCCCAAACATCTGGTTGTGATTGGCGGCGGCGTAATTGGTCTCGAACTGGGCGCGGTCTGGAGTCGCCTGGGCGCCAAAGTCACGGTTCTGGAATACCTCGACCGCATCCTGCCAACCACCGACATGGAAATCGCCAACGAAGCCAAAAAAATCTTCGAAAAACAGGGCATCGAGTTCCAGCTCGGCTGCCGCGTCACTGGCGTCAAAGCCAATAAAAAAACGTGCGACGTCGAAATCGCCGACGGAAAAGCCATTCGCTGTGACCGCGTGCTGGTGGCTGTCGGACGGCGTCCCAATACCGATCAACTCGGCCTGGAAAACGTTGGTATCGAAGTCGACAAACGAGGCTTCATTCCCGTGAACGACCACTTTGAAACGTCGGTCAAAGGCGTCTATGCAATCGGCGATGTCATCGGCGGTGCGATGCTGGCCCACAAAGCGGAAGAAGAAGGCGTCGCCTTTGCTGAGCGACTGGTCACCGGTTACGGGCACATCAACTATGATACCATTCCCAGCGTGGCTTATACGAACCCTGAAATCGCTGCCGTCGGCAAGACAGAAGAACAACTCAAAGAAGCGGGCATCGAATACAATAAAGGTTCGTTCCCGTTCCTCGCCAACGGCCGTGCCCGTGCGATGGGACAAACCGAAGGCCGGGTTAAAATGCTCGCCGATAAACAAACCGACCGCGTTCTGGGAGTGCATATCCTGGGTCCCCGTGCCGGCGACCTGATTGCAGAATGTGCGGTCGCCATGGAATTTGGTGCGAGCAGTGAAGATATTGCCCGCTGTTGTCACGCTCATCCGACGCTGGCAGAAGCAGTCAAGGAAGCGGCTCTCGCCGTCGATAAACGAGCCCTCAATTTCTGAAATGCTTGATTCAAGCTGCCACTTTTCTGAAACTACCCTGCCAACGCCGGCTGAAAATCTGGCGTTGGATGAGGCGCTCCTGTATCAGATCAACGAACAGGATTCCCTCGGCTGCCTGCGTCTCTGGGAGGTGGATCAATACGCGGTCATCTTAGGCAGCTCCAATCAGGTCGCTGCGAATGTGAATCGGGAGCAATGTAAACAGGATCAAATCCCAGTCCTCAGACGTTGTACCGGCGGCGGTACTGTCTTGCTGGGTCCCGGCTGCTTCATCTTTTCACTCTTCCTGCGGATCACAGCCGACCAGCATCTGACAGGCATTGAAGCCACAACTCATGCCATATTAAATCGGCTCAGCGCTTCACTCGAACAGCACAAGCCCGGTTTCAAAATTGAACTGGAGGGCATCAGCGACCTGACCACCGCAGGACGAAAGTTCTCAGGCAATTCACAGCGCTGGCTCACCACCACACTCCTACATCATGGCACCATTCTCTACGACTTTGATCTCGATCGGATTCCCTGGTATTTAACCAGCCCGGAGCGGGAACCGGAATACCGGTCTCATCGCGATCATCTGGAGTTTGTCACAAACTACCCGATGACAAAGCCGGACCTGAAGCGACTGTTTATCCAAACCTGGAACGCCAGCGAAAGCGAACCCGACTTGCCTCTCGAACGAGTCGAACAGCTGGTGCGCGAAAAATATGCGACGGAGAAATGGAATCTCCGCCGCTGATGCCCCAAAGCAACCGTGATCAGGTCAACGCTTCTTCGACCGTAGGCTCCGGATCTTCGGAAGCGGGTTCCGGAAAATGATCTTCAATCACGCGCATCTGTTTCCAGTGCCCTGCCTGGAACCGGATCAGATAACCAATCCCCAACACGCCAAGATAAGAAGTACAGGCGGTCCAACTGCCAAACAATTTCGCATCGGCATACTTCCAGATCAGAAATGTGGGAATGACCATAATGGCCCAGCCTGAGATCAGGGAAAAGAGCATGCAAAACCGGGTATCGCCGGCTCCTCGAATAGCCGATCCAAACACCACCACCGCCGCATCAAAAAACGAAAACAGCGCGGCAAACCGCAGCAGAACGACGGCTGTGTGCCTGACTTCCAGGAAATCCTTGGTGATCACTTCCGGCTCGTAGGGTCTTAATAACAAATCGGGCAGTCCCACGTAAACGGCAGCAAACAGCAGCATATAGACCGCTGATGCAGCAAATGCTTTCCAGGTGATTCTCACCGCCAGTTGAGGACGACCTTCGCCAATTCGTTTTCCGACCAGTGTCATTACCGCAGTTCCGACTCCCATCATCGGTACAAATGCCAGCGAATTCAGATTGAAGGCAATCGTGGTCGCTGCCAACTCAATTTTTCCGATTCGCCCCACCAGTACGATGAATAGAGTGAACCCGATAATATCAACAAAATACAGCATCCCATTCGGGAAACCATATCGAATTAAACGCAGAAACAAATCCCGATTCCAGCGGTAGTGATTGAATAAACCATATTCCCGGGCTTCATGCTTGGCGAAAATAACGAAGGCATAGAAGACCAACATGGAAACATTGGCGGCAACGGTGGCGATCGCCGCTCCTTTAATTCCCATCGCAGGAAAAGGCCCCGCACCAAAGATCAGACAGTAATCCAGAGCCATGTTGAGCATTACGCTAGCCAGATTTACCCACATCACAACCATCGTCTTGCCGCGCCCCGTATAAAAACAAGAGAGCACGGTGGAAATCAAAGCCGGACCTGACCCCAGACAGAGAATCGAAAAGTAATCGACCTCCAATGCCTGAACTTCAGGCGCATGGTCGATCCAATGAAAGAAAGTTCCGGCAAGTGGAACGCCCAGTAAGAGAATTGCCCCCCAGATCAAAGCCAGATAGAGCCCCTGCCAGACCGATTCCGAGACGCGCCCCTTCTGATCGGCACCTTCATATTGCGAAACGAACGTGTTGACATAAGTGGCCATCCCCATCGCAATCGACATCGCTGCCCACTGGATCATGCCTGCGGGCAACGCAGCAGCTACGGCGTCAGTCGACCACCAGGTCAGGAAAATCCGATCGACGACATGCATGATCGAAAGCGATCCGCAGCTCAGGACCAACGGAATGGCCACATTCGCCAGTTCACGTAAACTCCCCGGTCGCACAAGCGAATCTGAAATAGTGGAAGAACGCTCTTCCATGTTGCACGATCCAATCAAGGGGTAACGAAGCGGGAATACAATCGACGGGATTGTAATGAAGTGAATGCGAAACGGAAAAACCCAACCAGCAGCATATCAAAAATTTCACAAAATGCCTCTTCCCACGACACAACACAGCGACAATATGTTCGCAATTCTGAAATCAGGGCTCGGCTACTACTGCCTCTCAAAGTGTTCATTTTAACATATCTTCAAATCTCATCTGGACCTGAATTCGTTTTCTTAGTTTAATTCGCGTTTTCCATCAGAGTGCCTCTTTGTCACCAGACTGAGTGGACACGGAAATCTGCAACTGAACCAGGAACACAAGTTGTTTCCTGGATATGACTTAACAACACACGCCTTACCTCAAAACCAGAGTGAATCCTGTGAACAGCCTTACGAGAATCTTGCACTATGTCTGGCCTTACCGTCGGCGCCTGGTTGCCTCTTTCTTTTTCGCAATTCTGGTAGCCATTCTCTGGGGGGCAAATCTCTCCGTCACATTTCTGGTTGTGAAAGTCTTGTTGCAAGGGGAAAGTCTGAGTGGTTATGTCCAAAATGAAGTGATTGCGACAGAAGACGAGATTCAGAAAAAACAGGATGTTCTGAAAGACCTTGCCAATTCGATTCATTTACAAAACGCAAAAGAAAATCAGCCAGACAACGCCGCGCACGACGAATTAACACAAACGGATCTGGCAGCCGCACCCGTCAATTTATTGAGCGAGCATTCCCGACAACAACGCAAACTCAGTAATGCTTCGCGCAAACTTTTAGCGCTCAAATGGATTCAGTCGAAAATTCTCAGTCACGTTCCTGATGACCAGTTTGATACGTTCGTGCTGATCCTGGGACTACTATTAATCACGACACTCATAAAAGGCATCTGCATCTTTACGCAAGACGTCATGGTTGGTGGCGTCGTCGAGCTGGTCACGATGTCGATTCGTAAAGAATGTTTTCGCAAAGCGCTGGATCTCGATTATCAAAGTATTTCCGATGAGGGGACCGCATCGCTCATGTCGCGTTTCACGTTTGACATGCAGCAGCTTTCCCAAGGCCTGACCCTGATGGGTGGCAAAATTATACGTGAACCACTTAAAGCGTTGGCCTGTGTGATCTTTGCATTTATGGTCAACTGGCGACTGACGTTGCTCTCGTTTGTCTTTGCGCCGCTGATCGCGATTGTGTTTTACAAAATCGGGAAAACACTGAAACATGCTAGCCAGAAAATGATGGAAAGCATGTCGCGGATCTATAAAACACTGGAAGAATCGTTTGATAGTTCAAAAGTCATCATCGCCTTTAATGGCGCCCGCAAACACCGCAATCGATTCCATCATGAGAATAAAGAGTTTTTCAAGAAAGCCTTGCGCATCCTGCGGATCGATTCCTTAACGAGTCCGACCACGGAAATGTTAGGCCTGATGGCGATTTTCATCGCGCTCATCCCCGGTTCCTATCTCGTCTTACGTGGAAAAACAGAAATCTGGGGCATTCAACTGGCCTCAGCACCAATGGATATCGCTACCCTCTCTATGATGTATGCTTTACTGGCGGGAATTTCCGATCCTGCTCGAAAAATGTCATCAGTCTATTCAAAACTAAAAAAGACCGTCGCGGCTCTCGAACGGATCTTCACGATTATCGATCGCGAATCACTGGTTAAAGAAGCGGAAAACCCTGAACGTTTTCCTGCAAAACTGGATACCATCCGGTTCAACAAAATCGACTTTACTTACGCACAACGCAAAGAGTCTACCAGAAACAATGAGCCGATTCTGGATGGCGTCAATCTGGAAATTGGCGCAGGAGAAGTCGTTCTGGTGGTCGGAGAAAATGGCTCCGGCAAATCGACGTTGGTGAATCTGCTCCCCCGGTTCTATGACCCGGATAAAGGGAATATCTTTGTCAACGAAATTGATATTCGCGATATTCGCTTGAAAGAACTGCGCAATCATATCGGTGTTGTCTCGCAGGAAACGATGCTGTTTGATGATTCAATCCTGGAAAATATCCGCTACGGTCGGCCTTCTGCCAGTCGTCTGGAAATTGAATCCGTTGCTAAAAAATCACATGTGCTGCAATTCGCTGAGCAACTTCCCGATGGGCTGCTATATAACGTGGGCGAAAAGGGACATGAACTCTCCGGCGGCCAACGACAACGCATCGCACTGGCACGAGCGATTCTGCGTGACCCGGAAATTCTGATTCTCGACGAAGCCACGTCCGCCATCGACTCTCAAAGCGAAATCCTGATCCACAAAGCATTGAAGGATTTTGCCCCGGGACGAACGGTGTTCATTATCACTCACTCGGTCGGCCAGAGCCTACTCGAATTTGCAACCCGGATTGTTGTTATGGACTCTGGTAAAGTCGTCGCAACAGGTCCCCACAGTACACTGGTTGAAACCTGTCCAATCTATCAGAATCTGCTGAGTGCACAGGTCCGTCAACGTTCTGCTTAACGAGTTTTGAACCAGACTTGGCGAATCACCGTACGTTCCCGAGTCCGATTTCAGTACAAATCTCGACGCCCGGATCAGATCCTGTTATGATAATCGCGCCTCAGGTAAATCCTGAGTTTCGTAGCAGTTCTTCCTATGCCCTCTGGTATCAATAAGGAAATGGAAATCATGAAATCGACGCTCGCTACTGTATTCATCGTTTTGTTTGTTGCCTGTATTCTTAAGTTTGATTCGCCCGTGTCTACTCAAACTCAAGTCAACGCCCAGACGCCTGAAAGCGCTGAGCAAGACCCGCTCTTTGACGCGATTCAACAATTCATGGAACACAGGGCAGACAGAGAACAACATTCTGACAGACGAGAACCCGAATCAGAACTGCTCCTCGCCGAACGCCCCCATGACGCCGATCATCGACGGGAAGAGGAGCGGCACCGGGAAGCAATGAGAGAGCGAGAACACCAACTCCAACAGCACAAACATCGGATCGAAAACATGCACGTCGCAGCCCGCCACTTGGAAGAAGCGGGCATGCATGATATGGCTCGTCAGATCCACCGCGAGGCGAAAGAGCAGGAGCACCATCTGCACGCACAGATCGAACGTGACAGACATCATGAACACCATCCCCCCGCGCATCAGGAACTTCACGAATTACTGCATCAACTGAGAAACGAAGTGCGGGAACTGAAACAGGAAGTACGCGAACTTCGGGAAATCGTTGTGGACAAACACCACAAACCGGAAATCGAAGAAGAGCAGCTCTTACGCTAAACTGAGCCAGGTAGAATCGAAATCAACATTTGCACCATGTACCCTCACACAGTAACATGAAGCACTGGGTTAAATTTGCCCAGTGCTTTTCTTTTGTAACTGATGGTCTACCAGCCAAAGATTTCGTTTGATGATTGATCCACTAACGATCAAATGCCCTCATTGCAGGGCCACGATAAAGCTCAAAAGCAAATCCGCTTTCGGAAAAAAAATGTCCTGCCCGAAATGCGAAACCCCTTTTGCGATTCCCAGGCCTGCCACCATTAAAGCTGCTACCGACAGAAAGAAAGCAAAGCCGGCCACTCCCCCAATCAGCTACGAACCCAGGTTCTCGCTCGCCGATTATGGGCTCTCTCCTGCACTGATCGGGCTATTTCTCGTTTTGCTTGGGTTGAACCTGGTGTTGTTTCTCCTGCAATCCAGTTTGATCTTCTTTGCCTTTATCTTGTCTGTGCTGATTGCGATGGGATGTTTGATTGCTGGCGGGTTAGCACTCTTATCCGAAGCCGGCAGGGAAAGCAGCACGGAACATCTGCTTTGCCTGGTCATTCCATTCTACATTATCTACTACGGAATTTCCCGTTTTGAAGAAACAAAGCGAGAAACAGGAGTCATTGCCGGCAGCGTGATATTAATCATGGTTTCATATTTGTTTACATTTTCATTTCGTTCATCTCCCTCCCAAAACGCCGAGGCACAAAATCCAGACCTGCCCCCAGAACTGGTGAAAGACATTGAAAAACATCGTGAAATTAATGAAAAACTTCTTGAAAACATAAAGCAAAAGCCAGATACCAATCCACATGATTTGATAAAACCGGGACGTCTTCCAGGTTCAAAATTTGATTTGTCGGATGCGAAGCCGGTTCTCATGAGCTGGCCGACAGCAGGCGTCAGAGGTTCCAATACGTACCTTGAAACAGAGACCGGCTCGATTGCCAATGTATATGAGGTGACAAGCTCAGCCTTCTCCCCTGGTAAACCGCCTGCGAACAGCAAGATGAAATTCCGAGTTTACCTTCCCCCCGGTATTGATCCGGCATCACCTGTCCCCTGTGTGATTATTCCCCCCGCTGGTTCTAATCTTCTGAGTGGCATGGAGATTGATCCTCCCGACCTGATTCCGAACCCGGAACACGAACCCTACATCAAAGCCGGTTTTGCTGTCGTCACCTTTTCCATTGATGGGCCTCTCTTGAAAGGAGAAGAATCGAATAATATCGATTTGCGAAATGCCTACGAAGCATTTCAAAACAGCAAGGCGGGGCTGGTAAACTGTCTCCGCGCCTTTCTCGAAACACAGGCCGTGATACCGGGAATCGACAAGAACAAAGTCTTCATCGCAGGGCACAGTTCTGCCGGCACGTTGTCTCTCCTGTTTGCCGAACATTACCCCCAGATAAAAGGCTGTCTGGCTTATGCACCTTCGGTTGATCTGGAAAATAATTTCAAACCACATCTCGCTGAAATCAAACAACTTCTTCCGGGGGTCGAAGACTTCATCAAAAAAAGTTCTCCGAAGACGCATATCACCAGCCTGACTTGTCCCGTATTTTTATTTCATGCCCGGCAGGACCAGGTAACTTCATTTGCAGATACCCAAAACTTTGCCAATCAGCTAAAGCGACAAGGCACTGATGTAGAATTTGTCGTCGGCACTGGTGGAGATCATTACCAGAGCATGATTTCAGAAGGACTTCCCCAGGGAATTGAATGGATTAAAAAAATTGTTGCGAAGACCAAGCCCTCATCACCAAACTCAAAAATGGCTGGTACCACAGGTAACCCTGCCGTTCCCACACCGACTCCATTTCAGATGGATCTCAATCGACACAAGGTGAAATTGAAAGTCATTGGCTTCGATGATTTTTATACGAAAGCAATTCAATCGAAACCCGATTTCTGGAAGAAATCGATTGAATCAAAAGTCCAATCAGGCCTGAAAGAGATTGTGCCCCAATACGTCAAAGAGTCTATCAATCTTGATCTAACGGAGATGACTCTCAGTTTTCAGTATTTGGGAGATCTCCCCGCAGACATCGCTCAGAAATTTGCTGACAATAGACTTACTCGAGCTGTGAAGCTCGACGGCCAGACACTGTCTATCTCACAGATCAATAATAATCCGAACACTCGGATCATGGATGATAATTTCCTGACCTTTCGGATCCGATCATTGATTAAAGGCAGATTCAACAGAAATGCTTCACCCCAAATTGCCGAAGTCAATCTCAAACAAATTGATCGCTACGTACCCGATTCCTTAGTGATTAACTATGACAAAAAATGGGTTAACATCAAACTAAAAGGCATCGGGGATAAATCAGAGATTCAGCGGAAAGTAATCCAGGCATTATTCACTGCCGGCCTGATTGTGACTGCCGAAAAGATAGACCTCACGGATGCTGATCTGGCAATGAATGGTGCTGCAGGAGCCTCCAGTCCCAAATCAAACACACCTCGTTCCACTCAACCAGTGACAGGAAAACCCGCTTCCACAACCAGACAGAAATATGTTATCCAATACGGTGTGTATAGCGGTAAGAACGCGAAAGCATCAGCACAGCGCAGCTTGAAAGGCTTCGTCTGGGTCGAGCAGTCTTCATTTCAGTTTAATCCGTACCGAAAAGAGATCTCGTTTATCAATCGAAGTGCCGTCGACAACGGTGCGCTGGAACGCGCTTTAACGCGTAATAAATTCTATCAGCTCAAGATCACGCAAGAAGCGATCCCCGAAGAGAAATTAGACGCGGAAAAATCAGAATCAGAAAAAAACGAAACAAAAGTCAGTACTGAATAAACTGGCTTTCGCTTTCGAGGTCATTTTTTCGGATCAGGAAGTCCCCACAATCCCGGAAATATCTATCAAATGCAATTGCCGGCCTTCGTTTTTGTGTGGGCTGTCGATACACACATAACGCGCATCGGGGCTGAATCGAGGATGCGTATCGACTCGCCATTCACCGGTATAGACCTTTGGCGAATGAAAGTGTCCCAGATCAATTCGTTTGCCTGATGCGACATGATACAGGTGAGGCGTCTGAATCCGCTCTTTACCTTTGGGATAGGTATCATTCAAGATCCACTCATTGCCGGGCAGATAGGTTAAGTGTCCGCCACCGTCGAGCACCCCTTTCCCGACTTCGTTCAGTTTTGCCCCCGTCTCATCACGGACTAGAAAATCGCCCCATGATCGACTGTCGGGAGTCGCTTTAGATTGAGTCAGAATGTGCTCTGGATCCCGCCAGATAAAATGAGAAACGAAACCATTATCAACCACAACACGCACATCACTTCCATCCGGTTTGGCAGTGATCATCCGTGACAGCCGTTTTCCATTGGGATACTGCCAGCGATGTAATGTAATGAATCGAGATCCATCCGGACTGAACAGCAGATGGTTAAAATAATGCTTGATGTCTTTTTGCTGTTTGGGAATCGTGCCTGTTTTGGAAATTTCGTCCAATGAAAGAATCATCGTCGATTTTCCCGTTTCGAGATCGACCCGGAATATCCCGGAATCTTTCGGCGCCAGATCCTTAAAATTAGGATCCGGAAATCCGGGATAGCCATAACCAGGACGTACATCCTGAATCCGTCGAAAATCAGGTGTGACCGCCGTCTTACCATCGGGGCTGACCGAATAAATCGGCGAAGGAACCGTACGGCCTTTGCCGGTTTTCACATCCAGAATCCGGCTGACAAACTGACCGTCTTCCCGATCGTTCCAGATAATGGTTGAATCGGTTCCGGGCATCCATTGCAGCATACATCCCTGCTGCCAGTTCCAGGCGGAAGACTCACCCAACTCAATCCAGCGATCATTGTCCTTGAGATCGACCATGCCCACTTTGATCACATCATCTGCCCGGGGTGAACGATGTTCAAACGCCACTTCCATACCGAGCACATATCGACTGGTCGGATCAAATTGCAACTTGTCGTAATATCCAAACCAGTGGTGCCGCGGCCCTTTGGTGATGACCCGCATCGGAGGAAACTTCTCTCCGGCTGCAAACGTGGAACCGGCCACAGCAGCTGCCCCCACTCCACACAATGTTTGTGCCAAAAATTCGCGACGACTGAATTGAAGATGTTCCATGGTTTTCTTTTCTCAATTAAGCTCAAATCTGGATCTTGTTAAGCAACTCACGAAGCTTCTGCTTCTCATTTCAAGCGTAGAATAGTGCGATGCGAAAATCAACCAGAAACCAGAGAGACGCCGCAAACAGACCGTTTTCAGCCATACACGTAAAGAAGTCTACCGAGAGGAACGTTTCTGATTCCGGGAACACCTACTGTGTTCTGCTTGATTTTTACGCTTATGTAAATAAAAAAAATGGACCACCTCGCCGATTTCACTCTAAATTCAGGTTTACAGTAGCTTCTTTTGAATCTCATTCTGTCTATAATACAACAGCACATATCGCTACACTTTCGTAAGCTGCATTCATGGAATAAGAGGTAACTTGCTGAAATCCCTGGCCGTTAAATTCTCTCTCATTCGAATGTTCCGTTATCAACTTGAATCCTGAACTCCCAGGCACCTCCACTGTCAGGTTCCGCCAATCTTATGAACAAACCCGTCATGCACAATAATGTTGCAAAATTACTTGATCCAGCTGTCCCTATTACGGATGAAGACATTCAGTTGTTACTTTCTCAGATTGGTTTCACTGATCAGGAACGTGCCCTGATCCGATTCCGGGAATTGTGCACCACACCTCACGTGCGTGAAGAACTCACACAGATCTTGCCCACGCTATTACAGGCACTCACCGATGCCGCCACTCCTGATGGATCACTCATCAATTTTGAACGCTTTATGCACAGTGTCTCACAACCGGAAGAGATGTTGAGCTTTCTCACACATAATCCCCGCGCGGTGGAAATTCTGGTCAGATTATTTGTCGGCAGTCAGTTCTTGACAGAAATTCTGTTAAAAAATCCGGATTACCTGGAACGACTGACCCGCTACAATCGGATTGCAGAGTTCAAAAGCCAGCAGCAGTTTTTCTCGGAAGCAATGGCAGCCACACGCCAGGAATCCAAGACGACTGCAGAAAAGTTCGACATCTTACGCCGTTTCCAGCGCTGGGAGCTGCTCAGAATTGGGGCCTGTGATACGTTCGGCCTGATGGACCTCAAAAATATCACAGTCCAACTTTCGCTCCTTGCTGACGGGCTTGTTCAAACCTGCCTGACCATTCTCGCGGAAGAGATGGAACTACCGCTTGACGATTTTGCTGTCCTCGCGTTTGGAAAACTGGGAGGTGAAGAGTTGAACTACAGCTCTGACATCGACCTCGTATTTATCGCCGGAGACAATTCGACACAATATTGGCAATTGGGGCAGCGGCTCATTAAATCATTAATGGAGTCTACGTCGGAAGGTTTCCTGTATCGTGTGGATATGCGATTGCGTCCCTGGGGCCGATCAGGAGCGCTCGTAACAACCGTTGACGCATATGTAGATTATTTTGCCAAACATGGACGCCTGTGGGAAAAACAGGCCATGCTGAAAGCCCGCGTGATTGCCGGCAACCAGAAACTGGGAGTCGAATTCTTTCGCCGGATTGAACCACAGATTTTTAACTGTGATCCGGAAGAAGTCCGAAAAAATGTTCTGGAGATGAAGCAGCGCATCGAAACAACACTCAAAAAAAAGGGCAAAGACTGGGGCGAAGTCAAATCGGGCAAAGGCTCAATCCGCGATGTCGAATTCACCACGCAGTACCTGCAAATGGCCAATGGTGCACAGTATTCCGCCATCCGCAGTATCAATACACTTGATGGTCTCGTCAGGTTAGTTGACCACGGTCTGATTCAAGCTGATGAATACCAGCATTTAACCAGCGGCTATGTCTTTTTTCGAAAAATTGAACACGCTCTACAATTGATGCACTACAACCAGGAACACCATATGCCGACCGATGAACGGGAACTGGCATACCTGGCACGGCGGCTCGATTTCCCGGACGGAAACCAGTTAGTCCAATACTACGAACAACATCGCAAGGCCGTCAGAAATATATTTAAAAAGTACATTCACGCCCCATCCGAGCAGAATGACACAGACCAGACGGCTGACTCGGAACAGGAAAGTCACCTGCTCGGGATGATGGCTGCATCTTACTCTAAAGTGTTTAACGAATCTGAAATCGAAAAACACAGTCAGATGGCCAAAAAACTGGGCGACTCCAACATTGTCGAACTCGTAACAGAAAAAATTCCCGATAACCAGTTGCGGCTCACCATGGTCGGCTTCGATCAGACCGGAGACTTATCGTTAATCTGCGGTTTACTGTTTGTCTATGGCTTTGATATTCAAAAAGGGCACCTGTTTACGAACCAGAAAGTCAAACCTGCCAGCTCGTCCCGGAGCCGTTCTTCCCAAACCGGGGAGAACTCAAAAAGCACGCGGAAGTTTGTGATTGTGCTTGATGTGAAATCGCCAGAAGAACTGATACTCCCCACGATCTGGACAGATTACAAAGCCGACTTAACAGAACTGCTGAGTAAAGTCGCGACAGGAAAAATTCAGGAAGCCGTCGGCGAATTGGCCAAACGCGTCGCGGCAGCCCTGCGTGATCTGTCTCAGGCCAGTCAGGTACTGTATCCGGTCGAAATTGAACTCGATAATGAAACCGACAGCAGACACACCATTCTGCGCATTGAATCCGAAGACACCATCGGCTTCTTATATGAACTGACCAACGCCCTCTCCATGAGCGGCATTGATATCGCACGCATGGTCATCGATTCAGAAGGAAATAAAGCCAGAGACGTCCTGTATGTGACGGATGATAAAGGCGAAAAAATCAGTTCTGAAGAACAACAACAGGGCTTGAGGGCGGCCGTTGTGCTCATCAAGCATTTTACCCACCTGCTGCCTCGCTCCCCCAATCCGGAAGCAGCGTTGCTGCATTTTCGTGAATTTCTCGAACATCTGTTTAAACAGCCCAACTGGGTGGAAGAAATTTCTTCCCTCGAACGCACGAGTGTGCTCAGCGCGCTGGCCAGACTGCTCGGCGTGAGCGATTTCCTCTGGGAAGACTTCTTGCGTTTGCAGCACTCCAATCTCTTTCCTGTGGTGACCAATGTCGAAGAACTGAAACATCGAATTTCGTTCGAAGAGCTCAAAACTGAACTCGCCCGTGATCTAGCACAGGCATCTTCGTTCGAAGAACAACAGGAAAAGTTGAATGCCTTTAAAGACCGGGAAATGTTACGTACAGATATGCGTCACATCC
This sequence comes from Gimesia alba, assembly GCF_007744675.1. NCBI lineage: Bacteria > Pseudomonadati > Planctomycetota > Planctomycetia > Planctomycetales > Planctomycetaceae > Gimesia > Gimesia alba. Next base: position 5,750,927 of record NZ_CP036269.1, read on the forward strand.
TTGGACACATTTCCGAATTCGGTCAATTCTCGGAAGAACTGACAGACGTCGCAGAAGTTGTTGTCCAGGGCGCTTATGAAATCTGTAATCAACAACTCGAAGAACGCTATGGCGTTCCCCATCTCGAATCAGACGGTCCCTGTCGTTTATCGATTTGCGCTTTAGGGAAATGTGGAGGCCGCGAGCTCGGCTTTGCTTCCGATATCGAGTTGATGTTTATCTATGAAGGCACAGGTCAGACGACAGGCCCGGAAGTCATTACGAATAATGAATACTACCTGAAACTGGTCGAAAGATTCACTAAGATGATTAAGACCCGCAGCGAGGGAATTTTCCAAATCGATTTGCGGCTTCGCCCTTACGGGCAGGCTGGAAGTCTGGCTGTTTCAGCAGAAGCGTTCCAAAGTTACTTTTCCCATGAAGGAGCGGCCTGGCCTTATGAACGTCAGGCCTTAGTAAAATTGCGCCCCATCGCAGCAGATGACGGATTTGGAAACGACATCGTCAGAATGCGCGATGATATTATTTATTCCGGGAAACCATTCGACGTCGCAGCCATGCTGGCCATGCGGGAAAAACAGATCCAGCAGTTGGTAAAAGGAGGCACGATCAATGCCAAACTCGGCGATGGAGGACTCGTTGACTGTGAATATATTATTCAAGGGCTGCAAATCACCTATGGTCACCGCAATCCCATGCTGCGAACGACTAACACACTCGAAGGAATTTGCGCCTTAAAAGAACTGGGCTTGATCAGCCCCGTTGATTTTCAAAATTTACGAAACGCTTATATCTTCCTCAGACGTTTAATTGACGCCCTGCGAATGGTTCGTGGCAATGCCAAAGACTTAACCGTCCCTCCTCAGGACCAGGAAGAATTTGAATTTCTCGCGCGGAGACTGGGCTACGGTTCGCATACGGAAAAATTGCAGAATGAAATTACGTCTACAATGGAATGTGTTCGCGACTTCGGCCGCTTATTGGATCCCATTAAAGCGCTAACCATTCGCACAAATGGCTGATTCCATCGCTCCTGCCGGAAACACATTTCGCCCGCTCTTAAAGTCATACTTGCGGTTTCTGCCGATCCAGGCCCCATTTCTATACTCATTTTGATGACATTTTTATCAGTTTGATCTCATTTTTCCAGGACGTCTTATAAACAAGATAATCAGTAAACCTTACCTGACAATAAACTTACGTTATTCTCCCTCTAATTGGCATAATCGATGCTCTTTACACTTCCTTAGAAGCGGTCGAAAAATGAAGACCATTTGGTAATTTCTTTTAAGGAACAGAAAGATGAAAAAATTATTGATCGTTTGCGTCGCGGTAGCAGGGTTGGCATTCGTCGGAAATACTTCCACAGCCGAAGCGGGGGGATTCAGAGTCAACGTCAACCTGGGAAATGGTTACGGGTACTATGGTGGACGCCGATACCGGAGTTACAATTACACACCGCAATATTATGGAAGACGCCATTCATTCTGGCATGACACCAGCCACTATGATTATCATCCCGGCCAATTCTATCGACATGGTAATCATTTTCACTATCAGCCAGGGCACTATGATTACCACCAGACAGGACACTGGGATCACCATTAATCTCAACGATCCTGTTCTTTAAAAGTGGCTCGATCAACCAGAGCGGGACTGATTTGGTCCTGCTCTGGTGATCAATTAATAGCACTTGATCCTATTTGGCAGTCGCGTCCCACCAGGCCTCGGTCAGATTCCGCAGCTGCTTCAACTGAGCAGGATTTTTAGCAGCCATATTTGTTCGTTCGAACGGATCTTGAGAAAGATCAAACAGCTCGGCTTTCTCTCCAGTCAGACGCAGCCCGGGGAAAATGGCTTTCCACTTGCCTTCTATGCACCAACGGTATTTCAAACTGGAAGACGGGTCGTCGATATCAATCATATCATGTTCATAGATGTCACCGAAAATCGCCTTACGCTCTGTTTTGCCCCCCTGCTTAATCACTTCGAGCAGATTGATACCTTCCATTGCTTTCGTCGGCTTTAAACCGACGGCATTCAACAGAGTTGGCGCCAGGTCAATACTGCTGACCAGAGTGTCATATTCTGCCGGCTTAATTTTATCAGGCCAGCGAATCATAATCGGAGTGCGGACACCACCGTCATAGGGACTACGCTTGGATTTGGGAGCGTAACGAAAACGACGTTTCATCTTTTTTCGTTCCTGATCGTTCGCTGGGACATATTGAATCCAGCCATTATCAGTCACATATACCACAATTGTGTTTTTAGAAAGATCTTTTTTATCCAGGTAGTCTAACAGTTGGCCGCAGGTCTCATCGAACCATTCGCACATTGCATAGTAATACGACAATTCAATTGGCAGCTCTTGGCTGCGATATTTATCCAATAGTCGCTTGGGTGGATTGTGAGGCGTATGAGGCAGAAACGGAGCATACCACACGAAGAACGGATCTTGCCCACAATCATCCAGGAATTGATAAACGGGGGCCATCCCTTCACGTCCCACTTTCAGCCCCAGGTCTCCATGTCGGCCTCCCCGTTTGGGATCACCGTGTGTCATCGCCGATGTAAATCCGGCATTCGTGGGATTGCCTTCCCACCATTTGCCAGACTGGAAACTTTGATAGCCCAACTTGCCCAGCATCGTTGGCAGGCAATCCACGCTGCGTACATGCTTTAACAATTTCTGCCGATCCATTCCCTTCGGGGGATCATTGCCCGTAATTTTATGCTGGCACGGATACAGTCCCGTAATCATCGTCATCAAACTGGGGCGGCACAAACTGGTTGGAACGTACCCGCGTTTAAAAACAGCACTTTCAGAAGCCAGCTTATCCAGTTGGGGTGTCTTAATATGTTCATGGCCCATAAAACCATAATCATTCCAAGACTGGTCATCTGAGATAATCATCACGATATTCGGTCGGCTGGTCTTGGAATCGGCCTGCACAATACTCCGCGAAGTAAAGAGGCACAGTACCACGATCAAAACAGGAAACAACTTTCTTAATGCACTCACATTGAACTCCTCTAATCGAAAGCGCGATCACATAGGGAATCTGGGATATTATTAACGATCATGATAAAGGAAGCGGCGTTTGAAGCGTCAAACATCATCCGATGGGAAAAATTCACGCCGAATTATTTTGAAAAAATTCTTTAAAACGCCCAACGACCAACCTTATAATAACGTACTGAATTGCAGAGAAAATATATACACACAAAAGCATGTTCTAGCTATCCTACCAACTACTTCACTAAGATCAACACCCAAAACGACTTACAACCTGATTAGTCCTGACTCCCCAAGAAATACTGTACGGATTCCTGCCAATCAAAGTTTGATCAATTTTATGGTTTGAGAAAACTGTTTTTTCAAATGTATCATTCTTGATTCGAGTCGCTTGGAGGCGTTGACAGCACTGAAACTGATAATTCTAATGTAGAGGTAACAACAAGAGCTTAGTGATTAACAAATTGAGTTTTTGTGATACGGGGCAACCACTTACTGATTTTTTCAGGTTGGCTCTAACCTGATTTTCAGAAGATTCGATGTCACTTACTTTTTAGAAGAATACGAGGAATTTTATGCGGAAACTTATGAACGTGAAAACAGCACTACTGTTTGGCCTGGCAATCGCCGGTCTTTCTCTAATCAGCTCTGTCAAAGAAGTTGAGGCACGCCCTAACTTTAAAAAGATCTGGGCTGAAACCTATCCTGATTCCAAAATGCTGGTCGCCAAAAAATGCGGCGTCTGCCATCCTGGAAAAACCAAAAAAGAGAAAAACGACTACGCCAAAGCAGTCGGTAAAGGTCTGGGAAAACGGAAGCAGACGGATAAGAAAATCATCATCAAAGCATTGAAAGATGCGGAAAGCATGCCTAGCCCAGTGGAAGGCAAAACATTCGGTGATTTCATCAAAGCTGATGAGCAACCACCTTCAAAAGCTGAATAATCGTGAATCGCTCCCGTAGAGCTTAGCGGGGTGCGAAAACAGCATAATTCAAGCAGAGCACTGATTTTTCAGTGCTCTGCTTTTTTCATGAAGTCACGCGCGTGCTCATTTAAATGAAAGTCAATCACCAGCGGTAAATGGTCAGACGCTTCCCTCGACATTTTCGAGCGAGACAACTTCGCATGTCTGATACCTATTTCACCCCGAACAAATGCTTTATCCAAAGTACCAACGGGCATATATGCAGGAAACGACCGAAACTTTGAGGGAGGATGGGTAACTTCTTCAAATTCATGCTCAGAAAACGTCCCCTTCGCCAGGGTATTCCTCCAGTCATTTGTATCCCCGACAATCAGCACCGGATGCCCATTTCCTTCTTGAAACAGGCGATGTGTCAGCAAGTGATCAATTTGCCAATGCCGTTCCCGTTCTGCCAGTCCCAAATGGAAGTTGACTAATTGAAATGGCCCTTCCGGGGAATCCACAACAACAATCTGGGCACCACGGGCTTTGCGCCATTTGTTCGTCAGAGAAATCTGATGCTGTGACAGAAACGGCCAACGAGACAGGATCAAGTTTCCATAGCCGCCCGTCTTCAATTTCACATTCAACTGGTACAGAGATTCCTGCATATTGAAATATTCAGCAAAGATTTTGGGCTGATTATTAAATCGGGACCGTTTTACATTTCGATCCACTTCATGCAGGCAGACAATATCTGGGTTTTCCGACTCAATTACGCTGATCACGCGTTCCAACCGATAACGCCGATCCCGTCCGCCAATCCCTTTGTGAATATTATAGCTTAGTAGTCGCATGATCGATTCGCTTCTACTCTCCTGCGAACATGGAGGGGGTGACCTTGATCACGCCCAGATCATTATTACCGGCTGTAATTTTAAGCTTTATCCGCCCTCGTTTCCACTCATCTTTCGCAACCAGATAGCCTGCTTTTTCATGCCAGAGCTGAAATTCCCAGTTGCCCACAGGTAGATTCTCAATCTTAAATTGCCCTGTCTCGTTCGAGGTCGAAAAATAGGGATGATTCAGGGCAACCAGCCAGCCTTCTTGCCAGGGATGTATGCTGCAACTCATTCGTAGTGGAAGTTTCTCTCCATATTCAAACTGATGCTGCAGCTTTGCCTCCGGAGGCAGCAACTGGTTTAGACTATTGTTCCGGTAGGCTTTAACCTGAAACCCATGGGCGCACAGGTCCCGATTCACCGCCTGTAATTTTTGCTTTTTGACCCAGAGCCCCGCAACATGAGGCTGGAAAATACATCCTTTATTCTGAATCGTCACTTCAGCAGGCAATTCCTGATAACTCGGATGAATCCGGGAGGCATTCAGCTTCGATTCACGCAGATAAACAAAGACATTCTTGAGGCCACCGTTTTTCCCAACGACGAGCGACTCATCCACAATCTGGTCGCTGAATTTGCCGCAGATTTCCTGATCCCGACTGATGTCAAGTTTGACGGGCTGCGAAGGCGTTCCGGTATAAAGAAACTGCCCTGTCAGCGTCCCCCATTCTGCAGCCTGTAGAGGTTGTACCAGAAATAGAACCAGACTCAGCACTAGCAGATATGGCTTAAAACCAATTTGATGTCGTTCCAAGGTTCAGTTCTCCCGATTGGATGAAACAAAATATTCAAAGGCTGGCTATGGCGTCATACAAGCCCGCAGAACAGGCTTCTGTATGTATCTTACCGCTCAACGACACCTGATGAAAGAAGAGAGCCCGTATTTGCGACACCAATAAATAACCCTCTGTAAATCAGACTCGTTTACAGAGGGTTATTTAAACGTATTTAACTGAAATCATTCCACTCGGAACAATTTCGAATCCACTCTTAAAGCAGAGGGCCTTCCCAATTGGTAAAGGCATCATCCATCAGATCCTGATCGGCTTCAAAGTCGTCCGTCAGATCCAGTTCATCGTCTGCATGAGCAAATACTAACTGTCGATCATCGACATCCGATCCATTCAAGCCATCCTCAAACGACGTTGAAGAATACAAGTCTTCAAAGATGGTTTCATCCAGCTCGTCTGCAACAGTTGTCTGTTCAAAGACAAGTGGTTGAATGACGTTGAACGTTGAACTCTGCCCCAGAACCCCATCTTCTTCCGAAGATTTGATTGCTGCCGGAGCCACAAAACCAACCGTTGACTCTGCAACGAATGTCTGAGCGGCTTCCGGACTTTGAACCACAACAGGCTCTGCCTCGGATTCTGATGAATTGGTACCATAAATGGGGCTGGCCCCACCACTGCCAGTTGCACCTGCTTGAGCACTTGCATAAGCCTCAAGCAGCATTTGCACGCTGATATCAGAAGGAGTCTTTCGTACTCCGGGGTCAAGCGTATCATTCATCAGGTCATCAGGAAACGCTGGATCTTCTGTATGCAAACCAGTCGAATCCAGTGCGACAGTAAAGTCTGACCCGACAAAGACCAGGTCACCGTTTCCGTCTGTTTCAACCAGGCTACCGAAACCACTGTAGTATCGTGTGAAGCCGAGCACGTGTCCAATTTCGTGCAACAGCACCGTATACAGGTCATAGCCACCACCGACAGGCAGATCTGTGACATCAACATGCCAGCCTAAGCCATTGGCATCATCGTCAATCGCCACACGACCACCAACGGGGATGCCATCAGCGTTGTACTCTGTTGTTTGACCAGATCCCAGTTGAGCGGTTCCGAAGTCACGGACGATGACTTCGACTTCCAGTGGTTCATCCAGACCAAGTGCGGTTTCCCAGGTATCAACGGCCGCTTCAATGACTTGACCGATGCTGTCGTCGCCGCTGACAACATCCAGAGAGGTTCCAACCCATGTTTGACCAAAGTTCGCTGGGAAAACAACGTTCGTATTTCCGCTCTTTTGTTTCCCGTAGTTGCTGATCAGCTCTCTCAGGTCTCTAATGTCAACACGTCCACTCTTATCGAAATCCATTACAGAAGTGAATGCAGCAGAGGAAGTGTAAACATCCTGATTGTAGACGTTCACGAAGTGGATCAGATCCCGGTTATTGATCGCATCATTATCATCGACATCATAAATCACTGGGTAAAGATCGGTTTCAGGAAGTGCTCCCACATTGGCGGTCACTGCACCAACGCCCACAATATCAATTTCTGTATTCTGTACTTCCAGACCAAGTTGGAGCGGGTCAATGATCAGTTCATTAGGATCAACGTAAACCTGATCTCCTGCCAGCGATTCAAACTTAATCCGGGCTAACAGAGCATGCCCTGTTCCACCCACATTCGATTGAATCGTACTACCACCCAGGTTTCGAACCATCCCTGCTGCATCATCAATCACAACGGTTCTGTTGAATGTAAAGTTAGAACCAAATTCAACTGAAGTCGCAGTAAAGTAGGCTGTATTATAAGCAATATTCGTCAAGACGTCTGAGATACTAAACCCACTGGCGGTATCGACCCAGACTTCTACCCAGAACGAATCCCACTCGTGAAGCCACTCTTCGTTTGCCGGCAGAGTAAAGGTATGACCGTCACTTGAAACGACCGTTCGTTCTTTGACTACAGAAATCTGAATATTCGTCTGATCTTCAGCAATCGATGCGTCTCCACCTGAACCGAACAGAGGAGCGGGTGGTGGAGATTGCAGCTCAACAGCTCCGATATCCACTGTAGATACAAAATCCAGATTTCCATCTACGACTCTCGCTAAACCACGTTGGTCAAACGTCGTTGCGGAAGCATTTCGACCAGCATCAATCGCCAGGCTGCCAAACAACAGTGTATGCGTTTTGGTTGGACCACCATTATCAAGTAGAATACCAAGGTTAGGATCAACGGGAGCCATCAAGGAGCCAACAATGTTTCCATTGTCACCATCAATCAGACCGGTAGCAGAACCAATATTACCAATCAGGTTATTAAAGCTCAGGCCATCCGTGTTGTAGGCTCCGCCCAGATCATCGTTGCTCTGAGCACCGCTGTTTCCAGCAACAATCGTATTCACCAGAGTCACCATCGCAGTGGGGATCAAGTCTGAATCATTCGAAATCCCCCCACCTGACTGATCGGCAGTGTTCAAGGTCAGAGTATTATTCAGTACGTTTAACGTACCCGAATTAAAGATCGCACCACCACGCGAAGAAGCATGGTTTCCGGAATACGTTGTATTCGTTGAATCGGTAATACCTTCGTTGTAAATCGCTCCACCACGGCTTCCCGAGATATTACTGTTAAAGAGCGATTGCGAGACATCAAAGGTGGCAGCTGTAGCTACATAAACGGCACCGGCACGTCCATCAGAGGTATTATCGGTAAACGTCGAACGTGTTACTGTAGCGGTATCCTCATACTGATAGATGGCTCCGCCCTGGAAACCGGAATGGTTATTCAGGAACTGAGCATCCGAAACATCCAGTTGCCCTGCACTGACAATCGCCCCGCCCAGGAAGTCGGCATTATTGTCTTGGAAAATCAATTGATTGAGAACCGTGGGCCCCTGACTAAACAAAGCCCCCCCATTATCAGCATCGCCGTTGATCAACTGCATATTTGACAGATTGATTGCAACTCCGTTACCGCCATGGAAGATTCGATCGATCTCATGAGCATCAATAATTGTTGTGCCCGATCCCTGACCGAAAATGTTCACATCATCGAGAATGTCAAAGTCACCGGTTGCGTTTCCATCCTCATTGACACCGGCAATTGCCATGTCATAAGTGCCTGGCAGCAGAATGATGTTATCGGTTCCCGCGGTATTGTTAGCGAGAGTAACCGCTTCACGAAGTGAAATTAAACCGTCAGCCGGGTTGACAATATCATCTAATGTTGTGACGACGATCCCGTTTTCGACAATCGTTCCCACACCTTGACCGTCGGCAATATTCGCGTTCGTAGCATTCGAAAGATTCACAAAGAATGTTTCATTGCCTTCGGCTGTGAATAAGTCCGAGTTGACGGTAACAGTGATGGTTTTCTCTGTTTCAACCGCACTAAAGTTGATCGGCACATTCATAAAGGAAACATAGTCGCCCGATGCCGATGTTGCAGTTCCGTCAGCAGTTGTCGCAAAGACGGTAACGGGTGCCCCGGCGGCCTGTGATAATGAAACCGTAAATGTAAAGTCTGTCGTTGCCCCACCGAAGCTTTCGGTCAACGTCACATCACTGATCGAGAGTAAAGCAAAATCATCATTATCAATGGTACCAGTTCCGATGGAGTCAGAAATGGTTGCATTGGCACTCTGGTTTGACAATTCCACCGAGAATGTTTCATCACTCTCAATCGAGGAGTCACCATTCACCACAACAGTGACCATCTTACTGGTTTCACCCGGATTGAATGTAATGGTCTGCAGCGGAAGTTGTACATAGTCAGCATCGGCCAGTGTTGCAGAACCATCCAACGTTTGAAGATCGACCGTAACAACATCGGCCACAGCTGATGCTAGCGAAACCACAAAGTTGAAGTTGGTTGTCGTACCGACAGGACCTTCCAATGCCGTCACATCGCTAATTGAAATATCGGCTTCATCATTCAGGATCGTTCCCAATGATTGATCATCGGCAATTTGAGCACCGACGGCATTAAACAGATTCACAAAGAATGTTTCATGATCTTCGACATCTGTATCACCGTTGACGAGCACTTCAATGATCTGTGTTGTTTCACCAGGTGAGAAAGTAACAGTACCGGTAGTGAAGGCATAATCAATCCCGGCGACAGCGGTACCATTTGAGGTTTCAAAATCGACAGTCACTTCATCGACATTCGCATTCGACAGAGACACTACGATTTCAAAGACCGTCGTTCCCGAATTGGTTTCAACCTGACTGATATCGGAAATACTGATCGTAGGAGTCACTATTTCATAAGCACCGATATCGCTTGTTGTATCTGTGGGCCGTGTCGCTCCACGTTGGTCGGTTGCATCACCATCGGTATTATCACCGGCGTCAATTGCCAGACTTCCTGCCAGCAGAGCATGCGTAAATGTCGGGCCGCCGTTATCCTGTAAAGCACTCAGAACAGGATCCAGTCGTTGTGCGTCAGAACCAACGATATCATTGTTGAATCCATCGACAAAACCAACGGCACCACCCCGAGTCCCAATCAGGTTATTCCCTTGAGAAGAGAAGACACCTTCGACATCTGATCCGCTAACCAGAGCATTATTACCTGCCACAATCGTATTTTTGACATCCACGCTGGCGGTGTCAGCCACTGAATAGATACCACCACCGGTTCCTTCAGTAAAGTTGTCATAAATCGTGGTGTTATTGATGGTCAGCTCACCCGTATTATGAATGGCTCCCCCTTCTTTACCAGCTTCATTGCCGGAGAAGGTCACATTGGAAAGAGCAATCGGGTCTTCATTCAGCAAACCGCCGCCACGTGTTCCCGCAAAGTTATTCGAAATCGTGCTGTTCGCGATCGTAACGGTACCAGCCCCGGCTTCCACAGAAACGAATGCATCTGCCCCGAGAATAATCATCGGGCCGGCATCTAGCATTTCTCCGATCGGTGCCGGATTCAGTGTTTGTACGGCAGGAGCTTGAAGCGGATAGGCGTCTGCTGCTGTCAGGTCAACGACGTACCCCAAATCTGCCAGACTACCAATCGTAATGGCGCTGATCGGGTTCACGCCTGGATTCAGGAAGCCGGTCATCAGCTCATTATCGAGATCCGATTCTCGCCAGTGAGCATCGTTTGTCCCAGGACCAGCCATCCCTTCGACAGGAATGTCAACAACACTACGTCCTAGAATAGCATTGTACTGAGCAATCGCATTGGCTCCTGTGAATCGTGGATCTGTTGTTCCACCATTCAACAATAATCCCAGACTGTCCCAGATGGTTCCGATGCCGATTACATGTCCCATTTCGTGCAGGATCACATCAATCAATTGACCATTGGCTTCCAGGTTTGCCAGATCCGCACTGTCAAACTGCATAATTCCGGTCGCTGGAATGAACGAACCAGTACGAACCGTTCGCGGGCCGGCTTGTCCCAGAATTCCACCTACACCATCAATCGCGGGAGCTGTTGCTTCAATCCGCAGATCGTCCACCAGACCGATTCCGGCAACAATCACGTCCGGTACGTCGCCGGTAATAATTTCGCTCCAGCGGTCGGCTGCCTGTTGGAAAATCGCCTGCTGACTTGCAGTCAGACTAGTGTCTGTAAAAACAACCTCAATGGTATATTGAGACGTTGGCACTGGATCGGGGGGTACTGGAATATCACTTCCTTCACCACCTTCGCCATTCCCCACAGCAACTTCTGAAGAGTTATAAACGGCACCACCGGCTACTGTCGCAATGTTACCATCGAGCGTAGTATCAATAATTTCGACTGTACCTGTTACGGAATTGTAAATACCACCACCATTCTCGGCATTGTTATCTGCAATCGTGCTCAAGGAAACGGTGATTGTTCCCGTATCACTGTTAAAGATGGCTCCACCATCGGTAATGGCAGTATTCTGAACGAATTCGCTGCTCGTCATGGTGACGACACCGTTATTAAACAGTGCACCACCACGATTAGCCAGACTGTTGCGAATCTCAACATCTTCGAGTGTCAGATTACCGAAGTTCAGAATCGCTCCACCATCTTCAACGCGGGTGACATCACCATTGACAAGCGTGACTCCTCGAATGGACACATTCACGTCGGTAAAGATATGGAAGATACGATCCAGGAAATCGGCATCAATAATGGTTCTTCCAGAACCGGCACCGATAATGGTTAAATCGTCTGTAATATCGAGGTCGCCCAAGAAGGCGTTGTCTTCACCCGTTCCAAACAGAGACAGTGTGTAAACTCCGGTTCCCAGCAAAATGGTATCTGCTCCGAGACGTGCATTTGCTTCGATCACAGCTGCACGCAAGGTGCTCTGGCCGTTTGCGTCAACACTGACTCCATCTCCGGGAGCCACATCAATGGAATCCCCGAAACCGGTCACGATATAGCCAGACTCAAAAGCACCGATATCAACGACCAGTGAGCCATTGCCGTCACCATCGAACAAGCGGGCAAAACCACGCTGGTCGTCTGTCGGAGCATAGAAATTGTTACCGGCATCCCGTGCCAGACTTCCGCCTAACAGTTCGTGAGTAAAGGTCGCACCACCATTATCCTGCAATGCTCCCAACCCCGGGCTGACGGGAGTCGCAAATGAACCAACCAGGTCACCATTCACACCATCCGCAAATCCAGTCGAAATACCTTGAATCCCAATCAGGTTCGTTCCGAGAGAGTTGAAATCTCCTGTCACATCAGGACCAGCTGAGATGCTTGAGTTTCCGGCAATGATCGTATTCGCAACACTGACAAAACCATCAACGGCATTCAGAATACCACCGCCGGTCACTGCAGAGTTACCAAAGACGGTCGCATTGGTAATTTCCATGCTACCTTCTTCACTGTTGTAGATCCCTGCACCATTCACTGCTTCGTTGCCTGAAATCGTGGCATTGATGACATCAGCCACTGAAATCGAGCTGTTATAAACGCCTCCACCAAATCCTGTCGCGACGTTGTTGGAAACCGTACTGCTGAGCAAGTTCAATTGAGCATTATCTTCGTTATAGATACCAGCACCGTTTTCAACTGCCATATTTCCATCAACGGTAGATCGTTGAACGGTCAGCGTTGCATCAGCAGTATTGAAGATTCCAGCACCGTTTGTGGTTGCGATATTCGAGACCACATCAGTCAGGTCCAGAGTGATATTCCCCAGTTCCTGGTTATAAATCCCGCCCCCACTAACAGCTTCATTGTTGATCAAGGAAGTTAACAACAAGGATACAGATCCTTCTTCCTGATCGTTAAAGAGTCCACCACCATTCCGCAATGCTTCGCTGTCGCGAATGATTGTTGAATTCAGCGAGAGGCTGATACCAAAGTTCGCAATGGCACCACCATCACGATCAGCTGAGTTATCGTCAAAGAAGCCATTGGTAATCGTCACAGAACCTGCAGAAGCATTGTAGAGACCACCACCATCATTGTCGGCTGTGTTGGTTAAGATGGAGACATCATTCAGAGTCACAACACCTTCGTCGTTATAGATACCGCCACCATCCAGAGTTGATTTGTTCCCGGAAACCGTAGTCCGGGCGATTGTCAAAGTGGCAGCTTCTTCATTGAAGATCCCCCCCCCCTGATTGGCTGTATTATTATTGACCTTACTATCATTGATCGTAATCATGGCCAAATCGTTGTTGTAAAGTCCACCACCATCCAAGGCAGCGACGTTGTCTGAAATTGAACTTCTGAGGATATCAATCGTCCCTTGAAGATCGTTGAAGAAACCACCACCATCATTGGAGGCTGTGTTCCCGATGACTTCAGAATCTACGATCGTCACTTGAGACTGATCATTGTTGAAGATACCACCACCGTCTACGGCCGTGTTATTTGAGACCACACTATTGTTCAAGTTTAAGATACCCTGCTGGCTAAGCAGACCATTCAGAATACCGCCCGCATTGATTTCAGCGTTATTTCCATCAACAACGGAATTCACCAGCGTTAACGTACCAATATTACGGATACCACCACCGCTTTCACCGACAGCATTACCACCTGTGACAGTCACACCTTCCAGTGTAAGATCTGCACCTGAAAGTACATCAAACACACGATCGTCCAGGCCTGCAGCGTTAATAACCGTCTGACCGCTTCCTGCTCCCAGGATCGTCAATGTCCCGGTCGTATCTGTAATATCCAGGTCGCCTGTGAGTGCAGCAGCTTCACCCGAACCGATAATCGTCAAATTATACGTTCCAGAGCCCAGCATAATCACAGAATCGCCGACTAACGCATTGGCTTCCATGATCGCAGCACGCAAGGTTACGTTACCATCGGCATCAGCCGCAAATCCATCTCCGGGATTCGCATCGATTGTGTCCAAGTCGCTGTTGACGAAGAACGTCCCAAATTCAACGGCACCGATGTCAACACTTGTACCCAGAATTCGAGTTGACCCCCGTTGTTCCAAGGCGTCGGTATTGGCATTGATTCCCGCATCAATCGCGACGCTACCCAGAAGCAATGCATGCGTCAGAGTTGGTCCACCATTGTCAGCCAGATTCTGATCCAGAACCGGAGTGGGATCGATGACATTCAAAATATCAGATGTACCAAAACCTGTGGCACTGCCAATCAAACCGGTCAGGTTGCCGCCCAGGCTGGTATAACTTCCCTCAAGCTCCGTATCGGCTACGGCCAGGTTATCAATGATCAGGTTATTTTGAAGATTGAAAATACCAGTATTGGAAATCGCCCCCCCTGAGGAAACGGCGCTATTCAGGGTCATTGTATTATTGGTGGCATTCATCGTGGCGGTATTTCTAATTGCCCCCCCACTTCGATCTGCCTGGTTTCCTGAGAACGTCGAATTGGATAAGGTCGCTGTACCTGTTCCCGCGTTGAAGATAGCACCACCATCACGACCGGTGCTGTTTCCAAAGAGAGTACTGCGGGTCAGTTCCAGAGTTCCCGTATTGCGAATACCACCACCACTACCACCGGCGGTGTTATTGGAAATGGTGCTGTCAACAATGATCATCAAGCCGCTGTTGTTAATACCACCGGCACTGTCTTCAGCAATGTTCCCCGTGACTTCCACATTGCTCAAAGTGGTTGTCCCACTGTTTCGGAGAGCGGCTCCGTCAGCACTTCCTGTCAAAGCACCATTGGTAATGGTCAGGTTTTCCAGATTCAAAGTAATTCCGGCAAAGACCTGGAAGATACGGTCTAAAGCACCACCGTCAATAATGGTTACACCAACACCCTGACCGCGAATGGTCAGGTTATCGCGAATATCCAGGTCGCCTGTTGCTGACAGATCTTCATCGATACCAGCAATGCTCAACAAATAAGTACCAGCGGCGAGGTCAATGACATTGGAACCGGCAAGATGATTCGCTTCCTGAATGGCAGCACGCAGTGTTTGGCTTCCCGCAGAACCATTACCGACAATTCCATCTCCAAAGACAGAATCAACTCCATCTGTAAAGACGGGAGCACTCACCAGATCAATCGTAGAACTGGCGACCCAGCTTTCGGAAGCATCATTTAGTACCGGGTCACTGGATATATTTCGAATATTAGATCCTGCAGCGACGAGTCTGAACTCGTAGTCTCCAAATACTTCCGTCACACTACTCAAATCAATTTCGTATTCGGTACCACTGACAGGATTCACGGTCAGCCCCATCAGAGAAACATCCTGGCCATTGAGCGTTAACTGGAAGTCAGAGATATCCACACCGGTCACTGCCTGACTGAACGTGACAGTCACAACACCGGCATTAGTAACCAGTGTCGCAGGCAGATCTTCGATCGTAGCAACAGGCCCTGTCCCCCCTGTTCGCCAGCTGTCTGAAGCACCTGTCACAAACGTGTTCCCTGCCAGATCCGCAATGGAGCCGTTTGCCAGCAAGTTAAGGGTATAATCTCCATCGAGTGCAGTGACAGAGCTCAAATCAATCTGATAGGTTGATGCATTCAAGGCAGTCACAGTTAACCCCCCAATGGGGATACTGACCTGACCACTTCCATCATCAAACAGTAACTCAAAATCAGAAATATCAACACCGGTCACTTCTTCGGAGAAGTTAATCGTCACCAGACCAACGACAGAACCTGAAGGACGTGGATCTGGTGTGATATCTTGAATGCCAGCCGTCGGTGCAATGACTTCTACACCCTTTTGCCAGGTCTCAGATGTAGAACCGGCGACCTGATTGGCCGAAGCATCCTGAACAGCAGAGCCTTCCGCATTATAAGTCAGCGTATAAATACCATTAGCATCGGCCAAGGTGCCCAGAACAATTTCATATTGTGAAGGTGTGATCGCGTTAATGCTGGCACCGGTTGTTGAAAGATCGATCACATTCCCACTGGGATCTGTCAGCGTGAAATCAGACAATGCCAGCCCTGTCACATTTTCAGAGAAATTCATGAAAACGGAAAAACCGGGGTCGGTTCCCGAAGGAACCGGATCTGTAACATTCACAAACTGGGCAATCGGGGCCAGAGTATCGTTGACCCACATATCAACTGCATTGGCAGCCAGTGCATTGCCTGCCAGGTCTGTAATTGATGATCCCGTTGTATTTAGCGTTAATTCATAGTCGCCCGACAGACTGGTCACTTTACTCAGATCGAGAACAAACTGTGATCCAGTAATCTGCGTCAGAGTCGCTGGAGTGGAAGCTAGATTAACAGGAGTGCCCCCATTGAACGTGATTGTAAAGTCACTCAGATCGACGCCGTCCACATCTTCCGAGAAGTTCACAACCACTTCACCAGCGGCTTCGCTGCGAGGATCAGGAGAGACATCCACGATATCGGCTGTGGGAGCGGTCGTATCAACAGTAAACCGCTCGACATCGCCAAACAGCAGGGTATTGACTGGAATAAAGAAAATATTTGAAGCGAGATTATTGTCGTACTTAGCATCAGTAATCGAATTGTCAGCATTCAGTCGCAACTGGTATTCACCTTCGAGGCCAGTCACAGAACTCAGGTCCAATTCAAACGTACGAGCATCGATTTGCGTCAGCATACCGGCGCTCAAAGTGACCGCCACATTGTCTCGCAGCAACACGAAATCAGTGATATCCACTCCAATCACATCTTCAGTGAAAGAAATGGTAAATGGATCGGTAATCGCACCTGTTGTCGGATCAGGAACAGCAACAGAAATATCAGCCGTGAGGAATGTATTGGTTTCAGGAGGCAGGAAAGTATCTGAATCGGGAGTCCAGATATCCCAACCAAAGTTGAGTTCTCCAAAGATCGTTCCCGGTCGATTTGTTTCCGTTAAAAATGAATCTCCTTCCTGGAAACCATCGCCCAAACCAGAACCAGTCACTCCGTCAAAACCTTGAGCAATCCGGAATGTACTGACTCCCATCCCATCATACAGGAAGGCTCCCGTATCGTTGAAAGACCAGGTACCAAAGTTCTGAATGACAGTACCAAGCTGTGCCCCTTCGGTGCTCCGCAAAGTAAAGTTCAAAGCGTCGATCACATCGATTACAAAGACACCATTCACCGGATTCAGATCGGTAAAGAAACCGAGCAATTCATTGGAAAAGACACCGGTAATTTCCACTGTGGAGCCGGAAAATAACCCATGCGCGGTTGTCGTGGTAACTTGAATGGGGCCCCCTGGTGAGGAGACGAACGCATCAGCCACGGTTCCAACAGCAGTCGGGGCTTCGTTTGGTAAATCGAACGGAGCCAAATTCGTTCGGGACGCCACGCGTTGTGCATTACGACGGCGGGTTGCGGATGTAAAGGGACCGTCCGGATTCGGTGCAGGAGCACCATTACGAAGACGAGATTTAAATACGGATTCCGCATTATCATAGAATGCTCCCACGTTGGCAACATTCAAACCGTTACCGGTATTATCCTGAAACACCAGATTCAAACGAGCCAATGGGTCGCGGCGATAAGAACTCAGCACGCGGAACTCAGGGGTCGAACCAGCATTCCAGATATCTTGGGTTGTCGGAGGATCAACGGTCGAGGTAAAAGATTCAACATAAAAATCTTCACCAAAGTTACCTTCAAATTCGTTGTTTGTCACAGAAACATTGGATCGACCATTAGCACTGTCGAATTCATCTTCATCTCCTACACTGGCATCCGAGCCGGGTGTCTGGCTCGTAAAGCTGGTACTGGAAGAGGAAGTACCGATTCGCAAGATCAAACCGGTAGTCGAGAAATTACTATTCACACCATTATCTTGGATATAGTTTCTATCAATTTGTAAAACCATATCCTGGCTTGAGGTCGTTACATTCCCGGTAGCATCCAGGGTAGCCGTACTGTCTGCATCCTGATCCTGACCGCGGGAAGCGGTGGTAATCACATAGAAGCCTTCCAAGGCATTCGACACAACGCGGTTGGCTCCGGTTTCTGTACCGTCACCAAAGATAAAGTCAGAATTCGCCTGTTCTTCTGTTTGCAGGTCGACACCACGACCTCCGTTATTATCAATGAAGTTGCCAATTGCTGTGACGCTTGTGACAGCACCACCAATAAAGACGTTTTGAGTGAAATTCAATTCGTTATGAATAATGACATTCGCACTCAGAATTTCTAATCCGTCCCCAGTGTTTTCTGTAATAACGTTATTTCGCAAGAACACGGTTTGGGTATTGGAGTTGATATCAACCCCTTTACCATTGTTAAAAGCAATCAGGTTCTCATCGATTGATGAAGCAAGACTTTCACCGGAAATCTCCAGTCCGCCGGTTGAGTTGGAAAGAATCGAGTTATTGGCAATTTTGACATTACCTTCGATACGATCTAAGTGAGCAGCAATCTGAATCCCGTCGTTACCGTTATTTTCGATCATGTTACCACGATCAAGTCCGGTAATCGGATCAACCCCATCCAAACCGATAAACAACATATTGCGGTTACCGATGCGGCCGGAAATACGAACTCCATGCGAAGAGTTGTTGCTAATCGTATTTTGGATCCAGGTTCCGGAAACATCACGCCGGTCAGTCCCGAAATAGCTGGTCGTACGTGTTGTTGACTCAATACCATTGATACCATTCAAGGTAATTTCATTATTGATAATGTCAGCAAATATTGTGGCATCTGCTTCTGCATGCAGACTGACACCATCGCGGACATTTGTCGAAATGACGTTATCCCGAATCTCAAAATCAGTCGTTGTCAGGTTTCCGTTCTGGGCCAGGATATCAACCCCATCGCTGTTGCCGGTGATCGTATTACTGTAAATCATCACAGCTCGCTCTTCACCCACGATAGGATCAATCACATCACGTCCGACACGGGCATCATCTTCACGATGGAAGTTAATTCCGTCAGTGCTGTTATTGGCAATCACGTTATTGGAAATCTGGGTCCGATCAATGATCGTAGATTCCTCAATATGAATTCCAATACCATGTCCGGCATTTCCCTGCCCTGCGGTATTGGCGGCATCCGTACCAATGAAGTTGCCGTCAATGGTTAAATCACGCAGTTGGTTGAATGCTTCAAAACTGACATCAGTTCCGTACAAGTCAATATAAATGGCATCGCCGGTGTATGGTGTTGAGACGTTACTGTCATTCCGGGAACCAGTAATGGTATTGTTCGTGATGCTCACATCACCGGTTGCTGTATCTTCCATATTCACAGCAATCGCAGCACCTCGGTTATCATCCATCGTATTTCCATCGACAGACAGACTGAAATCAACACTCTTCAAGCTTGTGAAATCAGAGGCAACCAGATTAATTCCCTGTGTATTGTTGGAGCTGATCGTATTGCTGGCCACATCGCCATAGAAAGATGTGTACATTGCCAGATCGACTTCAATACCAGCACCTGAGTTACCGGTGATCGTGTTACCACGGATCCCGCGTAGGTAACCGCCAACGGTGGTGGTTTTTATGGTAATGGAAGGATCTGTGCCGCCGGTCAGCCCACTCGCATCAGCCATAATCTGAGGCACGTTGATTGTGGCCAGGATTCCCACAAATTCAATTTCAAAACCACTCAAAGCGTCACCACGCACAATCACATCACCGGCATTGACTGTGGGCAAGGCTTCTAATGCAGCAATAATCGCGGCTGCATCTGCGTCGAAAGCAATCGCGCCTGTTGTTGCACCATCAAAGGAGAGTGTGAAACTACCTCCAGTCGGAGCGCCATTGATCATCACTTCCTGAACTTCGTTGTTAGTGGTCCCTTCCGTCACTGTTGTCACAGTCGGAGCTACCACGAGTAATCCCGAACCGTCTAGCACGATCAGGCTGCCAACAGGATCAGCTCTGAAGTCACCAATAAATTCGACAGCAAACCCGGCGGGAGAAACCGAACCTGTGACCAGAACGTTACCAGCACCAATCGAATCCAGGCTCTCTAATGCAGCCTGCACTTCGGCAGCGGTCGCGTTGAAAGGCAATGTAACAGGACCATTTGTGCTTCCGGCAAAATCAAGAGTAAATGTTCCTGCTCCCGGGACACTGGGGAACGCAATGGTCTGAACTTCGTTAACACCAACTCCATTTTGTACTGTCGATGCGACTAAATCAACGAATGGCAACAAGGGACCGGAAAGCACATCGCCAATCATCGGCCCCACTGACGTGATATCAAAATTTCCGAGTCGCGTTGAAGACTCTACATCCAGGGGGAATACATTCGCAGTCAGGAGCGGAACGTTCGTATTCGCAAAATCCCCCTGGAACGTAATCACAAATCCGGTGTTGTAGTCACCTGTAACAGTAAAATCATCTCCGGTCGTCGCGGAGGGCAGCGCTTCAAGAGCAGCGTCGATATTCGCAGCGGTTGCTCCCGGAGTGAGTTCAATTTGAATGCCCGTTGTCGTTTCCCCCTGGAATGTCAGTGTAAACGCAGCACCGGCTGGCGGGTTGGTAATATTATTACCCGCAAAATTGAAAGGGAACGTCCCTAACACGTTTTCAAATTGTAACCGTTGCTGCTCATTATTACTGGCACCACCTTGAGCGACTTCCGTGATATCAACATCAAACCTTAAGCCAGATGCATCCGAAACAATCTGCGGAATGGCGGCATTCGCCAGAGTCCCTGAATCCAGGAAAATAATATCGAAGCCGGGGCCGTTCACAACCACATTCACCGGATTGCCAGCAAATCCCAGATTGTTGGCAATTTGGTTTAATGCATTTTCAATATTAGTAGCGGCTGCTGCAGAAGGAATCGCATCAGTAAACGGTAGATTCACTGTCTGCCCCAGGAACGTTAACTGAAAACTACCAAAAGTAGGCAGATTAGATGCAACCAGATCCAAATGTTGAATTTCATTGAATTCCACGACGAAGCCGGTCGCAAAGTCACCGGTAACAATGAAATCACCTTCCAACCCAGTCTGGGTTGAAGCGGAAGGAAGTGCCTGTAAAGCAGCATCAATGTTAGCAGCAGTCACAGCGGGGTCAACATCGATGACAATGTCCCCCGTCGTTTCCCCCTGGAATGTCAGTCGGAAAGAACCGCCGGGATCTGGTGTCTGAACAGCACCGAATACATCCACAAACGTAATCGTCTGCGAACTTGGTTTGTTGGGATTGAGCTCTACGGGCCCTTGTACAACATTGACGAATAATCGCATGCCAGCCGCATCAACGGTGATCTGAGGAATATCCAGATCATGCATTGAACCAGTATCCAGGAACAGGATATCGAATCCATTTCCGTTGACCACCACATCAATCGGAGTTCCCGCGAAACCAAAACCATTCGCAACGCTATTTAAAGCGGCAGCAATATTTCCTGCAGCAGAAGGATTTGTCGGATCAGCATCACTGAACGGCAAAATAATCGTTTGACCGATGAAATTAATCTGAAACAATCCAAAAGCCGGAGTTCCCGTAAGTTCGAAGTGTTGAATTTCATTCAAATTGCCAGCAGTACTCGTCGTAACGGAAACAGTCGGAGGCAGACTATTGAAGCCACTCGTATCAACAGTAAGGGGATTCACATTCAAACCGCCGGCGGCATTCACAAATTCAACTTCATAGCCATCCAGGAAGTTTCCATTTACCAGAATATCGCCAACACCGATTTCACTGAATGCGGCAACCATCGCTGCCTTAACCTGTGCAGCAGTCGCAGTGTGAAGAATTCCTGCGGTGGTTTCAGTAATACCATTTCCTCCCGTGTAGGAAATCGTATATGTTCCCCCGGAAGGTACACCAAGAAATGTAATGAGTTGAACTTCGTTCCGCGGTGCTGCGAAATCAATTTTATCTGTCGGACCAGGCACTCCAGCAAACGCAGGCACACCAGGTGCCCCGTCTCCCGTGGGAACGGGGTTTGTGGTCGTTGGAGTGAAGAAGACACCATGACCGGTATTATTCGCGATCACGTTATCAGAAATATCACCGCTCAAATCACCATCGGTCTGGTCAAAAACAATCCCGTGCCCGGTATTTGCAGTAATCGAGTTTTCGGTAATGGAAACAAACTGATCAACGTTGTTCAAATCAATCTGCACACCAGCACCAGCTGTATTGCCTGTAATGACGTTGCTGTGAATGAACAATTCGGTCAATAACGCAGCACCGCCGGCAGCGGTGTCATCAACATTGATACTCACACCTTGAATGCTGTTGTTATTTGTCAGCCGTAATTCTTCGGCTAGAGAGTCAACGATGTTGACATTTACGCCATCATTTCCTGATGTTCCCGCGATCGTGTTGTCTGCCATCGTCGTATGTCGCAGGACAGAGCCATTCGAAACGTCAATCGATACCCCGTCGATCGTCGAACGTCGGATGGAAGTCTCTTCCACTGTCGAAGCATTCACCGCCACGTTCACGCCTGCGCCCGCTTGTCCTGACAGCACAGAATCGATCACATTAAATTCGTTGAGAATCACATTGGTCAAATCCACATTGAAGGCATTTCCCACGCCTCCGGTAATCGTCGAACTATCAATGGCGATCGTATCAACCAGCAGATTCGAAAGTTCGATATCAATCCCGGTCCCTGTTGTGCCGGTGACCGAAACATTATCAAACAGAATCGAAAATGGATCGCTGAATGTAAGATTATCAAGATCAATCGAAACACCAGATCCGGACGAAGCATCAATCGTCAGGTCTTCCAGGATAATCGAATCGAAATTGGAGACACCATCTGCATCAGGGTCCAGTACCGAATTATCGAGCGTTAACCCCAACCCTGCCGTCAGCTGATTGATAATCAACGAGGTTAGAAGAGTTCGATCTTCTAATTGCTCAATCGCGATCCGGCGTTGAACTTTCTGACGTGCTGAAGAAGGAACGCTTCTAAGCTGAAGTCGGCGACGAGGATTTAAAGTAGCCTTCCGGCTTTTTTCAAAAGCAACTCGCATCGACTCAACCCAAGATGTCAGTAACATCTGCTGTCTCCCATAAACTCTAAATTTGCCATGGCATTTTACCGTAAATGAAGTGAAATTTCACAGCTCACTTCCAGATTTACAACAAACTTAAATGCCAATCTGTTTTATTGTTAGTTGTTAATTTCTGATGCAATCCAACTCACTCTGAAACGAAGTGGGCTGTAAAAAAAACATTCGACCACCACCCCTGCTTCGCTTTTTCTGCGTATTAACAGAAATCCAGCCTTTGATGCTAAAAACTACTCTGAACCGAAGTCAAAGAAATTTGAGTAAAATAGGTAAAATATAACCACTGAATTCCACTTATAACAATCATGACAGCCCCTTGAAAGCAGGAAAACGGCCAGTTGATCGAACCAGAATGGAATGCTGACTCATGTTTTTTCTACTCAGCGACCTCGATGAGAACGCAAAATTCTCACAGTACAGACGAACGGCAACCGCAAAACTAACGATGAATCATTTCTTCACACCGGCATTTCTCATTTTTTTCTAAATCCATAACTCATTACTTAATCGATGCTTAAGGAATTGACCTGACAAAACAATGGGCAAAATGGGCTGGGATTTCCTGAATCCCCAAGTATACATTCGAATCTTTTCTTACGAAAAATCATACTGTTTTTTCAAGATGTACCGTTTTTAATGGTCTTCTTAGCAATAACGAGCCGATCAATTATGACAGCGGGTTGTCCACATAGCCCGATTTACTGCTGTACTTACGAACAAGAATGCTCTGAATTCACAAAGCGTGTTATGTCGGAGAGGTTAGTTTTTAATTCGCATCTTTCAGTCAACAGAATTTAAACAATTCTGATTGAACTGAAATGGAGAGATTAAGCTATGAGAACGAACGGATTCGTTGGCTTGATAATTGCGGGAATCTGCTGTTTTTCAACGCAGGCACTGTATTCTCAAACAGATTTCCCTGTCGAACCATCAAATGAATCTGAAGGGGTCTTCAGAATTTCAAATACCTCAGAGAATTATGAACCGGCACCCGCCATCGACGCTGTCTCGTTTGCACCGTCGTCGCCTCGGACTTCCGATTTATCCCCCATTGCCATGCCCGAAAATTACAACAGTGGTGAGTATTACGGACCCGTTGAAGAATATACTCAAGGCGATTGGATTGAAGAACCCTACCTGGATGATATGAGCTACGAACGTTTGGGAATCGTCGCCGGCGCGGCTGCGGTATTCTTGAAACCGGGTTTCGATACTGACACCGCATTTTTCACTGAAGATCAGTCGGGAATGACAACGGTCACAACTTCCAACGATTTCCCTTACAATTATCAGTCTGCTCCCCGAATCAATCTGGGCGTAATTGATAATGAAGGTCTGAGTGCTCAGGTTCGCTGGTTCCAGTTTGAAGATAACTCCAGTAATGGAGCAGTTTCACCTAATAACTTCATCTTCTTTAACGGACTGCCCACAAAAACAACGACCGGAGGCTTACGAGCAGGCGGTCAGGCGGGTGACTTTATCACCACATCCAGTAATATGAAACTTTATACCATTGATGTTGATTTAAGCCAGGAACTGAATTTTGAACGCTGGCAAACCACTTTCGGAGGTGGTTACCGCCATGCTTCAGTCAGTCAGACATACCAGGCAGTCGGTACTGCAAGTGGTGCACCAGTTTCGTCAGATGCAGGACATCGCTTTGATGGAAATGGTCTGGTCGTATTCGGCGAAGCCCGACGTCCTCTCGGACTGTTTGACAGACGTTCCAAAGGAACATC
Organism: Gimesia alba; assembly: GCF_007744675.1. Lineage (NCBI taxonomy): Bacteria > Pseudomonadati > Planctomycetota > Planctomycetia > Planctomycetales > Planctomycetaceae > Gimesia > Gimesia alba. The sequence goes on from NZ_CP036269.1 coordinate 5,775,552, forward strand.
CAGCCTGTCTTTAATCTCGAGCCTGAAATATTCAGCTCTCTGGGGTAATTCTAAATACTCGGCAGAAGACCGATCGCCCGGACCGACTGTTGCAGTCGCACAGACTAAATCTAAAAAATCATTAAGTATCACTGAAGTTCAAGTCGGTCTGCAAGCTGATTTCGTGTTGCAAACCGGTGCTCTGGTCTGGGTCCGTGCGGCCTGGGACGGAATGTGGTGGAATGGTGCCGGATCGGCTGCCAGTGAATCGGGAGACCTGAGTCTACTCGGTGGTTCGATTTCTTTGGGAATGGATTGGTAAACCTCTCTCAAGCACGCTGTATCAAATCAAACAGCCCGGTCAGTACAGTCTGACCGGGCTGTTTTTTTTATGAACGACTGAGAATCTCTACTTTTGAGGAGGTGCTTCCAGAGTCTTGATGAACTCCAGTAAATCCGCCATCTGTTGCTGATTGACTTCTTTCTCCAAGCCATTGGGCATTAAAGAAACGCCGTTGGAAAGCAGAGTATCGATGTTGTTTCGTAGAATCACATCTTCCTTCCCTTCCGCTCTGCGAATCGTATAGCTGGTGGCTGTTTCTGCAGCAATGATGCCGGTGAACAATTTCCCCTGCTCTGTCACAATCGTATAAGTGTTGTAATTGGACTGAGCTTCACGACTGGGGTCCAGAATGGCGATCAGCAAGTCACCGTTGGACTTGTTTTTCGTCGTTGCCAGATTCGGGCCGACATTATGTCCCTGATCCCCCACCTTATGGCAACCAGCACAGTTCTTCAGATAGATCTTCTTACCACTCTCCACGTCCCCCTTTAATTCCAAAGCCGCCTGATACGCAGCCACGATTTTCGCCCGGTCACTATTGACTTCGCTTCCCAACACCTTGCGAGCGCGCTTGCGAATCTCCTTATTGGGATGATTCATCAACAAATCTTTTTTGTCGCGGGAAATCTCGTTGAGCTTGACCTGCTTGTTCTTGATCGCGCCCAGCAAACTGTCAATCCGACCGGATGATCCCAATAACGCATCAATCACATCGGTCCGCACAGCCGGACTGAATCCGGACCAGTTTGTCAGCAGGGCAGCGCTTACATCTTTGTGCTCCATCCTGGATAACGCTTCAACGGCTGCCAACTGAATTTTCGGTGAGGAACGCGGATTCAGCACCTCTGACAGCACATCACCGGCCACACTAAAATCCATGAAGCCCAGCAAGCGAACCGCAGCCACCCTTTCTGCCACTGGTTTGTCTTCGTCCTCGGCCGTTTGAACAGCTTCAGCGATGTTTTTATCAAATCGCTGTTTCACCTCAGGGCTAATCTGAGGATCTTTCAGTAATGAAGCCAGAGAAGCGCCACGTCGGCCCAGACCTTCTCCTAAAGCTCCCAGTACCAACTGTTTCTGAACCAGCGAGATGGAGTCTCCCGAGACAAAATCCAACACAGCCAATGCGTCATCTGTTTCCTTTTTCGCACCAGCAATACGTAACAGCTCGATCACCAGAGGTCGTTTGGAACCGGAAAGTTTGCCAGCTGATTCCCGGAGAAAATTCACCGCTAAAGGCCCGGCAATATCTGCAGAAGAGGTCAGCACCGCGACCTGCATGTCTCCATCATAATTCTTTGAATCCACCAGTTTTGTCAAACCGGCAATCGCCGCCTGCCTGTCAAATTCACCCAGCGAAAAGGCCAGTTGCAACTGCACCCGGTATTCCGGATCATCGGCCAGTTTTAACACCGCCTGAGACAGTTCCGAATTCTCTTTCGCGTACTTCTCAGACAACCGGATCGCATGCTCTCGGATCCCGGCTTCGGAATCCTGTAACGCTTTTATCAGAATATCGGAATTCAACGCATTTAAACCATCGAGAGTCCATAACGCATGCAAACGTCCCAATGGTTGCTTTGATGTTTGAAACAGTCTGATCAGATGCAGAATCGCCGCCTTGTCCTGACGTTCCCAAATCAAACGTTGCGCGGTCTCCCGGTTCCAGCTGTTCGGTGATTCCAGCTGCAATACCAGTTGATCGACAGGCAGCTTACCTAATTTCTGAACTTTGAATGTCTTCCCGTCGGGATGCTTCAGTCGATAAACCCGCCCGCGATCATGACCGCTTTCCAGGTCAAGATGTCGCTTGATATCTTCTGGAATCGAAAAGGGATGTTCGATCGTTTCCCGATACATATCGAGAACCCACAGCGTCCCATCCGGTGCATTTACAAAATTGACCGGACGAAACCAGTTATCATCGGAAGTAATAAATTCGGTATCTTCATCAGCCCGAGTCGCGACATAGGTGGCTCCCTTACCATCCATCGTTTTACGGTGAATCAGGTTCCCACCAACATCGCCGATGAATGCATTCCCCTGAAATTCAGCAGGATAAGCACCACCACGATAAATGGTGACTCCGGTGGCGGAAGTAAAGAAACCGGTCGCCACTAGTTCCGTTGGCGAAAGACGTTTGCGGAAATTAGGATCAGCGGCACGCCGCGCGGTGCGCACCACACGATAAGGCTCCGGCGGACTTCGTCGAAACACGGGAGCAGCCGCCCCACGCTTGGCTGCAGTCCGTAACACGCCGGGAACCGCCAGATACGCATTTCGTTTTAAATAGTTGCTGGGATAGACCACATGCTGAATGTGGTTACTGTTGCTACAAACAAAACGATTTCCCCAGTCATCCATCGAATGCCCAAACTGGGAACCACCCGTTACTGCTACCAGTTCTCTGGTCTTAGGATTCAGCTTCAAATCCCGTCGGCCTGCGGGGATCACTTCTTTACCGTCTTTCAAAATGGACCCGCCGTTGGTCCCGCCGGCAAAGTAAATATGATTATCCAAACCCCATTTCAGATTGTTCGCCAAACCTTGCACATTATTGGTTCGCAGCCCGGTAAAGACCGTCTCACGAACATCGGCTTTGTCATCACCGTCAGTATCTTTGAAGTAATAAATATAAGGGGGTGCGATCACATACACGCCACCGTCATAGCAGCAAACTGATGTCGGCCAGGTAATTGTATCCGCGAAGACAAAACTCTTGTCCATTTTGCCATCGCCGTTGGTATCTTTTAATAACCGAATCACACCCGCATTCTTTCGAACAGGACCGGGAATATAATCTGGAACCTGATCCGGCAGATATGGATAGCCTCGCATCTCGGCCACATACATTTGCCCGTTTTCATCAAAACAGGCATCCACCGGGTCCATAACATCCGGCTCGGCAGCCACCAGTTCCAATTGAAAATCACGCTCCAGTTTAAACCCCTTGAGACTCTCTTTCGGAGGCGTCGCAGGAATCCGCTTTAACCGCTTGGATAAATCACCTTCATTCGGAAGCGGCTTTTGCGCGGTTGCTAAGGAAAAAAAGCTCCCGCCAACTAGACCTGTGAAACAAATAAGAACCAGACAAAACCATTTTTGCTGAGTAACCGAAAACATGTATTTCGACTTTCTATACCAGGAAACGCAATCTACGTGTATGAGGAATTCAAAGGTGGGGTGGAGCCAAACGATCTGAAATCGATTCAATGTTGAATGCGATGCGCTCGATTAGACTTCCAAGGCGAGTAAATTATAAAGAACATTAACGAATACATCCTAAAATACCCGGATCGCACCGGAAATCAAGTCCATTTCAGCTCAATCACCAGAATCCCTCCGCGGGCGGCTGTTGTTACTACGACACACCATTCATTTTTGAGAGTATGAAATGGTGTTGGGGAAATGTTATTCCCACTCAATCGTACTAGGCGGTTTTGAACTGATATCATACACCACGCGATTGATTCCCCGCACATTATTGGTGATGCGGGTCGACATGCGCTCCAGAACTTCGTGAGGCAGAGGAGACCAGTTGGCAGTCATGAAATCATCTGTTTCGACAGCACGAATCGCAGCGACATCCTCATAAGTTCGACCATCGCCCATCACACCCACCGATCGAATTGGAAGCAAGACAGCAAATGCCTGCTTGGTTTGGCGATACAGATTTGCTTTGTGTAATTCATCGATCACAATCAGATCCGCTTCCCGGAGAACCTTCAACCGTTCTTCTGTGACTTCACCCAGACAACGCACCGCCAGCCCGGGGCCGGGGAATGGATGGCGGTAAATCAAATCGTCAGGCAGCCCCAGTTCGTGCCCCATTTCGCGAACTTCATCTTTAAACAGTTCGCGCAGAGGTTCAATCAGTTCAAAGCCGAGCTGTTCCGGTAATCCCCCCACATTGTGATGCAACTTAATCGTGTCTGCCGGACCATCAGGATTGGACCCTGATTCAATCACATCAGGATACAGGGTTCCCTGTGCCAGAAACTGGGCGTTCTCAATCGACTTCGCTTCTTTCTGAAACACTTCGATGAACAATCGACCGATGATTTTCCGTTTTTCCTGTGGGTCAGTGACTCCAGCCAGTTCCGATAAAAACATCTTTTGCGCATCGACAACATGCAGGTCGGTTTTAAAGTGTTCGCCAAAACGGTGAGACACTTCGTCGGCTTCCCCTTTTCTCAATAAGCCGTTATCTACGAAAATACACGAAAGCTGCGGACCAATGGCACGGTACAGCAAGGCAGCAACGACCGAGGAATCAACGCCCCCCGATAAGCCACAGATCACACGCTTATCGCCCACCCGCTCCCGGATCGATTCAATTTCCTGTTCGATCAAATTGGAAATTCTCCAGGTCCCCTCACACCCGCATACTTTTTTCACAAAGTTGGACAGCAACATGCCACCAAATTCGGTATGTGTGACTTCAGGGTGGAACTGCAGTCCAAAGAAAGGCTTACTGTGATGCTTGACCGCGGCAAACTGACAGGTTTCCGTCGACGCCAGCGAAGTAAAGTGTTCGCTCAGATTCTGAACCTGATCACCATGACTCATCCAGGCAACGAAATTCGTAGGTACCCCTGAGAACAAATTCGTGTGGTCGCTCACAGTACAGGGTGTGCGGCCAAATTCCCGGGATTCTCCTGATTTGACTTCACAGCCCTGGGAATCACAAACAAGCTGCATACCGTAACAGATCCCCAGAATCGGAATCCCCAGATTGAAGATTTCTGGATCCGCCTGAGGTGCGTCTTCCCCATACACACTGGCAGGACCACCAGAAAGGATAATCCCTTTCGGATTGAGTTCTTTGATACGCTCAGCGGAAAGATTGGGACGTGCCAATTGGCTGAAGACGTTCTGCTCGCGAACTCGTCTTGTGATTAACTGGGAAGTTTGAGATCCAAAATCCAGGACTAGAATTAATTCTTCCTGCTTTGTATCGATTAAACTCTGAGAAAGAGCATCCTGCTCAGAGACTTGAGGATCAGTCATTACGTTCTCGAAATATTGATGCAATCGAAAGAATCACCAGAGACACTCGCGCCAAGGCCGCCGATGAATTGACTCGCCAGGGACCACAGCCCTCTGGAACGATAGAATTCAGCTTGAAAAGCAAGCCGCTATCTTAGCGAGTCCATTTTCGAAATCCAATTCCGCCCGCCCAATTCAATGAGGAAACCAGCAGGAATCTGTACCCGTCAGTCAAAATACAAAAGCTGCGACGGATATAGGTCTATGAGCACCAAAATTCGGTACCTCTGTTTGAACTTATAACGACATCATTCAGTCAAAAACACTGACAGTAATAGAACTTACATCAAATCAGACGCATCAGGGGAATTTGAACCATTCCTGCCGATCCATCCGATAATTCCAGTAATGCAACAATTGCGGAAAATCACGCGCAGCAGGAATGTGTGAATTACACGTTTCGTTTACCTAATATTCCAAAAGGCCGGGAACAAATGCTTCCCTGCTCTCTCTTTTCAACAAAATATTGCCAGGAACAGAAAATCATGCTTCTCCAATGGAATCATTTTTTCTCCAGACATTGTCTGGCTTTGATCGCAGGAACCTCAATTCTCATTGCAGGAGCCGATGTAAACGCACAAGTAGTGCCGGGAACCGGCACAAAAGTAGATGGGTCTTGGGATGATTTTGAAGATGAATCCTGGGAATTCGTCACCAATCTCCCTAAAAGTAGCTACAACGTTGATAAACAGACCCGGTATCCCCTGGGTCAATCCTCCAACAGTATCTGGACAGAAAGTGCCAAGCGAGGACAACCAGATATTCTGCAGCGTGTTCCTACCCCACCAGGCGGTCTCCCCGGCAGTAAAGGGGCCTTACTGATGAAAAGCCTGCATACAGGCGTTCCAGGGCAAGGCAGCCGGGGAACTAATCAGGACGACCTGATCATGCAGGGTAACATGGTCTCAGTCAATTTTTCACCCAGCGTGATTACGCGTGTTTATCTTCCGCCATTTGAGGAATGGGAAGACAAAATCGGCACATCCTTCGGCTTCCGAACTGCAGTTAAAGCACCCATGAAATCAAAAAGCACTCGACGCAGAAGATTTTTCCGCAGCAGTAGCTATTCCACAAAAATGGAAACCCTCTACCTGGGAATGTTCATTCAGTTCAACAGTAAAACAGATAGCCCAAATGGAGAAGATTCTGCCGTGTTTGTCGTCCGGGCAGATACATCAGGTCAGGATTTTATCGGACCGGAAATTAAACAGACCGGCTGGTGGACACTCGGCATGTCATTCACACCCGATGGACGTATTCACTATTATGCCAGCCCTGGCGTCGATCCTCTGACCCCGGCTGACCGCTTTGCATCGCACCTGCCTTATGGAACAAGAATTCAGTCGTTCCATACCGCATTCTTCAATGTCTGCAATCAGGACAATGGTCGCACCTGGTCCACTGAGTGGATCATTGACGACCCCGCGATGTACTACATCAGTCGCTAGATTTTGACGAAACCGGATTCTGATTAAAAATGATAAATCAGAAACGGCATACTCTCTCAGGGTATGCCGTTTCTTCGTTTCTGCTTATCATGTTTTTTCGCTTCACGATCGTTGTTTTCTTTTCAGGACCTCACGATGTTCGTAAATAAGATCAAAACGCTGCTTTCTCAGGGAGAGGTTGCTCTCGGCGTCGGCATGCCGGATGCCTCTGAAATCCTGGCAAAACTTTCCGTCGACACCGGAATCGATTTTTTATGGATCGACCTGGAACATCGTCCCTACAGTGTGAATGAAGTCAAACATCTCCCGGAAATTGCCCGCCGCAAAGGCTGCATGCCGATGATCCGCGTGCCTGGTCTGGACCCGATTTACTTCAAAAAAGCACTCGACATCGGAGCCAACACTATCATGGTTCCGCAGATCAACAACGCAGAAGAAGCAAAGCTGGCCGTACAGTACGCAAAATATCCGCCCGAAGGAACCCGAGGCGTCTCTCCCGACTGGACGATGTTCATGGATTTTTCCTTCGATGATTATCTGCCACACGCCAATGAGGAAACCGCCATCGTCGCGCAGATTGAATCGCCGGAAGGCATTGAAAACATTGAAGAAATCGCCGCCGTTGATGGCATCGATGTTGTCTTCGCCGGTCCCATGGACCTCTCTGCTTCTCTCGGAATCATCGGTCAGACACAACACCCTGAACTCCTGAAATTATTGGCAGACTTCCCCAAACGGGTTGCGCGCGCCAATAAACCCGCCGGAATTACCTTCGCCGACCTCGACCGCTGTCGCCAGGCCATCGATGAAGGCTACCGCTTCGTCAATATTGGCTCGGTCGCCTCCCTGGGAACATTTGGGATTAAAGCGGTCCTGCCGGAATTACGGGAACGAGCCAGAAAATAATTCTCCGTTCCTGACAGACTCCACTGGAACACATAAACACAATTTGATACAATTCGTACGCTCAATCGATTTCAGACGACAGCGGGAGAACTATCAAGATGTTGACACTGCTTGGACAAAACCACGCACAAGGTTCATTTTGCGATCACTTATCGCGGCGGAACTTCCTCCAGGTTGGTAGCTTGGGGCTGTCTGGCCTGACGCTCCCTCGCCTGTTACAAGCCGAATCAAACCCGGCCCATAAAAAACGACAGAAATCCGTGATCATGATCTATCTGGTCGGGGGTCCCCCGCACCAGGATATGATCGACCTCAAACCAGAAGCCCCCAAAGAGATTGCCGGTCCCTGGCGGCCTATCTCAACCAACGTGCCCGGAATTGAAATTTGTGAAGCCTTCCCCCGCATGGCTCAACTCATGGATAAAATGGTTCTGGTACGCTCCATCGTCGGCTCGCAAAGCGGCCACGATGCCATCCAGTGTTTCAACGGCCATGATCCCAAAAAAACGAAACCGCAGGGGGGGTGGCCGCAATTCGGTTCGACTGTCTCCAAAGTTCAAGGCGCGCATGTGGAATCAGCGCCCCCCTTCATCAGCCTCTGCTATCCCTGTACTCACGGCCCTTACAACGAACCAGGACCAGGCTTCCTGGGACTCTCGCATTCACCATTTCGTCCCATGGGTCCAACCCGCAACGATATGGTTCTCAATGGAATCTCACTCGAACGACTTTCCGATCGCAAACAACTGCTGCAGAGTATCGATAATTTCAAACGGGAAGCAGACGCATCCGGCATGATGACCGGCCTGGATACCTTCACCGAACAGGCAATGGGCGTGCTGACTTCGTCGCAACTCGCAGAAGCCCTCGACCTTTCCAAAGAAGATCCGGAAACAGTCAAACGCTATGGTACCGGCGATCCCACTAAATTCATCGACAGTAACGGCGCTCCTCGCGTTCCGCAGAGCATGCTCGTGGCCCGCCGCTTGATCGAAGCCGGAGCCCGCGTCGTGACTTTGAATTACAGCAAGTGGGACTGGCACGGCGGCCCCAACAACTCCATCTTCAAACGTGAAGCAGAAGATTTCCCCGTATTTGATCAATGCGTCAGCGCGCTTCTCGAAGACCTGCATCAACGTGGACTCGATCAAGACTGTACTGTCGCCATCTGGGGTGAATTCGGGCGGACTCCCAAAATCAGTGCCCGGGTTGGCCGCGATCACTGGCCCCGCGTCAACTCGGCGATCCTCTTCGGCGGTGGCATGAAAACCGGTCAGGTCATCGGCGCCACCGATCGTCTGGGAGGCGAAGCCGTCGATCGTCCCGTTACATTCCCTGAGCTCTTTTCCACGCTGTATCATAATCTGGGGATCAATACAGAGCATACCACGGTCGAAGACTTCAGCGGCCGTCCGCAATATCTGGTAGAAGAACACGCCAAACCATTGCCAGAATTGATTTAACACTCCCACCAGCGAATTTGCCTCTCTTTTTCAGCTTAGCCGATTAAAACTTGAATCGCTTCAACTGAAAGCGTTAAAATAGCTTATGGCAATATTGTAAGATATTGTTCCCCCCATTTTGAAATGACACGTAGTACTGAATATGCTGTCATAACAAGCTTCGGCTGAATCACGACCTGTATTCTGAAAAAGAAACCTCCGCGCATGAAGCATTTTCTCCGCATAAGCTCTGTTATCCTGTTGATGGCCGTCTGCGTCAGTATTTCGACTTCAGCCGAAGAACTAAAATCAAAAGCAGACTCCGTTCCCCAGTTTACACCAGACCAGTTGGAGTTCTTTGAAAAGTCGATTCGCCCCTTGCTCGCCGAACATTGTTACAAGTGCCATAGCGGCCAAGCCAAACGGCTCGAAGGGGGGCTGCGACTCGATGCACGCTCGCTGATCATGAAAGGCGGCGATTCCGGCCCTTCTGCAGACACGAAAAAACCACACGACAGCCTGCTGCTGGAAGCGGTCCGATATGAATCGTTCGAGATGCCTCCCGACACACGTCTCAAAAAGGAGCAGATTGATCTCTTAACGCGCTGGGTCGAAATGGGACTCCCCTGGCCCGATGAAAAACCACCCGCTGAGAGAGAAGCTGCTGAAACATTTGACCTAAAACACCGGCGTGATACACACTGGGTCTGGCAACCACTAAAAGACGTGACACCACCGGCGGTCAAGAATAAGAACTGGTCGGCACATCCCGTGGATCAGTTCATCCTGGCGAAGCTCGAAGCCAACAAGCTGCAGCCTGCACAACCCGCCGACAAGCGGACCATCATCCGACGACTCTACTTCGACCTGATCGGCCTTCCGCCGACTCCCGCTCAGATTCACTCCTACCTGAATGATCAATCACCCAACGCCACCGAGAAGGTCGTCGATCAGCTTCTGGCAGCACCTCAATTCGGAGAACGCTGGGGACGCCATTGGCTGGACCTGATGCGATATGCCGAATCACGAGGACACGAGTTCGACAATGATGCCCCCAATGCCTTTCAGTATCGCGACTACGTTATCCGGGCCTTGAATGCCGACCTGCCCTATGATCAGTTCGTCACCGAACACATCGCCGGCGATTTACTCAAACAGCCCCGATTGAATCCCGAGAAACAGTTTAATGAATCCGTCCTGGCAACCGCCTTCTGGTATCTGGGGGAATGGGTGCACTCGCCCGTTGATATCCGCAAAGATGAAACCGACCGCTTTGACAATGCGATCGACGTCATGACCAAATCATTTCTGGGCATGACTGTTTCCTGTGCCCGTTGTCACGATCACAAGTTCGATGCGATCTCCACGAAAGACTACTACGCCTTGTATGGATACCTGCAAAGCAGCAACTATCATCAGGTGCGGTTTGAATCGATGCCGCACAATCAGAACATCGTACAGCGGGCAGAACAACTGCATCAGCGTCAACAGAGCCTGCTCAAGGCAAAACTGAAAGCCGCGTTCCAGCACGAAGTCAAAAATTTCTCCCGCTACTATCAGAGTGCCTCGCAACTGGTTCAGTCCGGAAAAGCGACCGACTTGGAACAACGGCTTCATGCACAGGCAGCAGAACAGCAACTCAATCCAGGCATTCTCAAACGCTGGGTTCAATTACTGCAGAACAATCAGGCCGCGGAAAAGGAACTCAAAGCCGCCATCTTGCTGGAGAAGAACACGCAAGCTTCACTGGCTTCACCTAGTCCCTTCGCACCAGCCAGTCCCGAATCACCCAACCGAACCATCGTCAATTATGGCAATTGTCCCCCGGAAGACTTCATCACCGACGGCTTCACCTTTGGCCTGGCCCCGCGTCCTCGAGGCACGCTTCTGTTCAATCCAGCCGACCAGCAGCTCCCGCTGACGGTTCAACTGGAAGGAGCCGCGGTCCGCGATCCACTCTGGAACGATCTGCAAGACGTGAAATCCCCGCAAATGAACCAGAAAAATCAACTACGATCCTATCCCCGTGCAGGAAGAACGCTCCGCACTCCCACCTTCGAAGTCCAGGGATCGATCGCCTACCGGGTGAAGGGCTCCTGCTGGGTCTATGCTTGTGTCGATTCTCATCGTCTGCTGTTCGGCCCCCTGCACGGCTCGACATTGAAGAAAGTCACCGCTGACAAATCCGGCAAACCGCTATGGGTCTTTCATGATCTGTCCCGCTACAAGGGACATCGCGTCCATCTGGAGTTCACCCCCATCGATAAAGGACCGCTGGAAGTCTATCAGGTCAAACACGCGACTCAGTTTCCCGAGCCCGATCTCACCTCCGTCAGCCTGAAAAGCCCCAAGGTCCAAAAAGCCTTCACCGATGCGTTCAACGATTACTTTGACAGTCCAGACAAACCGGCTTCTCAGACGGTCTCCCTGATCAACTGGACCCTCGCTCATCCCGACCTGTTCTCCGAACCAGACAGCCCGGAACGGCTCGCACTCAAAAAAGAAATCGAAGACTATCAGGCACAACGTGCGAAACTGAAACAGGCAATTCAAACCGAATCGCAAACCGCAATGGCGATCATGGATGGCAGTGCGGAAAACGACCATGTCCTCATTCGTGGTAGCCATCAAAATCAAGGCCCCGTCGTCGAACGGCGATTCCTGGAAGCGCTCAACGGCGTCACTCCAGAGAATACTTCCGGAAGCGGGCGGCTTGCATTGGCACGCGAGATTAATGATCCCGCAAATCCGCTCACGCATCGTGTGATCGTCAATCGCATCTGGGCGCACCTCTTCGGCCGGGGCATTGTCCCCAGCGTCGATAATTTTGGCGTCCTCGGAGAACGACCTTCGCATTCGGAACTGCTGGACTATCTGGCGATAAAATTCCTGAACGAGGGCCGCTCTCTCAAACAGATGATTAAGTCTCTCGTGCTGACCCAAACGTATCAGCAGGCTAGCCAGACCGCCTTGAATGTTTCGGAAATCGATCCCGATAATATTTATCTCCACAAAATGCCGCTCAAGCGACTGGAAGGCGAAGCCATTCGCGATGCGCTGTTAAGTATTTCCGGAAGACTCGATACAACGATGTACGGCTCTTCCATCCCCGTTCACCTCACGAAATTTATGGACGGTCGCGGCAAGCCACCAGTCAATGGTCCGCTGGACGGAAAAGGCAGACGCTCGATTTACATTCAGGTCCGCCGCAATTTCCTCTCGCCGATGATGCTGGCTTACGACACTCCCAGTCCGTTCAGCACGATGGGCCGCCGTAATGTCTCCAATGTTCCCGCCCAGGCATTGATCATGATGAATGATCCGTTTGTGCTTCAACAGGCGCAGCTCTGGGGAGAACGGGTGGCCAAAGATTCGAATCTACAAACAACCGACGACAAGATTCGCTGGATGTACGAAGCGGCGTTAAGTCGTCAACCCACACCAGACGAACTGGCAGCAGCAAAGCAATTTGTGCTGGAACGCACAGAACAAAATTCGGATAGCCCAGACCCTGCTACGACCTGGGCCGAACTGGGCCATGTGATTTTTAATCTCAAAGAGTTTATTTACGTTTTTTGATTTCCAGAGAATCCTCAGAAAGTCTGCAACATGCACTGCGGCCAATTCCGACAACAATTCACGCGGCGTGATATGCTCAAGCACTGTGCCAACGGTTTCGGTGCCGCCGCGCTCACAGCTTTATTGCAGGATCAGGCATTTTCCGGAGTCGCCACCGGTAAAACGCATTTCCCCCCCAAAGCCAAAAACGTCATTTTCCTGTATATGGACGGTGGTCCTTCACAAGTTGATACGTTCGACCCGAAACCGTATTTAACGAAATATAATGGCAAAAATCCGGGCGAGTTTTTCAAAGTCGAAGACACCCAGTTTGACAACGTCGGCAAAGTCCTCAAAAGTCCGTGGAACTTTAAACAATACGGCGAGAGCGGCATCCCCGTCAGCGATCTCTTCCCCCATATTGGAACCTGTATCGACGACATGGCCGTCATTCGTTCGGTCGTTTCTCAATTCCCCGAACATACCTTTGCCAATTACTTTCTCCATACAGGCAGTGGCCTGCAAGGACGTCCCAGCATGGGTGCCTGGGTCAATTACGGCTTAGGCAGTGAATGCCAGGATCTGCCCGGCTTTGTTGTTGTGAACGGCGGCTTGATTCCTCCCGGCGGCCTCGACTGCTTCAACAGTGGATTTCTTCCCGCCAGTTTCCAGGGCTCGGTCTTCAAGCCGGGCGGCAGCGGAATTGCGAACGTCAAGCGTTTGGAAAAAACGGCTCAGACTCAACAGCAAAAACTCAAACTCATGCAGCAACTGGATCGCTTCAAACAACAGCAATCCGGCGTGCACGACGAAATCGAATCGGCCATCTCGAATTATGAACTTGCCTACAAAATGCAAATGGCCATTCCCGATCTGATGTCGTTCACCAGCGAAAGCAAAGCCACCCTGGACCTGTATGGGTTCAATGCGGAGTACGAACCCACACGCACCTACGCCGCAGAATGTCTGCTCGCGCGGAGACTCGTCGAACGGGGTGTTCGTTTTGTCGAACTGACCTGTACCAGTGTCAAAAGCGACCGCTGGGACCAGCACAGTAACTTAAAACGCGATCATGAAAATAACGCCCGCGCCGTCGATCAACCCATCGCCGGCTTGTTGAAAGACCTCAAACAGCGCGGCCTGCTCGATACCACACTGGTCATCTGGGGCGGCGAGTTCGGGAGAACCCCATTCGCCCAGGGAACCAACGGGCGAGACCACAACCCGTTTGGCTTCTCGATGTGGATGGCGGGCGGCGGCATCAAAGGAGGCACCGTCTATGGCGCTACCGATGAATGGGGCTATAAAGTGGTGGAAAACCGCGTGGAAATTCATGACATCCACGCCACCATGCTGCATCTGCTGGGACTGGAACATACGAAATCCACCTTCCGCTTTGGTGGTCGCGACATGCGACTGACCGACGTTCACGGACACGTGGTACATGATGTGATAGCTTAAACCAATTTGTTCGACATCGATCACGCTTTAAAAAGGCAAAAAGATGAAACCGCTTCTCAGAGTGCTCTGCTTCGCGTTTTCGTATTCACTCCTGCTCGGGTCTACCACGCTCACCGCGGAAGACTGGCCCGCTTTTCGTGGCCCCCGCGGCAATGGGATCTCAGGGGAAATTGAGGTTCCCCTCGAATGGAGTTCCACAGAGAACATCGTCTGGAAAGTCCGGCTTCCTGATTCAGGGAACAGTAGCCCGATTGTTTCCAACGGACGTGTGTTTGTAACCTGTGCCGAACAGGAAGGACACCAGCGCAGTCTGTATTGCTATGATCGAAGTAACGGCAAGCAACTCTGGGTTCGCACGGTCAACTTTGACAAAGTCTTGCCTACGCATAAAACCAACAACTATTGTGGCTCCACCCCCGTCTCTGATGGAGAACGTGTCGTTGTCTGGCATTCCTCGGCTGGTTTATTCTGCTATGACTTCGCCGGCAAAGAACTCTGGAGCCGGGACCTGGGAGAGTTTGAACACATTTGGGGCTATGGAGTCTCCCCGATCCTGCATGAGGGCAAAGTCATTCTGCACTGCGGTCCGGGGAAACGGGTCTTTATGACCTCCATCGATCTCACAAGCGGGAAAACAATCTGGGAAACCGAAGAACCGGTTGAAGGGGATGGCCAACGCAACAACGAACGAAAATATATGGGCTCCTGGAGCACGCCTGTCATCGCCAACGTCAACGGTCAGGATTTGATCGTTTGCAGCATGTCACTCCGCGTGAATGCCTATGACCCTCAAACCGGAAAGATCATTTGGAGTTGTTACGGGCTGCGAGGCAAAAAAGGGGACCTCGCGTATACATCACCGATCCTCGCAAATGACATCTGCGTTGCGATGGGCGGCTATAATGGTCCGGCGATCGGTTTTCGGATGCAGGGCACGGGGGACATCACCGCCACAGAGCGACTCTGGCGTGAAGAACCGAATCCGCAGCGCATTTCGACGGGCGTTTACACGAACGACCATCTCTTCATGGCGAATGCCGGTCCCAATATTTTCCAGTGCCTGAATCCCACGACCGGAAAAATTGTCTGGCAGGAACGCTCGGGAGGTGCCGCCTGCTGGGGCTCAATGATTCTGGCGAACAAGCATCTCTACGTCACCGATCAGAACGGCACAACCCATGTGTTCAAGCCGAACGCAGCACGCTTCGAGAAGGTCGCTCAAAATGAACTGAAAGAACGGAGCAACTCCACGCCCGCTTTTTCTGACGGACAGATCTTTCTGCGCACGTTTCAGCATCTTTACTGTATTGGAAACTAACAGGAGACTCTGACTACCAGAGTTCAATTTCCATCTCGAGTTCGACGCCGAACTTTTCCGAAACCGTATTCTGCGCCAGGTTGATCAGATCGAGCACGTTTTCCGTCGTCGCATTTTCATCGTTGATGATGAAATTCGCGTGCCGGTCGCTGATTTCAGCACCACCGATGCGTGTCCCTTTCAGGCCGGCTTGCTCGATTAACGCCCCCGCGTGCATGCCACGTGGATTCTTGAAGATGCAACCGGCTGACTGATGCGTCAAAGGCTGGTTGGCTTTCTTCATGATCCAGTTCTTTTTCATCCGGTTAGCGACTTCTTCGGGATCATCCTGCTTCAGTTCAAAAGTGGCTTCGAGAATTGCCAACTCATTGATGCTGCTTTCCCGGTAACTGAAGCTCAACTCGTCCGCGGTCCGTACAAACTTTTCGCCACGAGCCGTTAACACGGAAACTGACGTCGCATACTGACCGATATCACCGTTATGGCCACCCGTGTTTCCATGCAATGCACCACCGACCGTTCCCGGAATCCCGACCAGACCTTCCAGGCCAGACAACCCCGCTTTCACGGTCTGGGAAACAAGGTTCGACAGTAACGCGCCGGCACCAGCCGTCACAATGGTCCCGTCGATCTGAATCTTGGCAAATTCCTGGTCATGAATTCGAATCACCGCGCCCTGAACGCCGGAATCTTTAATCAGGATATTCGAGCCCCCGCCAAACACACGGATCGGAATTTCATTTTCGACACAACACAGAACGACTGCCTGCAGTTCGTCGACAGTGCGTGGTTCCAGAAAGAACTGGGCCGGTCCCCCTATTTTGAAATAGGAATACTTGGCCAGTGGTTCAGAATGCTTAAGAATCTCTTTGAAGTCTTCGATTGAGCTCATGATGGATCCGATTTATCTCGCCCGCTCCCATAGTAATGATAATATCACCAGATTGAGCCTCAGTCTCTAAAGTTGAGACCATCTGGTCAAGGGAACTGCTGAATCTAGCCGAATCATTATGACGAAGAATTCGATTTACAAGCTCTTTTGAGGTTTCAACGGGCTCTTCACCTAGATTTTCACGGGCTGCATAAACAGGGGCAATCAGGATCTTGTCTGCCAAAGTGAAACTGCGGGCATAATAATCCATCAAAGCCTGCGTGCGCGAGACCTGGTGCGGTTCATATAAACACCACACTTTACGGTCCGGATATTCCTGCCTCAGCATCTTGAGCGTCGACTGAATCGCCGTCGGGTGATGGGCGTAATCGTCGAATAAAGTGATCCCTTTATAAGACCCCATTCGCTCGTAGCGGCGACGAATTCCGGGAAACTGGTAGATGCCTTCGCGAATCTCTTCCGCATCAATACCGGCGGTATGACACAGAATGGCAGCGACCATCGCATTGGAGACGTTATGTTTTCCCGTTTTCTGCAGGGAAATTTCTGAATAATACTCGCCTTGATGAAACAGCCGGAATCGCAGGCCAAACGAGGTCGGCTTAATATCGGTGGCCCACCAGTCTGCACCCCGTTCGAGCGAAAATGTTGTCACTTTCGCTTTGCTGGCCTCTCGAATTTTATGCAGCCCCAGACAGGTTGCCGGCAGTAATAAAGAACCACTCAAAGGAATACGAGATACAAACTCCGCGTATGCGGTCGTCATATCGTCCTGGTTTTTGAAATAATCAAAGTGATCCGGCTCGATATTCGTAATCGCCGCATGATACGGGAATAAATTCAGGAAACTGCGTTGATACTCGCAGCTTTCTGCCACAAACAATGGACCTTCCCCCGCCCAGCCGTTCAGATTCTGGTTGCACAGTTCTGCACCAATCACCGCAGACGGCGAAACGCCGGCGTTCTCAAGCACGTAGGCAGTCAACGCAGTCGTTGTGCTTTTCCCGTGCGTGCCTGCGATACACACTCCTCTTTTTTGACGCATCAGACTGCCCAGCATCTGTGCATAAGAAAATTGAGGAATTCCCATCCGCTGCGCAAAACGACGTTCCGGATTTGCCAGACCGATGGCCGGACTATAAATCAAAACGTTCGTCCCCTCGGGAACGAATCGCTTGTCATGTCCCTGATGAACCCGATATCCGCCTGCCCGCAAAGAGCCCTCAGAGGGAATAGGCGGACTCATATCAGATCCTGTCACTCGGCAGCCGGCACTCGCCAGGTATTCTGCCAGCGCTTTCATTCCAGATCCACAAATCCCTACCAGATGGGCAGAGGCAGGTAATGTGGCAGAATCCAAGTGGAATTCTTTGGATGACAGACTTTGCTGATTCATGCTCGCTTTTGACAGGATCATAGTCGCCTTAATGTCTATCTGAAGTTCCCGATGATTAGTCTTGATCAGGGAGTATTCCCCGACGAGTTCCGGTTTCGGCTGGATCGTTCCGAAATCCCTCGTCTCTAACTATCGGGAATCAACGCGTTCTGAATCCATTGGTTATGACATTTGTTTCGACTGGATAAACATTATCGAATAAAAAGATCCTGTTGCATCAAGCCGGTCGTCTAGCAAAAGCTGATAAGATAGGAAAAATATCGTCGAAGATTTATCGAAGTACTTTCACTCCTTTGACTTCCTTTGATTTTTTCAAAGTTCTTATAATTCTTCTCCGGCTTCGATACAATGCATTATGCCTCGAAATGGGATCTGCCTGAAGGCCAGTTTTTTCGAGACTCTCTCCAGTAAACACTGTTCAATAGAATCGTCCCTGAAGGAGTAATCGTATGCCATCACCCGCATTTGATGTTCAAACGGCCCATCGCCATTTCGCTGCTGCCTGTTTCAACAAAACCTGGGACTATCTGGATAAAAAGGACCGTACGCCAGCAGAAAATCTAGAGATGATCTCCACCTGCCATGCGTCATATTGGCACTGGACCCAGTTTGAGGAACACACGCCGCAAAACATTTCTATCGCCTACTGGCAGTTGTCGCGGGTTTATGCAATGACGAACCAGCCCAGTAACGCCCTCAGTTTTGGTACTCTCTGCCTGAACGTGACCCGGGAAAATCAATTGAGCCCTTTTTATCTGGCCTATGCTTATGAAGCACTGGCGCGGGCCGCCTCGATCGCAAATAAACCGGAAGAGGTCGCATCATACCTGGAACAGGCTAAAAAAATCGCAGAAACCGACCTGGAAGGAGATGAAAAACAGCAATTGCTGACTGATCTGGATACAATATAAGCATATCTGGCTCTGCCTGTTCTGTTGCAGGGTCTCTGTGATTCAACAAGCCATACATTTGCGCATTTTTATGGATTATCTGAAACAACTTCTGGAATCCTATTTCGATATCCCACCGGCGGGTCCGGGACAGGGATCTGCGTGGAGTTTCCAGTGGCACTCTCCCTGGCCGACCTGGCTGCCAGACTGGTGCGTGCTCCTGCTGGGTGTCGGAATCCTGTTTCTGCTGATTTTTGCCTACCTCAAAGACACTGCTCATTTAGATTTACCCAAACGCACCGTCTTATTGAGTCTTCGATTGGTGCTGTTCTTGATCGTAATATTGTTCCTCACCAAATTCACACTGACGATTCACAGAACCGGCTTGCCCTTCGTCGCAGTATTAATTGATGACTCTGCCAGTATGGGTCTGGAAGATGACTATTCCCTCTCTGCGTCGGCCGCCATCAGTCAGACTGCCAAAGAACAGGCGAAGGGGAAAAACCGGCTCGATCTGGTAAAAAACCTGTTGCTTCAGGACAACGCCGAATTTTTATCAGAGCTGCAAAAAAATCATAAATTGCGGCTCTATCATTTTTCGGAAGAATGCATCCCACTGGGAGAACAGGGCCTGCTCGACAAGATAGACGCCGAGCTGACACAGGAACTGCTCAAACAAATTGAACCACTGGGAACGGAAACACGTCTGTTTCACGCCGTACAAAAAGTACTCAACGATTTCCGGGGCACGCCGCCTACGGCCGTCATTGTACTCAGTGATGGAATTTCCAGCACCGGTGACGTTGATCTCTTATCCCGTGCCGCCACTCTGGCAAAGTCAAAACTGGTCCCGATTTTTCCTGTCGGGGTCGGCAGCGAGCAACCAGTCCGCGATCTACAACTGTACGACCTACTCGTGGACGATGTCGCTTTCGTGAATGACCCCATCAATCTATCGGCCAAAGTCAAAAGCTTTGGTATTAATTCCGGTTCGATTTCCGTCGCTCTCAAGGACGCGAAAACAGGAGTCTCCCTCGCCACACGACAGATTCCTGTCAATCCAAAAAAAGAATTCCAAAAGATTGAGCTCACCTTCACCCCCAATAAACCGGGACTGTTTGAGTATGTGTTTGAAGTCGAGCCAGTCAAAGGCGAGGTGAATCGAAAGAACAATCAACAGAACGGCCAGGTCTCTGTGCTCGATCAGAAAATCCGCGTGTTACTGGTTGATTCGGTTCCCCGTTATGAATATCGCTACCTGAAGCATCTGCTGGAGAGAGACAAAACTATCGAACTGCGCAGCATCTTGCAGGAATCCGATCTGGAATATTCTTCCGAAGATGCAACCGCCCTCGATTTTTTTCCGGTGAAAAAAGAAGACCTGTATCAATATGACGTCGTGATCCTGGGAGATGCCGATCCCGCTTACTTCAGCCAGGCCGTGCTGGAGAACCTGGATCAGTTCGTCCGGGAAAAAGGAGGCGGACTGATCGTCATTGCCGGCCCCCGTTTTGCACCACACGCCTATGCGAATACTGTGCTGGAAGCCCTACTGCCGATTGAAATCTCCAGACAAATACAGCCTGCGAATCAAGCCCCCATTGTCAACGGCTTCCAGCCGGAACTCACGTCAGAAGGACAATTCAGCACCTCAATCTTTCGTTTTGCCGACAACGCGGAACAGAGTCGGACTATCTGGAATAATCTACCGGAACTTTACTGGTATTACTCTGCTGACAACGTCAAGCCAGGAGCTTCCGTGTTTGCCATTCACCCCACACAAAAGGGAAAAGACGGACAGCAAATCCCGATCATCTCTACGCAGCGAGTCGGCGCAGGAAAAGTCATCTTCAATGCCACTGACGATCTCTGGCGCTGGAGGGATCTTGTCGGGGACCTTTATTACTCCCGTTACTGGGTTCAGGCAATCCGTTACCTGAGTCGCTCGAAACTCTTAAATCAGGAACAGGCGGTCGAACTCACCTTGGATCGAAAAACCTACCAGCAAGGCGACACGGTTCAGTTTCGCGTCAAGTTCCTCGACGAACGCTTGATTCCAACGGATTCAGAAAATGTAACCGTGATGTTGGAACGTCAGGGAGAAGTCTCTCGGCCTGTTAAATTAACACCTTTAGAAAAATCGCCCACTGTATTTGAAGGAACGTTCTCTAACATTACAGAAGGGGCTTACCATACCTGGGTCTCGCAACCCATTCTGCAAGGCACGCCGCCTGCGGAAGATTTTCGGGTCGAAGTCTCTCAACGTGAGTTGTTGAACCGAGATATGAACCAGTCAGACATGCAGAAAGCTGCCAAAGAAACCAGAGGAAAATACTTTCAGATTTTTACTGCCGAGGAACTTCCCCGGGCTATCCCCGCGGGGCATCCGGTCCCCCTGGAGAATGAAGAACCGATCCCCCTCTGGAATCGCTGGGAATTTCTGATTCTGTTCACTTTGCTTATCTCTATAGAATGGTTGTTAAGAAAACGGTTTCGCTTAGTATAATCAAACCAGTAACGTTCCTGTTGTTTTATTGATATCCGACCTTATGCCACACTCAATTCGAGCACAACTTGAGCAACTGCATCGCAAGATTCATCAGCTGATCTGGCTGAATGGACTTTGCTGGGGATTGACCATTTTGTTGATGCTGGCACTTCTGGTCATCACTTTTGACTGGACGCTGAATATTTCCGACCCCGTCATTCGATTCATCCTGGGTACGGCGGTAGCTGGTCTTGTGGTCTGGACGCTCTGGCGGAACCTTGTGATCCCCCTGAAAACGCCCCTTACCGATTTAGACCTGGCATTGAAAATCGAACGTCAATACCCCGATCTCAAAGATAGTTTTTCCAGCAGTATTCAATTTGACAATCAACAGTCGGCTCATTTCACGGGTTCACTTCAACTGCGACAAGCCGTGATTGAAGATGCGTATCGCAAAGCTTCGCAGATCAATTTCCTGGAATTGATCGATACGCACCCTATTCGCAAAATCATGTTCTCAGCAGCGCTGCTCAGTCTGATTGTGGCTTCGATTTCTCTGATCTATCCTCATCAGACCGCTCTGGGAATTCATCGATTGATCCTCCCCTTCTCTGCCCCCGAGTGGCCGCAAAGCGTGGTACTTCAGATTCTGGATGAAGATCTGATCCCGATTGAAACCGGCCCTAAAAATCCCTATCAGGTTGTAGAAGGACAAAATTTTCAATTTTTTGTGGAAAACCGAAAAGGCGCTCCCCCCCAAGACCTGCAAATGGAATATCAGACGATTCAGGATTCGCAATCACGCAGCAAAGTTTATTCAGAGCCGCTGCGTATTGTCTCCGTCCCCGATCCAGCAGGCGTCAGCCGCGACTTGGGAACAGGCTCATTAGTCATCTCTAATAAATCAGTGAGGTTGAGAGCCACCGGCGGTGATGATCGTTCCATGAACTGGTTGAACATTGTCTCAGTCCCCCCCACGACGTTAGAGCTTCAGGAAGTTGTCCTCACCCCTCCCGTCTACTCACAGAGGCCGGTGGAAACATTGCCGACGGGCATTGGTAATATCAAAGCGCTAATCGGCACACGCGTCGATATAAAAGCCAGTTCCAATAAACTCTTAAAATCGGCGGAATTACGCATTAAAGATCGGGAGCCCATCCCGATAAAGCTCGATTCTGACCGAAAACACTTTTCAGTACAATTCTTCGTACAAGAGCCAGGTACCTACTCCTACTGGTTCGAGCTGGAAAATGATCAGGGATTCAGGCCCCCTCATCCCCAGCGGTTTGAAATCACCGCCAGCGCCGATGCGGTACCGGAAGTCTTTCTGGAAGACCCGCAAACAGACCTGCAGGTCACACCAACAGCACAGATTCCGCTCACCGTTTCCATTCACGATGATTTAAAAATTGCCAGCGCCCTGATTCGCTATCAAAAATCATCCCGAGAGGAAACGCTTTCACGTGCCCTGCGTACAGACCGCGAGACGCAATCCTTTCCACTGCCGTTCACCCCTCAGTCTTCCAGTGAGCAGCTCATTATCAATCATGTCTGGAATCTGGCCGACCTGCCGCTGACTCAAGGGGATCGTGTGATCTTTCGCGCTGAAGCTACCGATCATTACGAACCCGTCAAGTCCCCAATCGGGGAGAAATTACCTGATGAAATTCGTGTGGGCACCAGTATTTCACGCGTCTTAACAATCGTCACCCCGCAATACAAAACCAACGAACTGGCCAACCGTCAGGCACATCTGCTGGAAGAGCTCGCGCGGGTTTTAAAAGATCAACGCCTTTTGAATACCGAAGTCAAAGACGTGCAACACCAGTTGCAGCGTGTCGGCAGCGCCCGGTCTGAAGAAGTCGACACCATTAAACAGGTGGAAATGGATCAGAAACGGGTTGCCTCCCAGCTCTTCAGCCCGCGCACCGGACTGGAACAACGCTCTAAGGAACTGATGCAGGAATTGAAATGGAATCGCATTCACGACCCTGCGATGACGCAACGGCTCGCCGAGCTGAATACAGAATTATCACAACTAAACCAGAATGTCTTTCCGCAAATTCAAGAACAGATTACGCAGGCACGGAAAAAATTGCAGTCGAATGTCGATTCTGCCCCCGCGGAAAAGAAAGCACCAGCATCGGCAGCGAAATCGCTTCATCCCGAAAATTCGCAGAATGAGAAAGCAGCAACAAAGAAGTCTCCTGCCGACTCAAGCCCACTGGCTGCACTCAACATTGCCGAACAGGGGCAGCAACGCGTCATCAACAGATTAGACGGTGTTCTGAAATCGCTCTCACAATGGCAAAAAACTCGCGATCTGGTTTCCGAACTGGACGAACAGATTCAGCAACAGGCAGAAATCCAAAGTCAAACCGAGAAGCTGGCTAAAAAGACCATTACGAAATCCTTCAATAATTTAAGACTTCAGGAACAGGCCGACCTGGAAAAGCTGGCGACGCGACAGGAACAACAGGCTGAAAATTTTAAAGCATTTCGAAATCTGCTCGACACACTCAATACCCAGGCCGCTCAAAGCACACAGCCTGAGCAATTGAAAAATCAGGAAGCCATGGACTTTCTCAGAAAGAAATCGATTCCTGAAGAGATGCGTCAGACGGCAGAGAAATTGAAACAAAACCAGGTCGGGCAAGCCCTGCAGGAACAACAGCAGATCCAGCAGGCAATGGAAACACTGAAAAACATCTTCGAAAACCAGCCTGCCGATGCGGCCGATCAGATGTTAAAAAAACTCAAACAGTCTGAGCGGGAATTAAGTCAATTAAAACAACAGCAGCAGGAGATCTTGAAAAAACTGAAATCAGCCAGCGAGTCGAAAAGTCAGGCAGAGCTGAAAAAGCAGCTGGAGAAGCTGGCGAAACAGGAACAGGAACTTCAAGAACAACTGAAACAATTTGAACAACAGCTACAGCGTCTGAGCCTGCAACAAGCTGGCCAATCGGTACAGAGGGCCGGTGAGCGGCTCTCAAAATCTACTGAGGCACTGCAACAGGGACAGACACAGCAGGCAGAACAGGAAATCCGAGAGTCACTCGATGATCTGGAACAGGCACAACGCGAACTGGCAGCCCGCCGACAGGAAATCGAAGAATCGCTGGCGTTTGAAGAATTCGCAAAATTAGAATCCGAAATCAAAAACCTGATTGAAAGACAGGATGCCGTCATTCAGGAAACTAATCGTCTTGAAAAAGAGCGTCTATCCCGCGGACGCTGGTCGCGTGGTCAACTAAAGTCCCTGAGACAACTATTCGAAACAGAACAGGACCTGCAACAGGAAACAGAAGCGGTCTCACAAAAATTAGCCGCTGCACCGGTATTCGTCCTTGCGATGGAAAAAGTCATTGACCAGCTTACGATCGCCGTTGAGCGTCTGGATCAACGTTTGACCGACCAAGAAACCCTGACGGCTGAGCAATCCGCCAGGTCAAAACTGTCAGCGTTATTAAAAATACTGGAAGAAAAATCGTCACTCGACAATGCACAGCGCGATCAGAGTCAATCTGCTCCTGGCGCGCAAACACCACCCACAAATCAGATTGCCTTACTGTCACAGCTCAAACTGCTCAAACTTTTGCAGGAAGAGATTTTGAACCGAACCCGCTCATTCAATAATTCCATCAGCGAGGAGAAGCAGTTAACGCCGGAACAAATCCAGCAACGCAATGAACTCTCTCAAGAACAGGCCGACCTCGCTGATCTGTCGATGGAACTGCTGCTCAAACTCGACCAGACACATTCCGATGCCACGGACTCCGAACCCGAGATTGAATAATGAACACGATACGAATCAGGTACAATTTGATTATTTTTCTTTCGCTGTTCTGCTTTGTGCTGTGCCTGCCATCTCAATCAGTCCGTGCAGATGAGCAGCTAAGGAAAAAACCAGCCGCCGAAAATGAGAAACCGTCCCAAGAGCCTCCTGCTGATCAGGAACCAGAGAAACGAAAAAACAACGACCTCAAACAGAAAGTCCTCACTCAAAAACTCCCTGTCGAACCGATCATTAAAGAGATGAAACGTGCCGGAAAACTGATTGAGAATCAGCAAACGGGACAAGAAACCCAAAAGGTCCAGCAGCAGGTCGTTCAAGATCTGGAAGAATTAATTCGCCTGATCGAGTCTGCTCCCAAAACGGTTACACAGCGCCGCAGTCAAAATAACGACCAGAAACCAGATAGCAAACAGCAATCAAAACAACAAAAAGACGGTACAGGAAAGCAGAGCCAGCAGCAGGCCTCACAGGGTCCTGCGCGCGAATCCAGCGAACGGAAGGAGCCGGGACAGGTCACTCCCGGTACGCTCACAGGTAGAAATCCCTATATCAAAGATGCCTGGGGACACTTGCCCCCCGCGATGCGACAAAAACTGTTAAATGTCTATACCGAGAAGTTTCTACCACAATATGAAGATCAAGTGCGCCGCTATTATGAAGCACTGGCTGAGAAGAAAAAAATTTCGCCGTGATCTGCTCTAATGCAGTATTCGCCTGATTCTGGTTTTCCTGCACTCAGCTTTAAGGCGAAACTACATCAAAGGTATCGCTTCGCAAGATGGTCGTGTCGTAGCTGTTACCATTATACAAGCGAACGTAGTTCCAGCGTCTTGCTCCTTTTAATGCAAATCCGGGTGTGGTTGCCAGTTGGGGAAGCCGATAAGCAGAACGACTCTGCGGACGGGGATAGCGAGCCGCAACCTCTGGTGGAAGCTGATGACTGTAATAGGAGCGGTTAAACATCCAGCTTTCTGCTTCAGCACGAGAGATACCAAAGCCTAAGCCTACGGTGCCTGTCAGCAACGAGAGGAAGAGCGATCGTGTGACAAGTCTTCTGATTTTTGTTGACTGATTGACTTTCATAGGCTTACCTCTTCAGAAGTGGTTCAATATGTTGCGAAAAATCAACACGATGAACCGGCTTTGAAACGAATGTTGCATCAAAACAACATTCTCTCTTCAATTAAGTGGATGAAGAGGTAATACGCAGATCGTATGCCAAATAGAATCAGTCGAGCGGGATTCCCGCTTCTTTATAAAGCTGCGCCTTTTTCTTATTATCTTGCAAAACCAGAATATTTCCGGTCTCGTCATCATAGCCATACATTTTATAAGGAGGGAGTTGAGCGAACTCAATCCTGTTCTCCTTCATCATTTTCATATATTCGTCGTACGTGGGAAATCGATCATTTAAAGCCTTATGTGCTTTGATCGCCTGCTGCATGCCCAATGTACTCACCCGAGACGCCATTGAAACATAAGCACTGCCTGCCTGGGTATAGGGATCGACGCCCTTAATTTTGCCATCGACAACACTGATATCCGGGTTCTTCAATGCTTTCTTGGCATCTACTACAACTGCCGTAGTTCGCTGCAGAATGCTTTTTTTACCCGCATTCTTGTTCTCAATCGCGGCTGCTTCCTGTGGCATCTCCATCTCCTGCTCTGCCGGTTGAGCGGGAGCAGCCTGTTGTGGCTGATTCCCATGGATCGCATCTTGCTCTTTAGCGATCTCGCTGGGGTCCTGACACCCCATGACGCTTAAAAATGTCAGACAAAGAATCAGACTTAAACTTAAACCACCAAACCTTTTATTCACTGATTTTTTCATCGGCGACACTCTCTGAAAAACGAGATAACAATTCCATACGACTCAGTCCGATAGGTTACCAAATCCATGAATTCGTTTCATCCATTAAATGCCGAATCCCTGAATGAACCATTTTTTACTGAGTAAACACTTAACACATAAACAGTCTCAAATATAAATCTCGTTAAGAAATCATGAATTTGAAAAAAATGACATTAGATCTCATCGAGTTAAGAACAATTCTTAGTAGACCACTGAGGTATTTAATTCACAGAAATTATCCCTTATGTATTGTTTATGACTTTAGATTAGGTCAGGATTTCCGTTCTTTGTAAAAGTTTGCCATATTTGATTTTAATGTCCGTTTAAGGCATTATATTAAATAATAGGCAGGCTTTGCTGAATCATCGAACGGAGCGCACCGACATTATGTCGACATCCACCTCTTCTTCTGATCAAAATTCCAGAGGGATGTTTACGTCGTTATTGAACCAGGAACGATTACGCATATTCGGATATATCCGTGCACTCGTTCCCAACAATTCCGATGCAGAAGACGTATACCAACATGTGTGCTTAACACTATGGAACAAATTTAGCGAATTTGATCAAGAGCGGGATTTTTTTTCCTGGGCCTGCGGAATTGCATTTTTTACGGTTTGCAACTTTCGTAGAAGCGTTCAGCGTGATCGGCACTTTTACAGCCAGGAGTTAATCGAAACCATGTCTATGGAGCGGATGCAACATCTAGGCAACCACAACATTCGACTTGAGCTCCTGCGTGACTGCTTTGATCGCCTGGGCTCTGACGATCAGGAACTGCTTTTACAGGCAACATTCGAAAAACAATCGATTAAAGAATTCGCGGAAAAGGCAGGGAAAACAGTTCAGACACTTTATAACCGTCTGAGTGCTCTAAGACGTGAGTTAGCGCAATGCATCATGCGTAAACTAAAGAACGAGGGGCAATCATGACTGTTCAAGATCTACCTCCTCAATTTAATCGATTGTTAAATCAGCTCATCGACAGCCAATTATCCGATGAGGAATTTGAAGAGCTGGAACAGTGTCTCTCCGAATATCCCCAGGCAAGACAGATTTATTTCGATTACCTCGATATCAACTCGGGAATTCAAAAAAACAACGTCGACAGGCTGAAAGAACTCGACCAGATCGTCACTGCTGATCACACACCGCAAAGTTCAGCTTCTCAACAAACGCACTTAAAACACAGAGGAAATCGGTCCCCACTATTCGGGTACCTTTCAGTAGCAGCCGCTTCCGTTGCACTGATGGTTTCTGCCCACTGGCTTCTGACCGGATACCTGATTGGAGTTAAGCCACCGGGACCAACACTTGAAATGGGAAAAGGAACACTCCCACCCCCTGTACCAATTAAGAATATTCCCTATGTAGCCACCCTCGCGCGATCATTTGACTGCAAATGGGGGGATCAAAATCCACCTCGTTTTTCCGGACAACGTTTACTCTCCCGCGAGCTCTACCTGGAACACGGTGTTGCCGAATTCCGGTTTGATTGCGGAGTGCGCCTTGTGCTGGAAGGCCCGACGAAAATCAATATCGATTCAGCCAGCCGTGCCACCATCGCCTCTGGTTCTGTTGTCCTGCACGGTTATGAATCATCACCAGAATTTGAGCTCATCACTCCTCAGGCCAGATTCTTTGATATCGGTACGGAATACGGCACAAAAGTCAAAGAAGACGGCAGCACCGAGCTACACGTTTTTCAGGGTGCCGTCCGTGTCCAGTCTGAAATGGAACCTGAAATGGAAATGGTCGAAATTTCGGCTCCTTTGATTGTCGGGGAAGGAAAAGCTCGGAAAATCGACGAGAATATTAACGAAGAAATCGCCCTGAAAACTGACGACTTTAAACATGAAGTTCCAGGGAAACCAAAAGAGTTGAGTGTTGTTCGAGAAGAATTACTCGCCTACGACAGCTTTCACCCTCCCGCTATTAGTGACCCGGAAGAAATTTCGGAATGGCGTCATTCAGGAATTGGCTGGAGTAATCCCTGGCGAATTCGATACGACAAGGCCGATGCAGCGAGCGGAAAGAGCAACCCCCGAGACACCCTCCAACCAGATCTGCTTTCACCCAACCAGCTTGGTTGCGTTGAACTGAATAAAGGAAACATTGCCTGGCGAACATTGGAGAAACCAATTCGACTTGATATCGATGCCATCTATTACATCAGCTTCTTCATCGAAAAATCGGTCGTTCAAAGACTTGCCAATCATCAGTATGGGAGTCTTTCCCTGTTTTCTGATGATTATCCGAAAAATGATAAAAACATTCTGTTTGGTGTTAATACGAAAAGCTACCCCACACTACGTCTCAAAAATCAAACACACGAGGTCGCACCTCCTCTGCAGCACGAACAACCTTATTTCTTTGTCGGAAAAATTGTCGCCAGCGAAAATTCTCCCGACCAGGTTTTCTTGCGTGCCTTTTCTCTCGATGAAACAGTCCCTGATCAGGAACCAATGGTCTGGACCTGTGAATCGGAACCATTTGAAGATTCCACAATTTATAACCTCATCCGACTTTATGCCGGCAAGAGCAGTAAATTCCGCTTTGACGAACTTCGTATCGGCACTTCCTGGGAATCGGTCGTTGATTTCCACGATCCCGAAGACATGCGCGATGAATAGTCTCGTTTCAGATCACATTGCTTCTCTTTAATCTGAAACGATCAGATTCGCTTGAGATTGATTCTCCTCTTTCTGTCTTTGGCTCATGAAAATCCCTCCTCGTCAACCACTCTCACTACTGACCCTACATAAAATCCCCTAGATAAAGCCGATCCACGACAGTCTCAAAACGGCTTTGTGATTTTTTCATGATTTTTGTTTTTTTCCAAGTAAGAATGTTCTCTCATCCGACAATTTCCTGATAGCAGGCAACTGATTAGTAATGTCATTGTAGTATCTTTATTTGATTTACTACCCACTAGTCCCTGAACGGCAGGGGGTCATGAATCTTCTTTCATGGCCCCCTTCTTTTTGGGAAATCAACAATCAGTAAAAAGAGCAACGCAGCTCCGTCCTTCGTACAAAGTCCTCCCCCCTGGTTTGCGATCCATTCTTCACACACTATCTCTGCTGTCTTCTGATCTATGTCACTGAAATCTCGGATTTCAGGCGAAACTGGCTTGAGCCTTGATTGACCACTGTGAACCTGATTGAATGATCGTAATCATTCATCAGTTTTTTCATTCAGCAGTGAGTGCGAAACCGCATCAGGGATTGGAACATGCCACAGAATTTTCCGAGTGAGCTAGAACTCTTCGAAAGCCAGTTAAAACTCTTTGTTCCTCCCAACAGCTTCGATGCTCACGCTCATCTGTATCAACACGATGCCGCCATCACCGGCCTGCCTGAATCGGCTGAAAACGAACAAGGTGATTCCGGCTGGAACGAATATTGTCACAATCTCGAACTCTGGATGGGTGACCGGCGGCCTTCTGCCGGGTTGTTCTTCGCGATCCCCAAATTAAACCTCAATCGCCCCGCTGCTAATCAATTTCTTCTCAACGAACTCAAAGACCAGCCCGATTCGCGAGCGCTCCTGCTTGTCACTCCCCAGGATAACCCCGATGAAATCGAAGCACAGATCGAAACCGGCGGCTATATCGGCTTTAAGGTCTATCATATCTTTGCAGACAGAGAAGAAACGTTTCAGGCAGAACCTCGGGATTATATTCCGGAATGGATTTGGGAAATCGCCAATCAACGTGGTTTTGCAATCATGCTGCATATCGTCCGACCGCGAGCGATCGCCGATCCCGTGAATCAGACTTATATCCAGGAACACTGTCTCCAATATCCCCACACCAAACTGATTCTCGCGCACGCTGCCAGAGGTTTTTGTGGAAACCATACTGTCGAGGGAATTTCATCACTCAGAAGTCTGGATAATGTGTTCTTCGATACATCTGCCGTCTGCGAACCCCAGGCCTTTGAAGCCATCCTGCGCGAATTTGGTACCAGCCGCCTGATGTTTGGCACCGACTTTTCCGTCAGCGAAATCAAAGGCCGCTGTGTCAGTATCTCCGACGGCTTTCTCTGGATTGGCGAACAAAACGTTAACTGGGACACGTCCACATTCGCTTCTCCTGTCCGCGTCGGTCTGGAATCTCTGCTCGCTCTCAAACAGGCCTGTCATACGATGCGTTTGATCGACGCCGACGTCGAACGCATTTTCTCATTTAACGCCCGCACATTATTAGAAATCAACACGCAAACCGAAACGAATCTCACACAGGAAACATACCGTCGCGCGAAACAGCTCATCCCCGGCGGTACGCAACTCTTAAGCAAACGCCCCGAGATGTTTGCCCCTGATTGCTGGCCCGCTTATTACCGTGAAGCAAACGGCTGTGAAGTCATCGACCTCGACGGAAAAGTCTATCACGACCTCGCCACCTCAGGCATCGGCTCCTGCCTGTTGGGATACCGTGATCCCGATGTCACCGACGCTGTCATCCGTCGCGTACAGCTGGGCTCCATGAGTTCCCTGAATTCCCCCGAAGAAGTTGAGCTGGCCGAGTTACTCACGTCTCTGCATCCCTGGTCCGATCAGGCACGCTTCTGCCGAACCGGCGGAGAATCGATGGCCATCGCCGTCCGTATCGCCCGCGCACGTACGGGCCGTGATGAAATCGCCTTGTGCGGCTACCATGGCTGGAGCGACTGGTATTTGGCAACAAACCTGCCTCGCAAATCAACCGACGGAACGTCTCTGGATAAGCATCTACTACCGGGCCTCGAACCAGCGGGAGTCCCTCTCGGACTTTCTGAAACCACCCACCCCTTTACATACAATGACATCGACGGACTGCGACAAATCATCAAACAGCGCGGCTCCCATCTGGCGGCAATCGTGATGGAACCCACCCGCTATATTCATCCGGATCCCGGCTTCCTCGAAGCCGTCCGCGAACTCTGTGACGAATGCGGTGCTGTCCTGGTGATTGATGAAATCACCACTGGCTGGCGACTTGCTCTGGGTGGTGCCCACTTACATTACGGAATTGAGCCTGATATCGCCGTCTTCGCTAAGGCGTTAGGAAATGGGCATCCCGTCGCCGCCATCATTGGTAATCGATCTGTCATGGATGCAGCAGAAACCTCATTCATTTCCAGTACCTACTGGACCGAAGGCGTTGGCCCGACAGCCGCTCTGGCGACCATCAAAAAAATGCAAACTGTCAACGTCCGCGAACACATCCAACAGATTGGCGAAGCATTCCGCGCCGGTTGGCTGAAACTGGGGCAACAGCACGATCTACCCGTCAAAGCAGTCGGACACTCCGTCCTGCTCCATCATCAATTCGATCACCCGCAGGCGGCAGAGCTGGGCACCCTGTTTACCATTCGCATGCTGGAGCACGGTTTCCTGACAGGCAGCGGCTTTTACCCCACACTCGCGCACGAACATAAACATATCGCTGCCTACTTTGCTGCTGCGAATAACGTCTTTGCAGAACTCGCGGACGCTTTGAAGAAAGACGATCTTTCTTCACGCCTCAAAACTCCCGTACGCCATTCCGGTTTTGCCCGTCTGACTCCCAGCCCCAAATCGTAGCTTTCTATTTCCAGAAACGGTTTAACTTTGTGAGCTTCCCGTATTCACCACGGGTTGCGTATGCCGGTCACTACACAACACGACCAGTAAATTGGAAACCAAGCCTGCCCGATAGTTCTTATCCAACTCGACCACATTTCGCTCCGCCAGATGATCCAGCGCCATCTCCACCATCCCAACTGCTCCCTCTACGATTTTCGTCCGGGCCGCAACCACGGCTTGCGCCTGTTGCCGCTGCAACATTGCAGCCGCGATTTCCGGCGAATAGGCCAGATGACTGATCCGCGCTTCGATCACTTCTACGCCCGCTTTGTCCAGGCGTTCCTGAATATCAACCTTCAACTGATCGCAGACTTCCGTAGTATTGCCGCGTAAAGAAATT
The DNA here is from genome assembly GCF_007744675.1 of Gimesia alba. Classification (NCBI taxonomy): domain Bacteria; kingdom Pseudomonadati; phylum Planctomycetota; class Planctomycetia; order Planctomycetales; family Planctomycetaceae; genus Gimesia; species Gimesia alba. Next base: position 5,808,320 of record NZ_CP036269.1, read on the forward strand.
TCATGATCTTCGCTGTCATAAGGATGACGGCTGGCAAGATTTCGCAAAGCGGCTTCACTTTGAACGGCGACGAAATCTTCATAGTCATCCACTTCGAACAACGCCTCCGCCGTATTCACCACACGCCAGACGACGACCGTGGAAATATCAACCGGATTCCCATCGCGGTCATTCACTTTGGACGGCTTTCCTGTCGAACGACTTTTCGCAAGAATTACATTTCCTGCCGCGTCCTTCTGTTCCGGTGTGGTCACCGCCCCGGTTTCAAAATTACGAATACGTAATGAAATTTTCTTTTTGGAGAAAAAAGGATTCACCCAGAAAAAGCCGGATTGCATCACCGAGCCCTTGTACTCACCAAATAACAAGAGCACCCGCGCCTGATTTGGGGCAATCGCCATGCACCCGAACAGGCCGATGAAACTGGCGGGAACCAGAAACACTCCCAAAATAACTACGGGGCCACTTTCATTAATCGCCCCTGTTGCAATCAGGATGATTCCACATACTAAGCCACCCAGACACATTGCCAAGGGAAACCAACCCGGCATTGGATTATAGATTTTCTCGTCTGTCATCATTTTTCTCCGTGATTTGTGCGTTGACTTGAAACCTTCTCTGAAAGAAACGAAATCCATCTCTGCTCAGATCAAAGAATTTCCGATAATTCGAGAACGGTTTTAATAAGCAGAGAGACTACCCACAACCTGTAGCATGCCTGACGTGATCGCATGTTTCACAGAAGCAGAGCGGCGGAAATTCATAGAAGTTGATTCTACACGATGAAAACGTCGATCAAAGCGCAGATTCAGTACTACCGCCATTGAAAGAAATGCAAGCTACTTGCCCAGATTCACTTCGGACTATTCAGCTGATCTAGCGAAATAAAATGGGGAGTCTTTGCGGCTCCCGTATCACAGCCGGTGCAAGACCCGCAGCCTGGACGCTGCTTAAAAAAGCTGAGAACACGACGTGCCAGAAAGTAGACCGCCGCCGCGATGCAAAGCAGGGTTGCAATTAATTGCCATTCAACCTGATTCATCACACGGCCTCATGTAAAAAAGAAAACACTTCAGTCAACTTCGTCAATATTCCTACGAAATCAGAATCTGTTTCGCTAAATAAATAACATCCCTACCTGGTAAGATATCAAAGCCCCGACGTAAGCCAGCGTCGTCATGTAAGTAAACGATACCACTGGCCAGAACCAGCTGTTCGTTTCACGTCGCATGACCATCAGCGTCGCTGCACACTGGGCACACAATGCAAAGAACACCATAATCGAAATCGCCACGGGAACATTAAACACCTTACTGCCATCCGGCCAGGTCGCCGAACGAATCGAACCGATCAGACTTTCATCCTCTTCCCCGACATCACCACCCAGACTGTAAATCGTGCCCAACGTTGAAATAATCACTTCCCGGGCCGGAAACGAGGCAATCACGCCTACACCAATTTTCCAGTCCCAGCCCAGTGGTTTTACCGCCGGTTCAATCCAGTGCCCCGCACGCCCCAGAAAACTGCTTTCCACCAGCTGACTGCTGACATGATTCTGCCGCTCAAATAACGCGGACTGTTCTGCCGCCAATACTTCTTTTTGACTCTCTAATTCCTTCATCGCTGCCGGCTTGTCTTCGTCTGCTGCTGCAATCTGCTCGTCGAGCTCTGACAGAGAAGCGTCAATCGCCTCAATCCGATTCTGAATCTGAAATTGCTCACTGTGATCACCGGGAAAGTAACCGGCGGCCCAGATGATAATGGAGGTCGCAAAAATCAAGGTACCCGCTTTGACCACAAACGACTTGGCACGATTATAAACGCGATAGATCACATTTCGCGGCGAAGGCCATTTATAACCCGGTAGCTCCATCACAAACGGAGCCACATCCCCTTTAAAGCAAACCCGCTTGAGAAACCAGGCAACTGGAATCGCAATCAACGCCCCAATTGATGACATTGCAAACAAGACCATCCCCTGAAGTGTCACCACAGGGCTGCCCGCGATTGTGAAATAGGCAATGTTCGGAATAAAAGCAGCAATAAATAGCGTATACACAGGCCAGCGGGCCGAACAGCTCATTAAAGGCGCGACGAGAATTGTCGTCAAACGTTCGTGCCGATTCTCGATCACCCGCGTCGCCATGATCCCCGGCACCGCACAGGCAAAAGACGACATCAGGGGAATAAATGACTTCCCGCTCAACCCCAGACTTCGCATCAGGCGATCCATGATAAACGCCGCCCGCGCCATATAGCCGCTGTCTTCCAGCACGGCGATAAAGAAATACAAAATCACAATCTGGGGCAGAAAGATTAACACGCCCCCCACGCCGGCAATCACACCATCGACCACCAGACTCCGTAGCGGACCGGGTGAAATCACTGACTCCACAACTCCTTCGATCGATCCCTGCCCTGTTTCAATCAAATCCATTGCGGGCCCCGCCCACGTAAAGACGGACTGAAACACAAAAAACATCAGCACGAAGAAAAACAGAAAACCAAATATGCGGTGCGTCAACCAGCGATCAATTTTATCGGAAGCGGTTTCCCGCTGATCTGGAGGATGCTGTAATACATCCTTTAAGACTTCCCGGGCCCAACCATAACGCATGCGGGCCTCCATCGCCGGAACGGCATAACCCGCCTCTTTCAATCGCGAGCGCGACTCATGGAGATCGTCCATCAAACCATTATGAGTATGGTGCTCGAAATACGATTCCACATAGCCGCCAACATCGAGCAGCAATCGGTCTACCAGAAAATCGGGAGGGCTGTTCTCCTGATTTTCCTGAATCTTCTCGCGAATCAGTTTTCGCTCAGCATAAAAGACTTCTGGAAACAGCGCCAAAGGTTGATGCGACGAGCCTGTCCCAATTTCCAAAATAGCAGCCTTCAGCTCATTCACACCTTTGGCATGATGGGCCTCTGTGCAAACAACAGGCACATTCAATTTTTGGGATAATGCCTGCGCGTCGATCTCGATTCCCCGTGAACGTGCCAGATCATACATGTTGAGCACCAGCACCACAGGAATTGACAAGTCAAGAATCTGACTGAACAGATACAAATTGCGTTCCAGGTTCGACGCATCGGCGATACAGATAATCGCATCGGGCTGCGGTACCCCCTTTTGGCGGCCCAATAGCACGTCGACCGCCAGCATTTCATCAATGGATCGGGGTGCCAGACTGTACGTTCCCGGCAAATCAACCAGATCAATCTGACGGTCACCCCACGTGACACTGCCCACTTTCTTTTCAACCGTGACTCCGGGAAAATTCCCGATGTGAGCATGCCCGCCGGAAAGCAGATTAAACAGCGTGCTCTTCCCGGTATTCGGGTTGCCAATAATGGCAATCGTCATTTTTTTTTGTTGCACGGAAGCTTCTTGCACGGTGGGAGTGTTGATCATGGAATTAGAAAATCTGAAAGCAGCGCTTTCATTCGGAAGGAATACCAGGATGTCCCTCTCGTTTTGAGGAGACCAGCGTTAGACAATTTCAACTTCAACACACTTCGCTTCATTCAGTCGCAGTGATAAGCGGTATCCACGGATTGCAAACTCCAACGGATCGCCTAAGGGCGCTTTGCCTAGTAATTGAATCTGTTCTCCGTCAATCAGCCCCATTTCCATTAACCGGATGGAAATCGCATCTTCACCATTGATATGTGTAATCCGCGCAACCTGGCCTTTTATAATCTGGTTCAACGTCATGACTTAAACGATCTCAACACAAGAGAAATCTAGCGGCGTGCATTTCATATTATCTGCAAAACAGCCAATTATAAGGAAATTGAGACTCAGTTTCAACTCATTCCTCGACATGTTTTGAGAGGTCCCCTAGAGGCAACCCAACTACCAGGAAAAATGAAAATCAAGCCTGATGAAACCGCATTTGAATTCTTTTCCGCTAAATAAGCAATGAAGCCCCCCTTAAAACTCGCCCCACCTTGGGCATTGACTTCCATGTAAACACTTGACACCTAAGTACATAAAAACCATGATGTTATTCAGAATTAATCATGAATTTATTGCTTCGACCCACACATATATTTAGAATTAATAGAGAAGAAGAGACATTCAAACTACAACTAATTCTGTCAATTAATGTGTGACTTTTAGCTGGCTTAAAGTTCTAATCTGATCGAGGTCTTTTCTAGACTTGATCTAAGCAGTCTATGCCTGTCCTTCCAGCTCTAATTCCCTACGATTTAAACAGATTTCTACAACCAGATCTGCGATCTCATCACAGGTTTCCGGTTCCTTTCTATCAAAACGTTATTCTCGTTTTATGTTTGATTTCTTATTTTCAGGAGTTCAAGTTATGGAAAAAATGCTGCTCAAAAGAAAGCGTGGATTCACGCTGATCGAACTGCTGGTAGTGATTGCTATCATCGCTATCTTAATTGCCTTACTATTGCCGGCAGTTCAACAGGCACGCGAAGCCGCCCGACGTTCACAGTGCAAAAACAATCTCAAGCAGATTGGTCTGGCTTTACACAACTACCATGATAACTTCAGAGCATTTCCTCCCGGAAGTGTCCGCAGAACTTATGGCGCTGGAGTTCAATCCTGGACCACAAGTTGCCTGGGGTGGATCCCCCGTATCCTGCCTTTTGTAGATCAGGCACCACTCTACAATCAAATTAACTTTGAAATGGAACACGGGGTTAGCGCTGCTCCTAACAACACACTCCGTCGAGAAAAGTTGACCGTCATGCGCTGCCCCAGCGATTCCTCTCGCCAACCGGATGGTAACTATGGTCCCACCAACTATTTGGCGTGCAGAGGGTTCTCAACGAGCTCAGGAAATAATTCGACCGGTTCTGTTTTCAGTCTGAACAGTCTTGTCAGAATCCGCGATATCGAGGATGGCACAACCAATACCATGCTGGTTTCAGAAACCTTTGCCAGCGCCCCTCTGTGTAGTGAGCTGCCCGTCAGCAACAGCTGTGCCGCTGTATGTGCCACCGAATACAACAATAGCAAAACCGGTGCACAGCAGGGTTATTCCTGGATGTGGGCACAACAGAACCATGCTCACTATTACACAACAATTTATTCTCCGAACCCCAAAATTCCAGACTGCGGTGCCGGCAGTAACTCTGGCTCTGCACTCATCTCTGCTCGCAGTAAGCATGTCGGCGGAGTTCACGCTCTACTGGGTGATGGATCAGTTCGATTTGCTTCGGAAAATATCGACCAGACGATCTGGCGGAATCTTGGTGATCCCGCTGATGGAAATACGATTGGCGAATGGTAAGATACCTGGTGCTGATCTGCAAAAAATTCTCGTCACTTGTTTCAAGTGACGAGTTTTTTAGCTATACCTTTTTACTATTTCTATGATTTCAAGCTGTGGTCACTTTCAAACTCAATACCTGGACCACAGTGGTTGACCTCTTTTATTGGAACAACGAGAGATGAACAGTTTTATTCGCTCACTACTGCTGACAGCCTGCCTGGCGCCCTTTCAATTCGGTTGTGGAGAAGAAGCTCCCCTGACTCCTCCAACGGAAGAACCAGTGGAAGAACTGGACCCTGCCGTAGAAGCTGAAGCACAAAAAGAAGCACTTCGAAATCAATAGTACGAAATAATCATTCCCGCCAGGATTCTTGCGTTGAAGAACACAAAAGAATCCTGGCTTTTTCTTTTCACAGACGACGCTCTCACATGCTGCAAAGAAATCCTTTTGCACAAAAAAACTGAGTTCCCTTCTCTGCCAGTCTCCGATCGTGTTTCCCGATTTCTCCGTCCTGGCACTCTCATCCAGCATTGCTTCACTCAGTCCGTTTGACATGTTCTCATTTTAATCATAAATGAAGTACACTGAGTGATTTGCCTCATCACACAATCCAATTTTTTTGAATTCGTACTGGAATTATTTGCAAAACCAGCTATAGTAAAATAATCTAATTTACTAGAGGTTGTCTCATAACGTCAAAAAAAGTGAACGGTTTGGCGCGTCTTTTGCATGAAGTGTTCTCCTGAAAGGAGAATTTCTTATGTATATGACGCTGGTCTGGTGGCCCAAACGAAAACGGGTTTCCACAAAAACAGCGTCCAGGACGGAACGCCCGGTCGTTTTGACCGATAAACAATGGTCTTTAGTCGCAAAACTGTTTCCCTGGACTCCCCCTTCCAAAAAGGGAGGACGTCCAAAAGCCCATCCACGAGATTGCCTGGAAGGCATTCTCTGGATTTTGGTGACAGGAGCACGATGGAAAGATTTACCAAGAGAGTATCCCTCAAAAGCGACGTGCCATCGACGTTTCCAGCAATGGACGATCGAAGGGCGGCTCTTATCTGCCTGGCAAATCATCTTGGAACGAATGGATGATGCTGGCCAGATTGATTTCTCGGAAACCTTTGCTGATGGCACTTTTGCCTCGGCAAAAAAAGGGGTAGAAGAGTTGGCCCGACTCGTCGTGGCAAAGGCACAAAGGTCATGATTTTTGTCGATCGTCACGGGACACCTGTGGCGATCGACACAGAATCGGCCCGTCGTAGCGAAGTCAAGCTGATCGAACCGCTGCTTGAAAAAATCACATTGCAAAATCGACAACCCGAGCGACTTGTTTATGACAAAGCCGCCGATTCGGACTCGTTGCGCAAACGGCTGATGGAAAAGAATATCGATCTGATCTGCCCGCATCGAAAATCGAGAGTCAAACCGCCGACGCAAGATGGTCGAAAGCTTCCACGCTTCAAACGACGTTGGATTGTGGAACGCAGTATTGCCTGGCTCCACAACTATCGTCGCATTGTCACGCGCTGGGAATATCACGATTACCTCTACGAAAGCTTTGTAATTCTTGGGTGTTTATTTACACTATTAAAAAGGTTTTGAGATGCCCTCTAGTAATTTCATGTATTCTACATTTGAGATTCATCTGGCTCTTTCATCTCAAGAGATTCGATTGATTTGTGGTCATACACAAACTGAAGCCAGTTCCAATACAAACTGAAAATCCAATCTAAAAAACAATCCATTCTCTGCAGCCCAAATTTATATTCCGCGGCTGTGTTTTACTACATTCATTTGATTGTCCGTTTGTTTTTATTTTCAGGAGTTCAAGTAATGGGAAAAATGCTACTCAAAAGAAAGCGTGGATTCACGCTGATCGAACTGCTGGTAGTGATTGCTATCATCGCTATCTTAATTGCCTTACTATTGCCGGCAGTTCAACAGGCACGCGAAGCCGCCCGACGTTCACAGTGCAAAAACAATCTCAAGCAGATTGGTCTGGCATTGCACAACTACCACGATAATTTCAGAACATTCCCTCCGGGAGATGTTCGAAGAACCTATGGATCCGGAGTTCAATCCTGGACTACCAGCATGCTGGGTTGGATTCCTCGAATTTTACCCTTCCTGGATCAGGCACCGCTCTACAATCAAATCAACTGGGAACTTGAATCCGGCGTTAGCGCCGCTCCAAACAACGCCCTGCGTAGAGAAAAACTGCCCGTAGTCCGTTGTCCCAGCGATTCCTCTCGTCAACCCTCTTCGACATATGGTCCCACAAACTATATGGCTTGCCGTGGTACTGGGGCCTCTTCCACTGCGAATATCTCAGGATCGATCTTTGCACAAAACAGCAGAGTGAAAATTCGTGATATCGAAGATGGAACCTCAAACACATTGATGATTTCCGAAACCTTTGCGAGTGCTCCCTTCTGCGATGATCAACCCTCCGGCGGTGTTTGTCCCGCCAGTTGCTTGACCAAAGCTCCCTATACCGGAGGCGCACAACAAGGTTACTCGTGGTTCTATGCTCAGATTTACGAATCACATTATTTTGGAACCGTTTACAACCCGAACAATAAAGGCATGCCAGACTGTGGTGCCGGTTCCAGTACGACAGCGGCTCTCTTGGCAGCGCGCAGTAAACATACCGGCGGCGTCCACGTCCTGTTAGCTGATGGCGCAGTCCGCTTTGCCTCCGACAATATCGACAATCAGACCTGGAGAGATCTTGGCGCTCCGGCTGACGGAAATGTTCTCGGTGAATGGTAAGAATCACGTTTAATTCTTAGCGTTGAATTGTATTCATCGCCACTTGGTTCTTCGATCAAGTGGCGATGTATCTAACCTGAAACCCAGTGCTTTCATTTCGTTCTGCAAAAACATCTGACAGCTGATCTGAAATGTCTGGTTTTCATCATTTGATTTACCAACTCGCATACGGAAGAAGAGACATCATGCTTCGCGTTCTATTTTCCTGCTTACTAGTAACAAGTATGACCCCATTTATGTTTGGTTGCGGTGAGGAAAAACCAATGGTAGAAGGAGAATTCGACGAAACAGAGCAGATTGATCCTGCTTCTGAAGCAGAAGGCGAAAAACAAATGAAGAAGGATCTACAGTAACCACACAAGACTTTCATCTATCGCCGATTACACTCTGTTTACTCAAATAACGGAGTGAGCCCCAGTCGTGCCCGGCATTCTTCCAGAATGCTTTGCGTCGCGCTCGCTCCGACTCGACTGACGCCAAGAGCGCGGACTTCCAATAGTTTCTCAAGCGTCCGAACTCCCCCCGCTGCTTTTACCTGCACTTCGGGGGGACTTTCTGCCCGCATCAACTTCAGGTCATCAATTGTCGCGCCGCCGGTACCATAACCGGTTGATGTTTTTACCCAGTCGACACCCCGTTCTCCACAGATCCGGCAGAGTTCGACTTTCTGCTGATCTTCCAGGTAACAGTTCTCAAAGATTACTTTGATCTTCTGCCCTGCCTGATGGGCGATCTTGGTGACCGCTTCGACTTCATCAGACACATACTGCCATTCACCACTTAATACACGCGAAATATTAACCACCATATCCAACTCTTCACAACCGTCGGCTACCGCCAGCTCGGCTTCAATCTGTTTGATATACGTCGTATGACCGCCATGCGGGAACCCGATCGTCGTACTGGCTTTCACAGTCGACCCTTTCAGAAGCTCTGCACAGCGTTTCAGATAAAAGGGCATGATACACACGCTGGCCACGTCATACTTTAGCGCCAGTTGGCAGCCCGCTTCCAATTCATCCGTGGTCAACGTTGGCTTTAACAACGAATGATCGATCATCCCCGCGATATCGTGATAGTTGAATTCCATGACTGCTATTTTCTTTCTGGAATATAATTCCTCAAATAGGTATGGCACTGTCGTAAGGCGGCCAGACACGATGCAGTGGAATCTTCGTAAGCTCGATCTTCTACTTCCACGCACACAGGCCCCTGGTAGCCGATCTCATTCAATTGCGAGAAAAAGCTGCCCCACTCGACCTGTCCCAGTCCGGGCAGTTTCGGCGTGTGATATTCCAACGGATGCGCCAGAATCCCCACCTGATCCAGCCGATGTTGATCGACTCGCACATCCTTGGCATGCACATGAAAAATCCGATCGGCAAAATCACGGATCGGCGCCAGATAATCCATATGCATCCACACCAGATGCGATGGATCATAATTCAAACCGAAATATTCACTGGGAATATCGGCATACATCCGCTTCCAGATCGCCGGGCTGATGGCCAGATTTTTTCCACCCGGCCATTCATCTTCTGTGAATGACATTGGGCAATTCTCAATTCCCACTCGCACCTGTTGCTGTTCCGCGAACTTGATAATCTCGGGCCAGGTTTGCAGAAATCGGGGCCAATTCTCATCGACCGACTTCTTCCAGTCGCGGCCGATAAACGTATTCATCCGGTTGATGCCCAGCTTGTTTGCAGCGGCAATCACCTTCTGGATATGTTCCACATACTTCTGCGCTTCTTCCAAATCGGGAGTAAGCGGGTTGGGATAATATCCCAGAGCACTGATGGATATGCCGAATTCATCTGCCATCTGCTGAATTGTGGTGACATCGGAATCCGTAAAATCCTCTGCAGAAATGTGCGTGATCCCGGCATAGCGACGGGCATCTTTCCCTTGGGGCCAGCACATGACTTCTACACAGTCATAGCCAATTTCCGCAGCCGCCTGAAAAACCTGTCGTAGATCGTAATCAGGTAAAATCGCCGTCACAAACCCCAGTTGCATCGCATCGCTCTCCGTTACTGAATCAGCCCAAGCGGTTCTAAAGCACATCATCCGTCTCAAGTCGCATGATAATCGAGATACGGGAATAGATCTACTTTAGCGAAGCACATCATCAGGAAACAGTAAGAATGCCGTCAAAGGCGGCAGCAGGGGGGGAGTGAAATCCCGTCGGCTCAATTACCAGATTTCTCTTAAATCGAACTCATATGCTTTCACCCGACGGCCGGGCTCAAACTCTTCGGGCGATTCTGCCAGTACTCGTACCCAGACCTGATGCCCTTCATAAGTCCCTTCAATGGAAATATGAGGTCCCAGTTGATCATCAAAATTGACAGGCAATGCCTGCCAGTGCATCGCCTGGACTTCCTCAAAGATTTCTCCCACTTTGAGGATATCAAAACAGAATTTGGAAGGTGCCAGAACCCCATCCCATTCGCCGCCGACAATCTCAGTATTGGAAGCAAACAGAGTCACTTCCCATTCGTTACAACTGTCATTGAAAAAGAAATGACACCCAATAGGCGCAAGTACATCGACATCATACATGAGGGATGCAACTTGATTTGCCATCGAATTGAGCCATGAGGGAGGCGCAGGCATCGGGAATATTCAATCTACTTAACTGGCCACACTATTTTGGTTTGACGTCGAATATACGCAAGTAAAACAAATTTCTTTCACAGTCAGATGAACCATCGAGGCGGGTTGACTGTCTCAATCTGTTTTACAGTTTAATGAAGTTAATGTAAAAGGTGGGCTGCCTTGGCTGGGGTAGCAAAACAGCAATCCTACGGATGTATTGAGGAGCATACGGCTTGCTTAATGTGTACTCTCTCCCACTGCATCATCCGATTCCTTTTTTAATGACGCAAAAGAAATGCCAAATTCGTTTGCAGAACTGGTTTAACGAATCAAAGCGAAAGAATTCAGTAAAAAGAACTGAAATACGACATTCATAGCAACTTATTTTGTTGTCTGCTGCTGATTTCATTTAGCACACCAGATAGTGTCCAAAGCAAATCGAGGTGCTGTAAAGAAAATAAAACACCTTTGATAACGATCTTGATCAAAGGTGTTTACATTTTGCATCCTGAACAGGAATTGGATTCTCGTCCCAACGGTTAGCTTGATAACAGACCGTTAATCATCATGATGGCGGCTGGCCCTACCAGAACCACAAAAATCCCGGGAAAGATGAACAGCACCAGCGGAAAGATCATTTTCACAGCTGTCATCGCTGCTTGTTCTTCTGCCATCTGACTCCGTTTGACGCGCATACTGTCAGACTGCACACGCAGGGCCTGGGCAATTGAAGAACCAAACTTATCCGCCTGAATCAGAATTGCAGCCAAAGCTCGCATATCGTCGACACCACTCCGGATTCCCAAATCATGCAGCACCTCACGCCGCGGACGCCCCATCTGTAACTGCAGGTTACATAATGCAAATTCACTACACACGTCAGGCGCTGTTTCTTCAAGTTCTTCGGAAACACGACGCATCGCTGCATCGAGCCCCAGCCCTGCCTCCACACAGACCACCAATAAGTCCAATGCATCTGGTAATGAAAGAAAGATCCGTTCAATGCGTCCTTTACACAACAGAGCCAAAACAATCGAAGGCAGATAAAAACCAATACCACCGGCAATGATCATCGAAGTCCAGCCATTTTGTGTCAGTCCGTATTTATAAAACCCGATCCCGGAACCAAGGACGATCCCCAGCAAACCGATGGCAACTTTCAACGAAAGGAAGATGGACGGTGCATTTTCACTGTTATACCCGGCGTTGGCCAATTTTACTTTCAACTGGTTTTCTTCCAGTTCGGATTTCGGTGCCAATGCTTTGGAAAGCGTCGGAGCTGCCTTTTCCAGCAGAGTGCTGGCGCTGGCCGCTTCTTCCGGATTATTTCGCAAATGGGGATTACGCAATTCATCCAGACGCGCTGTTGCCCGAGATTGATCGGAACTGAGTTTGCTGATCAAAGCGATCACACCCACGATCACCATCCCAAAGATAGCCCACGGTAATAATTGAACGAAATCCATGATTCCCTCTCCCACATTCAGCCAATCGAAACGACGATAAAACTTTCAAAATACGAAAACGCGATCAAATGCTTGAAATGCTCTGATACTCAGATTTTGATGTTAATAATTTTCTTAATCCACAAGGCACCCAGAACCTGCAGCACAATTCCTCCGGCGATCATTTTTCGCCCCAGTTCATCCGTAAACAGCAACATCACGTAATCGGGGTTCAGATAATAGACGGCAAAAAACAGCGCAATCGGCAGAGCCATCAATACGACTCCACTGATACGACCTTCCCCCGTCAACGCCTGAACCTGTCCCATAATCTTGAAACGCTGACGGATAATATGACCAATCTTGTCCAGAATCTCGGCAAGGTCCCCCCCTGCCTGTCTCTGAATGACCACCGCCGTCACAAAAAACTTCAAGTCCAGGTTCGGCATCCGTTTCAACATACTCTTCAATGCTTCATCAATCGGAACACCCAGATTCTGCTCTTCATACGCCAGAGCAAATTCTGTCGCAATCGGTGCTGGCATCTCCTGCACGACGACACTTAAGCCAGAAGCCAGACTGTGCCCGGAACGCAAAGCACGCCCCACCAGTTCTAATGCATCCGGAAGTTGCAGCGCAAACTTCTTAAAACGCCGATTCCGGCAAAACAGCAACCACATAAACGGAAGTGATCCCGTCGCGATAGCAGCAACCGGACAGAATGGCACAGGCGCATTCGTAAACCACGCCAGCGCAAAGCCTGCCGCAGCAGCGACACCGGTCATTAATAAAAACGTGTCTGCCTTAAACGGCGCCTCAGCCTGCTCCAACAGCAGCTTGAGATTTCCAAACTTCTCAAAAAAGTGCGCAACCTGATCCGAAAGACTGTTCAAGCCTCCCTTCACAAATTCCTCTTTCAAGAGCGATGCCGATTCCTCGTCCGCCTTCTTTTTCCCCGTAATCACCGCCAGACGATCTTCGGCTTTACTGGATGAAAAGTCTTTGAAGACAAATACGATGGCGCCAACAAGTGCCATCATACCGAAAAATGCAGCGATTGAGATGATGAGTGTTTGATCCATCTCTAATTACCTTTATTGTTTAATAATCAATTTCTTTTGATTCGTTTTAATTCAACGGAAATTCTTAACCTTGTAAGACGCGATTCGCAAACAGGTTCGAAGGCAGTCGCACACCCGATGCTTCCAGACGATCCATAAACGCAGGACGCACACCGGTCGCTTCAAAGTGACCGTAGGCCCTGCCGTCAGCATCAATTCCATCCTGCACAAACAAGAAAATATCCTGCATGATCACGGTATCCTGTTCCATATTCAGTACCTCGGTGATATGCGTCACTTTACGAGGACCACCCTGTAATCGGTTCACCTGAATAATCAAATCCACGGCGGAAGCAAACTGATGCCGCAACGCTTTCAGAGGCAATTCCACCCCACCCATTGTGATCATCGTTTCCAGACGGGAAACAGCGTCGCGCGGTGAGTTGGCGTGAATCGTGGTCAACGAACCTTCGTGACCCGTATTCATCGCCTGTAACATGTCTAAAGACTCGCCACCACGACATTCCCCGATGATGATTCGATCGGGCCGCATACGCAATGCGTTCTTCACCAGGTCGGTCGCCGAGATCGCACCTCGGCCTTCAATGTTCGGCGGTCGTGTTTCCAAACGTAACACGTGTTCCTGCTGCAACTGCAATTCCGCCGCATCTTCAATTGTGATCACACGATGATCGGTCTGAATAAAGCTGGAAAGCGTATTCAACAACGTGGTTTTACCAGAACCGGTACCGCCACTAATAATGGTATTGATGCGTGCCTTGATCGAACCCTCGAGTAACATGGCAATTTCCGGCGTAAACGCACCGAACCGCAGCAAGTCTTCCAGCCCCAGTGGATTCGAACCGAATTTACGAATTGTCAACGAGGGACCATCCAGAGCCAGAGGCGGGATCACTGCATTCAAACGTGAACCATCGGGCAGGCGGGCGTCGACCAGCGGAGACGTTTCATCGACACGCCGTCCGACTTTAGAAACAATTCGGTCAAGAATCTGCAGCAAATGCTGATTGTCTCGAAAGACCACATTTGAACGTTGAATTCGACCGTTTTTTTCCACAAATACATGCTTGGGGCCGTTGATCATGATATCCGCAATATCCTGATCTTTCAGTAACAGCTCCAAAGGTCCGAAGCCGAATGTCTCATCCAGAATTTCCTCAATCAATCGCTCCCGTTCCGAGCGGTTCAACAGAGGATTTTCCGTATCACATAAATGCTCAATCACCAGACGGATTTCACGCCGCAGTGAATCTCCTTCCAAATCACCCACCCGGGACAAATCCAGTTTCTCAACCAGTTTGCCGTGAATGAGTCGCTTCAGATCATCAAACGCCATATTGGGATCAGTATTGGGAAGGCCAGGACCAGCCATGTGCTCATAACTCCTTCAACTTGTAGTACAAACTTGAAAACCTGTCGTGCCTGCCCTGTTGTCATTGAGACAGGTCGCGTTTCTTCCAGAAATCCAAACCAGGTTTTTTCACTTTAAATCTAGTTCACAAATCTGCTGTGAGTCGCCTGAAGAGTAAAAATGATGCAAAAAAACAGCATCCAGGATCCAGCGAAACCCCCAACATCGCACCGATCATGACGACTCTGGGAATCGTAACTAATTTAGGGAACGCAATGATTGAACGCATCACCATCCCGCGAATGTTCTGGAATGAGAAAACCACGTGTTTCTCAACACAGTACAGTGGATTTTGAGTCAGCCGAGAGTGGAAAATCGATCTCACCTCACCTGAATCAAGCTTCCTCTGAAAGACTGCAGTAGAGGCGTCAGAGCAAATAACCGTTACAATCCTGAAAAGTCAGAACCTTGCCGCAATTATCAATTATTGTTCCCACTTATTGTGAAGCCGAAAATTTAAAGAACCTGATCCCCCGCATCAGTCAGGCTCTAGAGGGTTCTGACATCTCAGCTGAAATCATCGTGGTCGATGATAACAGCCCGGACGATACGAGTGCCGTCTGCCAGACACTGGCCGAATCATTTCCCATCCAACTGATCACCCGCAAACAGGAACGGGGGCTCTCCACTGCCGTCCTCGCCGGCATGGATGCAGCTGTTGGTGAATTTCTGCTGGTTATGGACGCCGATCTGTCGCATCCCCCCGAAGCGATTCCTGATCTCTACGCTGCCCTAAAAAATCAAGAAGCCGATTTTGTCATCGGCAGTCGTTACGTTAACGGTGGTTCGACGGAAGAAAACTGGGGCTGGTTCCGCAAACTGAATTCCCGCATCGCCACCTGGCTGGCACGCCCTTTCACAAACGTCAAAGATCCCATGGCCGGATTTTTTGCGTTCTCGCGTCACCATTTTTTACAAGTACGTGAATTCCTCAATCCCGTAGGGTATAAAATCGGCCTGGAACTCTTAGTGAAGTGCCGCTGTCGCAAGGTTGTGGAAGTTCCCATTCATTTTGCTGACCGCACACAAGGAACCAGCAAGCTCTCGTTCAAAGAGCAACTCAGTTATCTGAGACACCTCAAGCGGCTGTCCGAATTTAAGTACAGAAACTATGCCTATTTCGTTCAATTCGCCATCATCGGTCTCTCGGGTGTCTTTGTGAATTTAGCCGCACTTTCTGTTTTGTTACACTGGCTGATCAGGCCAGTGGCCATCGCGGTCGCTATCTGGATTTCCATGAGCACGAATTTCCTGCTCAATCGAAACATCACGTTTTCTTATGCAAAACACTCGCCCATCCTGAAGCAATATATACAGTACTGCGGCAGTTGCCTGACGGGTGCCTTTTTCAACGGGTTGACTGCAGAGACGCTCTGTCGTACGTTCGATTATTTTGATCAACGAACATTACTCGCCGCATTTATCGGAATTCTGACAGGCATGGCTTTCAATTTTATTCTCTGCCGCTATCTTGTTTTTGCAAAACAAAAAACAGCCAGCGATAAAGCCTAAAGCACTTCCATTCTCAATGAAAATATGATGAAGATCCTCTTGAGAAATTCCTGCCTCTGGACATCAGAACGAACACCCCACTAAAATGGGGCAGTCTTGTGTTGCACTCTGAATCAGCCCCAAGCCTGTTCGCTAATTGTATCTCTCTCACCTTCTTTTCCAAATAGGATTCTCTCATGACAATTGCCGAATCAATTCTCCCTGAATTTGAAATCGAAATGGCAGGCACCCGCAAAGTGCTCGAACGGATACCCGATGACAAACTGGAATGGAAAGCACATCCCAAGTCGAATACGATCGGCTGGGTTGCTACGCATCTTGCAGAAATTCCGGGATGGGTCGGAGGCACTCTGACTCAGGATGAGTGGGATATCAATCCTGAAGGTGGTGAGCCTTACCAGGTACCGCAACTCAATAGTCGCCAGGAAATTCTGGATGAATTTGATGCAAATGTTGCTGCTGCGAAACAGCAACTTCAGCAAACTCCCGATGAGGAATTTGGGAAATCCTGGTCACTCCTCTCTGCAGGAGAACCCATCATCACGATGCCCAAACTGGGAGTGATTCGAACCTGGGTCCTCAACCACACAATCCATCACCGCGCATATCTTTGTAGCTACTTGCGTCTCAACGACATTCCCGTGCCTGGATTGTACGGCCCCTCGGGTGATGAACAACAGGAATAGTTCGGACGGGCAAAAGGGATTATAAATTGCCCGGCTGGTCCCCCTGCTGGGGCGGTTGACGTTTTTGTTGCTGAGCCACTTTCCGCTGAAACTGCTCAAACGAATGTGTCAACGAATCCAGCAGGCGGGGAATATTCGGTGCCGCCATGTGTACACGTGCCGAAACGCAGGATCGTGGAAAAAACGTCGTGATGAAATCAAACGAAAATTCGGTCGCTGAATGCCCGATCCGAACGGCATTCGCATAATCTCCGCTGAGCATTTCATCGGGCAGTTTCAGTTCATCATACAGTTCTTCTGCAGAAGGCGGTTTCTGTCCCGCTTCAGCAGGTTTGTTGACGGTTGCCGGCTTTGGCTGTTGTTCCGCACTCGATTCCGTTTCTGCTTCAGGCGTCATCGTTTCACCAACGGCACCAGTGCCGCTCGCAGAAGCACCGGAAACCGCATCCGAAACGGGTGGCGTTGGCGTTTCTGAAGCCGGCGCTTCCATCCCAGGCCCGACATTGATCGAATCTGCTGAACTGGTAATCTGCGGAGGCAGTGGTGTGGGAATCGTTGGCGTTCCAAACCGTTTTTCATAATTATTTAAATTGTCTCTCAGAGCACGAATCATCTGAGGCACCACACCGATCGGCAGAACCACGCGTGCAACGACCTGCTGGGGAGTCGAAATTCTTAACAGGAAATCCAGAATAAACTCGTGTCCCCCCTGCAATACAACGGCCCCGGTACTGAAAACGCCGCGAGAAACGGCCTCCGGTACGCGCGCACTGACTTGAGAGAGTCTGATCTCCTGTGTATGACGCTCCTGATTATTTTCATCGGAACTGCCATCGTTGTTCTCTGCTGGTGTAAAGTCGTCGCTCATGTCGGCTGGTTCATTTCTTTCAGGATTCTCAGTTCACTTCACATTCAATAATCACAGTCAGTCTCGACCGTAATTCACATCATCTGTATTATGTACATCATCAGGGCTCTACGTAAACCTATGCACCAGGCTCTTCTCAAGAGAACTCTGAGAACCGGCATTTATTTCGATTGAAGTATCCGCAATTCCTTGGGAAGCGGAAACCGAACCGACTCTTTGCGAACGACCGCGTTCTCCACTTTTGCTTGATACTGATCTTCCAGATATTGAATCAGTTCATCCACGACCACTTCAGGAGCGCTCGCACCGGCGGTAATCAGCACCGTCTCGCAGTCTTCAAGCCATTCCGGTAACAGCTCATCCACTCCATCAATCAGATACGAAGGTTTCTCTGCCGACTTACCAATCTCCATTAGACGCTTACTGTTGGAACTGTTCTGACTGCCCAGTACCAGCACCAGATCGGCCTGTACGACGAGTTCAGAAACCGCTGCCTGCCGATTCGTCGTGGCATAACAGATGTCTTCTTTGGGAGGGCTTTCAATGTGAGGATATTTTTCTTTAAGACTTTGAATCACCTGCCCTGCTTCATCTACACTCAACGTCGTTTGAGTCAGATAAGCCAGTTTTGCATCCCCAGGGAATTCCAGTGCAGCCACTTCCTCGGGAGTCTCAATCAATGTGATACTTTCCGGCGCTTCTCCCATCGTGCCAATCACTTCATCGTGCCCTTCGTGGCCGATCAGAATAATATTGTATCCCGCCTCTGCGTATTTGATCGCTTCGGTGTGCACTTTGGTCACCAGCGGGCAGGTCGCGTCGATTGTGCGAATGTTTCGTTCGCGGGCCTGCTGACGAATTTGAGGAGACACACCGTGCGCACTGAAGACAAGAATCGAGTTTTCCGGAACCTCACTCACTGCATCAACAAACGTGACTCCCATCTCTGTAAAACGATTGACCACATACTTGTTATGCACAATTTCATGGTAAACATAGATAGAACTGCCAAAGAGTTGAATGACTTCTTCCAGACACTCAATCGCCATATTCACACCCGCACAAAAACCGCGGGGATTTGCCAGAATTACTTTCATTTGATCAATTCCAGTTCAACAGAAACAAAATATGCTGTTTCTGCCGTGGGGATACATCAGGAGAACCTGATATTTTAAGGTACCGAATCAAAGACAATCTACTTGTTGCGCGCAAAACACCCGCTCAGTTGCCTCTGAAAGTATTCTATGCCGAACGCGGAAGTAAACCAAATCCGGAAAGTTCAATTTTCCGACTTTCCGACAAGGAACGCCCAAATTTCGAGACTTTTATCGTATTCCACTGCCATTTTCGTGGAATCGTAGAGTCCAGACCCAGAGTGCCTGACCGTGATCGCAGCACACTATTCGACCGTCACACTCTTCGCCAGATTGCGAGGACGATCCACATTACACCCCCGTTGAACGGCGATGTGATATGACAGCAACTGCAGCGGAATCGCCGTCACCAGCGGCTGCAGAAAATCATCCACATCAGGTACGTAGATCACATCATCGGCGATGTCCGCGATTTTTTTGTCCCCTTCACAGGCAATCGCAATCACGGGACCTTTGCGTGCTTTGACCTCTTCCAGATTGCTCATCACTTTGGGATAGATCTGGCCACGGGGAACAACAAACACACTCGGCGTCTCTTCATCCACCAGTGCAATCGGCCCATGCTTCATTTCGGCTGCCGGATAGCCTTCCGCGTGAATATAGCTGATCTCTTTCAGCTTCAAAGCCCCTTCCAGCGCTGCGGGAAAATTATACAGCCGCCCCAGATAGAGAAAGTTATTGAAATTGCAATACTTCATCGCAATATCTTTCACCAGTTCATTGCACTCGAGAGACTTACGTATCTGATCCGGAATCTGATGCATCGCATCAATAATTCTTCTGCCAGCCGGATACGAAAGATGTCGCATCCGTCCCAGAAACAATGCGAGCTCAATCAACACCATCACCTGCGAAGTAAATGCTTTCGTCGAAGCCACGCCCACTTCCGGCCCAGCGTGTAGATAAATCCCACCATCCGCTTCACGGGCAATCGTGGAACCGACCACATTACAAATCGCCAGCGTTGGATGCCCTTTGCGTTTGCATTCCCGCATCGCCGCCAATGTATCCGCCGTCTCACCACTCTGGGTAATCGCGAAAATCATCGTACTGTTGGATATCGGCGGGTTCCGATAGCGCAGTTCGCTGGCATACTCCACTTCCGTGGGAATCCGCGCGAATTCTTCCAGCAGATACTCACCCACCAATCCTGAATGCCAGCTGGTACCGCAGGCCGTTAACACGACACGATCAATTTTCCGTAATTGCTGTGCCGTCAGATTCAACCCGCCGAACTTTGCCGTCGCTTCATCTTCGTCAATACGGCCGCGCATCGCATTTTCCAGCGTTTGAGGCTGTTCGAAGATTTCTTTCAGCATATAGTGCTCGTAGTCGCCCAGATCGGAATCGACACTGACCTGATCCAGTGTCTGAATCGAGAGCTTT
The DNA here is from genome assembly GCF_007744675.1 of Gimesia alba. NCBI lineage: Bacteria > Pseudomonadati > Planctomycetota > Planctomycetia > Planctomycetales > Planctomycetaceae > Gimesia > Gimesia alba. Next base: position 5,828,493 of record NZ_CP036269.1, read on the forward strand.
TGTTGACCTTCATCCCGATGAAAGATTTCGACTTCATCGCGCGTGACGACCGCCAGCTCATGATCAGACAGATAAATCACTTCATCCGTATATCCCGCCAGCGGAGTGGCATCACTGGCAATAAAATGTTCGCCTTTACCGACACCAATTACCAGTGGACTTCCCAGGCGGGCCGCGATCATCACATCAGGCAGATCCTGAAAGAGAATCACCAGTCCGTAAGTTCCTTTTAATTTGGAAAGTGTATTCTCGACGGCTTTCAGATACGTCGGAAGTTCTCCCGGCTCGGACCCCAGTTTGATCTGCTCTTCCAGATGGTGTGACAACAGGTGCGCAATGGTTTCGGTATCGGTCGTCGTACGAAACACATAACCCAACCCCTGCAGTTGTGCACGTAGCGAGCTGTAATTTTCAATCACTCCGTTGTGTACCAGCACCACATCGCCGTTGCCGCCGACGTGCGGGTGGGAGTTTTGATCGTTGGTTTCCCCGTGTGTCGCCCATCGCGTATGGCCGATTCCCACTGTTCCCTCAACCGGACTTGCCTTATACAGGGTCGCCATCTCAGCGACGCGGCCTTTTTTCTTACGAATCTCAATCGACGATCCATCATGAATGGCAACACCGGCACTGTCGTAACCCCGGTATTCCAGCTTCTGTAGCCCTTTGATCAACAACGGCCCGGCTTCACGATGTCCAATATAACCGACAATTCCACACATATTTTCGCGCTCCGTCGCTGAATGAGGGAAGTAATTTTGATTTTAATTTGCAGTCAAATCCCCAAAGGAAATTGGGACGCCCTTCATCCTTGAAGTAAAGGCAGACAAAGAAATCGCAGAGGGGAATCGGGGTGGGCTCAAATCGAACGCCAATCAGTGCTCACAGGTTGGGAAACATACCATAAGTATGAAAAATCAGTCAACTTCACTTAGCCGAAATTCATGTGAACACTGTGCCGATAAACACACTGCATAAAAGCACCTAAGTCAATCCATTTGTATAACTTAGTAACCGCATGAAACGACGCTATTTTAGTGAATTCACGATATTGAAGCACCTGCGAAACATCAGAATCGAATCCGTTCTGCTGCAAGACGCGCCACGGCGTAGGCGCACGCCGATTCCGAAATCTCCCCATCAAAGATGTCTGCGACATTCGTCACTGACATCTGACTCAATTTCGGGTGGGCCCGCACCACTTTCTCAGCCAGAAATACAGCACTCCCACTGATTAAAACCGCTGTCGGCGGTGCGGCCATTCGTTCCAATACCTGATCGATGGCTTGCGAAATCTGTTTCTGCTGCTGATTTGCCAGAAACTCAGCGATCGACACCGCTTCTTCCTCTGCTAATTCCGTCGTATCACAACAGACAGAACGGGCAACCCGGTCATAAGCATCCCCCCGCGTCGCAGGCTTCCCATTGGCGGTATCCACATCTTCCGGCTTCTCATCCAGTTCTTCCAACAGAAGATAGAGATCCAATGAGGTCGCAAAACATTCTGCTGCCAGGGGACACGCTTGCCCGCGTAAAGGGACCCGCTGTTCAATCATCGCGATCGGAGTCCGTCGCCCTCCCGTGTAAACCAGTTCTCCTGAAAGTAGCCGTTCGACGTCGGTCAGTCCTTCCGGAACCGGAAATCCATTTTCCAGCGGAATGATATCTGTGGTTGTGGAACCGATGTCGATCAGAATCCCGCTTTGCTCTGGAATCATTCGCCCCAGCCACGTCGCTAGTGCATGCCAGTTCGCAGCCGCAACCAGTAAGGGAAATTCACGGGCAAGATCGGTCGTCAAGAATTCGGCTCCGGTCTGCCAGACCACAATGGGTGCCGGAACCACCGCCCGTTGCACGGCAACCAGAATCTGTTCCACCCCTGCTGCCTTGGTTGGAAAACAGTCCGCCAGTTCGCCCGTCATCGTCACCGCCACCAGATCAGGGCTTTGATACCCGGTCAAAAGCTCCTGCACTGCCTGCATTAACAGTTCCGGCGTCTTCCAGATTTCAAACGAAACCGCATTCGCATGCCCATCGCAGTCCGCCGACTTCAGATTCGCACCACCGATATCCAGACCAATTACATACATGGTTATTGTTTCTTTTCTTCCAGACTTCGCGACTGGTTCAGGAACAGACTGCCATCCGGCTGAAACTCAATCTCGCGTTCCAGTTCCCACTTCAGAGCGGAATAACAGGAGCTTCCGTTGACGATCCGCTCTGCCAGATTATCCAACGTCAACTGACGATAGCCCACATAGCTGGTCGTCAGTCGTGGGTTGACTTCTACAATCAAAGGCTTCATCGGATCAGCGTCAGGTAACAGAATATCAAAGCCCACATATCCCACAAGTCCCGGAAGCTGTTCACAGACACGAGAAATCAGTTTGTGAATCGAATCTACAACATCAAGTTCCAGTTTTGCCGGAATCACTCCCCCCTGGTATGCAAAACCTGATTCCCAGCTGACCCGCTGTTCGCCAGGCGGAAAGAGTTCTCTGCGTCCCACGTCTGCCAGAACCACCGTGGAAAGCGAACTACCTGAAAGAAACGGCTGCACGATATAATCGGAACTCTGGTCACCAAAGTCAGGGCGTCTCTTCAACCAATTCTCAGCCTTCGACAGCAGCTCCCAACCCAGCCCCCCTGCACCAAAACGATGTTTGATCAGACAGGGAAAAGAAGCCTCTAGCGCAGTTAGTTCGTCCTGCATTAAAACCGTTGGAATTGTGGGCAGATCCCGTTCACTCAGAAACTCAAACAGTTTCCACTTGTCGGCGGTCAGCTGAATCGACTTCAAATCAGGACCGACAACACGTGCACCAAGTTGGAGCGCTCGCTCGGTCCGCGAAACAAGCAGCCCATCAAACTCTGGCGCAATGATCCAGGCCACATCGGCCGTTTGACAGGCACGGTCAAAAAGTGCCTGTTCTTCCTCCGAATTCGTAACACGAAGAATCTGTAAACGCTGTAAATGTTCTGCCTGCAGAAAGACGTCACTCACGAATGACAGAGACTCCCGTATGCACACTGTCACCGTGCAGTCGGGAATCGACAGCAGATCGGTCACGACAGCGTCCAGCATCGCGGTCCCTTCGGTTAACAAGGACGCATCCTCCTGAGAGAGCTCACAGGCACCGCTACAGAGATATTCCGATACAAATACGTTCAAAATCGTTCCTTGTTCCTCACATTTTCAGAACCAAATCCAGCTCTAAAGACGCGAAGACGAATGCTCCATTCGGCATGATCATCGTACCCCAAACGATGAGTTCAGACTCACCAGTCTAGAGACTCCGCTGCTCTTTGTTAATTGACACAACACGACAACTCACTGAAATCGGCACGTTTTCTCTACTTAACCCGTTTAAACAAAATGGTAGCGATTATTCTAGAGATTCAGGCGCTTTGATCGATCGATTTCGCTCGTCCGCTAAACAAAAACGAATCCTTAGGAACGCGTGCATTGAGTTCAGTTTACCGCTGTTACTATTTAAAAATTCAATTGTATCTTTTCCTGTAACACTCAAGTTTGCGTGATAAAATTGAGAGTAGAGTTTGTTTTTTTTACGATAGAGGATGATTCATGCCGGGTAGTGGGATTCGGCCATTTTCAAGATCTGTTTCAGTTATGTTGTTGCTGCTCACCCTGGCAGTCACAGCTTGCTCTGCCCTTGCGCCAGGTTCGCGCTCGTCCTGGAAACTGACTGATCCACCGCCGTTGAATCCCCAGAATCAATCATTACAGAAACCGACAGAGACACAGCCTCCTCAATCAAAGCCGCGTGAAACGCAACGGATCGCTCCAGAAACGATTCCACAAAGACAACCGGCAACATCGCAACCTCAAGAGGACCTGTTTGCTGTCCCGGAATCGACTGATCGGAAACAACCACCACAACCGCAAGATCTGCCCGAAGAAATCAAGCCACAACCACGATTGAATGTACCCGACTTGCAAAGTCGCATGCAGCCAAAGTCGGCTCCGAAGCGCCAGTCCGGCCCAATGATGACCGCACCATCCGCATCCGGTCCATTGGAAATGAGCGTCGAAGTTATTCCCAAACGACAACTGGGCAGTGGTGCCACGTTCTATCTGATCATTAAAAACGTCAGCGATCGATCGGTCAGAAACGTGCTCATGGAATGTGAATTCGATGCGGCACTGCTGTTTCCCGGCAGACGCGAAAAGAAAATCGGACAACGACTGGGAACTCTGCAGCCAGGCGAATCCAAGGAAATTTCACTCACACTCTACAGCGATACGCTCGGCAATCACTGCTGCCGATTCCGTGCGATCGCAGACGGCCAAGAACTGGTCTGGAAATCGGTCTGTGTGGAATATGAAAAGAAACAAATGGACCTGTCCGTCATCGGCCCTTCAGCGCGAACGATTGGCAGCCGCGCCGAGTATATCGTCAAACTGTCAAATGTGTCTGACGATGACTTAAAGGATATCCAGGTCGCCATCTCCTACGATCCCGTATTGATTCCCCGTGAAGCGTCCATCGGTTCGGAACGCGAAACCGGGAAGTTGAAATGGGAACTGGATACCGTCCGCAAAGGGGAAGGAGTTCAACTGCAGGTCGAATTCGAGTGTGAAGTCGCCGCCGAGCATGCCTGTTTAAGAGTGAATGTAACCAGTCCCGAACTTCCCAATGAACTGGTTTCCGCCTGTTTGAAAGTCACGCCGGCCACAGGCGTCCTTGACGTGCAGGTCCGCGATACGAAAGACCCCATCGCCCGCGGCGAAGAGACAACCTATGAAGTCAGTATCGAAAATCGGGGATTGCAGCCTGCGAAAGATATTTCACTGCAGGCGAAAATCCCACGCATGTTCCGCGTCGTTTCTGTCGAAGCCTACCAGGGAAACCAGAAACTCAGCGTCCGCCCCCAGGTGAATCAGAATATTTTAACCGTCTCCCCCATCCGAGAACTGCCGGCAGACGCTTTTCTGCGCTACACGATTCTGGTCAAAGCCATCGGTTCGGGCGATGAAGAATTCATCGTCACAATCTCAGGCGCCGACACGGATAAACTTGATACCAGCGTCAGCGAAATCACCACCGTCAACCGTTGAGACACACATGAGCTCATCTACGATCTGATGTGTAAAAAAACTAGAATTCGGGCCGAGCGCAGCGAGCAGGAGGTCACAGGGAAACCGAACTATTTTTCTCGCATCTTCTCCGCCTCAACCAAGTGTTTCAGAGCTGCCCCTGCACTACTTTTTCACCTGCTCCGGAAAATCACGCTCATACCGTTTCACCAGCGCGTCCATATCTGCGGGCACAATATAAATTTTGCCCCGAATAGTTTTCGTTTCTCCCGGCTGTAAACCACCGAGCCGAAAATCGGCATGCAGACAGCGAATCACTCCTTGAAACAGTTCCTGATACGGCTCAAACGCGGTCGCAAAGATCAAACTGTCATCAGCACTGTAACAACCAATCAACCCATTGCTGGGAACTTCTTTGCTGAGTGGTCTGGGATTCACATCCGTGCGGGGAACATTTTTCGGACACCAGACCTGCCCCGGAATGTAACGGGCTTTCGTCGCCCAGTTCCGAGTGGGCATCATCGCCGGTTTCCCATCCAGAAAGATAAATGACTTTTTAATATAAGCATACTTGTCATCCGTCGTCGCCTTTCCCAGGCCGGTGAAATCACCCACACGAATACAAGGCTGTGCCCAATGGACTTCGGAACGTCGCTTTGTGGGATTGTGAGCTACGAGTTGAAAATCAACCTCATCATCCTTCGCAGTGATCGTGTGATGCACCGTGACACCATCCGCAACGGTACACTTCAGTTTCAACACCGTCTGATCGTCATTCATGGAAATCGTCTGCGTCTCATGTTTGACAACCGTATGCTTGCCCCAGTCGGCTTCAGTCGAATTCGCACGGCAGTAGGCTTCCAGATAATTAATCGGAATGATTTTTCCGGGAAAATGATCGCCGTGAATATACAGCATGTTCTTTTCACGCGAGAGCGTCAGTTTCGGCTTCTCTGTCGATTTTTCATTCGCCCATAGACGAGAATCCACCTGGATCAAGCCGGCACTAACGATAACTCCCAACAGCAAAAGCGAATAAGCGAGCGACTTCATCACTTCCTCCGAATTTATTTTTTAAGTTTGTGTGTTTTGACTGACTTCATGCAATCATGTTCTACTGCGCAAAGAAAAACAACCGGAATGCATGAGACACGCCGGTTGTTTTCTCAATCCATTTTTTAATTTTTCCCAGCCCACTTATACGAAAGGCGTAATGCCGGGCATCGCCACTTTGGGCTCAGGTAGAGACATCGACATATCGTATTTCTCAGGAGAGAGATCTTCTTTTGAATTCATCGCCTGTTCCCAGGTGAGAGTCTTACCCGTATAAGCCGACATGCGGGCGATGATGCCCATCATCGAGCTATTTGCCATGTATTCGCCGTTGTTAATGACGTCGCCATTGCGTAATGCCTTATACATTTCGTTGTGTTCCAACTGATGCATATTGGTACGACGGCGGGCCCCCTTCCAGGGATTTTTGCCTTCGATCTGATACTTCATCAAAGTCGCTGTCCCTTCCGTTCCGGAAACGGTATCCACAAACATCGAACTGCAGCCCTGCTGATGCCGCGTGGTCGCCAGAAACTTGACGCCATTCGCATATTCGTAGACAGTGCTGAAGTGATCATAAATATGACCATACTCGGGGGCGATGCGTGTTTGACGACCGCCGGTACTGTAGCAGCGAACGGGATACTCACCCATTACCCATGATTGTTTATCCAATTCATGCACGAACTGTTCGGTGTTGAAATCGCCGGACAGCCAGGTGTGGTAATACCAGTTACGCATCTGATATTCCATGTCCGACCATTCCGGTTTGCGTTTCGCCATTTTGGCAACGCCACCCAGGAAACGCACACTTTGCAGCGAGATAATATCGCCGATGCCGCCATTATGAATCTTGTCGACCATTTCCTGCATGCCGGTTTCATACCGCCAGCATAAACCGGAAACAATCGTCAGGTTCTTCTGCTTGGCTTCTTTCGTGGTTTTCAGAACGGAACGAATTCCAGGTCCATCCACGGCAACCGGTTTTTCACAAAAGACATGTTTGTTGGCGTCGATACAGGCCTTTAAATGCTGCGGACGGAAATGCGGAGGCGTTGCCAGCAGCACCAGATCCACGCCGGAATCGATCAGCTTCTGATACGCGTCAAAGCCAACAAATTTATGATCGGCATCAACCTTCACACGGTCTTGAACTTCAGTCTTCTTCAGATTCTGATAGCTCTGCTCCAGTTGATCACCAAACGCGTCTGCCAGCGCGACCAGTTCTACATTGGGATCAGCCCGCAAAGTCTGAGCGGCGGCACCGGTTCCCCGTCCACCACACCCCACCAGACCAACCTTGATCAATTCCGTACTGGCAGCGAACGCGCCTGAAGTTAACGCCGGGTTCACAACGAGCCCGGAAGTGGCGAGCGTCGCCAGAGATTGTTTCATAAATTTGCGACGGCCTTGAGACGGCTGTTGTTCAGAGGCGTTTTCGGGCATGGGAAAACCTTTCATTCAGAATTAATCAAATACTATGTCTCGGGATCAGGCAAACTTATTCAATCAAGTTCGCTACAGGTAGGATGTTTGAGGAAGACCATCAGCAAGACTCACTTCTTAACGATCTTAATTTATTATCAACGCTGGTTCAGGCAAGATCAAGAGCACGATCCATGCGTTCCGAAATATCCTGTAATCTTTGGCGGTCACCCCCTTTGACTTCCGCAGTCGCCCAGCCTTGCGTATAGCCGATGTCCTGTAACGCTTTACGCACTTCCGGCCAGTTACAGTCACCTTCTGTAATTTCGACCTGAAAGCCTTTCCAGAGGCCTTCGTCCTTCTGTTTTTTGCGACTGTATTCTTTAATATCGAGTTTCACAATCCGCGGCCCCAAAATACGAATCCACTGATCAGGCCAGCCAAAACGGACCACATTTCCGACATCAAAATAAACGCCCGCCGCCGGGCTCTCGAGTTCATCAATAAACCGCGCCATCTCGAGCGGGCTTAACAGAAAATTATTCCACACATTTTCGACCAGCAATTTGATTCCCTGCTTCTCTGCATAAGGCAAATTCTTACGCAGCTTGGCTTGCTGCTGCTGATAGACGACATCATACGGATTGTCCTGATCGACTCGACCTGCGACCACCAGAACGCTGGTGCCGCCATAATATTTTGCCTGATCGATGGAATCTTTTAACTCATCTCGGCTGCTGTTTAAAAAACCGTGCACCTGCACTCCCGTCGCATCAATGGCTTTACGAACTTCTTTCGGATCGACCTTGGTGCGATAATGAATTTCCGTGCCTGCGAAGCCCGCGTCTTTGAGCATTTTAAATTTATCAAGCACCGGAACCTTTTCCGTAATCATCTGATACTTGACCGCTTTTTTGATTTTGGAAAGTGGCTTATCATTCGATGATCTCGATGCACTCACTGTCAACGGTGAAAGCAGACTGCCTGCCACCAGAGAGGCTGAGGCCTGCTTTAGAAAAGTCCTGCGCGTACTCTGATCCTTTAAATCGATAAATCTCTGACTTTGATCCGGCATGTCGCTACTCCTAAATTTGATTCGTCTGACCTTTAATCAGTGTTTGTCTATCTATTCAGAATACACTGACTCAGAAGGCTTCGCAATTCAGTTTAGTTCTCTGGGACCGTTGACACTGTCGAATCCTGTTTCCGAGTGACTTTGACTGTCACTTGTCCGCTATTGTCCGCCAGTTCATCCCACGCATCATTCAACCGGAAGTACACAGTGCCTGTCACCGGTGCCATCCAGGTTGCGTTGGCTCCCAGAGGATACTCCTGCAAGAGCGGACTTAGATCGGCCGCATCCTTGGCTGGTTTGATCAACATGATGAGCCGCCCCAAAGGTTGTCCCTTAAAGTAACGAAAGCTGATTCCATCCGCGGTACTCATCCACGGCTTTGGTTGCTGAGCCAAGGAAAACATACCCTCTGCCGTCACTTCATATGTCTTGCCCTGCTCAACTTCGACTTCGCTTGACTGCCAACCACGATTGCTCTGAACCGTCACATCCAGAGACTTGCCTGGGGCCAGCGTTAATCCCGGTACAATTGTCATCGTGGCATTATAAAAGTCGTACCCAGGTTGCAAATTTTTTGCGAATACCAGCCAGGCCGCGTTTAATTCAAAATCGTCGTCATCAACCATACGAGCAACCGCACTGGAGAATTCCGTCCCCTGCATCTGCCGGGATAATTCACGAAATGATTTCGCGTATGCGGGATGCTTGTCAAAGAATTGGCACAGTGCCCACGACCATGCATAAGCAGTATTATTGCCGACAAAATCATTGGGCGTGAACTGCATTACTTCCAGCATTGATTTGGGTGGTTCAGAAAGGACCGCTTCTTGAATCAACGAGATCCGTCCTAAACCGCCAAAGTCTTTTTTATTATAAGGCATCACATTGAACTGGATCTTGCCATCATTGCCGATCGAATGCGTGGCCATCGATTCTGCAATTCCTTCCAGATACCAGACCGGCGCGCCAATATTTTCCATAATCATACTATAGCAGTGCGTGTATTCGTGCAGCATTAAATGCCGCAGATAATATTCCTCGCTCTGCGAATCCATCCAGAACTGTGCCTTCAAGTGGCGGCCGTTTACGATCTTGGGTAACGAGTCTAAAATTACGCCCGCTTTTTTAAACAGCTCCCGATTCTGCATGATGTAACCGGTCACCTGAAACTCAGTCCCCTCTCGATTCGTGGGCAAGGGACCGAAGTAATCGACCAGAGCCAGATACGCCTGATCGACAACCGCAGGCAGTTTCTTCGCGATTTCGGGATCGATGTCCGTATACAGTTTCAGCCGCGGCGACTCATAACAGTGAATCCCCAATAGCTCCAACCGCTGCTTATTATGAACGGGTCTCTGATCACTGGGGCGATAGATCATTTTCGGCGTTTTCGCGACAGACACCTTTGCCGTTTCTGCTTTGTGGGTGGGAGGGGTTTCAGCCACTGGTTCTGTTGTTGAAGCCTCCTGCTTCGCGGCAGATTTTTGAGCCTGTTTCGCTGAAGTCGTTTCGACAGGCACTGTCTCTCTGATAACAACCTCTGATTCCACAGACTTTTGTGGCGTGGGAGCATTAGAACCGCAACCAGACATCAGGCAACTGATTCCAGCCATCCAGTAAATCATTCGATGATGACAACAGTCAATCATGGGAAACATATTCTCGTATTGAAGTCTTCGTTTTCGGAATTCGCTTGATCCTGGAATCTGGCTTATGTCGTCTCTTCCTATTGTGACCGATTTGCCTTGCAGAGTCGAGTAATCTATTTCGATTCTTGACTGAGTTGATCATTGCCGCCATTTATCGCAAAATGTTCAGAGCAGACTCCAGTAGGACTGTCTCTGCAGACAGACTGACTGGAAAAACGTTCTGCTCTTATTCTTACGCTAAAATGCCCTGAATCTATGACTGTTTCTACTCCTTTTTCCTCTGAGGGATCATCTCCATGAGCTCGTTTCGTTATAGCTTGAATGCCAGTACAATTCGTACAACTCCTCTGCTTGACAAAATCCGGATCGCAGCCGAAGCCGGCTATGAGGGAATTGAACTCTGGTTTGATGAAATCGAGGCATTCCAGGCTGAAGGCGGCACATTAGAAGCCGTTTCCACAGCCATTCAGAAATCCGGTCTGGCGATTCCCACCATGATTATGCTCCGAGACTGGTGGTCTGCATCACCCGAAGTGTACCCGGCGGTTTTCAACACCTGCCTGGAGCGGATCAAGCTGGCTGCGCAACTGGGTGCGGAATATGTAATTGCCTGCCCGCACCGTGAAAAGCCGGATTATGATCTTGGGGCACAGCGCTATCGAGAACTGCTGGAAGCCGGCATTGAAGCGGGTGCAAAACCGGCAGTGGAATTTCTGGGATTCGTCGAAGCGGTCACCAAAATTGAAGACGCGCTGCAAATCGTTGAGAAATCGGGGCACCCGGAAGCCACGCTGGTACTTGATCCCTTTCATGTCTTTCGCGGCGGCGGAACTATGGAAACAATCGCGCAGCTCAAACCCGAACAGATCGCTATCTCCCACTTCAACGACGCCGTCGATACCATCCCTCGCGAAGAGCAAATGGATCCCGATCGCGTGATGCCCGGAGACGGCCATCTCGATCTGACGCGCTATTGCCAACTCTTAAAACAGATCGGCTACCAAAGCTGGCTCTCGCTCGAATTATTCAGTGAAGACCTCTGGAAACAGGAGCCGCTTGATGTCGCCAAACAGGGACTGGAACGCATGCAGACCATTGCGGAAAATGCGTGAGTTCACTTTTCAGTCTTGTTTCTTTGCAGCGATATAATCAGCCAGATTGGTCAGATTCTGCACAAAAACGCGTGTATCAATCACCGGAATATTCTCCCGTTTTGCAGTGCGAATTTCCCCCTGTTTGATCCAGGCACCACGTGCATTCAGCGAATCAATGGCCGATTTCGCTTTCGCCGTTAGCGAAGGAGTCAGACGTACCCGGCGAGTAGGAAACCGCATCGACGCCAGTCGCTTGGGAGAGGCCTTCAACAAACTCCGATAGCGGCTTGCGAGCGAATCTACGTTGGATTTGACAATGAAGCCATAGTGCGTCGGCATATCATCCGATTTATAGGTCAACTGATACTGTTTGGTAAAGTACAACGGGCGATTCGTTTTCAATTCATAAAACCGCGCCAGTTTTCCATCCGGTAGTTCCGACTTTTTCAGATAGACCAGTGCAGACGGAATCGGTTCCAGATATTTTTTCTCGCCCGAATAAATATAAATCTGCATCAACGTCTTAATAATTCCCTGCGACTCACCTCCGGTAACCGCGGGGGGCTCAAATTTGCGCGCCCAGGCGGGCTGCATCTTTTGATTGTACTGCTGTGCCCAGGCGGGTTGTGGCTCGGGCATTTGCGCGAGGATGATAAAGTCGCCCGCGTTCAAAGCCGCCTCGCGATAACGGGGATCATTGTAAACATGATTTGCCAGAAACATCAGTTCGACCAGATCCGCAATCGCGTTATCGTTGAACGTGTAATAATTCTGATACTTCTTTTTTGGAAACGTGCGCGACCAACTCTCAGGATAGTTCGCTTTCAACACAGGAAATTCTTTGGGATCAGGAAAACTGGAATAGCGTTGAGGCCACCCTCCATTCGGAAACTGTGCCTTCAGAAAGGAATCCAACGCATACGTGACGGCACCGTGAATTGCCTGATCCTGAAATTTCAGTTCCTGATCCAGCAAAATTAAAAATCGTAATGCAGACTGTGAGGTATTATCATCAAATGTGGTTGTATTTCTTGCCTTGCTGCCACCCCCGTCAATCCGATACTGGGCAGTCTCTCGCTTCTTGAAATCAATCGTGTAAGACCAGCCTCCTGATTTCAACTGACCATTGATCAGGGCGCTGGCGGCCCCTTTGGCGGCGGCCAGCAGATAAGGTTCACCTGTTTTCTGATACGCGGTCAAAAATGCTTCGCCCACTGTCGGCGTACCCGGTGGCTGAACCCAGACCATCGAATCGGTGGCAGGTCCTTCCCCTTCACGAAGAGATAAATCTTCACTGTAATGCCAAAGATAACCACCATCAGTGGCAACATCGCTGGTGAAAAAATGCGTGGCTTTTTTCATCGCCTGTTTCGCATCGTCAAGTGTAATTTCTGCTGAAACACATTGTTCAGTACTCAACCACACGCACAGTGAAGATAGTAAAATCAAGCTACTGATTCTCAAACGAGCGAAAGAGACAGACATTGCCGAAGATTCCTTATCAACAGGAGATGCAAGGTAAGAAAAGCCTTTCCATCCTACAAAAAGCAGGCATTCAGTGAAAGCAACTATTAATTAATCTCATTCATAATAGGAGAAGGCACTTTTTCTATCAGGCATTCGCTTGCGTCGCGAGCAATTCTATGTAATGCTCATACCCACTTGAGATATTCCTCTAAGATTATTCCGGAGCAGCGCTTATGTTGGAAGACTATCCTTTTTTGATTTTGGGTATCGGCATCGCCATCGTAATTGGCATGATTATCTTTCTGAAGATCAATGCGTTCCTGGCGTTGATCACGGCAGCGATGGCAGTCAGCCTACTGGGTCCCGAATCAGCAGATGGGATTAATCGCATCAAACGCGTTGCCATTGCCTTCGGTGATTCCGTGTCCGGTATTGGAATTGTGATCGCGCTCGCGGCGATTATCGGAAAATGTATGATGGATAGTGGAGCCGCCGACCGGATTGTCAGAACGTTCTTGAATGCGCTCGGCGAAAAGAATGCGTCGCTGGCGCTAATGGGCAGCGGCTTCGTTCTGGCCGTTCCCGTCTTCTTCGATACAGTCTTCTACCTGTTAATCCCACTGGCTCGTTCGCTGTATCGCAGCACCAAGCGCAACTATCTGATGTATATCATGGCGATCGCTGCGGGAGGTGCAATCACACATACCCTGGTCCCCCCGACACCCGGCCCGCTCTCCATGGCTGATAACCTTGGGGTTGATCTGGGGAAAATGATTTTTGTCGGTGTACTGGTTGCACTACCGGCTGCATTTGCAGGTATCCTCTATGCAATGTTTGCCAATCGCATGATGAATATTCCGATGCGCGACATCGCCGAACATAAAGACCCCGATCCTTTGGAAGAACATGAACTGCCTTCACTCGCAGTCTCCCTCAGTCCGATTGTCTTACCCGTGTTGATGATCACGGCCAACACGCTCGTGAATTCCATGATCGCCAGTGGCACCGGCCCGCAAAGTCTGCTGGAAAAAATCAGTCCGTTCACATCCGTCATTGGCGACGCGAACTTTGCCCTCTTAGTGGCTACGGCGATTGCCCTTGTGATTCTCTTCCGTCAGCGAAAATTAACTCTGCTCAAATTAGGAGCCAGCGTGGAAAACGCCTTGATGAGTGGTGGTGTGATTATTCTGATCACCGCTGGCGGCGGCGCGTTCGGAAAAATGCTGACGGTCGCACAAATCGGCCCTGCCATTCAGGCCAAGTTTGGCGGTGCGGAAGGAGACGCCACCGGACTCAGTTTCCTGTTTCTCGGATTCGGAATTGCTGCCCTGCTGAAAATCGCACAGGGTTCCAGTACGGTCGCGATGATTACGACCTCCGCCATGCTGGCCACAATGAACGTGAACACTGAAATGCTCGGATTTGATCCGGTCTACCTCGCGACCGCTATTGGAGCGGGTTCTTTAATCGGTTCCTGGATGAACGACAGCGGCTTCTGGATTTTCTGTAAGATGAGCGGCCTCACCGAAGAAGAGGCGCTCAAATCGTGGACGCCGCTACTGATTGTGTTAGGTTTTACCAGTCTGGGAACCACCGTCCTGCTCTCCATTGTCTGGCCGATGACGTAATTCTTTTCCGAACAAAACTTTACACTGCCTGCAGTCGTACGTAGTCTGGAATAAGCGTTTCGTAATCCGTGCTTCCCCTTTCCGAACACAGGGAATCCTGGTATGAGTCAACTGTTTCCTGCCTGTCAAATCATTCCCCAGCCCGATTTTCAATTTTCCTTTCGCGCAAAAGGCAAAGAACGTCTCCGCTGGCACCATGATCCCAAATACTCGCGGCCTTTCTTTTATCCATTGACTGGTCCCGCCGGGATTCCCTTAACACGCATTGGACATCCAGGCGCTCCCAATCACGACCATCATCGCTCTGTCTGGTTTGCCCATCATCAAGTGTTGGGTATCAATTTCTGGGCAGAGAATACCGGCGCTCAAATCATTCAGAAACGCTGGCTCGCGATCGATGAACGGGAAGACGAAGCCATTCTGGCTGTGGAACTGGAATGGTTTGACGGCCATGATCCCCAGCCGTTACTGCGTCAGGAATCGATTTCCGCGATTAGAACCAACGAGAAAGACGAACTGTTCCTGGAACTGCAATCCACCTTTTACCCGACCGCAGAATCGCTCGAGTTTCAGAAAACCAATTTTGGATTTCTGGCAGTCCGAGTGGCCAAATCCATTTCCAGTTTCTTTGGAGCGGGAACCATTACTAACAGCAACCAACAGGTTGGCGAGAAAAACATTTTTGGGAAGCCGGCTGAGTGGATGGATTATTCGGGTCCCGTTACACCTGATGTAAATGAAGGCATCACCTACTTTTTCCATCCGTCCAATCCAGTAGCTGGGCCAGAGAAAACTGTCTCGTGGCACGTACGCGAAGATGGTTGGATGGGAGCATCACCCTGTATGCATGGCCCGCTTGAGACAACCCGCAAGGCCCCGCTCACTTTTCGCTTCCTGTTGCAAGCTCACGCGGGGGAAATCAATCATGCCCAGGCGAACAAAATCTTCAAAGAATTTGCCCAGAGTCAGCCTTATCAACTTAAGAAACCGCAACAGCGTCATACCAGTGCGACAGTAACCAGAGCCACGTAATCTTGAGGTAATGAACTTACCAGACCAATTCTATACCAGCAGTCAACCCATCGGTGGAAAAGTCAGAATTTTCCTGCCGGACTTTTGTGCCTGTCGCCGGGTTTGTTGCCCCGCGATCTTCATTGTAGTCAATAATATTGAAGGCACGTGAAATCTGTCCAATAAACAGGTAGTCATAACCGACAAAACAACGCAAGTGCTCGTTCACATTCACCTTCGCGTAAAGAGAAAGCTGGAATGTTGGTGAAAACTCATTATTTTTCTGCACAGAAACAATGCGTGGATCAGTCGCTTCGAACAATTGATCTGTTGCCACCTGATTCGTATTTCGGTTAAAACCAAATGTGAATTTGGGTTCCGCTCCAATTGAGAATCGCCTGTGTGTGAATTCGGCACGAGCTCCAATACTGGGACCAAACACCCGGTTCTCGACTTTAGAGTAGATGGTTGTGGTACGAGGCGTCCCAATTCCACCACCAGAATCAACTCCGATCTGATTCATCGCTTCTCGCAAGCTGATCACTCGAAAACCAAATAAAGGTCGCATGCGAAGTCCTTCACCAGGCAGGTAAGGGTCTAAAACATAGTTTACTCCCGTACCCACCATTTCCGTGTTTAAGTCCACGGTATAACTGGTGTCATACACATTCGTATTCGATGCGAGTTCGCCATTTATATTGAAGTTTGTTATGACTACCAGATCGTCTCCCGGGATTGCATTCGATTGTGTTGCAAAGATTGAATCCGTAGGTCGATGAGATTCATTCTTGAACAGACCCCAGACGTTCCATTCCAGACTACCTTCCGGCAATGCAAACTCAAGCACGCCTCGCATCCCATTCGTATCCATCGAGTTATCATTATACTCCAGTGCCACACCATTCCCTCTTCCGATACCGGTCGAGCGGTCGAACACAGGCTCCGGTTCTGTAGGATCTCCGACGCCTAGAATCGGTGCACTCAACAGAACATCTTCAGGGCCTTCCATAGACCAGTGAAGATAATCAATTCGTAATTTGGAACTACGAAACATATTCTTGATCGATTTATCAATCGGTGAATCGTAAGTCCACCCGCGATCCACGGGCAACTGACGGACGAGCGATCTTGAATATGTGTTGACACCAGAAAAGAGTCCTGTGTCATCCACAATTTCTCCGTCCACCATATCTGCATCACCGTGCATGACATATTCCGTCGTGCCATCATCGGCTGCTGCTGATTGTTTCTGCCCTACCGGCAATACGGTCGAACTCAGCAACACCAGTAGTGCACTTAGTCTGAATGGAGTAATCATCATTACTTTCCAGGATGTGCGACTCATTGATTAAAACCTTGCAATATTTGAATCAAAACACAACAGAGTGTTATTTAAAACGAGACATTCTCTTTTATACTTATGGCAGCAGGAAGCCATTCAGGCTGATTTGACCATCAAATGTACCTCCGCCAGGATTGAACAGGATGAAACTGTTGTTGTTTCCAACAGTCGTCACGTTCACAATGTTATCAACACCCGTTCCCAAAATCAGTGGACCATTTGTCATAGCATTGAAACCAACAGCTGTTTCGTTGTCATCAAAGCCACCATCGAACAAACCAATTAAGTTGTTATCGATAATCACTGAGGAGTTCGTAGCATCGATCAGATCGAAGAAGATGGCATCTCCGCCAATTCCGGACATACTGATGATATTTGTATCAATCTGCACACTGTTATTGGCAGCTAGATCCAGAAATCTCAGACCAATCGAGTCCTCACCTGCCATGATAATTCCTTGATCAGCATTATTGTTAATCAGGATATTCGCGGGCCCTTCAGTCGAAATCTGAACCCCTTCACTATTGGTACCTGCAATTGTAAAGTTATTATTGTTGATAACCCTCAAAGTCATCAGATCGGCTAAATCACTGCTGGTGGCATCAATGTTGATACCCTGGTTATTGGTTGCTCCCGTACCAATAAAATTGTTTGCATTGGCAACGGTAATATCCAATGGTCCTTCCCAGATCACATCCAGGCCGGCAGTATTAGAAACACTGTTTGTAATACTGTTTCCTTCCAGCAACACAGTCAGCAGGGAATCATCAAGTAAACCTCCTGACTGCAGGCGAATCGCATCGGCACTGTCATCTGTGATGATATTGTCCTGCAACGTAACGGAAAAGGAATCATCATCGGTATTATCCAACTCGATATTTGCAGTATATTCCAATGAATGCTCTGTCGTATCGGTACCATTATTCAGCAACTCTGAATCGGTCATCTGGAACGTGCGACCATTCTCAACGATGATACCATCACCGGCGGAATCTTCGACGCGTACCCGCGCCAGATTGACCTCTGTATCATTGGTAACTGTCGTTTCATGCCATTCGATACCGGAAACGGTTGGTTGCAGAATTTCCAATCCGTCGATATTCACCCGATCAATATCTTCCAGATAGACCCCATGGGTGGCCTGAGTAATGGTTCCCCCAGAATCAATCGTTGTTCCGTCTCCGTTGATAGTAAATAGCCCGGGTGTTCGAGTCAGTCGAATACCAGCACTGTTCAGGAAGAAGCCATTCGTGATATTCAAGTCAGGGCCATTCGTGGGTCCTGCAGTTACTGAAGTCAGCACCATCGACAAATTCGTGTCCTGGATATCAATGGCAGCAGCATTCGTCGAGGTAATAATACCCCCCGTAGAACTCAGAGTTCCTGTATTATTATCAGCGATAAAGGCCAGGTTATTCGTCGTTGTTAAATTTAAATCTCCAAAGTTGACATTGCCCGGGTTATCTTGAACGTACACCGCGGGAGCGACAACAGGAAATGCAGAATTGATAGTCGTCACACCAAGTGAAGAAAAGCTGACAATGGGAGTATTATTCAAAATGTGAACTGTCGGTACCGTCCCCAAAGTAGTCCCCGTTACGGTCGTATTGCCAAACGAAACCGAACCAGCAGTTCCGCCTTGACCTGCATTATCAATTAACAGGACGGAATTCGTCGTACTATTATTGGAGAGAATTGTATTTCCCATTCGAATCAGCGGACTATCATCCATCACAATGAATGCTTCCAGTGCTGTTCCGGAAACCGTTGTAGTACCCGTTACGTTGAACGAACCAGTATTCCCGCCGGCATTAAATGAGATACCTTCACCCGTACTCCCGGTGACATCGAGATTACCAGCAAACGAAATGTTCCCGCTGGTATTATTGATGTCGATACCGTGTTCTGTTGCCAGGGATGTACCATTCGTAATCGAAGCGTTCCCGACAACTGCCATGTTTCCTGATAGATTCTCGACCAGAATACCAGTACCGTTACGATTCAGGATGCTGAGATCTTGCATCTGGAAGACGCCCTGGAAATCTTCTACGAAAAGACTGGCATCCGTTGCTGAATCGATCACAGTAGCAGCCTGTGCGGTATTTCTAAATGTCACAATCGCATTCGCGGTACCACCGGTGACATGAATCCCTTCATTCGTACTGCCTGTAATTGTTACGTTATCCAATACGGCACCGCCGGCAATATTGCTGATTAATACACCCTGACTGTTTGTGTCGGTGATTCTGGAATTTGTCATATTTATAGAGCTACCCGTTGTATTCTGGATTAACACCGCTCGCCCGGCACCAGTGTTAGTAATACTACCACCATCGAACCTAAGGAGTGGATCACCGCCATCAACAACAAACGCATCGCCGGCCGAATTAGTCACATTGGTTGTATCAAAGGACAAACTACCTGTCGTACTGCTCAGGAATATTCCTTCACCGGCGGCATCATTGACATCAACAAAGTTGACATCGACCTCGGAAACTCCAATCCCAACCACACCGCGACCTGTGGGAGTATTCATAATAAATCCGGAAAACT
This sequence comes from Gimesia alba, assembly GCF_007744675.1. Classification (NCBI taxonomy): domain Bacteria; kingdom Pseudomonadati; phylum Planctomycetota; class Planctomycetia; order Planctomycetales; family Planctomycetaceae; genus Gimesia; species Gimesia alba. The sequence goes on from NZ_CP036269.1 coordinate 5,847,849, forward strand.
CACTATCAGATGCCAGTATTACACCATCCCCCACGGTGTTATTAAATGTGGGACGTACGAGGCTATTGGGTCGGAGGGGGTCTCCAAATCCGGGTGAGTTTGGCAGTAGTTTGGAACCGAATCCTTGAATATCGATGAAGTGGGGAACTGACTGTCCTTCACCCAAGATACGGTCTCCGGAGGCAAGCGTGATTGGTGGTCCAGCATTAAATTCGCTTCCTGCGTGGGTAAAGATAATATCTCGATCTGGCCCTGCCTGCGCGTCAGCAATGGTCTGATAAGGAGAGAGTACCATACCGTCACCACCTGGTGCCGCCAGGGAATCAACGTGTGAGACCGTCCAAGGCAGACCAGTTGCCGGGTTAATGGCTGTCAGCCCACTATCAACGACGTCACGTTGTTCAACCACAACGTTGTAATTTCTTCTGACACGTTCAGACATGCGATACATCTGAGTCGATTTTTCCATCTTGTTCCATTCCGGGCGTCCTGCGAACGTCCAGGTAACATTGAAAAAGACGTTCGTATCGAATGTCGCATCATTCGTGACACTCAACTCCATCAATACGTTGGGAAGTGGATTGGCTTGCACGCGACCACGCCAGCCCCAGACATCTTCGCTGCCTGTTGCTGCAAAATGATAAGCTCCTGCGTAAATTCGTGCTTCATGATTTTGTGCCAACTGGCCCCAGATTGGAACCCCCATTTCTGCATCAAAACCACGCATCGCCGTTCCCAGGGTTCGCGTCTGATCATACAGAACATTGAATCCTGAAAAGCGCTGACTGCCGTCATTGAACTGCAGGTTTAACTCTTTCTGGCGTGTACCAATCGGCAGATAGAAGTTTCCGTTCGCGTCCCAGTATCGTCCCATTGTTTCCACGTTCAGAACTAGCTGCTGGAATATTTTTGTAGAAGAGTCATCACGACCATAGTAAACGCTGCTACCGAAAATTCGGTCGGTATCATAATTAAAAAAGCGATACCCAAAACCAAGACTACCACCCAGGTGACCTCGGTTCGTTCGGAATAACTGAAAGTCTCCAAAGAACATGCCAGCGTCATCTGGATTTTTCGTCCAGGTAAACATGTATGGCATTATCTCCAGAGTCGAAATCGATTCGTCTAGACCAACAGTCTTACCTGCCTGGTGTCCAGCGCGAAACAGAGTTCCCATTCCATTACCGGGAACAACTGATGAAATACCATCCAGGGTATCACCTGTCTCTGTCCCATCTGCAATGATCGTTGAAAATTCTAACTCTTCTTGGGCTAATAATGTTCCTGACATGGCGGATATCGCCAGAACGATTACGCCGGCGATCAGGCGAAATGCAATTTTCATAAACCGTCCAGAATAGCTTGATGTCAACACAGGCATCTGTTTCACCTCGGCAATGCACGCTGAGTGCAAGTTGGCGTTATCGTCCCGCTCTGTTGTATTTTGATCTGTCATGAAATTGTTTTTATCTATGACAATATTTTCAGGAAAATCCATGAGATTATCTCAACAAGTAATCTTCTGAATTCAGGAACAAGCCCCGGAAAAACTCCCTCGACTTGAACTATCAAGTTGCTTTTTACACAACACGCAAGCATTCAAGCACAGACAATTCCACCAATGGCAGAACGCTACCCTGTAACAGGGACATGTCTGTTTTGAATTTCTTGAAAAAATCAATTGTTTATTGGAATTGTTTCAGCACGACCGGCTGGTAATCATCATGAGAGAGGTTGTACTTGATCATTACACTTCTATCGAACGATAGAAACTGATCGAACTTTAAAGGATATGTTGTGACACGCACCGGGAAAAATGAGCTTTTTGACGGAAACGTGTTACTGGTATTTGATTAGTTTACTGGTTGTTTTTAATGTGAATTGTGACTCGAAAGAATCAGAAGACTTCCTTGAGGTAAGGTCGTCCCGTTTTGAACTGAACAGGAAAGGAATTCCGAATGGTTTACTTTCTTGACAGTCCTGAGAGAGATTGATTCTTTGAGTTTAAGAGATGTTGGGCGGGAAGATATTCTAAATTCAAATCCGACGAAAGACGAATTTGACATTTCGATTGAGAAATTTTTGACAATTTTCAAAATAGTCCGCGAAAACAACAACTTCGCCTACTTTCTAACCCCTGATGAATGGGGAAATGGCATGCATAATATATGAGTAATGACCCCTATTTAGTAAAATTGGCCCTGCGACTGGCCGCCGGTCTCGAAAAACTGCCCTCTGCTTCACTGGCAAAACATCGCTCATTTATTCTGGCTCAACAGCAGGTAGACGGAGGTTTTTCCGGGAGAGAAGGAGACTCCGACCTCTACTATACTGGGTTTGCCGTTCGTAGTCTGGGTATTTTAGGCGGCGTTGAAAAACAAGAGGCAACCAACCTCAGCCAATTCCTACGAGGATTCGAGTTGGAAAAATTGTCAACTATCGATCTGCTCAGCTGGCTGTATTGCGCCCTGATCGTTCAGGCTTCAGGTGGCGAAGATCTGTTAGCCATGGCCCCTGAAAACTGGAATACTCAAATTACGGAGAACCTGGAACGCCTGAGAACCACCGATGGCGGCTATGCCAAGTCAGAACAAGGAGCCTTGGGAAGCACTTACCACAGTTTTCTGGTGGTATTAATCTACCAGTTAATTGGGCTGGATGTCCCTGATCCAAATGATTTGATTCAGTTTCTCTACGACAGGCAACGTGATGATGGGGGCTTCGTCGAAATCTCCCCCATGAAACGTAGCGGCACGAATCCCACTGCAGCCGCGGTCGCGACACTCATTATCCTGAACGCCATGGATGATGAGTTGAAGGGCGATGTACATGACTTCCTTAAGCAGGTTAAAAGCTCCGAAGGAGGCTTTCAGGCAAATACGAGGATTCCCTTTGCCGATGGCTTATCCACGTTTACCGGATTGCTGACTGCCAGTGATCTCGGGCTGTTCTCGCTGATTGATCCTGATCAGATCCTGAAATTCATGACCGAATGGCTGGAATTTCCGACAGGAGGCTTTCGCGGGGCCAGTTGGGATGAACAGGCCGATGTGGAATACACGTTTTACGGGCTGGGAGTTCTGGCGTTACTCGCGACCTGGGCAGAAAAATAACCCTGCGTTATTCCTGTGAATCTTCCATATATAGCAAGCGACCACACGACTTACAGAAAACAAGACGTCCGGAATTCAGCTCCACACGTAATTGTGGTTCAATCATCACATTACAGGCAGAGCAGAATCTCCCCTCGACAGTTGCCAGTGCGCCAGCACCGTGTGATCTGACGAGCCGCTCAAACATGACTTTCAGATTCTCGGGAATAATCTGTTCGGCATCAGCAATCGCTGCTTTGCACTCTGTAATTTCTTCATTTAATCGACTACGGGCTGACTCAAAATCCTGTGCTGTTTTTTTCGCTTCCGCGTGCGCGGCATCTTTTTTCTCGACCCAGGATTGAACTTCTTCTTCCTTCTTGTCGATTTTATCCATCAATTCCAGAATTTCATCTTCCAGAACGCTATTCGCCATTTCGTCGGCTGCAATTTGACCTTTAATAATGTCAAATTCTTTATTTGACGAAGCAGAATTCAGTTTGCCCTTTAAGTCCAGGATTTTTGCTTCGTTGGATTGCAAATCCAAGTTCTTTTGCTGCACCTGTTTTTTTAACTGCAGCACCTGATCCTGAACCTCTTTCAGCTTTTCTTCCTGAATTAAAGCGAACTGCTCTTTCAGCTTAATTCGCTTGGGACCCTGCTCTAATTTCTGGTCCACATCATATAATCTCAGATATAAATGATGTAAAGCTTTTAAACTGGCTGCAGTAGTCGACATGTTAAAGAACTCCAGAAACGCTTATTTTTACGAGGTGCTATGCGGCGGACCTCAGTGCACTTGCTTTGTTATAAAGTTTTTTCCTGCAAATAGCCAGACTCACGCAGGAAATCTGGCAGATCTTCCAGGCAGCGCCGGAATCAGCGGCAATGAACGTCTCTCCATTCAAAAAAAAACGCCGATCAAAAATGACCGGCGTTTGATTCTCAGATACTGGCAGAAGCCGTGGCATCCACTTCCTCTTCAGAGGACTCTGTCTGCCCCCAATCAGGGGCCAGGCCTTCAATAAAGCCCTGTAGCTGCTTACTGCGAACGGGATGTTGCAACTTCCTGACTGCCTTGGCTTCAATCTGACGGACACGCTCACGCGTGACTTTGAAGATCCGTCCGACTTCTTCCAGTGTATAGGTATATCCATCGCCTAAACCAAATCGCAGCTTGATAATCTCACGCTCACGGTAGGTCAATGTTTTCAAAACGTGATCAATTTTGTCTTTCAGCATTTCCTGGCTGGCCGTGTTGACAGGACTATCCGAATCGGAATCCTCGATGAAGTCACCGAAGTAACTGTCTTCACTTTCACCCACAGGACGATCCAGGCTGATTGGATGTCGGGAAATCTTCAGCACACGTCGTGTTTCTTCCAGACTGATGCCGGCGACTTCAGCTGTTTCTTCCAAGGTCGGCTCGCGGCCATTTTCCTGCAGCAGTTGCTTGCTGACCTTTCGCAATTTGGACATTGTCTCGATCATGTGCACGGGAATTCGAATCGTACGTGCCTGATCGGCAATCGCACGGGTGATGGCCTGACGGATCCACCAGGTCGCATAAGTCGAGAATTTATAACCACGACGGTATTCATATTTATCGACGGCTCGCATCAATCCGGTATTGCCTTCCTGAATCAGGTCCAGGAAGCTTAAACCGCGATTCCGATATTTTTTGGCAATTGAAACAACCAGACGCAGGTTTCCGCCTGAAAGCTCCCGCATCGCGGTTTCATAATCGAGATACCGCTGCTTGACGGCTTTGATTCGTTCCCGAAGTGTTTCAGGAGTCTCCATCGTCATTGAAACCAGATCCTGAAGTTCCCGATCCAGGTTAGCACGATCATCCTTGCTGTCTTTTGCTCTCAGATCGTTCATGTCACGAATCTGGTCTTCCAGTTCCGTCATCCGTTGAGAAATCTGCTCCAGACGCTTCATACCAATTTGTAGACGTTGCGTTCGCAGGCTCAATTCTTCAATCAAAGTCGCCATTTTGCGACGGCGCTTCTGCAGCGTAGCATAGGCTGCGCGACGTTCAGACTTGGTCAATTCTGGATTGACAAATCGCTCAAAGTCACCCGCATTTTTATTACTGAGATATTCCAGGGTCTTCAGATTATGGGGCATCCGGCCAAGAATCTGGTTCTTTTCCAGTCCTTCGGTAACCGAAACTTTAATTGTTCTGTCGAAAGGCAGTTCGGATTTATGAACTTTGTCCAGAATTTCAATCGCCTGTCGCATGGCATAGTCACTGCTCAGCAACTCGCGACGGAAGCGACGACGGGTGATTTCAATTTTTTTGGCAAGACGAATTTCTTCATCGCGGGTCAACAGCGGAATTTCACCCATCTGCGTCAGATACATGCGAACGGGGTCATCAATTCGGCGTGATGCCTCATCTGTACTACGAGACCGGCCACTTTTTGCCTTCTCGGGCTGTAATACCGTAATGACCTGATCGGGAATGATATCTAATTCGATCTCCTCAATGGTCAGCAGGAGGTTATCCAGCTTTTCAGGGTTCACGGCTTCATCGGGAAGATAAGCGCTAACCTGATCATAAGTCAGATATCCCTGCTTCTTACCATTTTCAATTAGTTCATTCAATCGGGCGTCGAGTCGGTGCACGTTGCTTCTCCCAATCTAGCAAGTTAATGGGGCTCAAGTGAGTTTTTCTGGTTTCGTTTCTGGTGGAATTCCGATGCTTTTTTCAACAGTTCTTTCGCATCGGAATTCAGACTTTGTTCCTGGGCCTTCTGAAACAGAAGTCCCTTGGTTCGTTCGTGGAGTTCACGTTCTTCCCGCCATTTCAGATTTTTGATGGAATGCTTCAAAAAATGAGGAATTCCCTCAAGTGAGGCCGAGCTGGTATGAAGTTTAGAATGAATCGCTTTTTCGTGAGCATGCGCGTCAATTTTGACGACCAGCTGCTTTAATTCCGGATCATCAATCCGATCCAGAATTCGATTCAGTTCCGGTACAACTCCCTCTTTAGTTAAATCGATGCTTAACTGATAGAGAAACCGTAACTGAGGATTCTTCAAGTTGGCAGGGGAAATATGTTGTTGAATTTGTGGGACGCATTCCGGATACACGAAGATGATTTCAAGAAGTTCGCTCTCAAGTTGATTGTCTTTCGTAGTGTTGTCTGTTTCCTGGATGTCACCAGAAGAAGGGAACGTATTCGGAATCGAGTGGGATTCGGTGGAGGAGAGACTCGAATTAAAACCGGGGCTTTTTTTTTGTTTGACTTCACTCAGTCGTTTTCGGACAACTGCTTCGTGTAAACCCAGTCGATCTGCTAACTTTCTTAATATGATGTCTTCACGAATTTTGCCGGTTAGGTTGGGACTTGCCGCCAAAAGTTCAAGCATTTCTTCTAAAATTCGGTGTTGACCATCAATTGACTCCAGTCCAAATTTCTGGACACAAACATTCAATTTAAAATTCCATGCTTCAGGGGCTTTTTCAATCAGCTGCTTCAAACGCTCAGCCCCCTGCTCTTCCAGAAAATCAGCAGGATCTTTCCCCGCCGGTAATGTTAATATTTTTAAATCGACTTCTTGTGAGATGAATTTCGTTAAAGATCGTTCCGCCGCCTGCTGACCTGCGTTGTCACCGTCAAACACCAGAACCACTTTACGAGCCAGTCGCTTCAGATAGGAAACGTGCGTTTCAGTCAGCGCCGTCCCCAGAGTTGCCACAACATTCGACACGCCAAACTGGTGTGCTGTTATGCAATCCGTGTACCCTTCCACGACCACAACGGTTTCTGTCTCACGAATTCTCTGTCTTGCTTCATCCAAACCGAATAACAGCTTGCTCTTAGTAAAGATGATACTCTCGGGACTGTTAAAATACTTCGCCAACCCCTCTGAACCGCTCCCCGGGAGAATACGTCCCCCAAAAGCAACAACACGTTTCCGTTCGTCGCGAACCGGAAACATCACCCGATTGACGAAATAATCCGAATAACGGGTATGATTCTCTTTTTTGAAGATTAATCTGGCCTCTGCCAATAATGGAGCCGCAAATTTGCCTTGCGCCCGATTCACCAGCCATTGCCAGTTATCAGGATGAAAGCCCAGACGAAACTGTTTGATGGTTTCTTCCGTGTATCCCCGATCTTCCATCAGGTAGCGGCGGGCATATTCCCCTTCTGGTGTCTCCAATAAACAATGATGAAATTGCGCTTCAGCCCACTTCATCACATCAAATAACGACGCCTTTTCGACTTGATTCGATCGTTGTGCCTGATTCGCTCCCGGCGACAGCTTAGGAAGCTCAAGGTGAGCCTTCTCAGCCAGGATTTTCAGTGCTTCAAAGAAACTGACGTCATCGTATTTTTCCACCCAGGAAAAACAGTCTCCGCCTGTATTACAGACCCAGCAGCGCCAAGTGCCACGATCAGGGTAGACCACCATGGAAGGATTGTGGTCATTATGAAAAGGGCAGATGCATTTGAAATCGCGGCCGCTTTGAACCAGTTGAACTGATTCAGAAACCAGTTCCACGATGTTCGTTCTCTGGCGGACCAGTTCTTTGAAGTTTTGATCAAATCCTGGCGACACCAGTTTCTCCTGAACAGTTTAACAAGCAGCCCCTCAGTCCTCCTTTTCGTCAAATATTGAAAAGTGGACACATGTTACTCAACCAAGAGTGCTTCCCTGCTCAGCTCTGCATAGTTTAATTTTACCCCATACTTTAGGTTGGTCAAGAAAATCCATTTCCGGATTCCTGAACCAGCACCTCGCTTAAGCTCAAAATTTGTATAATGTTACAAAAATACCCAAGCCCTCAAGTACAAGTAAAACCAAAAACAAAACCCTACTTGTGCCGCCTGCTTAATCAGAAATGTCACTGCAACCCGGAGGACGCTGCCACAATAAGCTAGACAGTTGGTTTATATGAATTATAGGCATTCTAACAATAGATACAATGGCTGCCATTACCCTGTGAATAAATCGGCGCAGCTTCTCTGATTCTGATCTCTGCAGATCGAAATGACTGCTGGAGAATGCCACGATTATTCTGCAGGCGGTTCTTCCGCAGGAGCCGATTCTGCTTTGGCAATCTGCCAGAGAGAGATGTTGCCAAATTTTTCACTGCACTTGGGGCACTTCGCTTTCGCTATCGCTTTACCGGCTTTGCCACCGATCCGCTCTTTCTTTCGTGAATCTTCACTCACGATCAACTGGCACCCCTGGCACTGTCGCCCGACGAGCGTTAATTCGATCTCGGGGTCGGCTTCATAGAATTCGAGACTCTCATTGTCGAGTGCCTCAAACGCTTCTTCACTGTAGTGGCAAGTCACCGTGTTTATCTGGTCGGTCATCGGAATACCCGAATCCTGCCCCAGATCAGTGATGCCATAAATATCAGAAAACGCCTCGGCAAACTTTCGATATTCAGTCAGCGAGAAGGTGAGATATTGATTTTCTTTTGAGTCTGCCTGCTTCGGCAAGGCGATCGCGATCCGTCCTTTTCCAAAGACAGGCACTCCCGCAAACACCGATTCGTGGTCATACATTGTAGGAAAGGCCACGCGCAATGTCGGCATCTGATCGCCGTTAATGATTTGCACACTGTGTGCCGGAATTTCCGCTTCGTCTTTTGCTTCGCGCAGATGCTGCGCGATTTCGGTCCGGGCCTGATCCTGCTTCTCCTTGGTCTTTTTTCCCGGTCGAGCGGATTTGATCACCCCCAGCATCAGCATCTTTTCCGGTGTAATGACCAGATCGACGGTGGTAAACGTCTTCTCCAGGCTGTTGGGCTTCAATTTCAGCTTGGTCGGATCAACGGCATGCAGTTTGATATCCTTGAACCAACTGGTATTCTCACCGGCATTCAAACCTTCTGACGCATCCGCCTCAGCACCACCGGCAGCAGCCGCCTCGGATGTTGCTGACTCTTGATCTTCTTCTTTTTTGGCAGCTAGCGGGACAAGATACACCACACTACAGGCAGGACATTTCCCAGCTGAACCCCGATACTCTTCACGCACGCGAATTCGATGACCATTGGGGCAATACACCACAATACCACCTTCGATTTTTCCAGCGCGGCGTCTGCGACGCCCCCCCTTACGACGTTTTTTCTCTTCGCGTTCCTCTTCCATTGCCACATTCAACAACACATCTCCGCCGGTCGCGACGGAATGGTCTTCTGCAGGGGCTTCAGGAGCTTTCTTTTGTTCTGTTTCTTCTTCAGTAGAGCCCGTCTCTTCTCTGGTTGCTGCTTCCGCACCAGCTTCCTCGGCTGATTGTTCTTTTGCGAGGGGAATTGTTGACTGATCTTCCTCGCCGGACTGCATATCGCCGGTTAACTGAAAATCATCATCTGAGGCTTCGTATTCGGTCACAGCGATGCTTTGGTCCAATTCGAAATCATCATCATCACGATTCGACGTCGCCGTCATCGTGGCCGTTGAGAGCTGAGATTCACTTTCAGCTGAAGAATCCTCGTCGGGAAGCTGGCTGAAGATCATCGGTGCCGGGTTTTCCTGCATCTTTCGATACGCTTCGGCTATATCCTCGCGCATGAACGAGCCGCAATTCCAGCAACGAACCAGACCAATTCGCACCATCTCATTACAAAGGGGACAAGGTACCTCGTTTGGGTTACTATTGTTTTCATCCGGAGTTATGTCATTTGACATAATAAATCCCTGTAACTGGATAAATAATGACGTCGTTGATGATAGTCAGATATAAAAATCATAAATGCTTCTGCAAAATGAATTGAACTCAGTATTTGCACTTAGATGAAGACAGAAGCATTTTACAATGGAAATTGATTAATAGAACCTTCAATATGCGCTACCGCGTTTAGCCAGACTAACATAGCATCCGAGCAAAAGCAGTATCGTTTTTCGCTTTTATCAATCTTTTGATTATCAGGTTTTCAATCCCCCTTTGATAAACAAAAAAGCGATCTAACCTATATCAATCTATGATAAACCTACTTTCTCCTACTTTTAAAGCAAGTTTAAGATTTTGATTATTCTCTGTCTCCTGTACTCCTAGATTATCTGAGACAATCAAAATGTTCAAGAGTATAGACAAGGATCACGGCCAGCCCGCATAAATGGTTTAATTGAACCTCGGGAATCTGAGAATCAGAATTCTCATCAGGTATGATTCTCAAACGCAATCCTGTTATAGTGGGCTCCGCATGAGGAGAGGAGATCATGACCAATGGCCAATGTGGAACAATATCTCAAACCTGAAGTAATACAGACAGTTGCGCGCCTCGACTTAAGGGCAAAATTCATTGTCGAAGGCTTTCTGAGCGGCCTGCACGCCAGTCCCTACCACGGGTTTAGCGTCGAATTCAGTGAACACCGCCGTTATTCGCAGGGAGATGACCCACGGGACATCGACTGGCAGGTCTATGCGAAAACCGACCGGTTTTATATCAAAAAGTATCAGGCGGAAACCAATCTGACCGGATACCTGGTTCTCGATTTATCAGAGAGTATGGCTTATACCTTTCGCCAGAAACTGACCAAATTCGATTATGGAATCTGTCTGGCGGCCTCACTCGCCTATATGATGATTCATCAACAGGACCCTGTCGGATTGATTACATTCGGTGACAGGATCAAAAATTTTCTCCCGGCCCGCAGTAAAAGAGGCCAACTGGGAAATATCCTGGCGATGCTGGCAAATTCACAGCCCAGCGGTGTGACAGAATTCTCACAGAATATTCAGCAGATTGCTTCGATGTCCAGACATCGCAGCCTGTTTATGATCTTCTCCGACTTATTGACCGATCAGAAAAGTGTGCTGGACAGCCTGCAGCGATTGCGCTATGCAGGCCATGACGTCATCCTGTTTCATATCCTGGATGAAGCAGAAGTCTATTTCCCCTTTGAAGGCATGGTCGACCTGAAAGAGCCCGAACTGGGAGACTCGATGGTTCTGGACGCGGAAGGCATGAAAGCAGACTACCTGGAAGCTGTGAAGGAAATGAGGGAAACCTATCAGGAAAAATTACAGGCAATGGGCGTTGATTATGTTCCCCTCGATACCAGCATGCCGTTCGACAAAGCTTTGATTGAATATCTATCCCAAAGAAAAGCCCGCTTCTAGAGCGCATCACATTTTACCATAGCGTGCCTCAATCTAATATACTTGGTCCAAATAGCCTTGGAGACGCTACAGTAAAACTGGACACAGTCTAACTATCCGAATGATCACAAATCGTTGTCATTTGTTTCTAACACATTTGCGAGCTCAGGTTAAGTTATACTGATTTCACACTGTATACAGGTTTTAGGGACAGCGTTCTTGAAATCTTAACGCACTATGCAGCTCTATTAGCTTGCAAGAGCCGTCTGCCGATTTTAGAGTGTTAATCACTTTGGATCATTGTACTTTGAATGGATTCCTGAGTTTCGGGCCCCTGTAATGGATGTTGGCCAGTCATTGATCTGCTGCATTCTCTGTTTTTTGATTTCCTGAGCCGGAAGTTGAAATTTTTACCAACAGAGCTCTGTCACACATCGTAATAAACCCGCAGATATTCTAGCGTTAGTTTAGTTGGTTCTTTTTTAGGACTAAGAAACTGTTCTTATTACTGGTCATAATCTAACTAACAGTGGAGCGAAGAACCGCCAATGGACAACGAGTCAGTCATTCAGGTGAGCAACCTGACGAAGATCTATCGTGATTTCTGGGGCCGCAAAAAAGTTCGGGCCCTCAACTCATTAAGCCTCGAAGTGAAAAAAGGGGAGATCTTTGGTCTTCTGGGTCCCAACGGTTCTGGAAAAACCACAACTCTGAAACTGCTGCTGGGGCTCTTGTTTCCTTCCGAAGGGGAAATTAACGTCCTCGGGCAACCGGCAACCAATGTGGAAAAGAACGAACGCATCGGCTATCTGCCTGAAGAATCCTATCTGTATCGTTTTTTGAATGCGGAAGAAACACTTGATTTCTACGGACGGCTCTTCAAAATGTCTGCCAAAGAACGTCGCGAACGATCTGCCGAGCTGATTGAAAAAGTCGGCCTGGGTCACGCCAAGCGACGTCAGCTCAAAGAATATTCAAAAGGGATGACCCGCCGTATCGGCCTGGCACAGGCACTCATCAATAACCCTGATCTCGTCATGCTCGACGAACCGACCAGTGGTCTTGACCCGCTCGGTACGGATGACATGAAACGCATGATTCTGGAACTGAAGGAACAGGGCAAAACCGTTTTAATGTGTAGCCACCTCCTGGCAGACGTGCAGGATGTTTGCGACCGGATCGCCATTCTGTACGGTGGAGAATTGAAAGTCATGGGACGCGTGGATGACCTGTTGAAAGAACAGGAAGAAACACAAATCCTCACCTCACGCCTGAGCGAGGAAGCCATCAAGGAAATTGAGCAGGTCGTTGCCAAACACAATGGGAAAGTCGATTCGGTCGACCATCCCACCGCGACACTCGAATCACTGTTCCTTAAAACAGTACAGGAAAGTAAAGCACGTCCTGGGCAACGATTCGTTCCCGAATCGGAAGAGAAAAAAGCGGCAGAGTAAGCAACATTATTCTTTATATTCAAGATCATTGACTCTGGCACTGGCTGACTGAAGTCAGAGCATCATTTCCGATGAGATGTTATTCACAGAAGTAAATCATTATGTCCTTTGATCCTATTCCTTATGACCTGCTTGATGCCCTTAAACATTTTCTCAAAGTGTTTGGGAGCTCAATGCTCATCGCTCTTTTTGTCTGTTTAATTGTGGGTGTGATTACTCGCGGATCAAAAGGGTTTGTCGATGTTTTTCGAGGAGTCCTGGACTTTTTCGTCCAGATCGTACACATCTCCTGCCGCCGCATCTGGTCGCTCACCACGTTGACAATCCGTGAATCCTTACGGCAGAAAATTCTGTTTGTCTTTATTATTTTCGCCGTCCTGTTCATGTTCGCGGGCTGGTTTCTTGCTGGTACGGCCGATCGCCCCGATCTACAGGTCCAGTCCTATATCGACTTCGTATTAAAGGCCATCAGCTGGCTTGTGATTCCCATTATGCTACTGCTGGCCTGCTGGTCTCTGCCCGAAGATATTCGTCTTAGAACCATTCATACGGTCGTCACAAAACCCGTTTACCGCATTGAAATCGTCATTGGTAGAATGCTGGGATTCACCTTGCTGGGCACCGCCATTCTGGTTGTGATGGGAGGCATTGGATACATCTGGATCACACGGCAGGTTCCCGAATCGGCCCGAGAAAGTCTGGTCTCCAAAGTTCCCGTGTATGGTGATATCTCCTTCACGAACCGTGAGGGTGCCCCGACCGAATTCGGGATCAATGTGGGTGACATCTGGATGTACCGCAGTTATATCGAAGGTGCCACCAAAGCCAGTGCCATCTACAAATTCAAAAACATCGACGAAAGTGATGCCATCGACGATGAACTGAATCTCCAATCCTCGTTCGAAGCATTTCGAACCCATAAAGGGAATATGGAAAAAGGGGGAATCCTCTATCAGTTCACATTCGTGAATCCGGACACGGGGATGCGTGTCGATACTGCCCCACTGATTAACAAGGAATATTCCGATAACAGACTAAAAATCAACCGTAAAATTCTTCAGAAAAGTAATGAAGGTAAAGAGGCCGTCGAAGTCGACATCTTTGATGATCTGGTTGATAAAGACGGCAATTTGACCGTTGAAGTTCGGTGTCTGGAAGCCGGCCAGTTACTGGGTATGGCCCGCCCCGACCTTTTCATTCGGACACCAGACCGCGCCTTCCTGGTAGGATATTCCAAGGCGGTACTCGGGATCTGGTTGCCGATGGTACTTGTGATCATGCTCGGCGTGACGATCAGCTGTTTCGTCAAAGGCCCCGTTGCCATTCTCACGACATTGACCATCGTCATGGTCGGATTTATGTCCAAAGAATACATGAACGAAATTTTGAGTGGTCAAATGGAAGCCTCAGGCGCCATCGAAGCCTGGTATCGCTTAATAACTCACATGAATTCTCAAACAGAACTCCCTCGTGGTCCCGTAAGAGGAATAATCGAGTTCGTTGACGGCGGTATTATTAACTTCCTCTGGCTCTGCCAGCAGGTGATCCCCAACTTTGGAATTTTCTCAAACATGCGGGAATATGTGATCAAAGGGTTTGATGTTTCCTGGAGTGCAGCACTGCTGCCCGGTATCGTTACTTCCGCCGCTTATGTTCTTCCTTGCTTACTTATTTCATTTTATAGCTTGAAACTTCGCGAATTGGAGGCGAAATGAACAAACTCACTTCCAAACATCGTAAGCTCGCTTATGTCATTGCCATTATCATTCTGCTGATCCCTGTGATCTGGCTGGGGATGCCTTCTACAGGTGAAGAAGGCTCCGGCGGCGAACTTGCAAAATTACGTGTCAAACATGAGTTGGGGGAAAGTACTCTCGGCGATGTGGACCCGTCCAGCGCGTCAATGAATTTCGTCCTGCTGGGACTTCGAGGGATTGCCACAAACATGCTCTGGTTGGATGCCAAAGAGTATCAGGAAAAGAAAGAATGGGCCAAGCTGCGTTCCACCGTCGATTCGATCATTCTCCTGCAACCCCACTATATGAAAGTCTGGGACTTCCAGGGCTGGAACCTCGCTTATAATGTTTCCGCAGAATGGGACGCCGTCGAAGACCGCTATTTCTGGGTCAAAGAAGGCATCAAATTCCTGAATGAAGGCGTCACACGCAACGAGCGATTTCCCGAACTCGACTGGAAGGTCGGAAACCTGCATGGTCAAAAAGTCGGACGCTCCGATGAATGGAGACTCTTCCGAAAATTCTACAAAGTCGATCCTGATGCAGAACGCTTTGAAGGCGGTCCCGATCCCGAAATCAATCCCGAACGGCTGGATAACTACCAGGTCGCAAAAGAACATTTTCTGATCGCAAACGAAAAAGAACTGAAGCACAAACAGCATCTACAAATGAGAATGCTGTTCCGTGCTTCGCCCTGGCACGCCCAGTTCGATTACGCCAACGCCATGCAGCGCGAAGGGAAATTCGGTAAACAACGGACCGACGCCTGGGCAAAAGGCTTTGAAGACTGGACCACCATTTTCGGCCGGGAAGAATTCATTACCCCCAAAGGCCCGATTGTGCTGGAATGGACTGAAGACGACATTAAGGACCTCGCTGCTCGAGACGAGAACATCACTGAAGCGGATGTCCGGCATTGGACCAACCGCTATCAGGACACCTCCAATTATCGCTTCTGGCGAACGCGTGCCCTTTCTGAATCGGAACAGGATACCATTGATGCCCACAAGGCAATCTTTGATGGTGAGCAGGCCTTCCGCGAAGCCAAGTTTGACGAAGCCAAAGATCAGCTTGAGAAAGGCATGGTATTGTACGCAAAGGTCTTAAACAAATACCCCAGCCTGATGACCGAAGATCTGGCCATCGAAGAAGGGCTGAAAGCTGTGATCCTCTGGCGCTATATCCATGAGCTCAAAGGGTTGCCAATGCCGGAAAGTTTCCCGTTGAAACCACTCTGGCTCAAAGAACAAGGCCGTGTGCCACAACTGCAAAACGACCTGCGTCGAGATCTGGGAGTTCAGTAACACTCTCATCTCGGGAGAAACGAAAAGAGCCATCCGAAAATTTGGATGGCTCTTTTTTTATCACCAGTTCAGATCGATGCCCTTTAATCGGTATTCTGCAAATAGTCTTTCCGAACCTCATCCGCAGTCAAAGCCCGCCGATAGAGTTTCACATCTTTCATATTTCCATTGAAATAATCGTGTGCCCCAAATCCAATCTGCAACGGTTTGTCATTCGTGAGATCGTATTCGGCTGGATCAAATGCTGAGGAGGTCGCCACCAGCGCGCCATCAACATACAGCTTGAGACGACCTTTTTCTTTGACCGCCACAATCTGACGCCACCCCGGTTTGAGTGCGGTATCGTAAGTCGCACTTTTGCCGGCTTCGATGGAATGCACGCGTCCTGCCGGCAATGTTCCGGCAAACAACCGCCCCTGATAAACGGCCATCGACCAGACACGACGGTAACGCACGTCCGGCGTCATGTCGAGCCGACCGGTATTCTTCCAGTCGACGCCGCCATCATAGCGGTAGACTTCTGCCAGAGGCAGCGAGCCAGCATACATCTTGCCGTTATACACAGCCAGTGGCATACTCTCTTTCTCTTCCCCCAGCCGCCCCGCCAGCGTCCATTGATTCTTTCCCGCGTAGCGATAGACTTCGGCGTGCGGCCACTCACTCACATACAGATCTCCTGCATAAACTGTAAAGCCATAGGTTTGCGTTGACTCTCCCACCTTCCCGGCGGGCGACCACTGCTTGCCGTCATACCGAAACACAGCACCAGCATCATAGCTGGTAGCATACAGGTCGCCATTATAGACGGCCATCGATTCCACACGCTTCCCCTCCGGCACGCCGCACGAAGTCCACTTTGTGCCTCCGTCGTAGCGAAAAAACGCAGCCGGCGCATACATCGAAGAGGCATACAGTTTTCCCTGATAAACCACCATCCCGTTGATCGCTTCCACACCCGGCAACTGACCGCAGTGCACCCACTTTCCGTCTCCTTCATATCGGTAAACATTGCCGCCAAAATGCGGGTTGTCTGATTCAGACAGTGAAGAACCTTTCAAACGATACTTACCCGTCCCCGCATAGAGTTGCCCGTTATAGACCGCCAGTGAATTTACGGCGTTACATAAATCCGGCGCCCCGCAATCAATCCACTTCTTCCCGCCGGCAAACCGGAACACACGACCGGCAGCCTTCTCTCCCGGAACACAGGTGCCGGCAAAGAGTTGCCCGTCATAAACGGCCATACTGTAAACGAGAACGGCTTCTCCCAATTGACCATGATCCGTCCAGTTGGCATCAATTTTCCCATTGTCGATTCCAAACTGAAGATGACGATCATTCGATTGGCTGCTGGTCACGCCGGCATGATTCTTAATGCTCAACTGAAACCCGCGGCGTGTGTTCGCATCATACTTACTCAGCACGCTACCAATCACATCATCCAGATCGGCACTCGTATTCACCGTCATCATGATTGAGAACTCGCCGGTCCCCAACTGCAGCGACTTTGAATCGGGAACTTCAATGAATGCCTTTCGCCCGTCAAATTGCGCTGGCTGACCGGGCTTGAGTATCACGCCTCGATTGACGCCTTGATTTTGGAAACGGCTCTGATCGCGAGCATCACCCTGCAATCGCCAGTCGCCAATCAACGCTTCCTCTTCTGCCCTGGCATCAGACGCAGGAAACACCATTGCCCAACACACAGCCGACAACAGCAGGTACATCATTTTTCTCATGGGAATTATCTTTCTCTAAAAATGAATGACTAACGCTGTATCGACCTTAACATTCCTTAGGGTTCCTTACAAATTAAACTGGCAAAAAATCGCTCATTTCTGAAATGTGGACGGGGAGCGGATTTTAATCTATATAGAGAAATTCACTGGTATTCAGAATCGCCAGGCAGAGATCTGTTAAAGCGGCGCCTGCGTAGGGAGCTTTGATCTCTGCATCGGTAATGGGGAGCAACAATTTTTGAGTGGGCCGTTTCTCAGCGGAAAGCATCGCGCGTTGCGATTTTAGAAAAGCGATCAGTTCTGCCTGTTCTGCTTGAGAGGGAACACGTCCTAACGCACGACGGATGAGTGATGTCACCTGCCGATCTTCATCAGAACCGACCTGATCCCAGATAAAACCGGCCAACTCTCGTGCAGACTTGATCGAGCTTTCTGAATTCAACATCAGCAATGACTGCGGCGCCGTCGTCGAGTTGCCGCGTCGAGCACAACTGGTGTTCGCATCGGGACGATCAAAGACATCAAACTGAGGGTAGCGCAAATTGCGCCGCGCGAAGACATAGATACTGCGTCGATAATGATCGTCTTGGTTCGGGCTCGTCTTCCATTGTCCCTTCAACAACGTCGCCTGTAACTCACGCGGCAAGGGAGGCATCACGCCTCGGCCGCCGGTTTTGCAGGAAAGCGTTCCGCTAATCGCCAACATCGCATCCCGAATCACTTCGGCATCCAGACGCTGACGTGGAAATCGCGAGAGTAACGTGGCTTCTGGATCGACCTTTAATGACTGCTCCCAGTCTTTGTTCTTCTGCAATGATCTCAACTTGGGTCTGCTGGCTTGACGATAGACGCTGGAAGTCAGAATCAAACGATGCAGCGATTTTATTTTCCAATCGGATGCAATCAGTTCTGCTGCCAGCCAGTCCATCAATTCCGGATGGGAAGGCGATTCGCCCATCGTGCCAAAATCACTGGGCGACGTGGACAGACCACGACCAAAATGATGCTGCCAGATCCGGTTTACAATCACGCGCGACGTCAATGGATGCTCGTCCTGTGTAAGCCAGCGGGCAAACGCCAGCCGCTGCTGTTTCGCATCGTTGGATTCAACATTCAAATCGTTCAGATTCGCAACCCGTAAAAATGCCGGCTGAACTTGGGGACCCGGCTGACGCCAGTCCCCTCGAATCATCACATGGCTCGGCTGACCCGACGTTCCCGTCGAAGCCAGCATCAATACCGATTGATTCCGCACCGGTTTCACCGCCGGTTCAAAAAAAGCACGCATACGATAAAAATCAATCGTGCTGATGGGATCATACTTGTGATCGTGACATTGGGCACATCCCATCTGCAGTGCCATAAAGACCGAGCCGACCGTCGATGTCATCTCATTCAATAAGGTGTGTCTGCGTTCTTCCTGTGAATTGATATCAGGCATATCAGGACCGGAAAGACAAAAGGCCGTCGCGATTTTCGCATCCGGGTTCTGCGGTGCAATCACATCGCCCGCCAGTTGCCAGCGGACAAACTGATCATAGGGCATATCAGCATTCAACGCCTTAATCACCCAGTCGCGGTACTTCCACGCATGCGGCCGGATCTTGTCATGTTCATAACCGTCTGTCTCTGCAAAGCGCGCCAGATCCAGCCAGTGTTGTGCCCAGCGTTCGCCATAATGCTCTGAGGCCAGCAAGCGATCTACCAGCTTCTCGTAGGCATCTTTTGACTGATCCGCCAGAAACCGATCGACGTCTTCCGGCATCGGAGGCAGACCGATCACATCAAAATATAAACGCCGGATGAGTGTTGTCCGATCAGCGTCATGCGCCGGCTGCAACTTTTCGGCTTCCAGTCTGGCCAGAATAAATCGATCGATGGGAGTCCGCGACCATTCCTGTTTTTTGACAGCTGGCAGACCAGGTCTTTGAATCGGCTGAAACGACCAGTGTTCGCGGTCCGCTTTGGTAATCGGCGACTCTTTCAACTTAAACCGTTCATGCGCGGAACCACTGTCCGTAAAAAACAACAGACAGCAGGTTACCAGGAACAACCACTGAATTCGGAATACTTGCTTCATGTCAGTAGTCCTTTCACCACTTCGACCTCCGCGGGTCCCGTCAGCCTTTCATCCAGACCGTTATGGAAGTAGGTCAGGGTTTCATGATCCAGGCCCATCAGGTGCAACAATGTCGCATGAAACTGATTCACATGGACCTTCTGCTCCACCGCACGCAGGCCAATCGCATCGGTGGCTCCATAAGCGCGGCCGCCAGTGATCCCGGCACCAGCCAACCAGCCGCAATACCCCCATGGGTTATGATCGCGGCCTTTGCCCTGCTCGCTCATCGGCATCCGACCAAACTCGCCACACCAGACCACCAGGGTGTCTTCCAGCAAGCCGCGTCGATTGAGATCTTTCAGCAACGCCGCCACCGGCTGATCTGTCTTACGACAATATGTTGTATGATTGCGGGTCACATCACTGTGCGCATCCCAGCCGACGGTGTCGCCGGAATAGAGTTGCACAAACCGCACCCCCCGTTCAATCATGCGTCGCGCCAGCAAACACCGTTCACCAAAGTCACGCGTCTTTGGATCATCCAGGCCATACATCGCATGCGTCTCTTTTGTCTCCTGGGTCAGGTCAACCAGTTCAGGCGCCGCCGTCTGCATCCGAAATGCCAACTCGTAAGCAGAGATGCGCGCCGACAATTCATCATCCCGATCTCGATTTTCATAATGCCGCCGGTTCATCGATTGAATCAGATCCAACGTCGCACGTTGCTGCCGCGAAGAAATTGAGGCGGGCGGTTTCAAATTCAAAATCGGCGTCTTTCCCGGGCGCATTGTTGTTCCCTGAAACGTCGCAGGCAGATAACCGCTTCCCCAAGCAGGCGGGCCTCCTTTGATTCCGCCGCCCGGATCTGGCATGACCACAAACGCGGGCATGTCGGCATTCTCCGAACCAAGTCCATAAGCGACCCAGCTCCCCACACTCGGATGCCCCATCAAAATGCTGCCGGTATTCATCTGGTATACCGACTGGGGATGATTCACACTATCGCCGTGCAATGAGCGCACGACACATAAATCATCCACCAGCGCGCCCGTATGCGGTAGAAAATCACTGACTTCCAAACCCGATTCCCCACGCCGTCGAAACGGTTTGATCGGCGCCAGTAATGGATTCTTCGCGACCTTGCGTCGCGTCATCACTTCACCGAAACTGTCGGGCAAAGGCTGTCCCGAATATTTCACCAGGTCCGGCTTGGGGTCCCATAGATCAACGTGGCTTGGGCCGCCATGCATAAACAGCCAGATCAATCGCTTGGCACGTGGTTGAAAATCAGGCGCCTTCGGCTTGAGAGAACCGGAACCAGAAGCAGCATAAGAGACACGATCGGTTTTCAACAAAGACTCCAATGCCATCAACCCGATTCCGCCACCAGCGGTTCTCAACAACTCCCGCCGATTCAATAATCCGGGTGTCGTAAACGTGCCAGACTGATCCGCGCGCGATTGTTTGAACGTCATACCAGAGGCTCCCTGATGGTACTGAGATTTCTGTTCATACTATATCAGGGAACAGGCGACAACTCGACTGGATTCATCGACTTTTTTGATTTGTCGCCAATTTCGTTCGTGGTCTGAATTCGACGGAATGCGATTGAGCGATGCAGCAGTGTTGATGTTCAGATTGATCCACGAAAAACAGGAGAGTACTAACTCAAACAGGGGCCCGCGATACGTTCTTCTTTGATGATACTAATCCAACACGCGCCCCCCGGTTTCGTTTCGAAAATTTTTTCGATTAAATTCAAAGCGATTCCTCATTTCTCAAATATTTTCTCTGGTTTCTGAAACCCGCTTCCACAGCCTTGAGTATTCAAGACGCGGGACAAACAACATGGTTTTGAGAGGAGCCATGTGATGTTTCTTTTTCGCAACATGTTGTCTTTGATCATCGTTTTACAGGTATTGGAAAGCCAACAGTGAGAGAGTTCATGGAAATCTTCATTTTTCTAAAATCCATTTCCGACTACTCCCGAAAACTAAGCTATATCAATACTGACCAGGCGCAACCAAAGGTCGCAAAGCATCAGAGAAGGCAGGATGTGAATCAAGAAACAATTATTCACAACACCAGAAAAGAGATGGGGAAACGAATGACATCAGCAACAAAGAGTTACTTTAAAGGATTGTTAGCCATCACAGCCGGAGTCTGTTTCATGATTCAACCCAACATCGTCAGCGCACAGCAACCCGGCGCCATCTTGCAACAGAAAACATTATCACCACGGGCGATCGAAAGCCTCGTCACCGGTATCGCCTTCTATCCGGATGACCTCGTCGAAACCATTCTGCAGGCATCTCAACACCCACTGGCGATCCGACAGGCCACCCGACAGAACGGAGTCCAAATCGGCGGCGGTCGCTTCGCACAACGCATTCAACAATTCAAAAACGTAAGCGATCCGAACGTAGAGAAACTGAAACAGTACCCGGAAATCCTGGCACAACTGGGCGATAACATCGCCACAACAACTTTGCTGGGACGTGCCTATAAGACACAACCCGATGATGTCTGGCGGGCAATCGATAAACTGCGGGCGGAAGTCGATGCAGCTCTGGAACAACCACCGGAACAATTCGTCGATGCCAGCGGTGCGCCCTTAACGGGTCAGGCGGCCTACGTGGCAGCCGCCGGTTATGTCGCCGGTCGCTATTTCGTACCTGCGACTGTTTCTGAACTGTATGCCGCTTACGCTTATCCTAATCAGACAACCACGACCGCAACCTATCATGGTGAAAACGTCAGCGGCTCCGCGACACAAACTTCAACCACAGGCCCCTATGGTCATGCGACCGCATCTACGGGCAGCAGTTCCACGACCTACACCGGCCCGAACGGCAACACCGTTACCGGCGCCACGCAAGGGGGAAGTGTCGTCTATCAGAATGGCGCGACGACCGTTGGTGCGGGTGCTGCCACAACCACCGTCACGGGTCCTCAAGGAAATTCCGCGACCGCCACAGGAACCGGCATTGCCGGCAAAACAACGGTCGGCAGCACCACCTACTTCGGTGCAGCAGGCGGGGGAACGGTAAACACATCGAATGGACTGTCCGCGACTGGAGCCGGTCAGGTCACTGGTTCGGTCACACAAACACAAACCGGAGCCAACTACAATACCCAGGCCAGCGGTTCTGTCGCCACCAACACCGGCGTGAACGCGTATGGAAGCCGTAACACAAACGGCAGCGTCAATCAGAACGCGGACGGTTCAGTCAGCGGCGTTCGTTCGTCGTCCACTTCGGTTCAAGGCACAAATGGATACGCCAACGTGCAACATAACAGTTCGGGCACCGCAACCGGCAATGGAAACGGCACCTACAACGGTTCCACCAACATCGATTCCAGCAAAGGATCGGCTTCGGTCAACACTACCGCAGCCAACGGTCAGGTCAGTTCCACTGTCACCACAGACAATGGTACCAAAACCGGCACACTGGGAGACGGACAGGTCGGCCAGGGTTCATCCTCTGCCAGCAACCGTCAATCGAGCAGCAGCCAGCAGGCTGCCCGCTCTTCTAACAGTCGCAGCAGCCAGAGTGCCTCATCCCGATCCAGTCGGCGTTCCTCTTCTGCAAACTCTCGATATAGTAAATCGTCGAGCCAGCAGATTGCATCCGGCTTAAAGAGCATGCAGAAAAACTGGGGACAGCTCAGCCAGCAGATCAATCGTTCATCTCAGGCTGCGGCTTCAAGAAACGGACGATCGTCTTACTCATCACAACGTCCCAGCTCCAGCTATGGTTCCAGTTACTCAAACCGTAGTTCTGGTTACTCGCGAGGCAGCTCGTCTTACTCACGTGGCAGCAGCAGTCGCGGATCATCAGGCCGCTCTCGCGGAGGTCGTGGCGGACGTAGATAAGTTTTGCTCTCAATCAATCATTTAAAACAAACACGCCTCTTTTCTTTATTGAAAAGGGGCGTGTTTTATTTTTACCAATCTTGTTCAGATTCGGATTATTTTCTTCGCCTTTTTAGAAACGGTTATTAGGATAGAAAGCAGGCATGTCAGTCATTTTCTCACACTTATCTGTGTTTGAACCTGGAATAATCACCAAACCGGGGCGGCAGCATGAAACGCAAGAAGCACACATCTCTCAGTACGACTGAGTTCTTCACCGTCATGGTGATCATCACCATTCTTGCTGCATTGCTCGTGCCTCAGGTCCAGCAGGCAGGCTCGAATCCCCGCCGTCAATATTTTAAAAATCAGATGAAAGCGATTGGATTGGCGTTACATGAATACCAGAGAGACTACGGCCGTCTACCCCCTGCTGTGGTGAGAGATGAACAAGGGAACCCGCTGCACAGCTGGCGGGCGCTCCTGCTTCCTTATTTGAAGTCAACACGTCCATTCAAAGACTGTCAGCTCGATTACCGATTTGACGAACCCTGGAACAGTCCTCACAATCAGCAAGTCGCCGAGAAAAATCCGACACTGTTTCGTGGAGACTGGAAATTTTCTCACAACGATCCCCCCATTGAGGGAATAAGAAACTCAAAACTGGTCGCCGTCATTGACGAGAGTACCTACTGGCCCAAGAACCAGACGCGACAGATTGGAAATGACCGAGTTCTGCTCGTAGAAGTCCCCGAGTTACCCGGCTTATGGAACGAGCCCTCTGACATTACCCTTGATGAGTTAAAGGACTTAACCCTGACCGATCGCTTTGCCCCCCACGGTGCCTTTGTTTTATATGACGACGGTCTAGTTAGATGGCTTCCCATTGCCGTTTTCAATCCCATGTATATGGATCACCTGCTGCAGGCTCCTTGAGCGTCTTCCTCTAGCTATTTTCACAAAATAGAAAACAAACCGTTGACTTAGTGTCTTTACAACACTATCCTTTCTCTGAATCAAGTTGCTACAGACCTGAAACCAGAGGAGGACCACGATGACAACTTTGGTACGCATCAACCAAGGGGCTTTGCTTACCCAACCTGATATACAGCTACAATCACGGTACCACGTCACCGTCCTCTCAAATTTTGCACGTGGTTATGACAAATACAGCCACGACTATTCCAAAGCGCGAATTCCGGAAAGTAAATTTACGGACAAATTCCATTTGCTGGAACTCGATCAGATCAATATCGGCGTCGAGAAAAACAACAGGCTGTTAACCAAACTGAATCTGCCGGGCAATGCATTACTCGTCCTCGAAACACAAGTCGATTCCGACACTCTGTTTGTGACAGAACACACGGGCCTGGGACACTACATCAACGGTGATTCCATTCGCATTCAACGCGTCTACCTGTTAAATCAGGATACGACGCTGTGCGAAATCTCGATCGAGGAAGCAATGGCTCGTTCGCTCTCCGTTCTGCAGCAAAACTTGCCTCAATATAGCGAACTTATACCCCGCTCTATTTCCTTATTACCAGTTGCCATCGGCTATCAGGCAAAATGTTCGTTCTGTTTTTCCAAAGCTTCCGCGTCAGTGGAACAAGATAAGGGAACGTTGTTACGGGAACACATCGCAACGCTGATGCAGGCCGCGAAATCACGAGGTGCACAGCGGGCCGTAATCACCGGTGGAGGCGAACCAACGCTTTACCCCCGTGCTAAACTACTACAATTGATTCGCCTGGCTGCCGACTATTTCCCGCAAAAAGTCGTGTTGATTACAAACGGTTATCTTCTGACCGAGATGCCCGCGACAGAACGGCTCGCTTTTCTGGAAGAACTTCAGACCGCCGGGCTGACTACACTCGCCGTCTCTCACCATCATCATGACCTTGAGGTGAACCGGCGAATAATGAGTCTGGACATCGACGTCGCGCGAATCGCGGAAAGTCTTGATCTGAATCCGGAGCGATTCCCCACGCTTTCCCTGCGTCTGATCTGCGTGTTACAGAAAGGGGGTGTTCAAGACAGAATCGCCATCCAGAATTATCTCAACTGGGCCGCATCTCTAAACGTGCAGGAAGTCTGCTTCAAAGAGTTATATGTCTCCACCAGTGTCGAGTCCGAGTATTACTCCCGGCCTGCCAACGAGTGGAGCGAAGCACATCAGGTGCCACTCCGAGTTCTCTTGGACTATCTGCAAGCGAAAAACTGGAACCAGGTCGGCCAACTCCCCTGGGGTGCGCCCCTTTATGAACGCCACATCAATGGTGTCCCGATGAAAGTCGCCGCCTATACCGAACCAAGCCTGCTCTGGGAATTGAGCCAGGGCTTATGTCGTAGCTGGAACATCATGGCCGACGGTCGCTGTTTAACCTCACTGGAAGATCGCAGGAGTGAAATCGAGATATCATGAATTTTCAGGAATACAGGGCCGCCAAAGAAACGTATCTGAAATCCGAGCCGCTACGGCTCGACTGTATGAATACACAGAAAGCACTGAGTCATCTTGCTCCCCCAGCAAGCGCAGCGGGAGAAGAATCTTCACTGCAAGAAGCGCTCTCCGTCTGGCAGGACGTGACCGGATTTAACCTTGATCACCTACACGTCCTCCCCGGAAACGGCGTCCGCGATCTGCTCATGCAACTCGTAAAACAGTTCAAACAGCAACAGGCCTCTTTCATTTTCCCGCAGGATGTCTATCCCGTTTATCATCAGATTTTAGAGGGTTACCCCTGCCGAACATACCGCACCCTGCCCGACTGGGAGTTCGATGTTTTAACCTCAATATCGGACCAACGACAAGTTCTGCTGCTGACACAACCGGCGGTCCCTGTAGGACGTTACCTGAATCCACAGGAAACCACGGTCCTCATCAACTGGTTAACCGCTGACGAAACTCGCACACTGATCATCGATGCCGCGTATGCTTACGACCCCAATCACAGCATCTACTCACAACTCATCCAAACCGAGCAATGCATCTGCCTGTTTTCTCTCTCAAAACCCTGGCTGATGCCCGAACGATGGGGTCTCGCGGTCGGCCCCCAAGAGTTACTCGAAAGGCATTTGCAACCGCGAGCTGACTTCACCTGCAACTGGGTCGAGACCGTTCGCCAACTCGCCGCACTGCCAGCGCAGCTCCGTTCTGCGTTCAGTGAAGAATGGCAGCGTCTGACTCCCGCGATTCACAACTTCGCCCCTCACTGGCGACCGCCGCAAGCCGGCTATTATTCGACAGTTAACATTCCCTTTACACAACTCTTAGAGGAACAGAATGTACTGGGCGTCCCCGCCAGCGTCTTCGGTTCCGACCGGGATGATGTAACAGTCATTTCATGTCTGTTCGCGATTCAAAAACGAAGCCTCACGCGCGTTTGAAAACATCGACTAGCGTCTCAAATTATTGAAATTAAATGCACGCTCGTTGCCCCTTCCTGCTATACTATCTAAATGTACCCAATCCAAGGCAGATGAGGGAGATTAATATGCGATTCTCGCGTATATGGAAATGGTTTCTGATTCCAGTATTAGCCGTCTTTGTACTCTGGGTCGTCATGTACTCGGAGCACCAGAAGATCGAATTCGCCAAACAACGAATTCGTTCCCAAGGAATAAATGTCACAGAAATCTATCGCTTTAACCCCATCCGCGAGTCAACCTTCAAACTGGAATACGTATTTGACACAGAAGAACTCCGGATTTCGCATGTCAATCCTTTTACCTCTCACAGGGCGTCTGATTTTATTGAGGACTTAAAAATACTGGCACCAGCGATCAGAGGTGTGGAAATCGACGGCGCCGTCTTCACTGACCAGGATATACAAGCCTTGCGTCAAATGCCAAAGTTACGATACCTCAGCCTAAACGGTTCTGAATTGACTGAATCGGGAATTGAGGTTTTATCGAGTCTCAAACAACTTGGATCGCTTACCATCTATGAGCTTCGGTTAGCAGACAGCAAGGTCATCTGGTTACAAAACTGCACAGAATTATGGAAACTCAATCTCGCCAAATCTGAACTCAGTCCTGAAACGTACCAACAATTCGCAGCACTGAAACAACTTGAGAAGCTTAGTCTGCTCAATTCAAACATTAAATCAACTGACTTGCAATCTCTCACGAACCTTCCCAAATTAGGTGAGCTTACTCTTGCAGGAACACAGGTGGATGACCAGGCGGCACCCTACCTGAAAAACATGATAGCACTGCACAAGCTGGATCTCAGTAGAACGAATGTCGGAGCCGAAGTATGCAACCAACTTTCAAACATCAACTTAAAAGAACTTATCCTTGAAAGGACACAGGTAGACGACCGGGTGGCACCTTACCTCAAGAATCTGAAAACGATACAACGATTGAATCTCAGCAGAACGAACGTCGGAGATGAAGTATGCCGTCAGGTTTCAAAAATCAACAGTTTGCAACTCTTAAACCTGAAGCAGACCCCCATCACAGACAGTGGCGTTCAGGCACTTCTTGAGGGATGTCCCAATGTAAGATGGGTGAATCTCGACCGATGTCAAATTTCGAGCAACGCGTTTACTGCATCAAACAAGTGGCCAGCAAACCTGATTGGCCTTAGTCTCAAAGGGACTAAACTGTCAGAAACAGAGTTTCTGCAAATCTATCGCGATCATGACTCTTTAATCTGGGCTTCGTTCGACTGGAAAGACTATACAGATCCGGCTTATCAAAAGTTTATCAAAACTGAAAAACCTCGTGTCATGAGTGCCAGAAATAATCAAAAAGAGAACAGCTGACTGAAGAGTCAGATCACACGCTCCAGGTTCGATTTCTGGGGAGCATATTCATGAATTTCCCGATCCACAAAATTCTGATACAGACCGATTCCGAGAAAAAAATCGGCGGTTTAGTGCAGGGAGAACTGGCCCACATTCCCCCTGAGATTGAACAGGCAATTTCCGACAGAGATCGATTTGCCTTTCGACTGATTCTGGAGGAGTTCGTCGTGGGTCTGCTGAAAGAAATGAAGTCAGAACAAAATTTCATACAACGCGGGACCGCCCCCCACTATCAACTGGAAATTATTCTGGATCATTCCCGAGGTATGATCTGTTTTAACGGACACCAGAAAGTAGTTCGCTTCAGTAACGTTCATAACTAATCATCGATTATGAAAGTGCCTCGTGAATTTGAAACGACAACGCTTCAATAAATGGCATGTGTTACTCGCACTTTTGCTCTGCGGAGGGGCGTCGGCGCTCTTCTTCAAAGAAGACCAGCTTTCACTCGCGAAAGAGCAACTCAAGGCCAAAGGATTTACCGTCAAACCATCTTATCGCCGCCGTCGTAATCCCATCGACAGTTCGATACACGATCTCAAAGGATTATTAAAAATCGAAGAGATCGAAGTTTACCGTTCGGTCTGGTACAAAGAACAGGAAGCCCTGGAAGTCACCGCGGAACTCGAGATACTAGCTCCCTATATTGATCACTTAAGTTGTGGGACAACGAAAATTCGAGACTGTGATGCACCTATCATCGGTAAAATGCATCAATTGAAACATTTAGAGCTGTATGGCCCGGACTTGAGTAACCGGGGAGTCTCTCACCTCTGTAACCTGAAAGATCTCGAATGGTTTGTACTCGATGCTCCACAGGTAACTGACGAAGGCCTCAACTGGCTACACCAATGCCATCAACTCTGGTGGCTGATCCTGCCTGATGCGAAAATCACGGGGACTACACTCAAACAGATCTCTAACACCTCTGAACTGCTGACATTGGATATCAGCAATACCCTGGTTGAATCATCGGATCTGCATTACCTGACGGAGCTTCCCAAATTAAGAAGGCTGATTCTTACCGGAACGCAGATCGACGATAGTGCCGGGCGATATTTCAAAGAAATGACTGGCCTCAGCTCTTTAGTGCTAAAACAAACCAAAGTAGGTGATGATTTCTGCCAGCAGTTGACAGTGCTTCCTAAATTAGAATCTTTGGAACTTGATGACACATCGATCACCGATCAAGGCGTGCAGACTCTGCTCGCAGGTTGTCCTGAATTGAAAAGGCTTTCGATTCGAAACTGCAATATCTCAGGCAAAGCCTTTACTGCGGTAAAATCAAGGCCAATCAAACTGGAACAATTATCGGTCACCGGTACAAAATTAACTGGCGAGGAGATATTCAACATCCTGAATGATCATGAATCCCTTGAATCGATCGGTTATAATTCCAAAAACATTGATCCCCAAATCGTCAAACAGATCAATTCGATCAGAGAAGCAAGACTGCATCGGAGTCTATATGGTCAATAAGCAGCAGGACACGATGGATCAATCACAAACTGGCGCAAGAAATCCCAAGTGGAAACACCGTGGAAACATTCTGGGGGTGATCCTGATTTTGCTCACACTCTCTCCCTGGATTTACGGTTACCTGACTGCCAACGCGGCGAATGCACAGCTTATCGGCATCTATCAGAAAGCAGAGATTGGCGGTTCGTTTAACAAATTCAAAGCCAACGTGCGTGACTTGTCACAAAGCCATCTCACTGCTCACTTCTGGGAGTACGGGGCTCTCTTTGATACACCACTCTTACTCGGAGCTGTGAACTGGCGACTTTATATTCGCGCAGAAGACAACCAAATCCAATGTGTTAAAATTCGAACCGAAGACTCTCAAGACCAGCATCCCTCAGACGCGCCCCCTGACAAAGGGGACTGCCGATGTCGGCTGATTGCGGGAGAATGGGTGGAGCTATAAGCGATGACAAAGTGAATTCAATCTGAAAGGAATCTGAGAATGTTACACTCTAAAACAATCCTCTGGCTGCTGATCGCTGCCTTCAGCATCTTCTCATTTTCAGTATCGGAAGGAAATCAGGCCGCCAAACCCAAACAGGAAATGATGACCTTCCGAGCGATTCAAACAGTGACCGGACCTGAAATTGAAATCAAGGTCGGCGATCTAGTCTGCTCGGCGCCCTATTTTACATTTAAACACAAGCAACAGCCGGACTGGTCCGTCACCCCCGTCAAAGGCAAAGTGCAAATACGACGAGGAACCACCGTCAGTACTGCCCAACAGGTTTCGATCGCGATCCGTCGCTAAAAATATCGGCTAACGCAAACTGACAGTCCATTACAGGCTTCCCGACAGACTCTATCAGGCTTGAGGCGATTCTTCCGTTTCCTGCTCCGCCGACTGTTCCGTGAAAAATTCCATTTCGCCACTTTTCACGTCATACAATGCGCCGACCACCAGCACCTTGCCGGCCTCAACCAGATCGCGAATCACTTTGCTGCGCGCGGTGATTTCGTGCACACTGCGATAGACGTTCCGTCGGGCGACTTCGTCGATAAACAGTTCCTGTTCTTCCGGAGTCATCTCGTTTAAATGTTCGCAGGCTTCTTCGTCCACACAGGGAACCAGTTCATCGACGATGGAATCCAGGTGCGAACAACCGGTAGCCTGCGTGGTATCGTGATGATCGCACATCAGCTCTACGGTAGACGAGACGGCACCACAACGCGTGTGTCCCAGCACTAACACCAGTTTCACTCCCGCGACTGCGACGCCGTATTCAATGCTGCCCAGTGATTTATTCCCGATCACATTCCCGGCAACACGGACACTTAAAACATCACCAATCCCCAGATCCAGCACCAACTCAGCCGGCACACGGGAATCGATGCAGCTCAGCACAACGGCAATCGGGTTCTGCTCCCCAGCCGTCGCATTCACCTGACGCCCCAGATCGCGTGAAAGTCGATTGCCCGTATAGAAACGCCGGTTCCCTTCGCGCAATATTTCCAGTACCTGCTCTGCCGTCACACGATCCTGTAATTCACGTGTGGAAAAATCGGCAAATTGAATCTCATCATGCAGCTGATATTTTTTGCGAAAGCCGCGAAGACTCACAGAGACACCGCGCGCGGGTCCGATTTTGGTTTTATATTCCTGGATCAGACTCAGAATATCAGGGTCAATATAATCGGTATCGCTGGCATCAATCAGCATATGTGTACCCGGTTCTGCCTCGTTAAACAGCTGATCCAACGCCGCCCGGTTCAAAAAACTAACCTGATTGGCGAGCTCAATATGCAGGATATCTCCCCCGAGGTGCGTTTCGACAATCCGTCGGATCGGCTGACGCAGACTACTGTTAAGAATAAACAGCACACTCACGCCCAGACCAATCAGAATCCCCGTCAGCAGGTCAGTAAATACAATTGACAATAGCGTGATCAGAAACGGAGCGAACTGATAGCGGCCTTCCTTCCACATCTGGCGAAACAGAGCGGGACTGGCCAGCTTAAATCCGGTGACGAACAGAATCGCCGCCAGGGCAGCAAGCGGAATCATATTTAAATAGACGGGAAACAGTCCCACACAAATCAGCAACAATACCCCATGAAAGATACAGGAAACCTTGGTCTTGGCACCCGAGTTCACATTCACCGAACCTCGGACAATCACCGATGTCACGGGCAAGCCCCCTACCAGACCGGAAACCATATTGCCCACTCCCTGAGCCAACAGTTCGCGACTGGCGGGCGAATTGCGATTTTCGGGATCGAGTTTGTCAACCGCTTCCAGATTCAATAACGTTTCCAGCGAAGCAACAATGGCAATCGTCACACCGGCCAGATAAATCGCCGGATTGGCCCACTGGGAAAAATCGGGGAATGTTAAAAACGTCAATAAGTCATTAGCAGATTCGGCAACCGGAATCTGCACCAGGTGACTGGATTCAATGGCCCAGGGTCCGCCAAGTCGTTGAAACAGAAGATGCAGACTCACCCCCAATAGTACCACTACCAAGGGACCAGGAATGACCGAATTCTTCAGCAGTTTGACGCGGCCCCAGGTTGTCAGCAACACAATCGACATGAGTCCGACGACAGCTGCACCAAAGTGAATGTCTCCTTCAAACAGAGTCAGAATTTCGGAGAACGTATTCTGCTTGTCTGGTTGCGTAAATGACATTTCCCCTTCCGGGTCTGTATCGTGACCTAAAAGGTGTGGAATCTGTTTGAGAATCAGAATCACTCCAATGGCCGCTAACAAACCTTTAATCACACTGGATGGGAAAAAGGCAGACAGTGAACCGGCACGGACAATTCCCAGACCGATCTGAATGAGACCACCAATCAGAACCGCCAGCAGAAATGCTTCGAAGGAGCCCAGCGCTGCAATCTGAGCAATCACAATCGCCGTCAGACCGGCAGCAGGTCCACTGACACTGGTACTGGAGCCACTGATCGAACCGACCACAATCCCGCCAATAATACCGGCCAGTAGCCCGGAGAACAGCGGTGCGCCGGAGGCCAAAGCAATTCCCAGACATAAAGGAAGCGCCACCAGAAACACCACCAGCCCCGATGTCAAATCGCGCGGCAGATAAGAAAGCGGGTAACTTGAAAGACGGGCTTCATCCATGGTGATTCACTCAGACATAAAACTTAGTTGGCGGGTTTCGAGCAAAATCAGACTAACGAATTGATTTTCTGAAGAGAAATAAACTTTCTCAGACATAGTGTAAAAACGTTTTAACCGTTTTTTAGCGTAATCCACAGACTCAGTCTATAGTTTTGCTCCCTTATTATACGCAGTAACCTCTTTTTACAAATGGCATTTACCTCATTCTGACATTTTCAGACTCCGATCTGAATTTTCCTCTTTAAAAACCAATTTGTGCGCTATAACAACAGTAGGGAGAAGTCGTTCTTTCTGATCCACCTGATCTGCATTCCTGTTTTCAAGGTCCCCAGAGAAATGATCATGCAATCGCAACTTTTGGCTCACCTCTTCTGTTCATTCCTGCTAATTGGCTTCATCCCTGCTATTTCAGCAGGAGATGAGACGACTGCACAATCGTGGTCACAATGGCGTGGTCCGAATCGGGATGGATCAATTTCCCACACAAAGCTGCCAGAGAGTCTCACAGAAGATCGGCTGAAACAAATCTGGCGCGTGAATTTGAGTCCGAGTTACTCAGGTCCGATTGTTAGTGAAGACAAAGTCTTTGTCACTGAAACCGTGGATCAGAAAACCGAAGTCGTGCGTGCCCTGGATCGCAAGACGGGTAAGGAATTGTGGAAACAGGGCTGGCCGGGTTCCATGAGCGTTCCCTTCTTTGCCAAAGCCAACGGCGACTGGATTCGAGCGACGCCCGCATTGGATGGCAACCGACTGTTCGTTGCCGGTATTCGCGATGTGCTGGTGTGTCTTGGTGCCAACTCCGGTAAAGTTCTCTGGCGCATCGACTTTGTCAAAGAAACCGGAGCTGATCCACCTGCCTTTGGTTTCGCCTCTTCCCCGCTGGTTGTCGGCGATGCGGTGTATGTCCAGGCGGGCGGCGGATTTTGTAAGGTTGATCAACAAACAGGGAAAATCGTCTGGCGCATCCTCGAAGACGGGGGCGGCATGTCAGGCAGCGCGTTTTCTTCCCCATTTTTCACCAGTCTGAACGGCGTACCCCAAATTATCGTACAGACCCGCACCACATTGGCCAGCGTCGATCCCAAACAGGGAACTGTGTACTGGAAACAGCATATCCCCGCTTTCCGTGGAATGAATATTCTGACGCCCACCGTGATTGACGATTCCATCTTTACCAGCAGCTACGGCGGCGGTTCCTTTCTTTTCACAAGTTCCAAAAACGAATCCGGCTGGAACCTCGAGCAGAAATGGACCAGTAAAACACAAGCCTACATGTCTTCACCGAATATCATCGACGGATATCTGTATCTTCACCTGCGAAATCAGCGATTCACCTGCCTGGATCTGAAGACGGGCGTCGTACGCTGGACAACCACTCCCTTCGGCAAATACTGGAGCACTATTACCGATGGTGAAAAGATACTGGCTCTCGATCAAAAAGGGGACTTGTTGTTGATTCGAGCCAATCCTGAAAAGTTCGATCTCATCGACCGACGAAAAGTCGCCGATGATTCCTGGGCTCACATCGCTATCAGCGGGAATGAAATTCTCATTCGCGACTTAAATCACCTGACTCTTTATCGCTGGGAATAAATTCAAATCAACAAACGATCCAACACCATGAACGTCCCGGAAATTCGTATACGACAACTCAATCAGGCACCACTAAGAGGAGACGGCGATTATGTTCTCTACTGGATGATCGCCAATCGTCGCACCCGTTATAACTATAGTTTGCAGCATGCCGTCGAATTGAGTCAGGCCTTAAACAAACCGCTGCTGGTTTTCGAGGCGTTGCGTTGCGGCTACGAATGGGCCAGCGACCGCCTTCACAAGTTCATCATCAAGGGCATGGCCGCGAATCAGAAGAGTCTCAAAGATTCAGCCGCCACCTATTATCCCTACGTCGAACCCGAGTCTGGTCATGGCTCAGGGCTGCTGAAAGCATTGGCTGCGAATGCGTGTGCCGTCGTCACAGATGACTTTCCCTGCTTCTTCATCCCCCGCATGCTGCAGCAGATTGCGCCACGGTTGCCGGTGAGTCTGGAAGCCATTGATTCGAACGGCCTATTACCCATGCGGGCGGCTTCCCAGATTTATCCGACCGCCTACGCCTTTCGCCGATTCCTGCATAAGAAATTGCCGCCTCATTTACTGGAGAGACCTCAGGCCAATCCCCTGGCCCGCATCAAGCTGCCCCCACTCAAGCAGATCCCGACGAAGATCCTTGAACGCTGGCCGCAGGCTACTGAGAAAACATTGCAGGCAACGCCGGAAACGCTGGCTGAGCTCCCCATTGACCATCAGGTTGGCCCTTCCGTTTTTAATGGAGGCATGGACGCTGCGAAAGCCAGGTTGAAGCAGTTTCTTGATAAACGGTTCGACCGCTATCTCGATGAACGAAATTTGCCTGAAGAAGACGTCACCAGCGGCTTCTCTCCTTATCTGCATTTTGGCCACATCTCGGCTCATGAAATTTTCGATCAGATTATCAACCACGAACATTGGACGATAGAGAAAGTGCTCGATCAGAAAGCCACCGGGAAGCGGGCCGGCTGGTGGAACATGAGCGAAACCGCCGAGGCCTTTCTCGATCAACTCATCACCTGGCGCGAGCTGGGTTATAACATGTGCTGGCAGCGTGCCGATTATGATCAATATGAGTCACTGCCCGACTGGGCACAAAAGACATTGGAAGCACACGCCCGCGATCCGCGTGATCCCTGTTATACGCGGGATGAATTTGAAAATGCAGAGACGCATGACGAATTATGGAATGCTGCCCAGACACAACTCGTCACCGAAGGCCGCCTGCATAATTACATGCGAATGGTCTGGGGTAAAAAAATTCTACACTGGTCAGCCTCTCCTCAAGAAGCATTACTGACGATGATTCATCTCAACAACAAATACGCGGTCGATGGTCGTAATCCGAATTCTTACAGCGGTATCTTCTGGTGTTTGGGCCGCTATGATCGGGCCTGGGGACCGGAACGCCCCATCTTCGGAAAAATCCGCTATATGTGCAGCAAAAACACGGCTCGAAAATTCAGCGTGTCCGGTTATCTCGAACGCTATAGCCGGGAACCGCGACAGGGGCAATTGTTCGATTGATCTCTCGCACAGAGTCACTACACTATCTTTAACAATCAAGATGGTTGACTGTGATATCATGCGTCGAGTTTTTTTTCTGCGGAGTCCGGTTGTGGCCAGAGACCTGTTTCGGGGAACCGTCCCTTATTATGTTCGCTATCGAGTTCCTTATCCGGATCCATTGTTGAACCGGATTCTGGACCTGACCGTTGCCCCTGGTCGGGGACGACTGCTGGATTTAG
Source organism: Gimesia alba (assembly GCF_007744675.1). Classification (NCBI taxonomy): domain Bacteria; kingdom Pseudomonadati; phylum Planctomycetota; class Planctomycetia; order Planctomycetales; family Planctomycetaceae; genus Gimesia; species Gimesia alba. Next base: position 5,883,928 of record NZ_CP036269.1, read on the forward strand.
GTTGCGGCACCGGTGAACTCGCAGTACGGCTGTCTCCTTCGTTTCAAGAAACCATCGCTGTGGACCCGAATCAGGAAATGTTAGCGGCAGCGAAACAGTTAGCACATGAGCTCAAACTCCCCAATATCCAGTGGCACCATCAACGTGCCGAAGAGTTTTCCGCCGATGCTGCTTCATTTGATCTTGTAACGATCGGCGCGGCCTATCATTGGATGGATCGCCCCATCATCGCATCCCGCGTACATGAATGGTTGAAACCAGGGCAGCCACTAGTCATTTTCGGATACTCCAGCATCTGGAGAGGCACCATGGACTGGCAGCTCCTTGTGTGTAGCGTGATTAAAAAATGGCTGGGAGCCAAACGACGTGCCGGTTTGGGCGAGTATAACGACGCAGCTGATCCACATGAACTGGTACTGATCCAAGCCGGCTATACTCTGGATGAGATCGAATATCAGCATCCGCACACCTGGACGCTCGACGAACTGATCGGCAACTTGTACTCGACATCGTTTGCTTCTCCCGCCGTTCTGGGAGACAAACAAACCGCATTCGAAGCCGACCTGCGGAAAACACTGCTCGACTATGATAATGGCGGTACGTATCAGGAAGAAATGACGTTCTACGCGCTTCTGGCAACCCCGTACTAACATTAACGGAACGTTCGAATTACCAGATACAACTCAACCCGGGTGGGATCGAATGTAATTCGATCCGAGCACAGCGAGCAGGAGGTCTCAGTAGAGGAAAGCAATTTGGATATACTCGCACAGGTCAGAGAAAAAGTCAGCCAGATCAGCAAGATCGGATAGGCAGGTCGGTTGGCTGATGTCACATAGAAATCGATCACATTCACTGCAACCTCCTGTTGCCTGTGGCAATCCCGAATTTCATTCGGGACCATCCGGTTTCGTCTGATCTTTTTTCGTGTGCTTTCGTGTTTTTCGTGGTAGTAAATAGTTTTCTTGGTTGGCACGCTGGGCTTGCCATCAATGAATGAGAAACACTCTACTCTAAAAAACGTCGTAGATCATTCGTAGATCAGCGCACCGCCATAAAAGATTTGCTGGCTCCTGCCCGGTTTGAGTTGTGGATAGAACCCCGGTAAGGAGACCTGCCAGTTCAATTTAGATCGCCGTTCTTTGGAATCTATCGTTGCTTCGCGCACCATTTGTGGAAAAGGAACCGTTTGATTAAGAAAGATCTGGTCGAGGGTATGATACTTTATCTTATAACTCTTGACTGAGGGGAGTGTCTGTACGGGTTTTACGATAACCGGCTCAACACGAATGCTCTGATCAGCTTGACCCAAAACATCCGTTTGGTTTTTAGAATTCGGCTTGTCATCTGCAAATAAGGATGAATATGCACAACAGAAACATACGATGTTCAAACACAGTTTCTTCATGTCATACTTTCGAAAACCATCTGGCTCAAATTTTGATTATTGTTTCGCAATCGCATCGCGATATTGCCGCATTCTGTAATGTATCCAGAAAACTGATTTCTATCGATGTCGGTATCCATACATCAGATTGAGTAACCGAAACTTTTCGTTCGTCTCTAATTGATATAACCCCAACTCAACATCAGGCCCCTCAAAAGTTGCTTTTCTTACCAGAGGTGTAAAGGGTGTGTTCCCCTCTTGAAAGATGTGACTGACTTGCTGGAGCTTAACATGACAGTCTATATCTGACTGGGAGATGAAAAGTGTATCTTCTTCATTTTCATTGGCCTCAACCAGCGGTTGAATCAAATCGTCCGAAACATGTTGATCGAACGGTTCAATTTCATAAGCGTTGATTATTTCGTCGTTTGCAATCACAGAAGTAAAAGCACAACAAAAACAGACCAATCCCACAAATAGTTTTTTCATCTCAGGCCTCCTGAAATCATCGGGCTCGACTTAAAGAACGCACTTCAGAGCCGTGAAATAACAAAAATCCCAAACGCTGTCGAGAGCATTTGTCACCTAAACCAAATCTCGCCAGCCCCTAATAGATGGGCCAGATGCCGGGAGTCGCGAGTTCGAGGACATGGTTGTCGGGATCACGGAAGTAGAGGCTTTCACCGCCACGAGGCCAGCTGACGCGGCTTTCGATTTCGACTCCCTCAGTAATGAGCCGTTCTTCCCACTCTTTCAGATCGTCGCGTTCAATCGCAAAGGCGAAATGCACGGGCCCCGATCCATCGTGTGGCGGAATCACACCCCCTTCCAGATGAGCCGCGGTATGCGTTGCGCCCCGCTTGAAGATCAGGAAGACGCTGCGGTCACCCGCGTTCATGGCACAAAACCGCTGGTCTTCGGCCATGATTTCAAACTCAAACAGCCGTCGATAGAAGTCGACCGCCAGTTGCAGGTCATCCACATAAATGGCTGTTTCCAGAACGCCGTGCACTTTCACGATTTCCACTCCCTCTCAGGCTGCCTGACTTTGTGAATCGACTTCATACCGTAGAATATCCCCTGGCTGACACTCCAGAAACTCGCAGATCTTTTCCAGAGTCGCAAACCGAATCCCTTTCACCTTTCCCGATTTCAGCAGAGAAAGATTCTGCTCGGTGATTCCCACATGACGGGCCAGATCGCGCGACGTCACCTTGCGTCGGGCCAGCATCACATCCAGTGTAATACAAATTCGCATGATGTCCTTATCAACTCTGCAAGAGGTTTTTGTTCTGGTCCTGTACTATAACGCAAACAAACCAGTTCGACCAGCGGCTTAAATAATCTGGGCATTTTCATCCGCGATCAGGCTGGCCCGTTTAAGTAAATTCGCCAGCACAAACAGTAAGCCTCCCACCGCAGCCAGGGTAATTTGATTCGAGCTGATCCCAATCGCCAGCATTTTCTTTCCCGGCGGATTATGCATCGTCAACAGGACGCTCAAAATCGCGCCCGAAACGGGTGACAACAGAGCCGTCCCGATGAGACCGAAAGCGAAACGTTTCAGATACCGGCTGTTCTGTTTACTCAAATAGTCCTCGGCACAACAGGCCTTCAGAAAACGACGCAAGGCAAACAAACCCCAATAAGTGGGCGCGCCAACGATCGCCGTCATGAGAACCAGGAAACATTTGGAAGAGACGCTCAACGGGAATGAAATCGCGTCGGCCGGGATCATTCCGTTCGCAGCCACCATGCGATCCGCATAAAACCAGACCCACACCAGTAAGGTGGGAACGACAAATAACGACACCACAATGAAATAATAGAGCAGCTGACAAACGGTTCGTGTTCGATCTTTCGACGCCATATTTGGATTCCTTTCCAAAAGGTTTATTGCTAGACGGCGAGTTTTTATCGTTTTACGATAAACTGCACAACCCCAATGTCTGAGAAATCAAGACACTGATCAACTCCCTTTCGACAGCCAGCCCCCCGGTTGTGGCGTAGCGGTCGACTGTGTATCACGATACCAGTCCTTGAGTTGCTTCAGCATTTTCGCAGCCTGCTGCGGTTCCTGTTTGAGCAAATTGTTTTTCTCGCCGGGATCTTGATCGAGCCGATAGAGTTCGAGTTTTTCGTTTTCAAATGTGCCCGGCTTGGCACGGGGGTGCAACACGACCAGCTTCCACGGCCCTTGCCGCATCGCTTCGGAACGCCCCCCTCGATTCGACAATGAGGCCCAGAATAAAGGCCGCTCAGGCAGCGTTTTCTGCTCGAACAGAACCGGAGCCAGATCCACACCATCCAGGGGACGATCCTCGGGTTGTTTCACACCGGCGATCCCGAGCAGTGTCGGCATGACATCAATGCTGATTGCCTGCACATTCGAAACGGTGCCCGCTTTAATTTTTCCGGGCCACCAGGCAATCGCTGGCACTCGATGACCGCCTTCATAAACGGACCCCTTGCCGCCCCGCCACTTAGGACTGCCGCTCGGGAAATCGCGTGAGGGACCATTGTCTGAGAAAAATAAAACAAACGTGTTTTTGTCGAGCCCGGACTTCACTAAAAATTCGCGAATCTGCCCCACCCCTTCATCAACGGGCAGCGTCATCCCCCGATACTTTTCAATCCGCTCTGCTTCGTTCGCCGGTTTCCAGCGTTTCCAGCCCTCTGCTTCACTACGGCGGACTGGATCGCCGGGCACCTGTACGGGATTGTGAATAGCTTCATGCGCGACATACAGGCAGAAGGGTTGATCCTGGTTCTCTTTAATAAACTGCATTGCATACTGATTGATGAGGTGCGTGGAATAGCCGTCTTCCTGTGTTTCCTTGCGGCCGTGCCACCAGTCGTGCTTGACGTGATCGCCGACATGACTGATGAAATCGATGTTGCCGCTGTGATAACCGATGAACGTATCAAAACCATGATTGTCGGGATGGAACTCATCAGAGTTATGCGGATAGCCCTGATGCCATTTCCCGATCAACCCGGTCCGATAACCGGCCTGACGTAACGGCTCTGCAAACGTGTTTTCCGTATTTCTCAACCCCTTGCGGTGTTCGGGGTGATCACTCACCGGATGAATCACGGCTTCAATCCCCGCGCGTTGCTGGTAGCGGCCCGTCAACAGGCCGGCACGCGTGGGAGAACAGACCGTTCCTGAAGAATGAAAGTCGGTCAGTTTCAAACCTTCTTTGGCTAGACGATCAATTTCGGGCGTTTTGAAATAGGGATTGCCGAAGCAACTCACTCCCGCATAGCCCATGTCATCCACCATGATCACAATCAGATTGGGCCGAGCTCCCGGTGCACGATCGGCGGCGTGCGAGGTGAATTGCAAACAGAGCAGACACATGATCGCTAAGAGTGTCTGAATTGCCGTTAATTGAAATCTTTGGTATTGCACAACGGAGTCCTTATTTTCTTGCCAGAATGATTGACGACTGCATCAAGGGGTTGGGAAACATTATACCAGACAAGCACTCAAATACACGGAACTAAATCGTGCATCACATCAGAGAGATCGGAATAACAGACGCAAAACCTGTAAAACAAAGATTTTCTGCTTGCGATTCGATACAAAAAACTACATGATTCTCATTGAGATGTCTTCCTTTTGAATTCATATCCTGTCTCATACAAATTTAAGGGCTTCGCAATGATCAAATTCGAATGCGAAACGTGTTTTCAGGAGTACAAGGTACGCGATGAGCGAGCCGGCCAGGTTCTGAAATGCAAATCATGCGGTCATAAAATGCGAGTTCCTGCGGGAGAAGATGACCTGCTGGATGACATGTATGATGACTTCGAAGCCCCTGCCCGCCCTGCCAGAAACAAGAAATCGTCAGGTGCTTCAAAAAGTGCTTCTAAAAGGAAGAATTCGAACGCTCCCGTCGGCATTATTGTGGGTGTTATCTCGTTTGCAGTTGCCTTTTATTTGTCTTCCACGTTTGTCAGCGGTCTGTTTGGGAAAAAGAATAAAGAGGAAGCGGCAGACCCACCGGCTATCGTCCAGAATGAAGCTGAAAATTCTTTAACCACATCGGATGCAAATCCCGCCGCCTCTACGAGCCCACAGCAGACCAGCACGGAAGCAAATTCATTCGGCCCTCCTCCACTGACGCCGAAAGAACGAAGTGCAGAACTCACCAGACTCCGGGAGCAAATGAAGGTTTATGCCGAAGCAATCAAGACTGCGACGCCGGAAGACCGAAAAGACCTGCTCGCGAAAATGAAAACCACTCTGGCCCGCGTTAAAGAGTTGACCGGAAAGGATGAGACGAAGACAGCAGCCACGGCAGGTACCAGTACTCCCGCCAAACCGGCACAAGTCAATAGCCAGAAATGGACTTCTCTAGTCGATGCTCCACCCGTAGTCGCTGAATGGCCTGAGTCATCCAAGTTGAAGATTGACTTGAAAAACATGGAAGAAGAATTAATTACCCCAAATTCCTTTAGTCCCTTTGTCGGAATTCGGCAGCGCAACCATAAGTTCTATCGAATTGATGTCTGGAATCTGGCTTTGGAAGAAAAAGTAGGGCAGATTACCATTACGCCTGAGAAAAACTGGATCGTTTTAACTCCCAAATTCAAATTAAGTGCTGACGGCAAACACCTGTTATTGCAGTATATCACCCGGGATACCAAAGTCCCGATGCTCGCCTGCTGGGATACGACAACTGGGGAAATAGTTGCGGAGTGGGAAGCCGACCAGGCGAACACGACCGTCTCACTTTATGAAATCTGTGGATTGACGTCGGCCTTTGCCAAAATCATTCGAAAAGAAGGGACAAAATACAAAACCATTTTAAAACACTGGGATCTCGTCACAGGAAAACTGTTAAAGGAATCAGAGGTCAAATCGAACGAATTTTATGATACAGGTTATAAAATCAGTCCCGGCGGAAAATATCTGATCTCACACACCAGTAACAAAATGTTTTTCTATGATTTGGAATCATTGAAGCTGATTTATCAGACGGAGTTGGATTTATTCTTAAAATCAAATGAGCAATATCCATCATTGGAAACCGTTGATTTCTCTGCCGACGGAACCGAGCTGGGGTTACTGGTAACGTCCTCAGATTCCACATCAGTCTGGGTGACGAATCTGGAAAAAGGAACCGCTACGCAAGGCTACCACACCAGTGGAAGATTACGAACGGTATTCAGCGAACCCTCTTACAGTGGTAATAATCTCGAACTGACCCCCTCCGGAAAAAGTTTTCTGTTGTATGGCGCTTTGTTAGTTGACCGTCCGAGTCAACGGAATGTCTGGCTCTTTCAGCCTGTACCCCGTGTCACCATCAGAAGTAAACTGTTTCTCACTCCCCACTATTTGCTTGCTGGAACCGATAGCGCTCTCACCGACGAACGGAATCGGCTTCGGTTAAACAGAAAGCCCAGGCTGGTTTCAGTTCCTCTTCCGGAGCAGAAAATCATTGATAGTCTGGCCGCTTATCGAAGCAATAACGATGCCATTTTAGGTTCGGCTCAAAAAGTCAGTATTGATGTGAATATTGGGAGCGTTAAATTCAGCAATGCAGATCAGGTGAAATCCATCCTGAAAGAAGTCATTCAGGAACGGCTTGAAGCAGAGGGGTTTGAAATTGCCGAAGACCAACCCATCGTTTTCAAAATGGAATATCAGGAGCAGGAAGGGAACAAACTGCAAATGACAAAACGGGGCAGACCCACTCCCGGAAATCCTCTGGGACGTACTGCCACCGGGAAAACTCTCCAATCGACGGCGGCTGCTTTTAAGCTCTCCTGGGTTTCGAATTCGCCGAAAAGAACGCTCTGGTCCAAACAGGCATTAGTGAATCCCCGCTTTCTCATCTTAAGAGACGCCACCGCAGAAGAAGCGCGAGAAAGCATGTTTGAGGGCCTGCAAAATAGACTGATGGCGGAATCCATCCCCTATTTTATTCCCAAACAGAAAACGCTTTCGATGTTGCCGGGTGAAACTCAGCTGCCGGAATAATAGTTCTTTCTCAGACATATCTTTTAAACTCCCGGAAACAGCATTTCTGATTGCTGCACGCAAACCTGGATTGCGATCCTCATCAAGAATCTTTTATAATAAAGGACGTCGGCATCCTATTACCGACCTTGTAAACCGGTTCTTCCATTATCTGCCAATAGAGATTAAGGACACACTCATGCGTAAAACGATCTGCTTGTTAATTTGCGGCGCTCTACTTTTAGGATTTTGGGGCGGGACTGAGGAGTCACAGTTTGCCCACGCCGTGGATCCCGACAAATGTGAAAGTAAGTCGAAAGATAAAGAAAAAGGAGATGACAGCAACGGCGAGAAAAAACTCAGCAAATTCATGCGCGAGAAGCTCACCAGTTCTCAACTCGTTCTGGAAGGGCTCATGGTCGAAGACTATGACATGATGCAGAAGGGGGCTCAAAAAATGATTGAAATGAGTAACGCCACCGAATGGCAGGTGATCGAAGGCCCCATCTTCGCGCGACAAAGCGAAGAATTCCGTTCCGCCGCCAAACAGGTGATCAAGTTCGCAAAGCAAAAGAATATCGACGGCGCCTCGCTCAGTTACCTGCACTTGACCATGACCTGTATCGCCTGTCATAAGAAAGTCAACAAAGTGCTGATTTCTCAGCGTTAAAACAGCACTCCTTGTAAGCCATCAATGACACAGGGGAATGCGAAACAGACTCGCATTCCCCTGTTTTGATATTCAACTGGTTGACCGTCTTATTTTTCAGTCACTGCTGTGGCAGCGGTTTCTTTGGCGGGCAGGACTCGAATCACACGACCGCTCTGCAGCTTGTCGCCGTCCATTTCCACCGTACGAATTCGCAGTAGATGCGTTCCCGGTTTCAATCCCTTTGGAAGCTTCGCATACCAGAGATGGGTCGATTTCTTTGCTTTTGGCAGATCACGATATTTCTTGTCTTTCACGCCGTTCTCTGACTCAGACAGTTTTTTGAAACTGGGATCAATGCCCTCATGATGCTGCATCGAAACCCAGCTTCCCGCTTCGCCGATCATCATTTCCACTTTGGATCGTTCTGATCCGTTAAAAATGTTGACCAGTACATCAGTCTCGGCCAATTGATCGGCGGTGACTTCTTCGGGAGCCATTATATTCATCTGATATTTTGCAGAGCGTCCTGCAGCGCGAAAGTCCAGATTATATTCCTTCCCGTCAAAGGTAATGATCGAATAACCGTTAGGAGCGCCATCGGCCATCATAGTATGGGGAATGCCCCGCTCATCCGGTGCTCCTGACCACCAACTGCCGCTGACAGTCACGTTAATGATATGATGGTGCGGCTTCGGCCCACGCCATCCATCAGCTTTCGTAATGAAACGATGCTCATGGTGATGTGTGTGCCCAGAAATCGACATGCAGAAGGGTCGTTTTTCAATCAACCGATACAGCTCCTGCCGATCTTCGACGTCGACCAGTGGAATATGCATCATCAGCACGACCAGTTGATCTTCGGGAATCTGCTTCAGGTCATTCTTGATAAACGTCATTTGCTCTTTACCCAGTCCGCCCTGATATTTCCCCTTCTTTTTCCCTTCGGGAACGATCCAGTTAATATCATCCACAGCAATAAAATGGACGGTTCCGTAATCGAATGAGTAATAAGCAGGACCAAAATTACGTTCGAAGGTTTCATCACTCAGTTTGTCGTTGGGTGCATCGTAGTTTATGTCATGGTTACCGATGACGTTGTACCAGGGAATCCCCAACAGCGCGATGCCGCGTGCCTGCGATTCGAATAGAGAGAGATTATCAAACAGAATATCACCCAGAGTCACGCCGAATGAAGCATCGGTACCAACCAGTTCTTCAATCACGTCATGCGCGATGTAATCAATTTCCTTCTGATCGCGTGGCTGTGGATCGCCAAAGAAGATCGCCCGAAACTGGCTGGGCTCTTTCTGAGGATACAGCGGAAAATCCACTGATGCGGGCAGAGGCCCGGTTGGCTTGACGCCCGCATATTTTGTTTTCGGTGAACCGTTGGGCTTATGAATGTAGTAAAACTCCGGTGTCAGATTCTTACTCAGTGGCGTCCGCCAGCCTTGCGGTTTAATCACAAACAGAATCGTATCATCGGTCACTGGCAGTTGATACTGGCCTTTTTCATCGGTGCTGACGATCTCAACGCCATTCGATACGCGGACCCCCGGCAGAACTTTTTCTCCGGCGTCCTTCCTGCGATTGTTATTCGCATCGTGAAACACATACCCGGTGGCGGTCTGCTCTGCTTTCGCTGCTGCCTGCCCGTTTGACTGATACGACATGATTAGAAGTAAGGTAAGACCATACTTCACAAGCGATGTGCGACTCATTTATTTTCCCTCTGTTAGTAAACCAGTTAAATTGTCTCTGCTGATTTATATTACGCTCCACGCTGCCCTTACAAAACCCATAGACCAGATTTTATATGAAGTTGCCGACAACACTGTACAATCGGCGAGCAGGTATCAACACTCATTTCCTCTTACCTGTAACAGGACAACCGGAGAATGAGTGGAAGTTCATTCTCCGGTTGAATCAAGTGAGATCATCAACTTCTGACTTCGTCGTGTTAGAAGTTATCGATCACCTCACGTCCGGCTCGTGTTCCTAAAGCCTGCCAGATCGTCTGGCTGATATTTTCGGAAATGAACCGACAGGAACCATCGGCAAGACAGACCTGCACACCTCCCGTATGAAAACTTCTCAGAGTGGCAATCTGAGTTCCGTCATTGGCTTCAGTACAAGGCATTTCAGTCGTGTTACTGCACTTCGCCAGGATGTCGGGAGTGATGCTGTTTGGGTTACGTCCCGTACTGAAGGCTGAACCGCCCATTCCGGAATACACCCAGGCACCACGTGCATCAGACGTGACATCGTTGATGTATTGAACTTCGCCTACCAGAAGCGTATTGGTTGTTCCATCTTTAATATCTCGAATTGCAACTGCTGAATTGATCGTGAATACACCTGCAGTCTGACCTTTATAAGACGCAGTCAAATCACCAGAACCATAATTCGCCGCATAGTTTCCACGCGACATGTGCTCGATCGAACGGAAAGCGACATTGCTGCGACGATCCCAGGGATGGCTTGGACAACGGTAGGCAGCAGGAGAGAAATGGCCGAAAATATTATTCATATAATCCAGTGGGTCTCTCCCACTGAGAATGGGAGCCGCTTTTTCCCACAGGGGGCCTTGTTCCATTTGAGGCAGAATATAAAGCAACCAGTTGCCCCCCAGACTTTCCCCATTCCCACATTCTTGTAGTCCTGTCAGATTTGTTGGAGGAGAACCTCCACAAGGCCCGATGACTCCCCCCGGCGGGAATACGCTGTGAGTGTCATGATAATTTTGCAGGGCCAATCCCAACTGCTTGAGATTATTTTTACAGCTGCTGCGTCGGGCTGCCTCGCGTGCCTGTTGTACGGCAGGTAACAGCAAAGCAATCAGAATGGCAATGATCGCAATCACAACCAGAAGCTCAATCAGCGTAAATCCGCGACGGTTCCTTACAGGCCGTTTGGATGCAGAGGCAGTGATCAATGATAATGGGGTTAGCATCGTCATCTCCTTAAAGTGAAATAGAAGAAATAAAAAAGTGCACAGCGTTTTGAGTGTTTCATTCAGATTTGACCGGCCCGCGTCTTGTCTGATCCGTTTTCTATCAGAAACGGAAATCGTTTCTGATGGCAGATCTTAGGGATCGGTATATTCCGGAGTCGGCGTGGAGTCTCCGGGCGTTCCCTCTTCCGAATCACCAGAGCAACCGGGCAGTGTCAACATCAGACAAAACAGACAGACCATGAGCAACAAATAATGTTTCATTGAGCATTTCTCCAAACAGTTAGAAAAAAGAGAAGTACCGGAAAACGAATTTGTAAATCCGTTTTCCGGTGAAAAGCGATGCAGCAAATCAGAACTTTGCTGATACGTTAGAAGTTATCGATGACTTCCCGACCAGCGCGTGTTCCTAAAGCCTGCCAGATTGTCTGGCTGATGTTTTCTGAGATAAACCGACAGGAACCATCGACAAGACAGACCTGCACGCCCCCGGTATGAAAACTACGCAGCGCGGCGATTTGTGTCCCATCATTTCCTGCGGTACAAGGCATTTCAGTGGTGTTACTGCAACTAGCCAGAATATCGGCAATCGTACTATTGGGATTTCGCCCTGAACTGAAGGCTGAACCTCCCATACCCGAATACACCCAGGCACCGCGGGCATCGGAAGTCACATCATTGATGTAATTAACTTCGCCGATCAATAGAGTATTCGTGGTACCATCTTTAATATCCCGGATGCTGGTTGCTGAATTCAACGTAAAGACACCCGCAGTCTGCCCCTTATAGGAAGCAGTCAAATCCCCAGAGCCATAGTTCCCCGCATAATTACCGCGAGACATATGCTCCAGAGCACGAAACGCAACATTGCTGCGACGATCCCAGGGATGACTGGGACAACGATACACGGCAGGGGAAAAGTGTCCGAAAACATTATTCATGCTATCCAATGGATTATTGGTATTTAAAATCGGTGCTGCTTTTTCCCACAGGGGACTTTGTTCCATCTGCGGCAGAATAAAAAGCAACCAGTTGCCTCCCAGACTCTGTCCACTGCATTCTTGAATGCCGGAAATATTAGTCGGAGGATTCCCGGCACAAGTTCCAATCACACCCCCTGGAGGAAACACGCCATGGGTGTCATGGTAGTTTTGCAATCCCAGACCGAGTTGCTTGAGATTATTTTTACAGCTGCTGCGACGGGCTGCTTCACGCGCCTGTTGGACAGCCGGTAACAGCAAAGCAATCAGAATCGCGATAATGGCAATCACCACCAGCAATTCAATCAGAGTAAATCCAGAACGACGAACGGATTTGTCAGCACGCGCACCAGCAGCGCGCGAAAAAGAAAGAAGCATCAACAGACTCCTCAAAAGGAAAAAATAAAATTAATTGTTTTCGCATTTCAAGGCATTTGATGCCGGTGTCGGTCTTGTCTGACCAGTTGTCGGAAGGAAGATTGATTCGCTCTCCGATGTTGGGCAGATAGTACTTTCCAATTGTGAAGATTACATGACCGAAAAATGAATACTTACTTGAATCCCAGACGAACCGGAATACAGGACGTTTTACTCTCATCCTGTCTGCGCCGTTCCGTCGCATACAGATTTCAGAATGAGTTGCTCAACGAATTTTCAATACGGAATATTAATAATTTGGAATGTAACGATGAATGAGTTGACAGTAGGTATCGTCTGAACAGAATCATTGTTCACCTGATCGAAATTCTGATGGATCAACTTTAGACGCTCCCACGAATGAATATTGATTTTAAACGAGGAACCTCTCATGCATCCCAAGTATCTACTGGAAAATTGGCAATCCGTTCTGTTTGGTCTGCTCCTCATCGGTCTGGGAGTGGCATCTTTTATGTATCCTGATGCCATGATTGATGCGGAAGCCAGAGGGAGAAGAGGCCTCATTAAGCTGATTATCATCAAAGCCTGGGGCTGGCCGCTCGGCGTGGGTGGACTGCTTTTTGGTGGACTCTGCCTCTGGGGAAGCTTCTCACCTTCCGATGATGACGACTAGTCTGTTCAACGTATGGATACCCTCAGAATAACCTCCCTCAGCCGGTTTTGACTGAGGAAACGCACCTCATGGATTGACGTAAGTGAACGGTTCACTCATAGTAAAAGTGGAAGCTTTCCGCTCTGTCTTCCCTGGACAGAGCCCAATGATAGCCAGACTTTTTCGCGCAGGAGCCAACCACCATGCAGAAACGTTGTCTATTTACACTGAGTGCCCTCTGTCTTCTCTGCCTGTTTTCTCATCGCGTAGAGAGTGCCGAAAACACGGACACGCTTCGCATCTTATGCTACAACATCCACTACGGTCAGGGCACTGACGGCAAATATGATGTCGCCCGCCTGGCCAAAGTGATTGAGCGTACGAAACCAGATCTGGTCGCTCTGCAAGAAGTTGACGTCGGTGTCAAACGCTCCGGCCGTGTTCACGAAGCACAGCGACTTTCTGAGTTGACCGGCATGGAAGTCCGCTTTGGCCCGACACAACACTATGAAGGGGGGCTGTTCGGCAATGCGGTTCTCACACGCTTGCCAATCCTGGATGTGATGATTCAACCGCTGCCTTATACCGAGAGTACACCCAAGCTGGTAACCTACCCACGCGGTGCGATTGTCGTCACCGTCCGTGGTCCTGGCAACAAGCCGCTGCGTTTTATCAGTACCCACTTTCAACACAACCTGCCTGAAGATCGTGTCGCGGAAGCCAAAGCCATCAACAAACATTTCGCCGTCGATGATGGCATTCCCACCATTCTCGCAGGCGACATGAACGCCAAGCCGGACGCCGAGCCGATTACAATCCTGCTCAAACAATGGACCAACGCCATCGATGACAACGCCACACCAACAGCGCCGTCTACCAAACCGAGATCCCGCATTGATTATATTTTCTACCGGCCCGCCACACGATTTGAAATGCTGGAATCGAAAGTCATCGCCGAACCACTGGCGTCCGATCATCGCCCCGTCTTTGCGATCCTGAAATTAATACAGCAGTAAACGCAGCCTCTACGTTCGTCTCTGAATTGATGTGCTTGAAGAATCGGGAACTAACTGTGATAAGAAGTTTGAACAGAATTACTATCGCCTGTTTTTTGCTTTGCTTCGGATCAGTCAGTCGGGGCACAGCCGAAGAATATCAGGCGACGCCCGTCAGTTCGATTCGCGTGCAGCCCGGCTTTCAGGTCGAACTGCTCCGTTCCGCTCAGAAAGGGGAAAGCTCGTGGATCAGCATGACGTTCGACGATCAGGGACGGCTCATTCTGGGACTCGACGATGTTGGTCTCGGAAGACTCTCACTTAACGACGAAGCGAAAAAGATCCCCTTCGAAAAAATCGACAACACGCTCAAACACTGTCGCGGCGTACTGTATGCCCATCACAGTTTATATGTCAGCGAGACCAACGGCCAAGGCCTGCATCGCTTAAAAGATACCAACGGTGATGGCCAATTCGATCAACGACAGTTATTGAAAAAACTGGAGTATGGCAGCCGCTTCGGTCACGGCAGTAATCAGATCGTCCTTGGCCCCGACAACAACATCTACCTCGTGGTCGGCAATGATGTCGCATTCCCGGAAGGTGTATCCCCCAATTCTCCCTACCGCGATCCACACAACGATCACCTGCTGCCGAATCCGCACGACGCTGGCCAGGATGATCGCGTCGGTTATATTCTGAAAACGGACCCTGATGGGAAGACCTGGGAAATACTGGCGAGCGGCTTTCGCAATCAGGTCGACATGGCCTTCAATCCGGAAGGGGAAATGTTTACCTACGACGCCGACATGGAATGGGACATCGGACAACCCTGGTATCGTCCGACACGCGTGAATCATATTATTCCAAGCGGCGAATACGGCTGGCGGTGGGGCACTGGGAAATGGCCCGAGTATTATGCTGACAGCCTCCCCAGCACGCTCGATACCGGCCTGGGTTCACCCACCGGCATGGTCTTTGGAACCAACGGCAACTTCCCCGAACGCTTTAAAAAGGCGCTCTACATCGCCGACTGGCAAAACGGGCGAATTCTGCTCGTTGATCTGATTCCCAACGGCGCCAGCTACAACTGCCAATACGAGGTCTTTCTGGAAGGGGGCCCGCTGAATGTGTGCGACATGCAGTTCGGCCCCGATGGCGCCCTCTATTTTATCACCGGGGGCCGGGGATCGCAGTCAGGCCTGTACCGTGTCACACCAACAGCACACCAAAACAAAAAATCGACAGCCCCTGAGATCGATGAGGAAACCAAAAACCTGGCTGAGGCCGCACGATTATTGCGTCGTCAGCTCGAACAGTATCAAACAAGTCCCGTCACGGACATCAACTTAATCTGGCCTCACTTGAATAGCCCCGATCGCTGGCTCCGTTTTGCAGCCCGCCGTGCGATTGAAAACCAGGATGTTTCTAGGTGGCGTGCACGCGCCCTCTCGGAAACAAACAGCACCGCCGCGATCGCCGGCTTGATTGCACTGTGTCACCAGGGAACCGCTGCAGACAAAGACGCAGTCCTCGCGGCTTTGAACCGCATTGATCTGAATCAAGTAGATCAACAACAGCTGCTCGCCCTACTGCGGGCATACGAGCTTTGTTTTATTCGACTCGGTGCTCCCACGACAGCACAGGCCGACCTCGTTAAACAACGACTACAGCCACTGTACCCCCACGCTACCAGCAGTGCCAATCACCTGCTCTGTGATCTGCTGGTTTATCTCAAAGAGGAAACAGTCATACCGCAAACTGTTGCTCTGTTGACCGACACCGACACATCCACACAAGAGGAACAAATTAGAGCCGCGCGCACTCTGACATTTGCCCGACAGGGTTGGAATAAGGACCTGCGGCAAAAATTCCTCGCCTGGCTGGCACACGCCCGCACATTCTCCGGTGGCAAACAGCTCACCGAACGCATGCGGGATATCCGTGTCGACTTCTTAGATATGCTGACCGAACAACAACGTCAGCAGTTCAGCAAGGAAATCGCGGCACTCGATAAGCCTCTTGTCGAAGAAGAAACCGTTCCCGCCCGCCCCTTCGTGCAGGAGTGGAAACTCGACGATCTCGAACCGCATCTGGCATCAGTCACCACAAACCGTTCCTATAAACGTGCGCGACAGGCGTTGCTCGCCGCCAATTGCCTGAAGTGCCATCGCATCGGTTCCACGGGAGCCCAGATCGGCCCGGACCTGACGAACGTGGGCAAACGCTTCGACAGCCGCGCCATACTGGAATCGATCATCACACCCTCCAGGGTCATGGACGAAAAATATCTTTATACTGTTTACATCCTTGAGAGTGGAAAGGTTGTCACAGGACGCCCTGTCGGAGTGAACAAGACTACCATCACCGTCGAAACCGATCCGATCAAGCAGACAACCGTGCCTGTCCCACGGGACGAGATTGAAGAATCGATTCTGTCTAAAACTTCGCCGATGCCTGCCAGCCTGATCAACGTTCTCACTAAAGAAGAAATCTTGGATCTGCTGGCCTATCTCAAAGCGGGCGGCGATCCCCAGGCGGATGTGTTTCAGAAATAGAAATCATCGGAATCGGAAAGAACAGTCATATGTCAGTACAGAACTGCACGAAACATCTGGGACTTGTACTGTTATTAGTCTGTCAGTCCATCGACTTATCCGCTGCAGAGCCGAACAACCTCAACACCCTCCCCTCCGATTTAACCGTCCCCGCAGTCACACATGACAAACCCCAGGCCGGCAAACGGGTCTGGCAAACGAACCCCGGATTTGAACAAACCAAAATCGCACACGCGCTGTATCTCCCCTCGGACTGGAAACCGGACAAAACATATCCCGTGATCATGGAATATCCGGGGAACGGCGGTTTCAAGAATGCCCTCGGCGATCGTAGCCAGGGTCGCGTCCAGGATTGCAAACTAGGCTATGGATTATCAGGCGGGAAAGGCATGATCTGGGTCAGCCTACCCTTCGTCGATTCTAAAGCTGGCAAGCACGCTCTCAAATGGTGGGGCGATCCCGATGCGACCGCCGACTACTGCAAACAGACCGTCACCCGCATCTGTCGCGAATATGGCGGCGACCCTGATAATGTGATCCTCACTGGCTTTTCACGCGGCGCCATCGCCTGCAATTATATTGGCCTGCGTGATGATGAAATCGCGGCCCTCTGGAAAGCCATGCTGCCACACAGTCATTACGACGGCGTCCGGAAATGGAATTACGCCGACAGCGACTCCACGTCCGCCCGCAAACGACTCGCGCGACTGGGAACACGCCCGCAATTCATTAGCCACGAACGGAGCACCCAGGCAACGGAAGATTTTTTGAAAGCGTCGCAATCTCCAGGCCAATTCACATTCATGGCACTCCCCTACCCCAATCATTCCGATGAATGGGTTTTGAAAGACATCCCTGAACGCACCCAGGTAAGAGAGTGGCTTAAAACTATCGTAACTAATAATTCATCAGAGTAACTTTTTCCTGACTTGAGAATTTCCCATGACCAGAAATTTAAAGTGGATACTACTTTCCTATACCTGCCTGTTCCTGGCTCAAGATGCCCCTTTGCAGTCGGCTGAGCCAAACCCTCGACCCCACATCAAAATTCGCGGCATCTATGGCGGCACGCCGACACAACTGCTGGAGCAGAATAAAAGACTACCGGAACTGGGTGTGAATGCCATCTTCATGGGATCAGGGAGCTTGACTGACAAACGCATCGCCGAGTTGAAACAGCAGGGTGCAAAAGTCTTTGCGGAATTTAATACGATGCACGTTGCCAATTATCTCAAAGACCATCCGGATGCATCTCCCATCGGAGTCGACGGAAAGATCTGTCCCGCGCCGCAGGGATGGCAAGGAATCTGCCCGACGCACCCCGGTTATCGCAAATATCGGATGGACGAATTTCGCAAAGTGCTCAAGGAATATGAAATCGACGGCATCTGGCTCGATTATCATCACAGCCACGCCAGTTGGGAACGCGCAGTTCCCGACATGCCGGATACCTGTTTTTGCGATCGCTGTCTGAAACAGTTTCAGCGGGATACGAAAATTGAATTACCTGATGCCCCCACTACCGAACTCTCTTCGCTTCTATTGGGAAAAGAGAAAGCGGCCTGGGTGCAGTGGCGTTGTGATGTGTTTACCGACTGGGTCCGCGAGTTTCGTTCGATCATCGATGAAACACGCCCCAAGGCGCTGTTGGGAACATTTCATTGTCCCTGGACCGATACCGAGTTCAACGGCGCCCTCAAAAACAAACTCGCCATCGACTTGAAAGCGCAAGCAAAGTATGTCGATGTCTTCAGCATTATGCCCTATCACGCGCGATTTAATCATCCCAAGGACCCGGCCTGGATTTCTCGTCAGACCACCTGGCTGGGCAACTATCTGGACATTAAAGGCGAACCGGGAGAACGGCTCAAAATCTGGCCAATCGTCCAACTCTCAGACTGGGGCGAAGCAGTCTCTGTCGAACAGGTGAAACCAGTGCTCGATCATGGCACGCGTCTACCCGCGACCGGGGTGATGGTCTTCCGCTGGGGCTCATTGCATCCCCAAACCGACAAAGTGGATGCGATGATCGAATACTATCTCGCGATCAAACCGTAGTCGGTTCGTTTGCAGTTTGTTGACAATCCGACTTGCGCGATCTATAACCGATGCGGACACACATCAAACTGCAGAAGGACGGATCGCGACCATGTTGACGGTACTCTCTCCCGCCAAATCTCTGAATCTGGAACCGCAAACGCAAACATCGAAATTCTCGATGCCCGAATTTCTGAATGAAGCAGAAACGCTCGTCAAAAAACTGAAGCGGATGTCCAAAAAATCATTGAGAGAATTAATGGGCATCAGTGATGATCTGGCCGAACTGAATCACAGCCGCTTCAATGAGTGGTCACGGCCCTTTTCCAAAGATAATGCCAAACAGGCAATCCTCACATTCAACGGCGACGTTTACCAGGGACTCGACGCCAAACGCTTCAAAGCCCGCGACTTGTCCTTCGCGCAAGATCACTTGCGAATTCTCTCAGGTCTTTACGGCGTATTGCGTCCACTGGATCTGATGCAGGCGTATCGGCTGGAAATGGGGACCAGTCTCGTTACACGCAGCGGGAAATCGCTGTATGACTTCTGGGGCGACAAAATCACGGAGTCACTCAATCGTGATCTGGCAAAGCAGAAACAGAAAGCGTTCGTCAATCTTGCCTCGAATGAATACTTTAAAGGGATCAGACCCCGATTACTGGACGGTCCGGTGATCACGCCAGTCTTTAAGGAAATCAAAGACGGCAAATCACGCACGATTGCCTTGTTCGCCAAGCAGGCCCGTGGACGCATGGCGGCCTGGATGATTCAGAATCGCGTTGATAAACCAGAACAACTGACCAACTTCAATCTGGATGATTATGAATATCAGGCCGATGAATCGACGGCCGAAAAATTAACATTTTCCCGACCTCAACCACCGCCGGTCGGAAAAAAATAACATCCCCCAATGAGAGAAACAAAGCCCATGACGGAAACCGCACCGCATCAGCAACTCGACCAGATGATTACCGGCTACTGGTCATCGCAGGCCATTTACGCCGCCGCCAGTCTGGGAATTGCCGACCTGCTGGCTGAAGGACCACAAACGGCAGAGCAGCTGGCGACTGCAACGGAAACTAACGCTGGCGCACTATATCGTCTGTTACGGGCGCTGGCGAGTGTGGACATCTTTATCGAAAATGAACAAAAAGAATTTGCACTCACTCCTCTTGCCGAATACTTGCGGAGTGACGTTCCGGGTTCCAAACGGGCGCTGGCGATGATGACGGGCGACGAACATTTTCAGGCATGGGGCGAGATACTCTATAGCATTCGAACCGGCAAAACGTCATTCGATAAAGTGTTCGAGAAGCCGTTCTTCGAATACCTGCCGGAGCATCCTGACAAGGCCCAGATTTTTGATAAAGCGATGACCGGCATTCACGGCAGAGAAACCGACGTCATTCTGCAATCGTATGATTTTTCAGAAATGAAAACGCTGCTGGACATCGGCGGTGGAAACGGCTCGAATATCACCAGCATTCTTCACAAGTATCCTGAAATGAAAGGTACTCTGTTTGACCTGCCGCATGTCGTTGAACGAGCTCAACCGCATATCGAACAGTCAGGCCTGGGTGACCGCTGTGGCTTGATCGGAGGTAGTTTTTTTGAATCTGTTCCCCAGGGAGCGGACGTGTATTTCATGCGTCACATTATTCATGACTGGGACGATGAAAAATCACTCACCATTCTCCGAAACTGCCGCGCCGCGATGCCCGAAAACAGCAAGCTACTGATCGTCGAGAGCGTAATTCCCGCAGGGAACGACCCGTTCGCCGGCAAATTTCTCGACCTGGTCATGCTGTTGATTCCCGGCGGCAAGGAACGCACCGCCGAAGAGTACCAGTCTCTCTTAGAACAGGCGGGCTTCAAATTGACACGCATTATTCCCACAGAGTCTGAACTCAGTATCATTGAAGGCGTCAAGCAATAGCCACGCTGAAACGATCTCGGGAGGAAATGACATGACGGATCAGGCAAACTACCAGCAACTCGAACAGATGATTACCGGCTACTGGAAATCACAGAGTATTTATGCCGCCGCGAAACTGGAAATTGCCGACCTGTTAATCCCCGGTCCCCAGACGCCAGAACAACTCGCTGCCGCCACACAAACCGATGCCGAGTCTCTCTATCGTCTGTTACGGGCTCTGGCCAGTGTCGGTATCTTTGAAGAAAATGAAGCGGGAGAGTTTTCCCTAACGCCACTGGCAGAACCACTGCGCAGCGATCACTCCCATTCAAAACAGGCCTTAGCCATCATGAATGGCGAAGACCAGTTTCGTCCCTGGTGTGAAATCATTTACAGCCTCCAGACCGGTAAGCCTGCCTACGACAGTATCTGGGGAAAATCGATTTTTGAATTTCTTTCCGAGCATCCGGACAAGGCCCGCATCTTTGACAAAGCCATGATCGGCATTCATGGTCGAGGAACGGATGCGATCTCCGATGCGTATGATTTTTCCAAAATCAAAGTACTGGCGGATGTCGGCGGAGGCAATGGTTCGAACCTGATCAGCATTCTCCAGGCTAATCCTGGATTGCGGGGAATTCTGTATGATCTACCTGATGTTGTTGAACGGGCACGATCGCTGTTTGAACAGGCCGGAGTCGCAGATCGCTGTGACCTCATTGGCGGCGATTTTTTTGAATCGATTCCCCCGGGAGCAGACGCCTATCTCATGCGTCATATCATCCATGACTGGAACGACGATAAATCACTCACCATTCTTAAAAACTGTCATACCGCCCTGCCTGAGAACGGAAAACTGCTGATAATCGAAAGTGTCATTGATCCGGGCAACGACCCCTTCATGGGAAAATTCGTAGATCTGGTCATGTTGCTGGTCACCGGTGGCAAAGAACGAAAAGCGGAACAATTCCGAACTCTGTATCAGCGGGCTGGCTTTGAACTGACAGGCATTTTCCCCACTGAAACCGAACTCAGTATTATCGAAGGTGTCAAACGCTGATTCTATCATGTTCCTGTTTCGTCAGGGAAAGCGAATCGAGCAACCTGCGCCGACAAAATAATCAATGGCGGCTTCGTTCAGACCCACGCCGGCACTAATATCGAGCTGCAGATTATTGTTAATCAGATAGGTGAAACCGCCGTCCATATAATGTTCGGTCTGTTCGGTATTCGAACCGCAGGGAATCAGTGCGAACCATTCGGTAAAGGCACTCATCTGCTTTGTTAATGTATAATTCACGTTCCATGACTGTGCCAGTTCCAGATAGGAACGGTGATTGTCATCAAAACTACGATTGCCCTGCGTGGAGCCGGAAAATGAAATAAAATCATTCACATCCCAAGCATAAATCCAGTCGACTCCCGGCTCGATTTGATTCGAAGTAAATGCGGTACTGCCGGTCGGCACACTCATCTGCACAATCAACGCCGATTCCGGCAAGAGCCCCGACTGGGGTGTCAATGCAAACTGGAATGCGACAGACAAATCTTCGCTGCCTGCCGTAGTATTCTGAAACGGTCCCGCCACCGTCGTTTGCTGCAACGGAGAAAAACCCAGACGAAATTCCAGCCACTCCGCCAATATGCCGCGCCGATACAGGAATTCGCCAAACGACTGATAACTGACCTGTTGCCCTGCCGGGCTGTCATCGGCAAAGGTATATCCGAATTCAAGCTGTGTGACACCTTTGCCCACGGTGACCGAAGTCGAGGTAAAATTCGGACGATCCGTCTGCAGAGGCTGATCGAGTTGAGGTCCCCCCGAACAGCCAGTTCCCTCACTCCACTGAAACAGGGTCCCGCATTCAGGAGAATAGAAGAGCCCTTTGCGAATGCAGATTTGACACTCCCCGTCTCCGGCCTCTTCCCGTGTTTTCCCCAACAGACTCTGCTCAAACAAAACCGGTTCACTGTCTGCAACCAATGAATCGGGGCGGCTTATAATCGAGCATAATATCAACAGGCAGAGCAAGTGGTGATTCCGATGTCTTATCATCGTGGTGGCTCTCTGTTGAGTCTTTTTTCGAATCGTTAATGACCTGAGTGATCTCTTCCTTATCTCAAGCAACGAATCTCCGCAGAACAAAACAGAGACTGTTATTCACCTTGAGAAGCCGGCAGCTGATCTTCTGCCAGTGCGGCCCTGTAGTCCGCCTGCTCTTTGAAATACAGAAGTTTTGCATCCACTGCTTTTTCTGCTGACTCAACCGCATATTGTTCACGTAAAGTCACTTTTAACAGATCTGACAACCCTTCTTCAAAATTGCGACGCTCGCGTCGTGCCAGATCTTCTGCGTACCCAACGGCCTGCTCGGCCTGTTTGGCCTGTTTAAAAGCTCCAATCAGCCCGGCGTAGGCTGATTCGACTTCCGCGACAATTTTCTCTTCGGTTAATTTTCGCTTTGCATTGAGCTGCGAGATCTTGCCACTCACCGACTGAATTTTCCCGCGGGCTTTACGACGTTCAATGGGAACGTCTACATACAGCATGGCATCGAGTTGAAATGGGCCTTTATCATTCTTGGGATCGGTTCGATAACCCACATCCTGGGCAGCCGCCATCACTAAATCGACTGCGGGAAGACAGTCATTCATCGCTTCAGAATGATCAATGTCTAATTGGCGCTGTAAGAGATCAAGTGCATAAATTTCCGGGCGTTGTTCCAGTGCCAATTGGGAATCGTGCTCTACCTGCTCAGCATTGATCAATTCTAAATCGGGAAAAGTCGGAATCTTATCAGGTCCTGGAATCAGCGGGTTGCCATAAGCATCACGATAATACAATGAGAGTTTCACTGCCGCTTGTTGGAGTTTTCGTTCGGCAAAAGCACGCTTCCCAGAACGCTCAGCAACCAGTCGCAAGTTATCGGTTAATTCCGGTGGATCGAGAAATCCATTTTCTACCTGACTACGAATCCGATCCGTCCGCGATTCAGCCAGCTTGAGAATTTGATCTGCGATCACGAGCTTGGCACCCGCTGCGACCCAGTCCCAATAAGCATAGGTCCCTTCCTGAACGAAACCGATCAGCTGTGCCTGGATATCCGGCTCAACAGCATCGACGCCGAATGTCGCACGCCACAACGCAGCCCGTCGGGCATCAATATCCCGATTTCGAGAGAGTGGCACCGAAAAGCCTGCTTTAAACTCTCCCGCTTCATTGGTCTGCCTTTCCTTATACCAGGGCTGGAAATTTCCCCGACCAATTTTATAGCCGGCAAAGACTTCCCCCCCCGAATACAAAGGCTTCACCAGACCGATATGCTGTCGATACGTTTTGTAATACCCCATCGGCCCATTTTCGGTAGCTGCTTTGAATTTACGGTCAAATTCTCCTAATGTTTGCAAACGATCACCGGCAGCAACCTCACGGGAATACATCGCTGCATCAAGCAATGGGTAGCTTTGATAAACTGAATCGATGACCTCTTCGAGAGCCAGACCCGTTCGGCTGGGCGCAAAGTTTTCATCTGGTAAAGGGGGAATTTGAGGAATGGCGATCACTTCCTCATTGATCGCTTCAGACGAAACGAGAGACACTTCCTGCGAAGGCTGTGGTGGCTCACTTTTCTCTTCAAATTTGGCCAGCGATTCCTCATCACGCTGTATGTTCAGAGAAATTTGTGACAATTCATCCGTTTCAGTCGGTGCGGGCTCAAGCGAAATCCGCGCAACAGCAACAGGCATTTCAGAATCAGACTGAGACACTTTCTGTTGTGTGCCAGCGCATCCGATTGCCATTGCAGACATAAATGGGACTAAAACTCTGAACATTACTTAATCACTCTACGGGCGGGTTCAACCAGCAACCTGAATTATTAATACAGCTATTATAATCGGCACAAAGCCTTCTCTCTTAGAATTCGGCATAAGTGGAAGGGTAGATTGATTCAGAGTCAGACTGCTCTCGACGTTACTGCAGAAAACTGCAGGTTTTTCGCAACAGATAACGAAGGCAGCAAACACAACCTATTTCACCCAAACTTACTTCGGCAGCTTTGGAGGCTTTGACTTGCTGTTTTTCTGGCCTGGCTCGTCGATTGAGACTGCGGGCGGGAAGCCATTTAATTTTCGCCAGACTTCATACCAGAGAGGAACTCGTTTAAGCAAAACCCATGCATTGGTTCGGACCCCTTGTCTCAGAAATCGATCTTGAGGCCAGGGTTCATCTGACGGATCCGGGCGTACCAGAATTCGAAACTTTCCATTCCCATTGTCGGTGGCATCGACAGAAACGACTTCGCCACCAAACGTCCCAACAGCAACGGAAGGCCAACCTGCAAACTGGATTGCAGGCCAACCTTCAAACTGCAGTCTCACAGGCCGCCCCGGCTCAACAAGTGGTGCATCATTTCCATCAAGCCAAATCTGAACCGATCGCTCAGTCGTGTAAGGTACGATGGTGCAGATGGGATCTCCCTGTTTTAAGATTGCGGTTCCCAGATTGGGCGTGATCTGAACAATATAACCATCAAAGGGAGCCTTAATCACCCGGTTCTCTTGCCGCGAAACTTTGACCTTCATATCAAGTAGTTCCTTCTCGGCTTTATTCAGCTCCTGCTGCGCCTTGGCGATATCGCTTTCCGCTTTAGAAACATCCCCGTTTGCTTTACGCAACAGTGCCTTGGTTTTATCGATATCAGCCTGTGCCTTTTCAATTTTCGCTTTTCGCTCACTCTGCTTACCCGACAATTCATCTTGCGCAGCACCGTAATAGAACTCAGCTCCCTTTGCTTTACTGGTTGCTTCCTTCAGTTTCCGACTCACTTCCTGCAATTTCTGTAGCGAGATATTATTTTCAGCCTGAAGCGTTTTCATACGATTATATTCAGCCTGTAATTGAGGTAATGCGGCCTCATATTCAACCAGTTTCTGGTTCTCGGCCTTTACTTTCTTGGCAGCCATTTCGATATAGGCATCCTGAGCGTCAATCGTCTCTCGCTTGACAGTTTCATAAGCCTGAACTTGTGCCTGATAGGATTCGACAATCGTCTTCGCTGCGTCCAGGGCACGCTGACTGGCCTCCAGTTGCTGACCTGCCGCCGTCACTGCCTGCTGGGAGTTCATCAACTGCAGATCCAGACGGGCCGCGTACGATTCATCCAAATCACGAATTTCAGCAATTTCCTGCCCTTTTTTCACACGGGCATTTTCAAAGATTCCCTCTCCCCACTGGGCCAGCCGCCCTTTAATTGGTGCTTGAATGATTTGCTGCCGTTCATCGGGTGCATACGCCAGCACATTGCCCGTCCCGGTCACAGATTGCTGCCAGGGAGCAAATGCCATCAATACAATTGATAATAACAGAGTCACAAATAGATAACGGGCGATCCGACGCGCAAGGCGTGATGATCTTGCCAGCCTCAATGCGGGCATACTGGATTCACTATAAGCTACCGGCACCAGCATCGACCAACGTTGTTGCTCTGTCTGGGATGCGGGTGTATCAAGCGGTTTTTTAGCTGTCATGACCACTCCCTTCCGCAGAAACAATGGCAGGTTCGCCTAATTCGTAGATCTCTGTTCCCAATTCTGCAAGACTTCTCCGCCCCGTAACCATAATCAGTGTCCAGAGACGCGCTGGATCGACCAGCATTTGCGTCAACTGTTCCGCTTCATGATCGGGTAGCGCATCGATCAACCCATCAATCAGTAACAATCTGGGACGACCAACGATGGCTCGAGCCAGCATTAACTTGCGCGCCTGATTTGACGTCAGCGGGTACCCTGTCTCGACAAGATGTGTATTCAGCCCTTCGGGCAGTCTCAAGATATCATCAATCAGTCCCACTCGTTCCAGTGCTTCACGGACATCACTGGTGGAAACAGTAGGACGTTCCAGATGCACATTTTCTTCCAGAGATCCTGAAAATATTTCAATGTCCCGGATCAGCGCCACATGTTTCCTGAGTGCATCAGGTCGCAAATCACGTGGATCAATTCCATTGATTGAAACATGCCCCTCAGCAGGCACTCTTAATCCGAATAATAAATCCAGCAACAGGCTCTTTCCTGTTCCGCTGGGCCCCATCAGCATCAGACTCGCCCCACTCTCAATATTCAGGTTAATCTGTGCCCCATGGTCGGAATGATGATGCATTGCACAACTGACATTACTGGCCGCCACTTCCGCTGGCTGGTCATGAGGCATTTTGAGAAGCCCATCCCGGCGTTCCATAGGCAAATCAAACAATACCCCCAGTTTGTCTACTGAAGCTAAGAGATCGTAATAGCTCTGCATATGTTTGCCCAACTTGGCGAAAGAGCCGACGATCACCGTCACGATCAACTCAGCAGCCACAAGCTGTCCGAGAGTCAATTGACCGGAAATGACCAGCCATCCGCCTAAGCCCAGTAAGGCCGTACTCGCGACTGCCTGCATTCCCAAAGCAAAAATAATCTGTCGCATTACAATCCGGAAATGTTTCTTGCGGGCACTCAAATATTCATAGGTTAAATGGTCTGCCTGATCCAACGCGTACTCTGCAGCTCCCCGATAACGAAAGGCAGTTCCGCAACTGACTAGATCTTCCATCCAGGCAGCCACTTTGTACTTTGCCTTGGACTCTTTGATACTCGTGTTAACAGCACCTCGCCCCAAAACTAAAATCACAAAGGCAATCAACGCCAGCAAGACGATATCAAAGCCCAACAACCAGGGATGATAAAAAGCCAGGACTGTCATACCAATCAACGTGCTCAGTACCAGCGAAATCCCGTCCAACAGGAGTGCTGCGGTTGCTTTTTGAACTGTGATGACATCAAAGAAGCGATTCACCAGTTCCCGCCCCGATTGACCATCCAGCGCAGCAGGAACCACGCGCGGCAAGCGATAAGAAAGATCAGCGGCGACGCGCGCAAAAAGCCGTCGTTGAATAATTTCTGCCACATAAGTCTGCAAGCCAAGCAACGCTGCTGAAAAAGAAAGAAAAGCCAGCAGCATCAAAGCCAATATAATCACGGGCTGAAGCAACCGACCAAAGGCAACAGTGTTAACTAAAGTCTCCACTGCTAAAGGGGTCGCCAAAGCCAACAACCCGGTGACGAGCGCGAAAACCATGATGATCCAGATATCCGAGAATTCCGGCTTCAACAATCTCAGTACGCGATCAAGCGGACTATGATCGTGTATTTCTCCCGAATTCATATCGGAAGCAGTGAGTTCCGGTTCGATGACCAGGCAACGGACCACATCTTCTCGACTTGAAACCTCTAACGTGCTCCGCATTCTGCGGGCACTAATCCAGATCCGGGTACGATCCCGTTGAGGCTGGAGAATCTGGAAGCGTCGACGTTTGGTAGAAAGAATGGCAGTCCAGCGATGCTCATCGCCCACCCGAGTGATGACGCGCCCCCCTTCACTGGTAATCGCGACGAGTTCACGGAAGGTACAATCCATAACTTTATATTGCAGCTCTAAACTCTGGCTGGCTTCGACTAACCAATTCCACCAATCGTCGTCTGTTTTTGTTGTTCTTGCAGACGCTGCTTCGATCAATGCACGTCGAATCCGTGATCGATCAGCAGAGTGACCGGCATCAACGGCCAATTGCTCAAACAACCAGGCGGCTGCTTTGATGTCAGTCTGTACCGACTTTCGATCAGCGTCTGCTGAATTGTCCGCGTTGTCAGGCTGTAGGGTCGACATGAAAATTTCGTAAGTACAAGATTAAAAAAGAAAGTGAGTCAGGAACTTGATCCTCTGCGAAACATTCAACAGAACCAGTTAATTTGTTCTCCAGCGGGACAAGGATAAATCCCAATTACTTCGTATACGAGGTAATTGACAACCCCAGAAAACGTATTCATGTGAACACAATACTTTCGAAGCAAGCTTCTATTTTCTATCGACCATTTCCGACATGACATCCCACAAAACTTACGCCCTGGTGCCACCAAAATCATTCTCGTCAAATTCTAGGCATCCCAGGCATTTAGACAAGAAACGATCTCCAAATACAAGCAGGTTTTTAAGTTAGCGTTTCACACCACAAGATTTCACATACTGATGATTGAACAATTGATTCTATGGTTGTAGGCTGAATTCATCCGTTTGAATGAAGACACCAATTTCAGCCCACGACGAAAGTAAACAAACATGAATCGGCTTTTTGCATTTTTGATTACGTCAATCGCGATTCTCTTCTTCACTCTGAACGTCCATTCTGCAAATGCTGCTCCACCTTTGATAGTCGCGCACCGGGGACTGTTAAAAGTTGCTCCTGAGAATACTCTGTCGAATTTCCGGGCTTGCCTGGAATTGCGGCTTGGCTTTGAGTTTGACGTGCAGCGCACGAAAGACGGTCATCTGGTTTGCATTCACGACACTACTGTCAACCGTACAACAAACGGCTCTGGAAATGTGAGTGACCTGACACTGGCAGAAGTCAAACAGTTCGACGCGGGAAGTTGGTTTGATCCCCGGTTTGCCGGTGAAAAAGTACCAACAGTAGAGCAGGTCCTGCAGCTAGCATCTGAATATCAACGGCACCCGATTTTGATCGCCGTCGACTTCAAAGATGAGAATGTGGAACAGGACGTCGTACGCCTCGCGAAAAAGCATGGCATCTTGAACCGGCTGATCTTCATCGGCAGAACCATTCAAGAACCCCAAGTTCGCGCCAATATCAAAGCAACTTCTGAGAAAGCCGAAACCGCAGCCGTCGCCAATAATGCAACTGAGTTTCCCGCGGCACTGGCCGACAGCAGAGCCGACTGGGTCTATGTCCGCTACATTCCAACCCCAGCAGAAATCAAACGCGTGCATGCAGCCGGCAAACGGGCCTTCATCGCGGGACCGACCGTAGGCGGAAAGATACCCGAAAACTGGCAAGAAGCAGCCAGCGTGGGCATCGATGCGATTCTCACCGACTATCCTCTGGAATTACGGGCTGTACTCAAACAGAAAGCAGTTGGTGATTAGTTTCGCTCCCTATTCTTGAATCGGAAATTGCTTGACCACGATAGTCCGATAAGCGATGATTGATATAAAACAAGATCAACGGGAGCGCAAACTATGATCGAGTTCGATTACCTGTATAAAGGCGTCTGCGGACTGGCCCATTCATACCAAGCGGGAGAGATGGCCGGGCATCTGGGTGCTGCTGTCGCCGCCGGTTATTTCTTAGGGGAAGATCAAAGCGAGCTCCCCGATGAAGTCTTCGTCGGCATCACCGGCGAATTGAAACGCATCATCGCAGGTGAGGAAGCATTCTGGTTCAACGCAAAAAAAGCGGGCATCACCCCTACCGAACTGTTTAAGCCGTACCCCAAAGAAGCATCCAATGAAGCCGCAATCAACTCGATTGTGCGAACCCTGCAAAAGAATGTCGGAGAGACCCGGCAATCGGGGCATAATATTATTTTCGCTTCGATCGGCATCCGTGCGCTGCGTGACCACAGTGATTTTGCTACGCCCCAAATCATAGAAGGCATCCGCAAACTGACGGCAGGTTTCAACAACGCACACGCGGGGCGTGGATATTACGGCAAAGAGAAAGGCTGGCGGACCGGGAAACAGATCAAGCTTGCGGAGCTCAACAACTTTCCCATGTATGGCTCAATCCAGGATATGGTCAACATCACGATTGCCGAGATGATTGCAACAGCTCCGATTAAGAGACAGGGCTTTGGCGGCTTGTGGCATATCATCAATCATGCCGCAGCGATCACAGAGCTGAACCGCTTCGGTTATGAAAAGGTTGCCCAGATGGCGCTCCCCGCACATCATCAACACATCCGCTTATGGCGTTCACTGCCAAATGTCGAAAGCGAACTCGGAGCGCAGATCAAATCTGCACACGATCCCCGCGAGCCAGCCTACTGGGAAGGCATGCTGAAGCGGGACCAAGCCCGCCTGACGCACCGCATCAAAACGCTGTATGGGTATTACACAATCCGGCGTTTCATCGAAAACGATGACACAAAGAATAAAGCCGACGATGCGTTTCTGTTTTTGATGGCCTAAACGCAGTCCGATCAAACAACGGTCGTGCGTCTTGTTCAGATCACTTTTTATATCAGGTCTCGAACCAAGTTGAAAACAATTACTTTGTGTGCATAATATCGAGTACGCTTTGCTCTGTGCTTTATTTATCTCCTGAAAATATCGAGAATCCCATGTCGCCTCTCAGCATTGAGGATCAGGTCCTAGTCGCGCTGCGACGAATTACGCGTGCAATTGACTTGCATTCCCGAGGTCTGATGCAGGAAATCGGCCTGACAGCCCCCCAATTGGCATCGTTGCAAACTATCGCACGCATGCAACCCATCACCGTAGGGGCACTCGCAAAATCAATTCATCTGAGCCAGGCCACGATAACTGGAATCCTGAGCCGACTGGAAGCACGAAACCTCGTTTCCCGCTCACGAAGAGGGACTGACAAACGGACTGTTGTTGTCGAACTCACCGAAGAGGGTCAGGCAATGCTGAAGAACGCACCTTCCCTGTTACAAGATCGATTTCGTCGAGAACTGCTGAGACTACAGGAATGGGAACAGACCCAGATGCTGTCTACTTTACAGCGGATCGCTTCCATGATGGATGCAGAAGATCTCGATGCATCGCCAGTCCTGTCGGCTGGTGAAGTCACACCACCTTCCGAAGAGGAAAATACGGACTACTTGAATAAGTAGCCACAGGCATACTTGTCTCCTCAAACCTCATCAATTGTGCAAACTTTATGCACTCAATCTCGCTTCAATTCGTGCAGCAGATCTCATTTTCATCTGCATTTAAAAACAGTAGGGGTTGACACTCCCATATTATTTGCATACAAAACATTGCACACTAAGCTTTTGACTAGCACACATGTTTATGTCACCGCTGCCCGAAACCTTGCCTAACCCCTTTAATAAAAGCTTTTTTAATATTAAAACCAGCAAAACGCCTTTCATCGGGTACAAACTTATTTACTAAGCACTGAAGAATTTAACCTTCAGATATATTTTGGACACTAAATATCTTATCGACCCAGATTTTTTTATCAGAAGCCGATAAATACATAGCCCAATGGAACAGGCCACCCAATTGATTTTTCGCGAGCCCCGGCTGACCGATGCCCTCGCAATAACCAACCTGATCAAGAGTTGCCCCCCCCTTGACGTTAATTCCCATTACGTCTCGCTCTTGTTATGTCGTGATTTTCATGACACTTGCGTGATTGCAGAATCCGATTCGAAAATCGTCGGTTTTCTTTCTGCTTATCACCCTCCTCAACAAGAGAACACAATTTTCATCTGGCAAGCCGCCGTTGATCGCAGCGTGCGTTCTTGTGGTGTTGCATCGCGAATGCTTGACGCTCTGCTATCCCGCCAGATCAACTCCCATGTGAATTACCTGGAAACGACGATTACTCCCTCGAATCAATCGTCCCAAAAGCTGTTTCGCTCACTGGCAAAACGGCTTAACACGGAGTGCCGAACTTGTAATGGCTTTTCTTCGGAATTGTTTGGTGAAGCTGAAGAACACGAACCCGAAGAATTGTACCAGATTGGCCCCTTCTCACTAAAACCTAATTTCGGAGAGAAATCACCAGTATCATGACTATATTCAACCGACTCGAATCAAACGTTCGCGGTTACTGTCGCTCATTCCCTACCACATTTACTAAAGCCCAGAACGCCAATTTGCGCGATGCTGAGGGTAACGAATTTATCGACTTTCTTGCGGGCGCAGGAACCTTAAACTACGGCCATAACAATCCAAAACTGAAAGCAAAGCTGATCGAGTTTCTGGAACGGGACGGGATGCTGCACGGCCTCGACATGCAAACGGATGCAAAGGCTCGCTTCCTGGAAGTTTTTGAAAAACGAATTCTCTCTCCACTGGAACTCGATTACAAAGTCCAGTTCACTGGACCAACTGGAACAAACGCTGTTGAAGCCGCATTAAAGCTGGCACGAAAAGTGACTGGGCGTACGAACGTAATCTCGTTCACCAATGGTTTTCATGGTGTAAGCCTGGGATCAGTTGCCGCTACGGGAAACAGCCATTTTCGTGATGCCGCAGGGACACCTCTGAATAACGTGACCTTTATGCCCTACTACGGTTACATGGGCTCCAATATGGACACACTGGAATATTTTGAGACCATCCTCAAAGACAGCAGTAGCGGTTTAGACCTGCCTGCTGCCGTAATTGTCGAAACGGTACAAGGTGAGGGTGGTGTAAATGTAGCCAGTACAGAATGGCTGCAACAACTGGAAACACTCTGCCAGGAACACGGAATCCTGTTGATTATCGATGATATCCAGGTTGGCTGTGGACGAACGGGGAACTTTTTCAGCTTTGAAAAAGCGGGCATCGTGCCTGACATCGTCACGCTTTCCAAATCGCTCAGCGCTTACGGTTTACCGATGTCTCTGGTACTGATGAAGTCAGACCTCGATCAGTGGGAACCGGGTGAGCACAACGGAACCTTCCGTGGCAACAACCTGGCTTTTGTCTCAGCAGCCGAAGCGATTGAACTGTACTGGAGCGATTACCGCTTCGCACGCGAAGTCCTCCGAAAAGGGGCCTTGATTAAAAATCGACTGGAAGAGATTGCAGAAAACGTGAGTGATGTTGATCTGGAAGTGCGCGGTACCGGCATGATCTGGGGACTGGCCTGCCAGGAATGCCCGGGATTGCCTGAAAAGATTTCAGCGGCTGCATTCGAACGTGGTTTGATCATCGAAACCAGTGGAACTGACAGCCATGTCCTGAAAATTCTCCCGCCGTTAACCATCGAAGATGACCAACTGCTGCAAGGGCTGGATATTGTCGCCGACAGCCTGAAAGCGGTACTCAACGATGACAGCATTCTGGAAGAACTGGGTCTGGTACACGCAGACTGATCTCAGTATAGAAAATAAGATAAGAAGAGAGACACACATCATGATTGTACGTCAACTGAATGACATTCTCGGAACCGAACGCGATATCAAAGCCAAAACCTGGAACAGCCGACGGTTATTGCTCGCGAATGAAAATATGGGATTTTCCCTGCACGATACGATTATTCATCCAGGAACGGAAACAGAAATCTGGTACCAGAATCATCTGGAAGCCGTCTATTGCATCGAAGGGGAAGGCGAGATTGAACTCATCCCCGATGGGCCCACGCATCCGATTTCTCCCGGCATGATGTATGCGCTCGATGAAAATGATCGTCATCTGCTAAGAGCCAAAACACAGCTGCGCATGGTCTGCGTCTTCAACCCACCTGTCACCGGACAGGAAGTTCATGATGAAAATGGCGCCTACCCGGCTGCTGCTGCGGCAGAAAATTGAATCAACAATGCCCAAACAATTTCTTGCAAGTCAGCCAAAGCCGTTTAGATGAATCTGCTCTTCCGCTTTATCCAACGTATCGAAGCATTTCTTCTTGCCTGGTCAATCATCGCGATTGCTGCCCTGTCAATCGGTAATGTTTTTTGCCGCGCGCTGCTCGGCTTCAGTCTCGCCTTCACCGGCGAACTCTCACAATTTCTCATCATCATCGTCACATTCATCGGGCTGAGTTACGCAACAAGCCGCGGCAGACACATTCGGATGACGGCCCTCTACGACCAACTCAACAAACGCTGGCGGAAGAGATTGATGATTCTCATCTGCATTTTCACCGCACTGTTGATGTTTGCATTGACCTGGTACTCATTTGAATATATTTCCACCGTCTATTTCCTGGAGACGGTCTCTCCCGTTTTACAGGTCCCCCTGTATCTGGTTTACTTGTGCGTCCCGCTGGGTTTCACGTTATCCGCCATCCAATACACGCTGACGGCTGTGCGGAACGTCATTTCTTCCGACGTTTATATTTCGTTCACTCAGAAGGACGAATATGAATCCCCTGTCATCGGAGAAGTGTAACTTGAACTTTTCCGAACAGAGGTGAATCCGTGGAAGCGTTACTCATCATCGGGGTTATGCTCATATTGCTGATGTCCGGGTTCCCGATGAAGGTCCCGCTCATTACAGCAGCCTTCGCCGTTCTACTGGTCTTCCACCCGGATGTCACCCCGGCCGTCCTCATTCAGCAAATGATCGGTGGGATCAAACCGGCTGCCTTATTAGCCGTCCCGATGTTCATTTTTGCTGCCGACATCATGACACGCGGCAACTCAGCCAATCGCTTACTGGATCTGGTAACGGCGTTTGTGGGACACCTGCGTGGCGGATTGCCGATTGCCAGTGCCGTCAGTTGTACGCTGTTCGGGGCGATGTCCGGTTCAACGCAAGCCACCGTGGTCGCGATCGGCGGCCCGTTACGACCACAGCTGCTCAGAGCCGGCTATTCCGATTCCTTCACGACCGCCCTGATCATTAATGCCAGTGATATCGCCCTGCTCATTCCGCCCAGTATCGGCATGATTGTCTACGGCGTCGTTTCCGGCACCTCGATCGGCGAGCTGTTTATCGCCGGTATCGGCCCCGGCCTGTTGGTCTTGCTCCTGTTTTGTGTCTATTGCTGGTTCGCTTCGATTCGGATGAAAATCCCGCGACAACCCAAAGCAGATTCATCCACGCGCAAAACAGCAGCCAAACGAGCCCTGCTCCCATTGGGATTCCCGGTCATCATCATTGGTGGCATCTATTCAGGAATCTTCAGCCCGATCGAAGCGGCTGCAGTATCCGTACTTTACGCGGCGATTCTGGAAATTCTCTTTTTTCGCGAACTTTCGCTGAAAGACATCCCGGAGATTGCCCTCTCAACCGGCTTAGTCACAGCCGTAGTGTTTATCCTCGTCGGATCGGGAGCCGCCTTCAGTTGGGTGATCTCTTTTGCACAACTCCCCGATGCGCTCATCAATGACTGGCTCGGGCTCACCGCCGACTCCGGTTACTGGACGATCATGTTGACGATTGCCATCGCTTATTTCATCGGTTGCATGTTTGTCGACCCGATCGTGGTGATCTTGATTCTGACTCCCATCTTCCATCCTGTGGCCGCTGCCGCCGGTATTGATCCCGTATTGGTGGGAATCGTCGTCACACTGCAAGTCGCCATCGGTTCCGCGACGCCTCCGTTTGGCTGTGATATCTTTACGGCGATTGCCATCTTCCGACGCCCCTATCTTGAAGTCATTCGAGGCACTCCCCCGTTTATTGCCATACTGTTATTTGCAGCCGTGTTACTGATTGCCTTTCCCGGCATTTCCCTGTTTCTGCGCAATCTTGCCTTTGGTTGATCGAAGTGGACACGACATGAATCTTTCGCCTCTTTATAGATCGTTCCTCATGGTCAGTCTCTTGACCTTGATTGCCCTGCTTCCTGCCTGCAGTTCAGAAAGCAAAACGCAGTCTAGAAAACCGGTTCAGTGGCGATTTGCGATTGAAGAAACCGTCGGCAGTGTCCAGCACAAATACGCACTCAAATTTAAGGAACTCGTCGAAGCGCGATCAGAGGGAGAAATTGAAGTCACGATTTACCCGTACGGGACACTCGGGACTTCAGATCAGATTACCGAACTGGTCGATATGGGCGTCATTCAATTTGCCATGGCGTCGCCGGGACATCTCGGTAAGCTGATCCCGGAAGTACAGGTCTTTCTCTTACACTTCCTCTTTTCGGACGATGACGAAATCAATAACAAAGTTCTGAATGAAGATCCCGAGCTGCGGGAAACTTTCAACGAACTTTACGCTCGCAAGAATTTGAAATTGCTCTCCATCTTCTCGGAAGGCTGGCAGGTCTGGACCACTAAGAAATCGATTCAGACCCCTGACGACTTTCGCGGCGTCAAAATGCGGGTCATGACCTCACCGTTACTGCTCGCCGCCTACGAAGCCTATGGGGCCAGTCCGACTCCACTGCCTTATTCCGAAGTCTACTCGGCGCTGCAATTGAATATGATCGACGGACAGGAAAATCCGGTGTTTGCTATTCAGGAAATGAGCTTCTATGAAGTCACCAACTGGATGATTTTCGCCCGGCACGCCCCTTTCATTTCCACATCAGTCACCAATCGAGAATTCTTCGACTCGCTTCCCCCAGAACGCCAGAAGTTGATCACGGACGTCGTCAGCGAATTAAACGGTTACATTCTTGAGGTTCAGAAACAGTTCAACCGTGATCGCCTGGACTTGATTCGTGAGAACAAACCCAAGCTGAAGATCATCACCGAACTCACACCCGCGCAACGTGAATTATTCCGTCAGTCCAGTCAACCGGTACGGGAGCAGTTCATCGAAATGACCGGTGAAGACGGTCAACACCTGCTGGAAATGATCAAATCCAAAATCCGGGCTCTGGAATCGCAAGACGATTAGCCCCTGCCCGTTGACTCTTCATCCGCTTCAATTCGTTAAAAGTTCTTCAACTCATCCGAACCACGGCCTGCCCCTTCTTGTCCAAGTGGGAACCGTTGTATGTCGTCTGTCCAGCGGCGTGCGGGCCACCGAATCAGGTTGGGTGCTGCACGTCCCGTGTATGGTTTCTAAACCAGGTGATGTCAACGTCAGGATAGCTCAAATGGCAGAGCATCAGACTATGAATCTGAAAGTTGCGGGTTCGAGTCCCGTTCCGACTACCAGAGCCGGCCAACCGCCGGTTCACCAAATGCTTGAACAGCATTACCCCTGAAAACCGGACGAAGGCAGATGTTCTACGATCGGCTTTGGGTGATGGACTGTTTCTGAATCGCTTGCGACTCAGACCAGAAACATTGCCCGAAGCAGCACGCGGCGACGCCCTGCAGTTCGTGGATACCGTGTTCGTGCTTCCTAAGTGGAAGCACATCGAAACAATGTTGCATTTCCGAATGGAATCCTGCGGGAGACCAGGACGAAGCGCGACAGCGTGACGGTGTGTGGACACTATGGAAGGCGTTCACTCAAGCGGACTCCGCGATTTGCCCGTGTGATTGGCGAACATTCTGTCTTCGAAAGGTGTCTTCAACAAACTGTTTGCGGTACTGAAACCGTTTTTTATGTATGTGCTCTCAATGAAATGGAGCGGAAAGGCCCAGGGATAGTCCCTGAGGAGGTATGAGATGTTTGGTATCAAACGCTATGAAATTCGCAGCTACGAACTGGGGCTGGTGTTCCGGAATGGAGAATTCCAGGGACTGCTCAACGAGGGAACGCACTGGTACTTCAAGCCGTTCTCAGACTTCTATGTGGATGTCGTCTCGCTGCGAGAACCGTTGCTGGTTCATCAGCACCTGGACCTACTCGTGAAATCTAAAGCACTCGAGGGACATGCGATCGTGCTGGACCTGAAAGACCACGAACGCGGTCTGGTCTGGATTGAAAATCGATTCAGCCACATTCTGCCACCTGGACCTTATGTTTACTGGACGGGTCAGAAAGAGGTACGGATTGAGGTGATCGATGCGCACGAGGTCCGTTTCGAGCACGTTGATTTAAAGCTGATCGCACGTAGTTCCATGGCGAAGCAGTATCTTGATATCTGCACGGTTGAACGTGACCGCGTGGGTGTTCTATTCATCGACGGTCAGTATGTCGATGCTTTGGCTCCGGGGATCTATGCCTTCTGGCTGGGTCAGTCTGATGCGCTAGTGGTTGAAATCGACATGCGTGAAACGACGGTTGACGTCAACGGTCAGGACATCATGACGGCTGACAAAGTCACGCTGCGAGTGAACGCTGCAGTTACGTACAAAGTGATTGACGCGCGAAAAGCAGTTAGCCAGACCGACAACGTGCGGCAGGCTCTGTATCGCGAAACGCAGCTGGTGCTGCGGGCGGTCCTGGGTGCGCGTGAGCTGGACGTCTTCCTGACAGAAAAGGATGCGCTGGCGAACGACATCGAAGAAAGTATTCGCCGTCGCGCAGGTGAACTGGGTCTGGAAATCGCTTCGGTTGGCATTCGTGATGTCATCCTGCCGGGCGAGATGAAGGACCTGATGAACAAGGTTACGGAGGCCAAAAAAGCAGCCGAGGCCAACCTGATCGCACGCCGTGAGGAAACGGCGGCGATCCGCAGTCAGGTCAACACGGCCAAGTTGCTGCAGGACAACCCGGTTCTGATGCGGATGCGGGAACTGGAAGTCCTGGAAAAGATCGCTTCGAAAAACAAGCTCAACATCGTCCTCGGCGAGAAGGGCCTGGCAGATCGAGTGGTCAACCTGCTGTAGTCAGTCAGATGGCATCATCTGCTCCCCGGGGATCGAGAAATCGACCCCGGGATTTTTTCATTCAACGGAACGGATTTCAATCTTCCTCATTGACAGAAATCCGGCTTTTCACAAATGCGGCCAGATTCTCCGCGTCATCTGTACCGACACGTAATGTTCCCTTGCGGAGTTTGAGCACAACACATTCGCGTCCCCAAAGATTCCAGACCCAGCCGCCTCGAAAACTGAGATGAATACCCCAGCCATCCAAAATCGTCGTACGGCCGACTTCGGCACTCAGAATGTCTTCATACAAAACTGATCGCTGAAAGAGGGGCAGAGGCCCAAAGCGAATGCGCAGGCGATCGATTTCATCGGCCACCGTCAAATGATGGAAGCCAACAGCGACAACCGTCAGTAGCAGTCCGATACCGAAGAAATAGAGACACAGATAGGGTCGAGGCGGCTCGTTCCGCGTGAACCATGCTGCCAGATACAGCAGCCCCGCTGCTGCATAAATAAACAGACAGAGCGGCCCTCGTTGCGTGTGATAATAGATGGCAAGACTGTTCATCGTTCTCCACTCTCATGCTCAATACTTTCTCCCGACTGTGAAACATCATGGGAGACCTCATTCAATAATGTAACGCATTCATGCGTATCCCGAATAGAGAACTTCAGTATCATACTCAATGATACTGGCATTAATGAAAACATAACGATCACCAGGCATAGAGTAGAAAAAATAGAAGCTACCTCTTTGCCCAGCAGCGCATTGGTCTGTCTTAACCACAAACTGACAGGTATTCCAATCAAAATCCCTGTCAAAGTAACCAAAACGATAAAGCGAACTAAACCGTTCGACTCCGTTTTTGTTTTCTGATAGTGCGCAATTGCAGCCGCTTCTGAATCCAATTTTCCCTTAAAGAGTCTTGCCATGCAAACGGGACAAAAGCCAGTCATTAGGACCAGTTGCCTGAAACGCCATTTCGCTAAAAACACATGACAACTGGGACAATGAGGCCCCGTGTTTTGCCTGAGTTGTTTCGCCTGTCTGAACAGAAACGTGATGGGAACAATTGCTGAAATCAGGAAAATGGGGAAAATGAAGAGAGAGCTAGTCCCTTTCGGACAGTCAGTCGCTCCCGAATCAATTCCCAAAAATTCATTCAGGTCTGTTTGAAAATACCTTATGATGAGAGCCAACACAAACATCAACAAAAAGAGCATGATCCAGGCAATCATCACTCGAATGATGATCTGAAGGTCATATTTTTTGATTGCGGTTTCAAATGCCTCTTTGAAATCGGATATCGTTTTGGATGAATCATCCATGCTTATTCTCACTTTGCCTGACTCTCAAAATAAATTTCCTGCCTCTCGCTCTAAGAACGGAATCGGAACGTCTGAGGATCAATAGATCTGGTAGATCTTATGACAATATTGATTTCCCATTTCACTCTATTTTAGAATACTTAACCTGTTTCACAGATAAATGTTATGCTACAAACGAACCATCTTCATTTATTATTGTCCAGAACCTGACAGCGTCATTCTCAATCAAGTAATCGCTGTGAATCAATTCAGGAACCTAATGGAGCAAGCCGACCACCATGTCAGAACCGGGCCATATCATCAATTTTTACAGCGTGACGGAACCGTACGGGGAGTTCTCCAATTTTGCCGGGTACCCGATTCAGTTGGATGGAAAACGCTGGCCGACCTCGGAGCATTATTTTCAGGCGATGAAATTCCAAGATGCCTCACATCAGGAAGCAATCCGTCAAGAGAAATCGCCGATGCGGGCAGCACGGATGGGCCGCGACCGGAAACGTCCGCTTAGAAAAGACTGGGAATCGGTCAAAGACTCCATCATGCGCAAGGCCGTTGTCTGCAAATTTACGCAACACGACGATCTGCGTGAACTGCTGCTTTCAACGGGCGAGGCGAAGCTGGTGGAGCACACGACGAATGACGCTTACTGGGGAGATGGGGGAGACGGGAGCGGCAAGAACATGCTGGGGCGGATACTGGTGGAAGTCCGGGAACAACTTCGGCAGGAGAGCGTGTGATGTCCGCTCAGGGAAAATCAATATACGCCGCCGGTACACTTTCTGTCAGCCAGACCTGATTCGGCGTCACAAAAAATTCACAACCCGCCTGATGCATCTCGAGTGACCGGACTCTGAGCAATACCGGCGTCCCGCGCCTGCGCCCCACAGTGAGGCTGGTCTGCTCATCCACGTGCAGGTGCACATGATGCCGCTGCATTTTCTTGAGTCCTTCACGGGCGATCGAATCCACAAACTCTCGAGGCGTGCCGTGAAACAGGATCTCAGGTGGGACAGCTGCTTCATACCCCAGATCGATTTTGACCGAATGCCCCTGATTCGCGCGGATACGTGTGCCCGTTTCATCAAAGGAAAACCGCTGTTTATCATTCGTCCGCACCACCATCTCCAAAGTGTTGCGCGACATTGATTTGCCGTGTCGCGCCATGGAGGTTAACAGTTCTTCTACATCAATCCAGCCTGATTCATCCAGGCTGATTCCAATCGTTTCCGGCTGATGCCGGAGCACCAGACTCAGAAACTTACTTTTTCTTCGTACTTCTTTTTCGTTCATTCTTCTTTACTCTTCTTTGTTACTAACTTTTCAAAATTCTGTTTTACTTGTATTAGATATGTGCGACACCGGCAGCCTGCATTTCCTCACAGGCGCGCTGCACATCATCGGGTTTTAAATTCACCCCGCGGCACCCTTCTCGTATCAAGCTGGTCTTCAAACCGAGCTTGATTGCATCGAGGGCCGTATATTTGACGCAGTAATCTGTAGCCAGCCCCATGATGACAACTTCATCGACGGCGCGTTCTTTTAAATATTCCGCCAGTCCCGTGGAATGCTGATGGCAGTTATTGAAAAAGCCGCTATAGCTGTCGATATAAGTATCCGTGCCTTTATGGAAGACACGCGTAATACGATCTGCATGCAGATCGGCGTGGAGTTCCGCGCCCGAGGTTCCCTGCACACAGTGATCGGGCCACAAAACCTGCTCCAGGCCTCTCAACTCAATCACGTCGCCAATCTGTTTGTTATCATGCTGACTGGCAAAGCTCTGGTGGTTTTCCGGATGCCAATCCTGCGTCGCAACAACGAGTTCAAAACGAGGCATCCACTCATTGGCAACTGAGATGATTTGATCTCCCTCGGAAACAGCCAGTGCCCCTCCCGGCAGGAAATCATACTGCAGGTCAACCAGAATCAATGCTTTCATCGTTCTATCGTTCTGTTTCAGGGTTCATGTCAGATCTCGAAGTGAAATCCCTGTTTGGTCAAACGCCGATACTTGCGGCGATCAAATTTATAGAGTCGAGCCGCTCGATGAGCGACGTCCGTTTCGACTTCATCCAGTTCTACCAAAATGCCCATGCTCAGAATTTTTTTGCGGAAGTTTCGTTTATCCAACTGCCGATCCAGAATAACCTCGTACAGATGTTGAATCTGACGCAGTGTAAATTTGGCAGGTAGCAATTCAAATCCAATCGGCTGATAGCGAACTTTGCTTCGCAGCCGCTCATGCGCCATCTTCAAGATTTTCGGATGGTCAAACGCAAGCGACGGTACATCCTCAATCGCAAACCAGGCCGCGTTTCGGGCATCGGTGGCAGCATGCACGCGGTGATCAGAAAGGTTCACCAGAGCATAATAAGCCACCGTCACCACACGTTCGCGCGGATCGCGGTCGACATCGCCGATCGTGTAGAGTTGCTCCAGGTAGACATTTTCGATGCCAGTTTCTTCGCTCAATTCACGGCGGGCCGCTTCTTCAAGCGTTTCTTCCAGACGAACAAAACCGCCGGGTAAAGCCCAGCAACCTTCGAACGGCTCCAGATCACGCTGAATCAGCAGGACCTTCAAGTCTTCCTCATCCAGACCAAATACGACGCAGTCAACCGTGAGTGCTGCCCGGGGATATTCATAATGATAATTCATCTTCAAACCTTTAGTGTATATCACACACTATTATTAGTGTCTATACAACACCATGACAACTAAAAAATAAACAGGTTCACAAAAATAACTGATTTTAGCCCAAAAAATAACCAAAATCACAACAGATCCCGCATATCGCTTAACTCCTGCTCAAATCCACCAGAGAGAATCGGAAAGCGGCACCAGGTTTTCGGATCCAGATTCTCATCGTCCACATGAAACGAGGGGGCATACCGTTCGCGCTTCCACTGATTACGTGACCAGAGCCGAAAGAATCGCGTAATCCATTCCACCAGTTGAGCAGGCGGGTAGCCTGGAAATTCGACCCGCGCCATACGAAACAGATCAACGGGCCCCTGTTTGTCGCGAATCGCGGCTCGCTCGATCCAATCGAGCAGATCGTAGGGCATCAAGTCACCTTCATCTGTCTGTTCTGCGTTCTGTGGGCGTAATTCCGCCGTCGGTTCCTGTCGATTGATCAGTTCGAGCACAGGCAGGTTTCCTGTCTCCTCCGGCCCGGTCTCACACATCCAGCTCAGCCAACTGCGTAAAAACGCTTTATCGATTCCTGATATTGGCGAGAGTCCGCCGCAGGTATCTCCGTCCATTGTCGTATACCCCACTGCTGCCTCGGATCGATTGCTGGTCGCTAATAGCAGTGAATCGCGCAAATTGGCAACCATCCACACACCGGGAGCACGGACGCGGGCCTGGATA
This sequence comes from Gimesia alba, assembly GCF_007744675.1. Classification (NCBI taxonomy): domain Bacteria; kingdom Pseudomonadati; phylum Planctomycetota; class Planctomycetia; order Planctomycetales; family Planctomycetaceae; genus Gimesia; species Gimesia alba. Next base: position 5,927,239 of record NZ_CP036269.1, read on the forward strand.
TTCTGGAGCGCAATATCATCCTCATCCCAGTTGAGATCCCGACCGACTGCTTCCGACACAATTCCCGTATACGCTTCCACGATCGAATCCACATCCAGCCTGAGATATTCCGCCCCGATTGCTTCCGCGAGCGAAGCGGCCGCCTGCTCCGTCGTCTCAGAACTGTTACGCGTGGCCTGATAGACGCACGTCAGCAGCCTGGGCATGATCTGCTCGGCTGTCTTTAGCTCTGCTAATCCTGCGATATATGCCAGTTTGGACAGAAACTTTTCTGCCCCTAATTCATCCAGCCCCAGTTTCACCAGCAGCCAAACCAGAACAGCGGCGGCAGCCGAATCCGCGCCACCACTCAGTGAAATCACGAACCCTTTCGCATGGCTCTTTCGCAAGTAATCAAACAGTCCCAGAGCAATCGTGCGGGTAAACTCTTCTTCTTTGACAGAGGGCCCCTGCTCCCACCCGGGCATTTTGTTCTGAATCGTTTCCGGCTCAATGTCAGCAAAAGCAAACGGAACGTCCACAGAATTCGCTGCTTGAGGTGTTTGATGCGGTCGAAAGCTCATCAACCGGGCGCGGTTCATGCGTGTAAGATCTACGTCAACGATCGCTGTCGTGAGCACAACATCGTCAAAGGATAACCGGCGTCCTTCAGCCAGCAACTTTCCGCTACTGGCGATCAGCGCGGCGCCATCATAGATAATCCGTCCCGCTTCATTGCCGAGCAGATTTGTATAGACATAAGTCACTCCGTAGGCTCGAGAGCTCTCGAGTACCAGTCGACGACGAATCTCCTGCTTGCCAAAGGCAAAGTGACTGGCACTCGGATTCAAAATAATATCGACGGCCGCCTGTGATAACGCATGCGCGGGGCGATGTGCAGCCCAGGCGTCCTCACAGATTTCAAAACCGATCCGCACGCCTTCACAGTCAAAAATCAAATTCCCAAGCGGATAGGACCGGCCCTGAATTTCCACTTCACTCACCTGACTGGATTCCCAGGGCTTGAACCAGCGGGGCTCATAATGAATTCCATCACCGGCGAGCTGATTTTTGGCGACAAATCCCATAATCTGTTGATTGGCAATTAGACAGGCACAATTGTAAAGGGCGCCGCCATGAAACAGGGGAAGCCCCAGTGAAACAACAATTCCTTCTGTCAGCGGAACCAGATCCAGCAACGTGCGTAAAGCCCTTTGCTGAACGTCGACTGAGAGAAACGCATCTTCACAACCATAACCTGTGATACACAATTCCGGCAGGCAAACCAGGCTGGCACCCTGATCGCGGGCTAAGGTGATCGCAGATTTGATGTTGGTTAAATTACCTTCCCAGTCCAATGGGGTTTGATTGAGAACAGCGGTTGCGACTTTGATAAGTTGCATTTTCGTGCCAATTCGTTTTCTACAGTTGAATAATCATGCTTGTATCACAATGGTGTTTGTATGCTGCGTGCCCGATGAATCCACTCGGTTTTTAAATCGTACAACTCCTGCTCTAACCCGACCGGATAGGGCTGTGGGTTTTCATGTCGTCGCACTCCCACATGAAACAAGGCAAGCTGCTGCTCGACCCGTTCCCGAATTGTTGTCAGCGATTCATGCCGATAGACAATGTCACCGTTGCGAACAACGGGAACCAGCAGATCCACGGCGTTCAGCCCCCCATCCAACGGCTGACGGTTTATCGGATCCAGCGGATCAACCATGACTACGGTATCCAAATTCGCGTTGAGTTCATTAAACATCACATCAGCAACGGCTCCGGCTTCATTTTGGAACCGTCTGACTTGCAGCATACCAGGAGTTGATGTCTTGATGGCCTGCTCTGACAATTTCAGTTTCGGCTGCCACTCGCCCTTTTCATTTTTGATCGCCCCCAGTTTGTAGACGCCCCCCAGTGCAGGCTGATCATACGCAGTCACCAGCTTGGTGCCAACGCCCCAGACAGCAATCGTCGCTCCCTGCGCTTTCAGACTGGTGATAACTGCTTCATCCAGATCGTTACTCGCAACAATCGCCACACTGGTGAGTCCTGCCGCATCCAGCAGCTGGCGTGCTTCGATACTGAGTTGGGCCAAATCCCCGGAATCAAGACGTATCCCCACCATTTCATGACCCGCTTCCCGTAGCCTCAGGCCAACCCGGATTGCGTTTCGCACGCCCTCCAGCGTGTCGTAGGTGTCGACGAGGAACACACAATTATTCGGCATCGCGTGAGCGTACTCTTCAAATGCAGAGAGTTCATCATCAAACGACATCACCCAACTGTGTGCGTGGGTGCCTTTGACGGGGATCTCAAATAATTTTCCCGCCAGCACATTGGAAGTAGCTGCACAACCGCCGATATACGCGGCACGGCTGGCCGCTAAACCGCCATCAATTCCCTGGGCACGTCGGAGTCCGAATTCCAGCACAGGGTCGCCTCCCGTCGCCGCACAAATTCGCGCGGACTTGGTGGCAATCAACGTCTGAAAGTTAATGAGATTGAGCAGTGCCGTCTCCAGAAGCTGACACTGCAGAATCGGACCTTTCACACGCACCAAAGGCTCATGCGGAAAGACAACGGTGCCTTCCGGGACAGCATCCAGATCGCAGCTTAATTTCAGTTCCGATAGATAGGTTAGAAATTCTGTGGCAAATAGCGGTCGACCATCGTTTCCTTCCAGCTGTGAAAGATACTTAATATCCTCAGCGGTGAATCGGAACTGTTTCAGATAGTCAAATATGTATTCCAGTCCCGCGGCAATCGTATAACCCCCGCGAAACGGGTTGCTTCGAAAGAACAAATGAAACACCGCTTCCCGCTCGGACCGCCCCGACTTCCAATAGCCTTGAGACATCGTGAGCTGATAAAGATCTGTCAGTAGCGCTAAAGAAGTTTCATAGATATTCGTAAGCATTGTTGTTTCTCCTTGAAACACTTAGTGTATATTACACACTTTCGCATCTAAAATCAAGATCACTTTAGATTAATTTAAAATCGAATAACCGGCTGTGACCTGAATCTGCCCTTCGAAGATTTCCGAGGGCTTACAGACAACAACCTCATCATAGCAAATCATCGACGATGCTGAGTGAAAATGGAACCTGACAGTGCAACCGACTTCAAGGAATTCGTCTTGAAATATGCGCCATAAGCGAAGCGGTTTCTTTAGTTTCTCGCTAAACCGCCCCGTTTTATGAAAAACAGGACGCGATTTCCAGTCACTCGCTGAAAAACCGGCATTGCTCAAATGACAACCACAACTTCAATGACTCAAGCTGGTTTCCACAAGTGGATCAGGTTGCATTCGATCTTGTACCAATCGCCCATCCTTGCTAACGTTCCCCCTATCCTGATGCCTGATCCATATGCTCAATCAACTCCTCTCTCGAGTATTCTACAGCCTGATTTGTAACAAGCGTCTTCAACATAGAATAATCCAGTTCTGAGCTGTCTCCTTCTTTAAAAAAGGAAAAACGTCATGGAACAATCTCCGCTGAACCGTCGCGATTTCAATAAGCTAACCGTAGCTGCTGTGAGTGGAGCACTCTCAACCAGCCAACGTTCCAATGCGGATGAAAACGCAGCGACTCGAAAACAGCCTTATAATATCGTGATGGTCATGGCTGACCAGGAATCCTATCACTTGAATCAGCCGGCCGGTTACGAGCTTCCCTCGCGTGCTGAACTGAGTCGCCGGGGAACCACCTTTGAAAATCATTATATCGCAGCCGCAATGTGTACCCCCTCACGGGGAGTCCTCTTCAGCGGACGTCCTCCCCAAATTAATGGGGTCTTCGACCAGATGGAACTCGGATATGTTCCCAGCTTGAATAAAGACAAGCCGAGTATGGGGACAGTGATGAAAGCACTCGGATATACAACCGCCTATTTTGGAAAATTTGAACTCCGTCGCGACATTATCTACCCTAAGGACACGATCAATTATACAACAGCACTTACCGAATACGGCTTCGACACATTTGCCCCGGATGGAGATAAAATTGGTGCCCCCAACCAGGGTTATGATACTGACAACTACACGGTCATAGAGGGAACACGCTGGCTGCGAACTAATGCGCATCAGTTGAACCGAGAAGGTAAACCCTGGTTTTTACTGACCAGCATGGTCAGTCCGCACGATATTATGTATGCGAACGGAAATCTGCCTGGTGAAAAAGTACAAGTCTCTCAGGCCGGCGCAGAGCTGACACATCCGCCTCAAAATAGTCTGTATCAATATCCATGGCGATTTCCCCTCTCCCCCAGCCGACTGCAGCCTGTGAAACCTCCCGCTCGACCAGATGCGCAGCTGCAATATCTGGAAGGCTGGTCGTACTGGTTGGGAACCATCCCCGCCGATCGTACAGAGATGTGGCGAATTTTTTATAACTACTATCTCAATTTAATCCGTGACAACGACCGGATGTTGCAATCATTGCTGACAACGTGTGATGAACTGGATCTCTGGAAAAACACGATCTTCATCTTTACCGCCGATCATGGCGAATTGGGAGGCAGTCATGGTGGCTTGCGGGGGAAAGGACCATTTCCGTTTGAGCAACAATCGCACGTTCCTTTCATCATCGTACATCCGGATCATCAAGGGGGCCGAAGTTGTACTGCCGTCACCAGCCATATCGACCTGTTACCAACTCTGGCCAGTCTGACAGAGCAACCCCTGGACGCACGTAAAAAAGCAACACAGGGCATGCCTGGTAAGGATATCTCGGTACTACTGGAGAATCCGGAAGCGGCTGCCGCAGATGCAATTCGAAAAGGGGCTCTCTTTAATTATGTCGGTCTGCAGACCATCGACGCCAATTACTTAAAGAAAATCGCCCCACTGCAGGCACATAGCAAGTTTGTTCCCCCACTCAAAGAGCTTCACCCCAATCTGAAAAAACGCGGCTTCCTGAATTTCGTGTTTGACGGGCGCTATAAATATGCTCGGTATTACGCACCCAGTGAATTCAACATGCCAGAAACGCTCGAACAGATATATCAATACAACGATCTGGAACTGTTTGACCTTTACTGTGACCCCCATGAAATGAACAACCTGGCGATGGAGCCGGAAGCAAACCGGGAACTGATCTTAAGGCTCAACGGCTTAATGAACGAATTGATGATGCAAGAAGTGGGCGTCCATGACGGCCAGTTTTTACCCGCAGCCGTTCGCCCCAAAGGGCCGATCAAGTTCTGAGCCAATCGGAAACAAGACTTGAGATTGAAGACTCAACACGGTTATTTCTCAACCGGAATGAAGCGATAGATCGTATCGATGATACGATTATGGTGCTTCGTACGATTGACCGTGTTACTTTGCATGAGCAACACTCCCACCAAATCCCGTTCAAAGTCGACCCAGGCGACAGGGCCCGAATAACCGGGGTGTGACAAAATACGCGAATTACCGTTCACTTTACTGTCTTTAATCTGAAAGGCCAATCCGTATCGACCATTGGTTCCCGGCTGAGGTTGATAGAGTTGCTGTAATGCCTCCGCTTCAATCAGCTGTTTCCCATTGTGAATACCGTGATTCAGATGCAGCTGCATCAGCGTGCCGATATCATCGAGCGTCGAATAGACGCCGCCACCAGCTGTGGAAAACCGCTTGTTCTGTCTTTCGGCCACTTCCAGACCAAAGTTATCCGGCTCGAAGACGCCCGCTTTGCTCGACTGATACAAGGGTGCAAGCTTCTTCAGTTCCTCTTTCGTCGGCTGAATCGTTGAAGCCTTCAGATTGAGGGGTTTAAAGACACGGTTCTGCATCAGTTCGATAAATGTTTTCCCCGTAATTTTTTCAGCCACGCAGGCAGAGAGATCGATGGGGCGACCATACATCATCCGCGTCCCCGGTTCGACGACGAGCCCCAGTTTCAGACAGCCATTCACAAAATCCTCTGGCGTCTGCGGGAAGACATAGTCTTTGAGTTCCGGGCTGGATTTCTCAAGCTGTTTTTCCGACTTGAGCCAGTTATCGTTGGGAATTCCCGAAGTGTGACTGAGCACATGAGACAAACGGACCGGCTGTTTCGGCTTAGCACCGTCGGGCAGTCGGATCTCGGCAAACTCCGGGAAAGTTTTCGCAATCGGATCATCAAACGTCAATAGACCGTCATCCACCAGCGAAGCCATGAGTGTGGCGGTAAACAGTTTACCGGTCGACGCCAGCCAGCAGAGTTGATCCACGGTAAAGGGTTTCTTTGTTTCGATATCGACGACGCCATGTGCTTCGCGCATGACAACCTTGCCACGATGAATAAGCAAAACAGAAATTCCAGGGTAATAACCTTCCTTGATCACCGCCTGAATTTTCGCACGAATTGCGGCCCGGCCTTCATCGGTCAGATTCGTTTTTTCCGTTAGTTGAAAACCGGCAATCGGCATTTTGACTGCATACAGCGATGTTCGAGCGGTTACATACAGCGTTTTGCGATCCGGACCACCAAATGCACAGTTCGCGGGCCCTTCAGGAAACGGAATCACAGCCCGTGTTTCCCCGTCCGGACTGATAACCTGAATGCAGCTCGCACGCGGACGTGTGACGTACAGATTCCCCTGCACGTCAACCGTCAATCCATCGCCGCCACTTGCAGGCTGATCTTCCCGCTGAATCAGTGAGCCGAAAACGCGCCCTTTTCCAATCCGGCCCGGCGATTTGATCGGATACGCCAGCAACTCAGCCTGTCCAGAAGGAAGCACATACAATGTTTTTTCATCGGGAGAAAGCAACACGCCGTTACAGCGTGAAACATCGCTCACCAGTTTGGTGACTTTCCCCTCCGCCGAACAATAGAACACACCACTGGGGCCGGGATTCTTTTTCGAACCGCCGATGTCGCTAAAATAAACGCCGTCATGTGAGTCGAGTACGAGATCATTCACACGATGGAATGGTTTCCCTTCACAGGCTGCGGCGATGATTTTGTATTTTCCTGTTTTGACATCATAGGCCACGATCTGCGCAGGTGCACCCTCCGTTTTCTGACTGCCCGACTGGCAGGCAAACAAGCGTCCGTCGGGATGAAAAAACAGACCGTTAGTCCGCAGACTCTCTTCGAGAAACGTGGACAGTGTGCCGTCAGTTAAAACGCGAAATACCTTTTCGGGGCGCAAGTCTGAAAAATAGACATTCCCTTGTGCATCGGCGGCGGGCCCTTCTGTGAACTGGAATCCGCCATGCAGTTTCTGCACTTCACCAAATTTACCGATGCCCGCGTGTTTTGAATTGGAAGCAGGTCTGATCCGCAGATTGCGAAATTTCAGCGCGCCTGCTGTTTCTCCTTCCGGTCCGCCGGAATCGCCACCCAGCCCGAAGGTCAGTTTGCGTTCGGCAATGTATTCAGCCTTCACAGTGAACTCACTGTCATTCACTGTCACTGCCATCACTGGGCCGTCGAACTGCACCTTAGCTCGATACCATTGGCCGATATTGATCTGATGCGGTTTCTGGAGCAGGTTTTCCGACTCCCCCTTCTTTGCATGACCGAGTACACGAATCTGATCGCGGCTCACTACCAGATGCACAATGTGTCCGCGTTTCTGGGAGCCATTGAAAATAATACCGGCAAATTTCGCTTTGCCTTCCAGACGAAACTCGAACTCGACAATCCCGTCACGCATAACGAAGCGGCGCATTTTGACGGGGCCATGACGACGCGGGCCGGATTCATATCCGCGCAAGACACCGTCCTGTGCCTGCCACGTTCCCAGTCCCCAGAACCATTCTGTTGAAAGCGGTTCCTGAAACGATTCCTGGAGCAGGACCAACGGCTCAGCTGCTTTCGTCGTTGCAGTCGCGGTGATACAGAGAATCAGGCAGAGTAAAATTCGCGTCAGCTTCTTCATGGTTGAGCACTTTCAAAAGACCAGCTTTTCTCTCCGCTTCCCTTACCGGTAAAGCGGATTGTCTGAATTTCCACGGGAGACTCGCCAGCCGGTACATAGAGCCGTACGATTCCTGGTTTTCCCTCTACGGGGAGCGGCAAGTTGACGTCCTGCCACTGCTTGCCCCCCTTGAATGAATACTCCACAGTCTGTCCCGTTCGTGGAAATGTCTCCTGAGCCGCCGTCTTCCACTGCACTTTGCCAAAGCCGCCGGTGGCACTGCGGAGGCGAAGTTTCAACGTCAGCGGGCCGGGCAATTTGACCTGTGCCGTTCCGAGAAACGGCGTGCGACCATCGGCTTCAATCCGTGCGGCCCCTTTGACAATTGTCAGCTTACACATTTTCGGAACCAATCCGAACGCGGGGCCGCGTGAGGGTATTTTCAGACGTGGATTAAAATCAGGGTTAGGTTTGGGTGCGAGTGCTCCCGTCTCTTTGATGAATCCTTCAATCAGCGCATCGAGTTCTTTGACCTTGTCCGGCATTTTGGCAGCCAGGTTCGTCGTTTCGCCGATATCCTCTTTCAGATTGTAAAGTTCATACAGGTCCGGGTAATCGGGATGCGGTTCCCAGCGGCGGATCAGTTTATAATCACCCGCTCGCACCGAGACGGCGGGAATCAGATGCGGGAACCAGGTAAAAAGTGCGTTTCGCTCCAGTGTTCCCTGTTGTAGTAACACCGGTAAGAAAGAAACGCCGTCCAGTATTTGCTCATCCGGCTTTTCAACCTGAACGACATCCAGAATCGTCGGGTACATGTCGATGGGACCGACAACCGTATCCGAAAGAGAACCGGCCTTGATGTGCTTCGGCCAACGCACCATCAATGGCACACGCTGTCCCCCTTCGTAGATCCTTCCTTTTCCTTCACGTAGCGGCGCGTTATTGGTGGGTGCTTCCGGCCCTGCCCACTTGCGGTAGCTTTGGATCGTTTTATATTTGGGATGCCTGGGAGTCACATTCCTCAATTTCGGATCGTCGGCACGCCAACTATGCGTATTGCCGCCATTATCCGAATAGAAGATAAACAGTGTCTTCTCAGTCAGATTCAATTCATCGAGCTTATCCAGCACGCGTCCCAGACTTTCGTCAACGTTCTGCAGCATCGACGCCATGACGGGATTGCGTTGTTCGCCGCGCGGGTCTTTTTTCTTTGCATATCGGGCCGTGTATTGTTCCTTATGCTGCCACGGACCATGCACGGAGTAATGCCAGAAATTCAGGTAAAACGGTTCTGCATGGTGGTTCTCAATGAACCGCAGTGCTTCGTCAGTCAGCCGATCCGTAATGTGCTCTCCTTCAGGACCATCTGTGATGTTGCCGACTTTGTGTCTTGCCGTCGGTTGTCCATCCGCGTGCACTCCGTATGGCGAAAAATAATTCGGCGGCCCCGGATCGGGGGCACAATGCCAGATTGTTTCGAAACCCTGCTTGTCGGGCCAATGCTGGGGCATCGCTCCCAAATGCCACTTTCCAAAATGGCCCGTACGATAACCGGCATCTCGGAGCACTTCCGCCAGGGTAATCAGTTTTGGATCAAGATAACGTTTACTTTCCGGATAGATATATTTTTTATTAGGCGACTTCTTTGTATCATAGCGAGGACCGCCCGGCTGGGGCGGGAGATGTCCAGTGGCACTGGTGATTCCGTGACGTGCAGAATACTGACCACTTAAAATGGAAGCCCGTGTCGGCGAACAGAGGGGCACGGCATACGCGTTCGTAAACCGCATCGACTGCTTCGCCAGCCGTTCCATGTTGGGCGTTTCGTAGTATTGCGATCCGTAAACCGAACTGTCCATCCAGCCCATATCGTCAACCAGAAACAAAACCACATTGGGTTTTGCGGGAGCATCAGCAAATGCCGGCACCAGTACAGAGAAAAACAGAACCAGACAGAATAACGATTTCCAAAGAGACGATTTCATGTTGTTGCCTACCAAGCTAGATCGCGTTGAAATGATCAATCAGGACGAAACATTCACAAGCACTGTCGCGTAACACTTCACGCTTACAGATCTTTCTCCGTCGGTGGAAAACGTTTGCGGCTGTCGCTGTCGACTGGCTTTCCGCTACGCGTATTCCACCATTCGGCTGCCCGCTTTGGATCATAACTCGGATTGGGAATCGGCATTCGGGCGTTGACACCCTGACGCCACACTTTCAGTTTCTGCTTCAAGTCTACGACACGCCCTTTCTTTTCGGATGCAAGATTTTTCGTTTCGCCGATATCATTGCTGATCTGGTAGAGTTCGACATCGCCGGTACCATCGAGATACTCGATCAGTTTCCAATCCCGCTCACGAATGCTGCTCGCAGGTCGGTCGTGGTGGTAGTGGGGATAGTGCCAGAAGAGTGCGCTACGTTTGAGTTTTGCATCGGGATTTTTGAGTAAGGGTAGTAAACTCACCCCGTCGATCGTCTGATTTTTCGGAAGCGTGCCGCCGGCCAGCTCAACAAACGTGGGATAGAAGTCGTATGTGATCGTCGGCTCTGCACAGACGGTTCCGGGTTTTACAAGTGGCGGATACTTGATAATCAAAGGCACGCGAACGCCGCCTTCGTGCAGCGAGCCTTTTTCCCCTTTAAGCGGAGCCAGGCTTGAGACATTGTCATCCGCCTGTTCCCGGTAATCGTAGCGACGATAGAGGCCCCCGTTGTCCGAGGTAAACACAACCATCGTATTGTCGCTCAATCCTTCGGCTTCGATGGCATCGACTATCCGACCGACCATGTCATCGCAATGTTCAATCATGGCGGCATAAACCGGGTGTGGAAATTCGCGTTTCAGACTGGCTGACTTCTGTCGGTACTTCTCGACCTTTTCCGACATCGCTCCCAGTGGAATGTGTACGGCGAAAGGAGAGAGCATCAGAAAGAATGGTTTTTGTTTGTTATCACGAATGAAATCGATACTTAGATCCGCTTCAAAATCAGTTCGATACTGCCCCTGCTTCGGCTTCAAGTCGCGTCGTCCCTGCACCCGATACTTGCCGGGGAGATGTGGTCCGCCAATAACGGCTGAAAAATCGTATCCCTGTCGGTCAGGCTGAAACTGAGGTCCGTTGCCCAGATGCCATTTTCCGATATAGCCAGTCTCGTAGCCAGCGGAATTCAGCGATTCCGCAACGGTGACCGTATCGAGCGGCAAAGCCATTGTCGGACGCGGAGTAATCACACGTTCAAACGGTCGCCAGTGCCCGGCGATAAAATCGGTAATGCCGATGCGTGCCTGATTCTGTCCCGACTGCAACGCACACCGCGTGGGAGAGCAAACGGCACCGGCTGCATAAAAATCGGTAAACCGCATCCCTTCTTTAGCCAGCTGATCGATCCGCGGCGTGTCCACAAAATCATTGCCATAACAGCCGACATCCTTCCAGCCCATATCGTCAATAAAAATGAGCACGATGTTAGGTCGCTCGGCAGCCGTCGTCGGTCCCGCAGCAATCAACATGAAAAATAAAGACAGAACCATCACGCGCGCCATGATTTCAGCTCCCGTTGTTTAGAGTATTCCTGCTGCCACTGAAATGACAGATTTCTTACCGATTCAATACCACTTACATCTTACATGTAAACAGAGGCTGCAGAAATGGTAAAGTATTACATTGCAACTCATTATAAAAATTTGGAAAGCAGAAAAAACGGTAGATTTGTCTTCCCGAATTCATTGAGTCCAATAGAGAAAGAAAACACAGGGGGGGCCGATTGAAATGAAAGTATTGCGGAATCTTTGGCGAGCAGAATACTTAAGTTACTCACTCAGCGATAATAAAAGTCCTATTCACCTGCCGGATAGCGATAGGGTGTAGCTGCTTCGTATAATTTCTGACGGTCCTGCAATTCGGTTTTCAAGTTGGCACTGGCAAGAGTAATTGCTTCCTGATTGGCCTTTAATGCTTCTTCATAATTGTCATTTTCGGCATAAGCCACCGCTAAAGCTGCCCAATGGGTTGCCTTGAAGTCAACCTGATAGTTGCTACTGCATCTTTTCCCAAATTCAGCTAGTTCAAGTGAACTTTTTTTATCTCTGAGTTCTGCATCATTACTTGCTGCTTTGATTTCCGCAGCAGCCATGATGACATCGAAATTCTCCCGATATTCTTTCATCGCTAATTCCAAAGCGACGAGTGCCTCTCGATATCTGCCCAGCTTGTATAATGCCAGACCTTGAAATTGCTGGAATTTTTCCAGTTCGGGCCACTTAGTAAGCGTTTCATTCGAGAGTAATAACAGTTGATCGGCAAGCCCTTGGTCCCAATATAATTCACACAATTTGAATCTGGCTACAGCATCTTCCGGATCCGTTTCGACCCGCTTCTCCCAATATGCAATACGCTCTTCAATCAGCGTTTCTTCCGTCGGCAGGTCATCTGCGGAAAGACGCCGGATCCTCACATTTTTCAGTTTCCAAACATACTCTGACGTACATGGAAGTCGGGAGGATTTGCTTTTCGAATCGCTACTGAATATCAAATGAAACGGCTGCTGAAGGACTTCATTAAAACGAACGAAATCCGGGTAGTTCCCAAGCGTTACTTCACTTGAACGCTGTCTCATCTTCCAGTCAATCAAATGCATGCCTGGATTCATGATTCGAATCGATTGGGCGTTTTGTTCCATCTTCTGATTTAAAGAATAGACTCTGAAACCGCAGTGAAGTTCTTCTGAGGTGCGGAACTCAATAGGAGTTTTTGCTTCAGGGTAAGACCAACTTCCACGAATACCTACATAGAGGTCAGGTTTTTTTTCGGTTTTTTCGTCATCGTTCGCATTGAAATCAGTCCATCGAATACCGATTTCAGTCTTGCCGGCATAAGATGCCATTTGCTCAACATGAGCTTGAATCTGAAGAGGTGCTTCAAAATTTATCAGTGGCCGCGCCCAGGAGGACTTTGACTGAATCGTTTCTCGACAAATGAGCATATTTTGATCCTGCTCACTCCAGTCAATCTGATCACTACTGATTTCCCAGCCGAGACCTTTCTCGCGAAAACTCAATTCCACCCAGTCACCTTGGAAATATGCTTTGAGTTGCCTTAGCATTTCTCCGGTGTGCGAATAGTAGTGCCTGGCCAGATCATCTTTTGCGGTCAGTTTTAATGCCTGCCACTCTTTTTCCAATGGTTCAAGTTCGGATACGTTCGTATTGGCAGGCCACTGTTTTCGCAATTCTTGATCGAACTGCATGACGCGATCATGTACCTCTCCCTGGGCTGCAAAAAGCCTATATAACAGAAACTTCCCAAGACGATGCTTATATTGAAGCTGAGAGAAATCAAGATCACCTTCAGCCGCCTTGTACTCGGCGATGGCATCTTGAGGACGACCTATCTGTTCAAGGAATAATCCGATTCTTGTTCGGTAGTAAGCAGTATCTCCATATAATTTTTCATCTGGATGAGCCGCCCGGTATTTTGCGCGTCTGGCCAGAAATTCGTCCATGATTGAATCAGCACCAAAACTCTCAAGCTGTTTCCTGTCCTGATTAAATTCTCGTCTATTTAGGTATTGCAGCATGTCCACAACAAAATAGGGCACAACGGTGTCAAATCGATTACTGTCAAGACATTTCTGAGCGAAGCTACGAAACTGACCTAAGCTACCTCCCCAGCGAGGTAACATGGAACTCATGACGCTGTAATAGGAAGGGTAATGATCGAAACGTTTTTCCACACAGCGGCGAAACCAGTCAACAGGTTCATACTCCCTGTCCTGCCCCGCTAATGCGACAGAGATCAATTTATACGCAGGATACAAGGAATTCGGTCGCAATAAATAAGCGTATTCCAAATGAACCTTACCCATGCTCAAGTTTTTTTCGAAAAAATCAACTTCGCCCCAATTCATATCTTTGGTCAATCTTCCACCTCGTCCATCCCATGCTCTTTCTACAAGGCGAACACCAACCAACCAATGCTTAATAAATGGATCTATCTTCTTTGATTTCAAACAGCCGACCAATAATTCGTTGTGAAACAAGAAATCATTCTGATCCCAAATACCAGCTAATTTAAAATGCACACAATCGTGCCATTGCTCTGTTTCTGATTCTGCCTCCAGCCAACGTAAAATGCTGACGATTAATGCGTGCCTTTGCCCCTCGCCCCCATAAGGTCTGCAGTCAACGACAAACATTCGAAGATAGACTTGAACAATGGGCGGGTACTGGCTTTTTCGCAGTTTCTCGATGCAGTCTATCCACATTGCCTCAGCCGCGGCGGTATCTCCTGTTGCCTGATATAAAATATAGGCAACATAAGTACGCAATAAAGGATCCTTGGAATCCAGCTCAATCACCTGATTTGCTAACTGCAGCAGTTCGGCATCGGATAAGGAATCAGGTTGCCCCGTCACTTTAAACAGATAAGCATGCAGAAACTTCTCACCCGCTTCTTTGACTGCTTCCTTGTCCGTAGTCAACTCACGATACGCTTCCAATTCTTGTAGGCGGAATTGGAGATATTTCTCATTAAAGTCGCGGACCGTTGAACTATTTTCAGAGAGCGGTAAATCAATGGGTTGATTTAATGTTTTCCCTGCTTGATCTAATTTTAATTCTTTGGTTTTTTCACGTGCTTTCCTGGCAACCTGATAAATATCCTGGCTGAGTTCCAGATAATCGCCGTTAAAAAGATAAACGGGGCCATTCCCATAGTCAGGAATATCGAGTGGTTTTTCGGCACGCCGTTTGGAGTCACCATATCCAAGTCGACGAATCTCAGCAGCAATTTTGTATTCCTTATCAGCCTCTCTCTGGCGCGCTTCTTTGTCTTTCGTAAAAACAAACGCAGCCAACAAAGCCAGTAATATCAAAAAAAGTAACGTAAAACGAACTAATGTATTTTGGAGCAGAGAGAACACAGATCTTGTTTCCTTTCTCAGCCAAAGGATAACCAAACAGCCCCACCTCAATTCAGAACAAACATACAGACCCTGAATTATCGGAGAACGGTGGTCACCAATCAAGCTGGAAGTAACTCCGACAAGGGAAATTGATCGAGATCACATCGGGATTCCAACTTTGCATGAACACACTGTTTCGTAAAGTGATCCACTTACTCCAAAGCCGCATCAACCACAGTCAGTTTCGTAGCTTATGAATGATCCGAAGCATCTTTCATAAGAAAGTCCCGAGGTTTTCTCAGAAAGTTAAAATGCTATCTGCTACTAAAGTGGCTAACAAAAAGCGCTGGGCGATTTCTCTACCAGCGTTTATGTCAATTGATGGGTCACGCTTATTGATAAGCATAACCAGAAGCTCCCCATACAAAACCCTCTTCGTAACGACTCTCGTTGGAACGAAAATCACTAGACTTGAAAACAAGGGAGTTATAAAAACCCGAGCCCGCTACTGCACCCCTGAACACAGACAGCACGTCTCGAACTTTTGACGGAACAATTGAGCCGAAAAGTCGCGCAAAACCGTTAACCAAAAACGCTCTGCGAACTGGTTGCCGCTACGTGCCGACTGAGTCGACCATGCAGCCAAGTTACCGATTCGCCTGCTCCGCCCATTTCACTGTCGGAAAGCGGAGAGCATGAGAGGTGGCATCTGAAGAATGGGTTAGCCTTTCTGGTGAATCAATCACTGGAAACCGTGGCCCCCTGTTTGCGGGCTTCTTGTAACAACCGGTCGATGTCGAACTGTGCAAGAGGGGGTTCCTTGGCTTGGAATGGTTGGATGTGAAACAACGTGACGATCGTTTCCTCAGGAAGGCCAGGACGATGAAGTGTGGTAATCCGCATTGCAGGATACCAGCGATCACCGGGTAGCTGTCGCAAATCAGTCAGCCTGTGCTCCTCAGTTCGGCGCCAGCCGTCGGAATCCAGGGTCCAATCAATCTGTTCAACAGCGATGTGATCGTGAGCAGGATCGAACCAGCAGTCCTTCCGCCAGTTGACCCCCTCGAAACGGATTCCGATTAAACCAGCGTCTTTCTTGCCGGGAGTATTGAGCCGAGTGGCAGTTCCCCCAATTGGCCAGAAACAATCCATTGGAATAATCAAATTGCCCCTACCGCGCGGCCCGATGCGGATTCGGTTCTCGCGAGTGTTGTAATCGACTCGCCTTTGGCCGTCGTTCAAAAGAATGTTCCATGGCTGCGGTGTCTCGAACCAATCCCAGAGACGGACTTCGGAGGCATCGTATCGCAGTCGACAGAATTTGACGGGCCCCCAGTAGAACCCGCTTTCGTCCCACTGTGGCAATCCGTCCTGGTAGAACACCTGCATTTCCTCGCCCCAGATAAGAGCGCGGTAGCGAGTTGGAAACCGCCCAATCGCTTCGTCGATCTTCTTCAATGCTTGGACAAGTTCGGGTTCGGACGCTGGCTGAACGTCCGACATAATTCGTACAGGGAGATTCGCCGGCACTCCCAAGTCGGCCAGACTTTGTGGGCCAGATTGGGGAAAGCTGTAGCGGCCGTCCTGATATGAGCCATCCAACAAACGCTGCCGCACTCGTACCGGGAGTTTCGTTTGCGGATCGACCCAAAGCTGCCGCTTGACAACGCGCTGCTTGAGGGAGTTCTGCCCGAAAAAGTCAAACCGGATCAATTGCTGTCCCTGCACTGATTCCGTGTTCCGAGTCCAGGGGGGGCTGTTGCCGGTTGGCAGATCGGCATTCGGCGTGGTCAGCCATTCCTGTGGGAGACCAACGGCATCCAGCGGCGAACTCGGCGATCCGAGGGCCGTTCGTGGCAAATGGTCTTCTATGATAAAGTGGAGTTGAGGCCTCCATTGCTGGTGGATGTTGCGCCGATGATCATGGTACGCGGCGTTCCCATTGCGGTCGCGGTGCCAACTCTGATGTTCTCCCAACAGGATCCAAAGTTCGTCCCCCGTATCGAATTCTACATGCAACCAGTGCTCGCGGCCAATCGCCTCGCGGAGCTCCGCCAGAGTCAGTTCAGGCGCACTCAAAGACAACAGCCATACTGCCAATAACACCAGTACCGAGACAGACAGTCCTAAGCTCGATTTCATGATTCGGAGTCCTTTCCGATTGCTTGGAGTAAAAACCGGCGAATTGGGCAGGCGATCCATCACCTTGTCCACAAGGGAGCTTTCCGGAGGGAGCGGCTTCCCGAGACATTGCAGCAATTCGTCAAGTTCATGATGCGGATTCATACTTCGACCTTCCGTAGAATTTTCTGCAACCGCTCCAGGGCACGCGAGAGTTGTTTGGTTACGGTACCCACAGGGCGGCCGGTCAATTCGGCAATGACTCGAACAGAATGGCCGTCCACATACCGGAGCAGCACGACTGCGCGTTCATGCTGGGGTAGGCCTTGGATTGCGGCCAACACATCGTGAAGTTCCGCCTCATCGCCCTCCACTACGGGAGGCGTGGCGATCTCAGATACCGTATCCAGAGAACACGCATCGATTTGCCGCCGTCGCAGCACCAGGGCCGCCCGTCGCTCGGCAATCCGTGCCACCCACGGACCGAACAATGCAGGACTACGAAGCGACTGCAGATTTTCGTAGGCGGCGAGAAACACATCCTGAGTGACATCTTGTGCCAGGTGATAGTCCTTCACAACTGACCAAACGGTGGTAAGGACGAGTCGCTCATATCGCCGCACGAGTTCGGCGAAGGCAGCCCGCTCACCACACATCACAGATTTCACTAGTTCAGCAGTCGATGTCAAGATCTTTGCTCCAAACTTCCTTGTGAGAGCCCATATCTTAATAGATGCGCGCCGTGACCGAAATGCGACAAGAAAAGCCTGTGATCTCGCGGAATTCTCCGGCCCGTTCAACCCTGAGCAAGGCGGTCGAGTCTGGCCCCCTGCATCCTGACTTTCCGCCGCTCACTCTACCGATTGAGCTGTCGAGAATCAGGCTTCGCGGCAAGCGCAGTCTCTCAAACAGGTTATGCGTAAAATAATCTGTGAGAAAAGCGTTAACTCTGCGGGACCGTACACCAGGAGAGATGACAGCAGCATCCCCATAGCCGGATCACATCGGGGCAATCCGTTTGGAGCCAACATCAGTTGTTAAGACGACATGACTATTAAAGCTCGCTAAGATCAACTGCTGTTTGGCAGCCTGATGTTCCGGGTCGTCCCACAAGTTGTTGTGTTCCCAGGGATCCGTTTGCAAATCGTAGAGCTCTCCCAAATCCTTGTCGTGATACAGAGATAATTTATACCGGTCGTCGCGATACATGGTCGCAAAACTGCCCTCCCCGCCCGTGAAAAACGGATCGAGTGCGTCAAAGTATTCACAGCGAACACTATCGCGAATTTGTGAGCCTGATTCTTCGCCTGTGAGGACCGGGAGCAGGCTCTGCCCCTGATGATAGTCAGGGATGGGAATACCTGTTAAATCGAGTAATGTGGCAGAAAGATCGAGTAATTCCACAAGCCCGGTTGCACGCTGGTTGGCCACAAAGTGTCCCGGCCAGGAGAAAATCAACGGTACCCGGATCAATCCTTCATAAAATCGACATCCCTTTTGTACCAGCCCATGATCTCCCAACGTCTCACCATGGTCTGAAGTGAAAATGATGACCGTATTGTCTCTCTGTCCTGTTGATTCTAATGCGTTGAGGATCCGCGCAAACTGATCGTCAATTTGAGCAATCATTGCATAATAAAGTGCCTGAACTTTTTTCAGCTCACTGATTTCCGTGGACATCGTGACAGGCTGAAAATCAACCCGGGAAAGCAGTTCCTGGGTCGCCTGATCAGACTCCTCAAAATGGGGACCCGGCATCGCGGCAGGGTCGAACATATTCGCATATTTTTCAGGAGGCGTAAACGGAGGATGCGGGTCATAGATATTGATATTCAGCAACCAGGGCTGTTGATGATCCTGTTCGATAAATTCGATCGCCCGATCGGAGGCCCATTTTGTCTGATGGTATTCGGGGTCAACATTCTCTTTGCTGTTTCGCATGTCATCAAGGCTTTTACCTTGAGCACGTACCCAGTCGGCATAATCGTGTGTTCCTTCAGGCCAATCATCACGCGGAGCATGGCTGTGCTGCCAGAGTGTGAACCCATCATCCAGCCGAGGTTCTGCGCGATGGCCGGCACTCACTAAATGAAATTTTCCAATCAACCCACACTGGTAACCACTCTCTGCGATTAACTTGCTGATCAGTGGTGGCCAATCAGGAAAGGTGTCGTTGCCATTTCTGGTATTGTGTAAGCGCGAAGGATACAGCCCGCTCATAAAACTCGCCCTGCTGGGGGTACAGATTGGACTTTGGCAATACGCATGCGTAAAGGCCACCCCCTCTTCCACGAGCGAATCAACCACAGGCGTTTTCACATACGCGTTCCCCAGCGCACCAATGGTGTCAAACCGTTGCTGGTCGGTGCAATACCATAAAATATTAGGACGGGTCATGGAATCGCCTTCGTGTTTTAGAGACTTTGTGGTTGAAAAAACTCTGCAACCTCTGCGTGAGGTCTATTTTCTGCGCTGGAATGAACCAGTTAGGGCAGTACAACAGAGAATACTGATGTGAACACAATTTCTGTACCCAAACCAGTCAACAAAGAGAGTTCGATGAGAATTAACAAATACCTCGGTTGCCATTTTGCCATAGCTCCGCCAGTGACTGCAACCATAAATGCAGTTGCCAGCCAGTAACTGAGCCAGCCCTGTTCTAACACCAGCACATAACAGCAAAGCAGTACAAAACAACAAATGGCCAGCCAGATGCGCGGCTTGCAGCTTGAGAATCTATTTGTTGACGGTGTTTGACTGAGACGTTTTTCCTGTACGACGATAATGCTCATCAATGAGAGAGTTGCCATGATCATATAGAAAGGAAAATCAGGAATCTGAACTGTTGATCCGGGAACCAGTTCGCTAAATTTCTTCTCACTTTGGCTGATGTTCTCATTTAATTTCTCGCCCCGATAAAACACCGGTGCAATAGACAACACCCGCAAACTATTCCGCACAGAATCGGATTGCATCGCCCGCTCCAGTGTATCTGCCAGTAGATCAATTCGCTCTTGCGGAGTACCTTTGGGTGCCCACCAGTAAAACGAGTTACCAACCACGGCATCGATATGCTGTTCGCGAGCCGTCGAAACGTCCGGCAGGGCGGCTTGCCTCTTGTCAGACAATACTGCCAAAGCGCGAATCTGCCCGTCTCCCTGATAGGACAGAAATTCTGCCAGCGAAAAAATGGTGGCATCGATATGACCACCAATGAGCATCGTATATCGCTTTTGCCCATCTCCCGATTGCACATAATTAAAATATTCACCACCAGAGGCCTGTTCTATCTTTTTGGCAGCGAAATGGGCGACTGCCCCGAAATTGGTTCCAAATTGAACTTTACCAGGATGGTTCTCGGCGTAATGCAACAGCTCAGCCAGATTTTTGTACCGGGCATTTTGATGCGTTGCTACCACCAGGTTAATCTCTCCCGTTTGGGCAATCGGATCAAAAGCCTCCGGACCGTAGTTCACTTTGCCGGAGTATTTCGATGTAATAATCCCCTCATGGTTACAGAGTATTTTGTAACCATCGGCCCGCGCCTGTTTGACATTTCGGCTCCCAATCGTACTACTGCCCCCCGGCTGATTAATGATGACGACAGGTTGTTTCAGCAGCTTATTCTCGGTGATGGACTTTTGAATGATTCTGGCAAACAGGTCCGTTCCGCCTCCTGCAGAAAACGGCACGACAACCTGAACGGGGCGTTGTGGAAATTGCGTCAGCTCATGTTGATTCGCGAAGAAACCAGAAAACTGAAAGACGATCATGCCAATAATGGCCGTCACCGCAACAGTATGCCAAACTGGTAAACCGTATCGACTCCAAAATGAGTGAGACTCATCTTCTGCGTTCTCACTCAATATTTCTGAGGAATTAAGAGCAGTCGTCTTTTCGGCATCATCATGCAAGGTCTCTTTTTTGCTGTCCGATTGTTTGCGGAACCGACGCACAAGCGGCACAATCAGCAATAATGCAGAGATGGCGACAAAGAGTAAAGAAATGGGCCGAGTGATGATCGGTAACCAGCTACCATGCGATGACATTAGCCCGGCGCACAAATTTTCTTCCGCAATCGGACCTAAGACAAAACCAATGACAAAGGGTGCCAATGGGATTCGGTTTCGCTCTAATACCAGTCCCAGCAGCCCGAAACCGAGCATCACCCAGACATCGAACATTCGGTTCGACAACGCAAATGCTCCGGCAATGCAAAAGGTGAGAATAATGGGTAACAAAAAAGGACGTGGAAACCGTACCAGTTTTGCCAGAAAACCGACTGATGCAATCATCACCGCAAACATGACCAGGTTTGCCAGAAAATAGGTCCCCATAATGGTATGCACGAGTTCGGGATGATCGCTGAATAACCGCGGACCTGGTTGCAAACCATGCAGAACTAATGCGCCGAGCAAAATGGCATCGATCACACTGCCAGGGATGCCCATCGCCACGAGTGGAATTAAAGCGCCTCCTACAGTCGCATTATTGGCTGCTTCTGAAGCAATAATCCCCTCAGCAGAACCGGAACCGAATTTCTGTGGAGTTTTGGAACTGTTTTTGGCGGCTGAATAAGCGGCTATCGAGCCGATGTTGGCACCAATGCCGGGAAGTATTCCAATAAATGTTCCAATAAAGGAAGACCGCAACATATTAACCCATTGATTTTTCCAATCTCTGAAAGTAAGCCACAACCCACTGTGTGTTACCGAGACGCGCGGAACTTTCTTGTCAATATTCGCAATATCGCGCAGCACCTGATTGATCGCAAACATTCCAATTAAAACGGGCAACAATTTGAAACCACCATTGAGAGGAGTGAACCCGAATGTGAGTCGTACTTCGCCAGTGGCTGCGGAAATTCCCGGCATGGCTGCCAAAATTCCCAATGTTCCCGAAAAGAGTGAGCGCGTCAGCGATGCACCATCAATGGTCGCGATTAGCACCAGGGCCATCAACACCAGCGAGAAGTACTCAAAAGGTCCCAATTGTGTTGACCAGCGGGCAATCGGGGCAGACAAGGTGACTAAAAACACACAGGAAATTAAACCACCCACCAGGGAAGCATAAATTCCCAGCCCCAGCGCACGACCGGGCTGACCTTGTTGCGACATGGGGTATCCATCAAGCGTTGTCATAACAGAGGCGGGCGTGCCGGGCATTCGCAAGAGTGTGCCGGTTATCAAGCCACCGCTGATTGATCCCACATACATACTCACTAACAATGTCATCGCCAGTTGAGGATCGAGCGTAAACGTCAACGGCAACGTGAGTGCAATCAACATGGCGCCGGTTAACCCGGGAATCGCACCCACGAAGATACCAAGCGATGTTCCCACAAAAATCAGCGTCAGGCTGAGAGGTGTAGATAATTGAACAACTGTCGTTTGAATCGCATCCATATTTTGTGCTGGTGCAGATGACTGCTTGACCCCTTACTCAACGGCGACCGTTAGATCGTGATTCATTGAAGAATGATTTTCACCAACAAGACTCCCGATTACGAAGGAGAGCGAAGATGATTTCGTGTTGCCTGATTTTTCCCTAAGGTTCTATCATTATCCTGATACATTGTATCTCAAAACAGATAGTGAACATGTCTACTATGATCATGGATCAACAAAAAACGCCGGGCGATTTCTCGACCGGCGTTTTTGACAAGTAATGGGTCATGCTTGTTCCTAAGCATAACAAGAAGCTCCTCGACAAGGACTCGAACCTTGAACCTAGCGGTTAACAGCCGCTCGCTCTACCGATTGAGCTATCGAGGACTATGTTCGTGGTAAAAGAAAGCTCTCAACCACGTTATGCGTATAAGATATTGTGAGAATTAGATGAAGTCAACCGAAGTTAATCATGATCCACTTGGGTTCTGGCAAAATTCTCAAGAAAAATGAGGCGGATTTCGGACATCGTAACTGTTTTGTGTCACTCAGCTTCGGCGTCCGGTTGCTCGGGGGCCACCCCTTTGATCTTTTCCAAGGTGACTTTATTGCCTTGCTCATTGTATTCGATGAGGTTCATAAAGGCCCCCATCAGCATGATTCCCCGGCCACAGGGGCGTTCGAGATTTTCCAGCAGGGTAGGATCCGGGACATCGGTCCGGTCAAAGCCTTCGCCTTCATCCTGGATTTCAATGCGAACCCGTTCGTCGCTCAACCAGCAGTTGATTTCAACGCTTTTGTCAGGCGACATGCGATTCCCATGCTTGATGGCATTCACCAACGCCTCTTCCAGAGCCAGGCGCACGGCAAAGACATCGCGATCTGGATACTCACGTACCTCAAGAGCCTCGACAATCCTGGCTTGAACAGCCTGACCTTCCGAGGTATCGCTGGGAATCGTTACTTCAAAGTGTTCGTCCGATGACATGTATTTGGCCAGCACACGATTTCTGGTGATTATCCAGTTACTATTTAGAGATAGTTCAAGCAGTTTTCAGGAAAACAGATTCAAAAATCAACGCCCGAATTCCTTGCTGAAAGATCTCACAACATTTTGTTCTCCAAGAGTGCTTTGTGAACGACTGGGAATGCATCCGAACCTGCCATTCCCGAGCCAAAGCTAAAACCCTTCGAGAGCAGCTTCCTGTGTTTCGGCGATATCAAAAAGTTGATTCAGTCTCGTAATGGCAAATACTTCATAGATATCAGGACGAATTGAACAAAGTTTCAATTTCCCCTTTGCCTTTTTAACTTTTTTATCCAGTGTAATTAACTTTCCGAGTGCTGCACTGGAAAGATATTCGACATTGGAAAAGTCGAGAATAATCTTCTTGCGCCCATCTTCATCGACAAGTCCGAATAATTGCGTCCCGATGATCTGGATGTTTCCTTCATCAAGAATCTTCTTGTCAATAAACTTTGCAATGGTGACATCATTGACTTCCTCGATGTCAACACGACGGTGACCAGCTGCCATAATTCCAGCCCACCCTCTTCTAAAAAGACAAAATCCGACGTTGGCACATGCATTCCCTATGAATACATTATCGTTGACGTGAAATACCTACGATTGCCTGGCCCGATCGGAATCGATCATAAAAACGAATTGAATAAAGTAACAAATTATATCTGCTTCGACTAAAAAAGGAATCACCTAAACAGATATTCCCATTAGACTAACATCAATTTGCATCCGGACAACACGTCCCTGGTTATGCATGATCATCACGCTTTCGTTCCTTGCTGTCAAGCATATTCGCAAGATTGTTTACGGGAATCTACCGGTCTAAGTGCCATATCCAGCAGACTTTGTGTAATCTCGCAGACTCAGGTCGTCTAAATCCCCGTTTATTCCGGTGAAAAGTCGCCACGAAATCGACCTCTCTTTCGAAATCCAGGCTGCCGAATTCTCATGCTGCCTTTGTAAAGACATTGATACGTCTCTCAGTGGATCGTGTTAAACGATTGAAACAACACAGCAGCCCCCCTTCACGGAACTCTGCTTGAAGGAAGCACAACCGCTCGGTTTCTGGCGGTAATCGAACATTTTTCCTGATTTCTCCTTAACTGCAATTGGCATAACCCTGACAGATTGCCTGCGCCCTGGAAAACCTTGCTTTCGCACGTTCCTGAAAGAGCACCGACCTGATCTCAGGCGCACTGTTTGCCTCTTAGTGCTGTTTGACAAAGTACATTTCGCCCTCACCGGCGGTTCTGTTTGACTCTTCACCCGGGGAACACCATGCAACGTCGATTTCGCTACGCCCTCATCATTCTGACAGTGAGTCTGGGTTCGAGTTCCCTCCTCCAGGCAGGAATCGAAATCGAGTTGACAGACGGAAGAGCCCTCACTGCCGACCGAATTGAGTGGGGCGCCTCGTCGACTTTGATCCTCGAATCAGCTTGCCAGAAAGGCATTGTTTCCTCAACACTTTCACTGGAGCAGATCAAGCGACTCTCGATTGATGGCTCGCACTATGATCAGGAAACAATTCAACTGGCTTCATCAAACCGACACTTGATTCAGCCAGCTACGTTCACATCCATTCAAAATGATCCAAGAGAGAGAGCGACTTCCCTCCGGCATCTGTCTGAGAAAGCCCCCGCGTTGGATTTTCATTGCCGATTACCGCGTCCTTGCACTTCCAGTCGGAGTCGTGGCACAATTATTGGCATTCATGATGATCCGCTGAGTGCTTATGAGCCGATGTTGAATCAGGTTTATCCTGAAGGCGTTCCGACTTTGGAACGTGGGTTTGCTCTGGAACTGATGCGTTCCCAGGCAACCCAACGGGCTTTGGGAGCACCCCCGCAACCGCAAGACTTCCCACCACCCCCGGCAGCGAATCCGATCTTGGGGAAACTGACACAGATTGCAGTCCAGGCGACTCCGCTGAATACACGTGGCAAAGCGGACTGGAATGCACTGGCGATTCGCGTGCAGGGCTTTGACCGAATGGGCAATCCCGCTCGGATTTCCGGAAATGTTAACATCACCCTGTATGGCCAGCGTCAATTGCTGTTACCTGTCTGGGATCAGCAATTTCTAGCGAAACCGATTGAGACGATTTCGCTCGCGCAATGGACGCGTAATTGCTCGACCACGCCACGCACACAGACTCCGCGCGTTGGAAACGCGTTTGGTGCAGGTCAGCTGACTGATCAGACCTGGATTGTG
Source organism: Gimesia alba (assembly GCF_007744675.1). Classification (NCBI taxonomy): domain Bacteria; kingdom Pseudomonadati; phylum Planctomycetota; class Planctomycetia; order Planctomycetales; family Planctomycetaceae; genus Gimesia; species Gimesia alba. Next base: position 5,952,709 of record NZ_CP036269.1, read on the forward strand.
TTATTACCTTCGCCGATCCCTGAACAGAACCCGAATGTTTACGCGCTCGGTGAAGTCCAGGTTTCACTGGTCTCTCCCGGCATCGGAACGTTTGAAGCTTCGACGCCCGCTGTGCCCTTGAAACATGTTTCGCTCACCCGAGATCTCTCACTGGCAAACGACGGCTCGCGTTTCTTTCCGTCCGAAACGACCTCGTCGGGTGTCTATCGTATGAAGCGTTTGAACTACAATGCTGCCTCAAGACCAAGCAGCCGCACACTCTCCATCCAGCCTTAAGGTCAGGCATTTCGCAGAGCCGCCTGCTTTGATGAATTCATCCAGGGGCGTGCTGTGTGCCTCATAACCGCGTTCCTTAAGATCTTTTTCCAGTTGAGGGCAGCCTGTATTCAAGGCCACCGATTTCCCGATCACGACGGCATTACAGGCAAACCGCTGCGCTTCCTGATCCACAACAGGAATCAAATGCGGGATATGTTCTTTTAAAGCTTGTTGCGCATAGCTGTCAAAAGCGGGTGGATAATAAATGGCTTCCGTCTCACTGAGAGGACAGAAGCAGGTATCGAGATGATAATAGAATTCATCAACCAGTTGTAACGGAATCACGCGGCAGTTCATTTCACCGGCTACCCATTGCAGGGCCTTCACATCGCTGCGAATCAGATAACCGGCAAAGAGTGTGTCTCCGCAAAACAGCGCATCGCCGGCCCCTTCAAAGAAATAATCGTCGGGCATCTCAATTGTTTCAAAGCCAGCCTCTTGAAACCAGTCCCGATCGACGGCGGTTTCTCCCTGTCGCGCTTCATGCCGAAACAGGGACAGAAATGCCTTGTCTTTCCAGATGAGTCCGGCGTTCGCCGTAAAGACGAGGTCGGGCAGCCCTTTGACGGGTGCTATCAACTCAATACGGGCATTCAAAGTCTGCAGAAGCTGATGCAAGGCCTCCCACTGCTGCCGGGCCACGTCGAGATTACTCTGTTGACTGCGGCTCATCCAGGGATTGATTTCGTATTCAATCCCATAATAATCGGGCGGACACATTAAGATGGTGGGGGTATTGAATTTCAATGCAGCTCGCTTTCTTGATTGTGATTCCAGCTGATCTCTATATTTTCAATTCACTTCGGATACTCTCATTATACCATCGTCAACTGACGCCTGTTTGAATTATTCGAAAGAGAAACGAGTTTTCGAATCCGGCTGAGTTTAATTGACGACATGACCGTCAATAGAATACATTCAAGGCATAATCGCAACTTCTTTCTCTCTGATCGGGATTCATCACCATGACTGAGGCAATTTCGTACCCCCTGACCTGGGACCTGGCTTCCCTGTACCCTCATCCGGACCACGCTGACTTTGAAAATGCTTTGAAGCAGATGAAAACGTCGCTGGAGGAGCTGGTGACGCGGGTTGCTGAATTGTCTACGTCTACCAATCCAGAAACGGATGCCAGCGTCTGGGGTGATTTTCTTACAGACTACCAGGCTGCCATCGCCGAATTATCAGGACTGTTTGCCTGCCTGGAGTGCTACTGTTCCGAAGATGCAAACAACAAACACTATCAGACCTTAATGGCGCGTCTGGCCAGTATCCGTCCGTTACGCGAAAACATCGAAACACAACTGCAGCTCACCGTGCGTGAACTTTCGGATGAAGTCCTGCAGCAATTCTGCCAGCAGGATGCGCGGATTCAAGAGATTCAATTCTTCCTGGAAGACTGCAAACGGAATGCAACACTCAGGCTGCCTAAAGAACAGGAGATTCTGGCGTCGCAACTGGCGGTCGACGGTTTGCATGCCTGGGGACGTTTGTATGACCGTCTATCGGGCGATCTGAAAATTCGGATTATGGAAAAGGGGGAACTGGTGGAACGGTCTCCTGGCCAGGTCCACTTTGATTCGCCAGAGCGTTCGATTCGCGAAAATAATTTCTTCGCTGCGAACAAAGCCTGGGACACGATCGCCGATTCCTGTGCTGACGCGTTGAATCATCTCTCGGGAACCAGACTCACTGTCTATAGCCACCTGCCGGTCACCGACCATCTGGATGCCCCGTTGATTTATAATCGGATGCAGCGCGGCACTCTGGATACGATGTGGTCTGTCATTTCGAAGCGGAAACAGAAGCTGGTGCAATTTCTGGAAAAGAAAGCCGAAATGCTGGGGCTGTCCCAACTCTGCTGGTACGACCTGAATGCGCCACTCCCCCTGACGGGCGGCGAATCGCCGGAGATATCCTACGATCGCGCGTGCGAATTGATTGTCAATTCCTTTGACCAGTTCAGTCCCGACTTGAGTGAATTCGCCGAACGGGCACTCCGTGAAAACTGGATTGAAGCCGAGAATCGTCCGGGAAAACGACAGGGTGGTTTCTGCACGACGTTCCCTGTTCAGAAGCAGTCGCGCATTTTCATGACCTACACCGATTCCGCCGACAGCATGTCAACACTGGCGCACGAACTGGGACACGCCTATCATTCGTATGTCCTCAAAGATGTGCCTTATGCACTCAGCGATTATCCAATGAACCTGGCGGAAACCGCTTCCACGTTTGCCGAAGCAGTGCTGGGCGAACAACGTCTGAAAGCTGCAAAGTCGAAAGCAGAAGAACTGCAGATTCTCGATGGCATGCTGGGAGACGCGGTCGCCTTTATGATGAATATCCACTCCCGCTTCCTGTTTGAAGACCGGCTGCATCAGGAGCGGCAGGAAGGCGAATTGACGCCTGACCGTTTCTCTGAGTTGATGCAACAAGCACAGAAAGAAGCGTATGCGGGCGCCCTGGATGATGCGGGTTGGAATCCGCAGTTCTGGATTTCCAAATTGCATTTTTATATCAGCGAATTACCGTTCTACAATTTTCCTTATACGTTTGGCTATTTACTCTCCCTCGGCGTTTATGCTCTCGCAGATACATTTTCCGATCCGTCGGAATTCGCAGCCAAATACCGTGAACTGCTGATTGCCACCGGGTGTCAGGTTACTGAAGAAGCCGTCTCGAATACATTTGGCTATCAGTTGGGGGAAGCCGACTTCTGGAACAAGAGTATCGATATCATTGATCGCCGGGTCGACCGCTTCCTGGAACTGGCAGAGTAAAGGAGTTATGTTTCCTATCCTCTACCCTGGCATAAAGCTTGAGGAGTGCAGGAAACAGGCTCTACTGCTCATCGCTTCAGCCTCATTTTCCGTAAATATTCCTTAAATGAGCCCATTTACGGTGAAAGCCGGTCTAAAATGAGAACAGATCCCGATTTAATGAATCGGACCCGTGTCGAAATTCCGGAAGACCTTCGGTATACTGATTCCACGATAAAAGAGAAACGTCGATTCTGCAGGTAATCTGAAAAGCAATTTTTTCTATGGCAACACAACAGGAAACAGCGGAAGCCCGCCAACATTCAGGGGTGGGTTTTGTTCAGACCCAACTGGCGACCTTGTTTGTGCCTCCTCACTGGTTAAAACTGGCGGGGGGTGGAGAACTGGGGCCGATTCAGGTGGCCTATGAAACGTATGGCGAATTGACGCCGGCGAAAGACAATGCCATCTTCATCTGTCATGCGCTGACCGGAGATGCTCACGCAGCCGGATACTATGAAGATGATGACGAAAAGGCAAAACCGGGCTGGTGGGATGATCTGATTGGCCCCGGCAGAACTTTGGACACCGATAAATATTTTGTCATTTGCGCGAATGTGCTGGGCGGCTGTCAGGGAACTACGGGCCCCGGAAGCATCAATCCCGAAACCAACCAACAGTATCGTCTCAATTTTCCCTTTATCACTGTGGGTGACATTGTCGAAGTCCATTCCGCATTGACCCGGCATCTGGGCATTGATCAATTACTGGCTGTGATCGGCGGGAGTCTGGGAGGCATGCAGGTCCTGGAATGGGCCGCGCGTTTTCCGGATCAGTTACGCAGCGCGATTTGCCTTGCATCAGCGGCCCAACTCTCGGCCCAGGGAATCGCCTTTAACGCTGTTGGCAGACGCGCCATCAAAACAGATCCCGAATACAAAGACGGGGAATACGAAACAGGCGCCGGCCCTCGCTATGGTCTGGCATTGGCCCGCATGATTGCCCACATCACTTATCTGTCAGACCAGTCGATTGAAATGAAATTCGGTCGACGTCTGCAGGATCACGACACCTTTACTTATGAAATGCTGCCTGAAGTCGAGTTCCAGGTCGAGAGCTACCTGCATTATCAGGGCAAACGATTCGTGGAACGGTTTGATGCCAACAGCTATCTCTACCTCACGCGGGCGATGGACTATTTTGATCTTGAATCGCAATATGGTTCGTTGACCAACGCTCTGGGCAAAACTGATGCTCGGTTTTTAATTGCTTCTTATGACTCGGACTGGCTGTTTACCACCACTCAAAGTAAAGAAATTCTGCGAGCGCTGATTGAATGCGGCAAACATGTATCGTTTATCGAATTAAAAAGCCCGTTCGGACACGACTCCTTTCTGATTGAAATTGAACAACTGCAAAACATGATTACTCCCTTTCTGGAACAGGCCTATCAAAGCCGGCTGATGGAGAGTGCTCAAAAGACATAATTGAGTGCAGCAGCCACGCGGCTGGTGTGAGACTCAAAGATTGATGCGGATTTTTTTATGTGTGCACAACATCGATACTGTATGCAGGACCCGTCACTGGAAATGACGGATAAACTGCTGCTGGAACAGATTCAGCCAGGCAGTCGCGTTCTCGACCTGGGTTGCGGCGATGGTCGTCTGCTGGCCCGGTTGCGCGAAGAACGCGGGGCTTCGGTACTGGGCATTGAAATCGATATCACACAACATCACGCCGCGATCGCCCGCGGAGTTCCAGTGATTCAGGCCGACCTGGATGAAGGCTTGCAGGACATTCCCGACGGCTCCTTCGATTACGTCGTCTTGAGCCAGACGCTGCAACAGGTGTTACAACCGAAACAGCTACTGGAAGAAATGGTGCGCGTTGCCAAGCGGGCATTGGTTGTGGTGCCCAATTTTGGCAACTGGCGGATTCGACTCCAGGTTTTAAAACAGGGGCGTGCCCCGGTCACGGAAGTCTTACCCTATGAATGGTATAACACGCCGAACTTGCACCTGATGTCGATGCATGATTTCCAGGACCTGATGCGGCTGCTGGGAATCGAAATCCTCCAGGAAATTCCGATCATCAACCATCGTGCCGTCGAACGCGCCTGGCTGGCCAATCTGCGTGCCCAGCATGTGCTCTATGTTCTGCAACGACAGAGTGATCCTTATCCAGTATCTGAAAGTGAAAATAACGCAGAGAGCGAACTCGAATCTCCCCGACCTGGTTCGCGATAACTTGAAAAACAATCTGTGACTTTTCGACGCATTAAAAATGGACAGCTCCGGCAATTCCCCCCCCCCTTGATCCCCTGCAAAAAATCCTGTTTGTGGTGCCTTAATTCCTGTTTCCACAAATGGAAATTCCCGATATACTGCCCCACCTTCAGGTCAGAAATGACACCGTCTCACTTATGTCACCGGCTTGACACCATTGACGTAAGATGAATTAAAATAAGCGTTTGAAACAAGTATGTGACCCAGTTTTTGAAGAGAAAGAGGGAAGGGACTCCCGATGCGTATCATTGCAATCATGAATCAAAAGGGGGGCGTCGGTAAAACGACGTCGAGTGTGAACATGGCTGCCGGGCTGGCGATGCAGGGCAAAAAAGTCTGCCTGGTTGACCTCGATCCGCAGGGGCATGCCTCGTTGCATCTGGGAATTGAACCGATGGGAAATGTCCCCACGGCCTATGATGTCTTCTCGGGATTCAAAACTCTGGCAGAAACCCGCCAACTGGTCGCTAAAAATTTATGGGTGGTTCCTGCAACACTAGATCTGGCGGCAACCGAGTTGGAACTGGTTGACGCCGAAAACCGGGAAATCGTTCTTCGCGAGGCCATCAAGAAAATGGCGGAAACGGAACCCTTTGATTACCTGATTATGGACTGCCCCCCTTCTCTGGGTGTGTTAACGGTCAATGCTCTGACGGCTGCCACCGAGGTCATCATTCCTCTGCAACCTCACTTTTTTGCGCTGCAGGGTTTATCCAAGCTGTTGGAAACGACGGCTCTGGTACGGCGTCGCTTGAATCGCAATTTGAAAGTTTCCGGCGTCGTCTTATGTCTCTACGAAACGGGAACCCGATTGGCAGCCGACGTCACCGACGACTTGTGTGCCTTTTTGGGAGAAAGCGATCCGGAGGCTCCCTGGGCTGATGCCAAAGTCTTCCAGAGTCGAATCCGACGAAACATCAAACTGGCAGAAGCCCCCAGCTACGGACAATCTGTGTTTGATTATTCCAGTTCGTGCCCGGGCGCCAAAGACTACGCTGGTCTGGTTGAGGAAATCATCGCCGGAGAACAGGCAGAAGAATCGCCTCTGCAACAGGCGGCCTGATTACTCAGACGCCGGTTTCTGTTTTTCTTCCAGCTTCGCCTTAGCTTCTTTCCAGAGCGGATCGTAAACCTCTTTGTCAAACGGAGGACATCCTGTCGGGTACTGTCCCAGTGGATGGTCCTTCGTGCGCATCAGGTTGGTGCAATAAGAAAACGTACGGCAGACAGTTTTCCGTTTGAGCTTTCCTTCTTCCTTCAGCTGTTTGGCAAATTCCGGCTGCGACAAAGTGGCGCGGCCCATGCCGACGATGGAGATTTTTCCCTGTTCGACGTTAGCGGCAGCGGCGTGCATCGCAAAATCCTGCAGCCAACTGTAACCGCTGCCCACGACCGGAATATCAGGAACGGCGGCCTGGATCTGCGATGCAATCCGGAAGTGGCGTGCAACGCCGATCAGGGGATGCTCGGGTGCGTGATAACCATCGGTCGGCGGGAACTCGGCAGGACGCACAATATGCGGATTCGCATACGGGTTCCCGTTCGAAATATTGATCATGCTCACGCCCCACTCTTTGAGCAGCTTAGCCACTTCCAGCGGTTCAGTCAGGTCTTCTTTTAAATGGTCATTCGGGTCAGTACCAAAGGCCGTCTGTAAAGGCAACTCATGAGGACAGGGCGCTCCCACAAAGTCATCGCCCACACCTTGATAGGGAATCCCGTCGTAGCCGTTCATGCGAGTGCCGATCACCAGACTCGGGCACTCTTCCCGAATGCGTTTAACGACATTCCGTACCAGACGCGTGCGGTTTTCCAACGAGCCGCCATACTCACCCGGCCGGTTTTTCGCAGCCAGTAATTCCGAGAGCAGATATCGATGGCACTGTTTGATATCAACAAAGCCGACCCCGATTGACTCGGCCAGTTTTGCGGCGGTCACATATTGATCTTCGATGCGTTTTAAATCGTCGTCAGTGAGAACCGGATAGCTGTCATCAATCGGACGGCCCGTCGATTTATCAATCGTTCGTGGATCAAGCACCTGATCCCGCGTCGCAACCAGTGGCTTTTCAAAACTGAAGCGACCCGAGTGCGTCAGTTGCAGGCCAATGACCAGTCCGTCGTCAGAACCAAAGGCTTCTTTGTGTGCGTCGCGACAACCGCCGAGCATGGTTTCTAAAGCAGACGCCGTTTTGTCGTTGATCATCAACTGCCGCGGGTTCATCCGTGCCTCGGGGCCGATGGCCGTCGCTTCACCCCAAATTAACGATGCGCCGCCTGCACCAAAGCGTTGATAGCGGCGGTAGGTCAATTCATCGGGAAAGCCGTCGGCGGTGCCGTCACAGCCTTCCATCGGCTGAATGCCCAGACGACTTTTGGCTTCCAGGTGACCGATTTGAATCGGTTGATACAGCACATCAAAATTGTCTGAGACCTGAATCGGGCAGCCTAAACGTTCTGAATCGGCGACGACATCGGCGGGAGTTTTATACTTATAATATTTGGCCATGGTAGATGACTCATTGAATGCAAAGTGAATGGCGGTGAGGGTAAAAAGGGTCTGACTTCCCCGAGTTTACTCAAACTCGAAGTGAATTACCATTCCGCGGAAAAAAGCGAACCATGCCGGTCTTTTGAGTCCATTTTCTAACCAGGAGCCGTCAATTGTTTTCCGTTATCCCGAGCTGACAGGCCTAACAGAAAGGGGACGGCGGTCTCTGCCCATTCCTCCGCAGTCGGGTAGTGCGCGGCATGCGATCCGAAGCAGCTCTGCAGCATTTCGGTATTAATAATCCCCGGGTTCAAGGGGATCGCTGCCATGCCCTGTGGCAGTTCTTGAGCCAATGCTTGCGTCAAACCTTCGACGGCCCATTTCGTCGCACAATACGAGGCGACTTCTGCGGAAGTCGAACGCCCCCAACCGGAACTGAAATTCACAACCACGCCCGTCTGCTGCTCAAGCATAGCAGGCAGAAAATGGCGAATGGTATTGGCGGTACCTTTGATATTCACATCGATAATGGAATCAAAGTCTTCCGCGGGCACTTCCCACAGCGGCGCGTTCTCATTGATCTGAGCCGCATTATTCAGCAGCAGATCCGGCGCGCCGAACCGGTCGATCGCACTGGCGGCCCAAAACTGGACAGAACTGTTATCAGAAATATCCACCACCGAAAACTGATGCGCAGCACCATACTGATTCGACAGCGCAGCGATCTTTTCTGCTGACCGACCACAGCCGATCACGGTATGACCGGCTTCAATGAACCCGGCGGTCATGGCACGGCCCAATCCCTGGGTCGCACCAGTCAAGACGATTACTTTCGACATTGGTTTACCTGCACTAAACTTGAGCCGGGGAATTTACTTCTCAGCGGCTTTAGTAGCAGCGGCCGCTTTTGCATCTTCCCGTTTGGAAAGTTCCGGATTCACGGGAACCGCGGAGGGTGCATCGCCACGAATCCATTTGATGGCTCCGATGACCGATTTTTGAAATACAGGGTTCGCCCAGGTTTGCGGGTTGTGTCCCAGATTATTCACAAAGACTTTGCCTTGCCCCCACTCTTTCGCCCAGGCAACGGGAACCTGATACGGACGTTTGGGATTGCATTTTTCCATATTCAGACTCATCAGCACATGCACTTTTTCCGGCTGCCAGTTTTTGTACTGATAAATTTCGTCTTTGATTTGAAATTCTTTCCCGAATGACTTCATGGCCGGATGGTCGGCGTTGTGCACAGTGATCGTCACCGTGTTGCCCGCATTCCAGGGATGACCGTTGAACGATCCGCCGATCATATCCCAATAGGGTTCATACGTCTTATAGGTATCCGTCGCAGAATGGAAGCCAATGAAGCCATGCCCTTTCTGTTTGAGCCAGTCATTCAGAAAATATTGCATATCTTCTTCTTTGATCGGAAGCATCCCCGTCGTGTAAAACATCACGAGATCATAGTTTTTCAGATTCTCTTTCGTGAAGTCAGCGGCAGCATCCTGAGTGCAGTCGACCGTGAACAGGCCGGACTGCTTGCCCAGTTGGACCATGGCGATTTCGGCTGGTGCCAGCTCGGTCTTATCCTTTCGCTTTACTGAACCATGCGTATAACCTTTACTTTGGGTCAACATCAACACCCTGGTTTTTCCAGATTCGGCCTGGGAATAGGAGGGGGTCAGCAACAGGGTACATGCCAGCAAGCAGCAAGACAGCAGTAATCGAAATCGCATGATGATCGCTCCACGGTTAGTTAAAAATAAGACTCAAGACGTCAGTCTGCCTATTTTAAAGAGAACGGGCAGTCTAATGCAAAGCAAAACACCTAATCGGTTAATTTCTGCACGCGGATATTACGAAACTCGACAGCGTCTCCTTCGGACTGAATACCGAAGAAACCTGACTTGAGTTCACTCGGCTTGCTGGAAGCGATGGGGGTTCCATTCAAGACCGAAGTCAGTGCACCATCTTTACAAACGACTTCGATGGCGTTCCACTCGCCGATCGGGCGTCTGGCAGATTCGCGGGCCGCCTGATTGTCGGTCACTTCCAGAGTGATTTCTTTGCTGTTGGATTTGATGTGGGCCATCTCCTCAAATTTCCCCTGTACTTCCAGACATTTTGGCCAGATCCGATTTTCGCCGGTGATGAAAAATAGGAAGCCGGTGTTGGGGTTTTCATTTTTCTCAGCCGATTCCGGAAAGCGGTACTCCAGCCGTACGGTACAGTTTCCCAAACTTTCGAGCGAGTGCAGATAGCCCCGCGGCTGGCCCGTGCAGGAGATCACACCATTTTTCTCAGTCCAAGTGGGATCTTTGACTGGTTCTTTTGATTTTCCCTGGAACTCTTTGAAGTCCTTTAAGCTAAGCAGCGTGAAACCATCTTCGACATCAAATAACGATTCTAACGTTTTTTCAGGCAAATCAATGGCAGGAACTTCATTGAGTGCTTCCTCTTTTTGTTTTTCAGTCGGTGCCGAACCTGAGCACCCCATTAGACAGCACATCACGGCCATCAGTGATAAACAGACAAACTGGGATTTCATCGAAGATTCTCTTTCAGGAAAGTCAAAGTTAAATCGGTGATTGCAAGGAAACATGTTCTGATCTTGTTTCCCTATCATATCGATTCCAGATGGCGCACTGAAGCCTGCTGTCCTGTCTTCTGTGCAGGACACCTATAATCGATACATCTTTCTATTCTCCCCTCAAATATCTGAAATCCGTAAACAATACATGAGGGAAACACTGCAAACTTTACGATACAAGTACTGTTCCCTCCTTAAACTGATTCGCTTCACAGGGACAATGATTGAATCCTTCATCACTGAATCATTCCCTCCCTGTGCTCAGAGTGATCAGTTGCTGAATTCGGAATACCACCGAGAAAGAAATGGGCCAGCATGCAACAGTTAATGATTTCCCCTCAGCAGTGTCAATCCAAGACAACCAGACCATCGGCCACAGGTCTGGGCCATGCTGATTCAGCTGAAACGGAAGATACTTCTCAGAACCTGAGCATCTCGGTTCTGGAATGGTTGAACGCCGAACTCCGCAAAGAAGTTGAAAAGCAGGAAATTGTAGAACTGCAAGCAAACGAAAAAATGATTGATCGTTTGCAGCACATGCTGACATCCAAAGCGACCGGCATCACAATCATGGTGGCAGGCCTGTTTCTGATGTGATGCAGACCCCTCATTGGCAATCTGAGGTCGGGGTCATGTTGTTGATTCTGCTATGAAACAGGATCCGTTCGTAGCAGAATCAGTCGCCAGTGAGTGTTTTGGACATTGAAACGAGTTCACGCTCTGATTCCATGTCGCACGTGTATAAAAGTCAGACAATTCCGGAACCAAAGGTATCGCCGCCTCGCGAACGGGACTCACTCTCATTCGATGAGACTTTGTCTGATTCGGGCTGGTCTGCTGCCGTGTGATGCGGCGGACTCGCCTCCTGGGTGGACTCCGCGGAGTCGATTCGGAACACCTGATTATTTTTACGGATGTGGATTGATTCGGCCCCCGATACTTCGGCTGGGGTCTTTGTATCTTCTAAGTCTTCTTCATAAGGACTCAGGCGGGCATAATCCTCTTCACCGAAATCGTCATAGCGGCAGATATAGCCGTCCTCTTGTGCGGATATTTTTTCATCCTGATAGGCTTTGAGGACTTCCTGCTGGATCAATTCACGGCACTCCGAATTGATCGGGTGAGCGATATCGGCATAGAGTCGGGCGCGTCCCGCGTCGTCCTTATCCGCCCGGTTTTCATCCAGTCGTACACCACACTGGTTGCAAAACGAAGCCCGCAAGTGGTTTTTAGTATGACACTTCGGACAACGATCCATCAGCTTGCGGCTGGGCATCGCCACAAAGGCGCCTTTCGCCCCCTGAATAATTTTCAAATCTCGAATGACAAACGAGACATCGAAAGTAATCGAGCAAAAAGCAAGTAATCTTTCATGCGGATCATTCATCAACTTGATGCGAACTTCACTGATATCCATGGCCTCACTCCATTTGTGCCAAATTTTGAATTGCTCATCTATAGTCGGTTCTGGACAACAAATATGTGCCCTTTGACTGTGGAACGTAAACGTGCCGCAATCTGAGATGCCTGAGCCCGGTTCTGGCAGATACCGAAATAGGCAGTCCCACTTCCACTCATCATATGCCCCAAAACAGATTGTTTTGAGAAGTAATCTTTTAAAATTAATATGTCCGAATTTAGTGTTTCTGCAGGAGCCTGAAGATCATTCAACATGAGGCTGGATAATGAATGAAATTGACCAGAAGCCAGATCGCCTACGAGTTGCTCTACCTGATTTTCCGAATGGTTTCCCACTCGACAGTGCCGATAAACGTCTGCAGTCGATAATCCCGAGCCGGGACGCACAACTACAAAGTGGAGACAATGGGGAATTGAAACAGGTTCAATAATTTCACCTCTTCCCCGGCAGATGGCACTGGTGCTTTCTGTCAGAAAGAAGGGAATATCACTTCCCAGTTCCGCCGCCAATTCACGTAGTTCATGAAGTGACAATCCCAATTGCCAAAGTTTATTGACAGCAAACAAGGCTGCAGCTGCATCGCTCGACCCCCCGCCTAATCCAGCCTGTGAAGGAATTCGTTTTGTTAACTGAATTCGAATTCCTTGCTGTTTACCCGACTTTGCCTGAAGCAACCTGATTGCGCGAACTACCAGATTTTCTTCTCCCGTCGGGATTGACTCATGGGCTGTAAGTTGTTGGGGCTGAAGAGAATTTGCTTCGACAACACGCAACTCAACTTCTGATGAAGGTTCCTCCGTGAAAACTAAGGTGTCGTATATTCCTACCGACAGCATTAACGAAGTAATATCGTGAAAGCCGTCGGATCGCTTATGATCGATGCTTAAGAACAAATTTAATTTTGCAGGAGTATGAACGGTAATGGAGCGCGAATTGGAGTAAGAAAAGAGCATCCGTCACATTTCCATATTTCCTACCAAAACGAATTCAGTGTCGTTTTATTGAACAGGTCCTCACTGATGAGTGAGAGATTAGAGCGATTTGACCTGATTAAGATTCGATTGCTATACGACGTAACAATATGAAAGACTATTGCTACAGCGAGTATCCTATCTGTAAAACTCAAAAACGTCAACATCTTTTCCGAGATGCGGGGATTTCCCCCTTTATTTCAAAGCGTTTTTTGAAGTTCTGTTTTGGAACGGCTCACTCGTCAGTCATCGATTTGAGCAGTTGCTTGAACGCTTTATTTTGCACCTGCTTCTGGTTTGTGAAGCGAATCCGCGCCTGCTCTCTGCCTTTGGAATCAGTTTTGATTTCGCGCTCACTTCCTAGGTCGGCGATCTTGCCCAGCGTGAGTTGTCCTGCAGAGGATTGCAGCGTCAGGTCGACACCTTCGCGGCGTTTGGTATGAATCGTCAGAAACGATTTCTTCTGGCCGGCACGCGTAAATTTTACCAGCGATTTACTGTCCCATTGAATGACCGAATCGGGATAAGTCTGCTCCACCAGATCAAACAGAGACTCCAATAGCGACGCATCCCAGACAACCCGTTTATTGTTGGGAAACCCTTTCCGCGAGAGATGCCATTTCTTCTTCAGGACTTTCCAGGGCATGATCTCTTCGGGTTTGATTTCATCGCGTTGAATCAAGCCGAGATACGATTCGCACGCTGTCTCCAGGAATTCCATAAACGCGGGCGTGCTGATTTCTTCCTCCCAGTGAACCGTCAGACTGACTTCCTGCCAGGGCCCTTTCAGGTTTTTAACTCGCACCCGGTTTGAACGTCCATAGATGGGAAGCTCGTCCAGATCATCCAGCGACTTAAACGCTAGTTGATCGCGGAGTTCGTCCTGCTTGAAGGTATTCCGCTTGACGCGGAAATTGAGTCGCAGCAGCCACTCATCCCCCGTATTCGCATGCAGGAACCAGCCCTGTTTTTTGACCGGCCCGTTCACTTCCACAATACTGCGATGATTCCAGTTGATCTCACCAAAGCCCTCTTTGTTCTCCACAAAGTCGATCACCGCTTCCAGCGCCCCGCCTTCCCACTGACAGGCCGCTCCCGAAAGGGAAACATGGTCCTGCGTATGCCAGCGTCTCCCCTCTTTCTGCCACGGCATCTGTGCGTCGCGGCCGATTTGCTTCAGGTCCAGGTCGCCTGCCTGCTTTTCTCCGAGCGACTGTGCGTCGAAGACTTCGCGTTCCTCGCGATCACCGGAGGCAAGAATCGGCTTGAGAATTTCTCCCGTATAAGATCGGAGAAGCGGCGGCTGTTTCGATTTGCGTGCGCTGGCTTTTGTTGACTGTTTCTGAAAGCGGTCTGCATGTTCCACCAGTTTCTCCGGCGTCCCTGCAGCGATGATTCGTCCGCCACCAATGCCTGCTTCCGGTCCGACATCCACCAGCCAGTCGGCTGTTTTGATCACGTCCAGATTGTGCTCGATGACGATCACGGTATTGCCGAGTTCGACCAAACTGTTGAGTACCTTGAGCAGTTTGGCAATATCATCAAAATGCAGGCCGGTCGTCGGTTCATCCAGCAGATACAGCGTTTTCCCGGTGCTCGGTCGCGCCAGTTCCGCCGCCAGTTTCACGCGTTGCGATTCACCCCCGGATAATGTTGGCGCGGATTGTCCCAGCGTCAGATAGTCCAAGCCAATCGCACACAGGGTTTCCATCGTCCGTCGGATCGCCGGAATGTTGTTAAACAGCTCCGCCACTTCGCCAATCGACATCTCCAGCACATCGGCAATCGATTTTCCTTTATATTTGACTGACAGCGTTTCCTGATTATAGCGTTTGCCGTTACAGGTTTCGCAGGTCACCCAGACATCAGGTAGAAAGTGCATTTCGATACAACGCTGACCGTTGCCTTCGCAATCCTCACAACGTCCGCCCGAACGGTTGAAACTGAAACGTCCCGGCTGATAGCCGCGCACTTTAGAATCAGGGAGTCGAGAAAAGAGTTCGCGAATCTGATCAAACACACCAGTGTAGGTGGCAGGATTCGAAGCCGGCGTATTCCCGAGCGGCCTTTGATCAACAATGATCGCTTTATTGATTTGTTCGAGCCCCAGCAGATCATCAAACGGACCAGGCGCTTCTTTAGAGCGGTGCAGCTTTTTAGTGACGGCCCGTGCCAGCGTCTCTTCGATCAGCGAACTTTTTCCCGATCCACTCACTCCGGTAATACAGATGAATGCGCCCAGCGGAATCGAAAGATCGACCGATTGCAGATTGTGCTGGCGAGCGCCCTTCAATTCCAGCCAGTGACCGGTGGGAGAAACCGCAACGTCGGTCTTGCCCTGTTTCTCATAAATCACGCGGCGTTCCTGAGGCAGTGGGATCGTGAGCTGATCCGACAGATATTGCCCCGTGAGTGATTTCTTTTTGCGTTGTAACTGCTTGGGCGAACCTTTGCCGACAATCGTGCCGCCAAACCGCCCTGCCCCGGGACCAAAGTCGTACAGACAGTCCGAAGCTTCCAAAACTTCCCGATCATGCTCGACCATCACGATCGTGTTGCCGATATCGCGCAGTTTTTTGAGCGTGTTGATCAACCGTGTGTTGTCGCGCGGATGCAGGCCGATCGTCGGTTCATCCAGCACATACAACACGCCGGTCAGGGAACGTCCCACCTGCCCTGCCAGTCGAATCCGCTGGCTCTCTCCCCCCGAAAGTGTCGGCAACGGGCGACTGAGGGTTAAATATTCCAGTCCGACATCAACCAGAAACTCCAGGCGGCTCGTGGCTTCTTTGATCAGATCGCCGGCGATCTGCTTTTGCCGTTTATCGAGCTTTGCGGTTTTAATAAACGCGAGCGCATCGCTCAAAGGAAGATCACAAAACTGGCCGATGGTCTTACCCTGAAACCGCACGGCAGCAGCATCAGTCCGCAGGCGGCTGCCGTTACACACAGAACAGGGCACTTCCCCCGTCATCTCGTGCAGGCGACTGCGAAACGCGAACGAGAGCCGCGATGCTTCCTCAATCGCCGGGTACAACCCCTTGTACTGAAATTGAATTCTGCCGGAGTCATCTAGGGGAATCCAGCGTTCTTCATCGCCGTACAGAATGACGCGCTGCTGTTTCACGCTGAGCTGATTAAAGGGGACGTCCAGCGGAATCCGAAACTGTTTTGCCAGCGCAATCAGCGTTTTGTTGAACTCGGGATTCGTCCGTGGATCAGGCCAGGCGGCAACCGCGGCGTCCTGCAGACTGCGGTTCGGATCGGGAATCAACTCGGATAAATTCGTACCCAGTTCGGTTCCCAGACCTTCACAATATTCGCACCATCCCAGCGGACTGTTGAACGAATAGTTATGCGGCGTCAATTCTTCAAAACTCTGACCGCACTGTTCACAGAAATAAAACAGGCTGAACGTTTCGAAATCCCATTCTTCTTCGGGAATCGTATCATCACAATAGCAGGTATACATCAACCCTTCGCCAAGCGCCAATGCAGATTCCACCGAGTCGGCAATGCGCGAACGATTCTTGGCGGCGACGGTAATCCGGTCGAGCACCACTTCCACTTCATGTCGGCGGCGGCGGTCGATTTCCGGTACCTCTTCCAGACGGTACGTCGTGCCATCAATGCGCACCCGCAGAAAGCCTTGTGACTTTAGTTTTTCCCAAAGCGTTTCATAGGCCTGACCGACGTTGATCTCGACGGGCGCCAAGATCAAGAGCTTGGTTCCCGCTTCCATCGACAAAATGCGTTCAATGACTTCATCGGTAGTCTGCGTTTCCACGGGCACATCGCAGTCCGGGCAATACATGGTTCCGAGACGGGCATAGAGCACGCGCAGGTAATCATAGATTTCGGTTACGGTGCCGACGGTCGAACGGGGTGAATGACCGGTCGTTTTCTGTTCAATGGCAATCGCCGGCGAGAGCCCGTGAATGTGCTCGAACTTCGGTTTGGGCATCTGCCCGAGAAACTGGCGTGCGTAGGCCGACAGCGATTCGACATAGCGACGCTGCCCTTCGGCGTACAGCGTATCCATCGCCAGAGAACTCTTGCCGCTGCCACTCGGCCCACAAAATACATTCATCTGATTGCGGGGAATTTGCACATCCAGGTTTTGCAGATTGTGCTGGCCGGCACCGCGGATCGTGATCTCCTTGCTGTCCCCTTTCGGTTTGCCATTTCGTTTTTGATTCGCCGACTGCCAACGCAGATGCGGGTTGTTGAGAGTCAGCGCTTTTGCTGTTTTCTTGCGTTTCGTCGATTTGGCTGGTACCAGTTCGGTCTGTTCTTTCAAGGCTAAACCGGTATAAGAGTGCGAACAGGCGGCGACTTCTTCGGGCGTGCCTTCAACCAAAATCGTTCCACCCCCTTCTCCCCCCTCGGGGCCGAGATCGATCACCCAGTCGGCCGTCTTGATCACATCGAGATGATGTTCGACCACCAGCACTGTGTTCCCGGCATCGACCAGATGATGCAGCACTTTCAGCAGTAATTTGACATCGGCAAAGTGCAGCCCGGTCGTTGGTTCGTCTAAAAGATAAAAAGTGCTGCCGGTCGAACGTTTACCCAACTCGCGTGCCAGCTTGACCCGTTGTGCTTCACCGCCGGACAGTGTAGGGGAAGGCTGTCCCAGTTTGAGATAGTCCAGCCCGACATTGTGCAGCGATTCCAGCAGCTTCAGAATTTTGGGAACGTTCTGAAAATGTTCAATTGCCTGTTGAATATCCATCTCCAGCACTTCGGCGATATTGGCGCCCTTGTAGCGAATCTCCAGCGTTTCATGGTGAAAACGGCGGCCTTCACAAACCGGACAGGGAACCCAGACATCAGCAAGAAAGTCCATCTCCAGCTTATTCGCGCCGTGTCCTTCACAGGCTTCACAGCGTCCGCCGGCAACATTGAAACTGAACCGCCCGGCTTTGTAGCCACGGGCGCGGGCATCCGGGAGCTTCGCATACAGATCGCGGATCAGATCAAAGACTTTGACATACGTCGCGGGATTCGAACGGGGCGTACGACCGATGGGAGACTGATCGATGTCAATCGCTTTGTCGATGAATTCCAGGCCGGTCACTTTCTGGTGTTCGCCCGGATTTCCTTTTCCTTTGTTGACACTTTTATTGAGGACCGACCAGAGAATATCGTTCACGAGCGAACTTTTCCCAGAACCACTCACGCCGGTGACACAGATAAAACCTTTGGTGGGAATCACAGCGCTGATATTTTTCAGGTTATGATGTTTGGCCCCTTTGATTGTGATCGATTCTTTTTTGACAAGACGACGACGTGCTTCCGGGATTTCGATTTTTTCTTTACCGGAGAGGAACTGGGCCGTCACACTCTCTTTCGCTTTGAGAACTTTCTGATAGGTGCCTTCCGCGACAATGTGCCCGCCACGGATACCGGGGCCGGGACCGAAGTCGACGATATGGTCAGCGGCGCGCATCGTCTCTTCATCGTGTTCAACGACGATCACCGTATTTCCCTGATCACGCAGATCGCAGAGACTTTCCAGCAACATCGTATTGTCGCGGGGATGCAAGCCGATGGAGGGTTCATCCAGAATATAAACGACGCCCACCAGACCGCAGCCAATCTGCCCGGCCAGTCGAATCCGCTGACTTTCACCGCCGGACAGCGTGGGCGCGGTGCGGTCGAGCGTCAGATAATTCAGGCCGCATCGCAACAGAAAGCCGAGGCGTCCGCGAATCTCTTTCAAGACTTCGTCGGCAATCAGCAAACCGGTTTCGTCCAATTCTAGTGATTCGAAGAAGGTGGCGGCTTCTTCAATACTGAAGGCACAAACTTCCGGCAGAGTTTTGGCTGCTGGTTTTTGACTGCCGTTGGATGCATAACTGGTCGAAGTAATGTGGACGTGGCGTGCCTGTGTATTCAGTCGCGTTCCGTGGCAACTGGAACATTGGACGAAGTCCATGTACTTTTCGAGCTGTTTCCGCCGCATGGGGTTGCTGGTTTTACGGTAACTTTCCAGCAGTTCCTCAATGTATCCCTCCCAGGTGCCGCCATGCTTCCAAACACCGCCCGAATGCCGCCAACTGAAGGTGATATTGCGTTCGCCGGTTCCATACAAAAACTGGTGCTGCGCTGCTGCGGGCAATTCGTTCCAGGGCGTTTTCAGAAAACTGTCTTCAGTAAGTTTAAGATCTTTTTCGATAGAACGGGCCACGCCGTTGTAGATGTGACGTCGCCATTTTCCGACTTTGCTTAACGGGCCCAACAACTCGAAGGCCCCTTTTTGAATCGACAGCGAACCTTTTTTCAGTAACGAGTCGAGTGGAAAATCGTACCGCATTCCAAGGCCGTTACATTCAGTACACATCCCCAACGGACTGTTGAAACTGAATAACTGAGGCGTCGGCGGTTCATAGCTGATGCCGCAATCGGCACAGGCATAGCGTGAGCTGAATATTTTGTCCTGCAGCGTCTCTGCATTTTCATTATCGGGATGTTTCGCAGAAAGTTCCTGGGCGACAATCAGCGTTCCATTGCCCAGTTTCAACGCCAGTTCCACCGACTCTGCCAGCCGCGCGCGGCTGACTTTGCCTGCCACCAGTCGGTCGATGACGACTTCTATCGTGTGCCGCATCTGACGATCCAGCTGAAGCTGATCGGTTAGTTGCACGATGCGACCATCGACGCGCGCTCTGAGGAAGCCCTGTTTGGAAAGATCCTCGAACAGATCTTTGTACTCGCCCTTCTGCTGCTGGATCAACGGCGCCAGAATGGTAAAACGGGTTTTCTCCGGCAGGAGCGAAATTGAATCGATAATCCGCTCGCTGCTCTGGGAGCTGATCGGTTTGCCGCAGTTTTCACAGGAGCCCAGTCCGACGCGGGCGAATAAGACGCGGAGGTAGTCGTAGATTTCTGTAATCGTCCCCACGGTGCTGCGCGGGTTGCGGCCGCTCATTTTCTGCTGAATGGAAATCGAAGGGGCGAGGCCGGAGATGGCATCGACTTCCGGTTTGGGCATTTGCCCCAGAAACTGACGCGCGTAACTGGAAAGCGATTCGACGTAGCGCCGTTGCCCTTCTGCGTAAAGCGTATCAAACGCAAGCGAGCTTTTGCCGGAGCCGCTGACTCCGGTCATGACGATCAGCCGATTGCGGGGAAGTTGAACACTGACGTTTTGCAGATTGTGCTCGCGAGCACCGGTAATAATGATATCTGTTTGTGACATGGACCGCGTTATACCAATCGGCTGATGCCGAGATAAGAAACTCAAACGAAATCGTGATCAATCGAACGCATCGATTCAAAGTGGCTCAGAGCAACCCGCCGCCGAAGCTATCTTCTTCCTCATCTTCAGCCGCCGGTTCTTGAACCTGAGGTGTGTCTGGTTTGGGCTCTTCGGGAGCAGTGAATGAAATTTCTGTCGTCTGCGCTTCAGCCACGACGATTTCTTCGACCGTTTCCATTTCCTCAATCGAACGTGCCGCGGCGGCAGCCCGTTCTGAAGAAGACTGATCGGCAGCCGGCGGTTCATAATAGTCAAAATGAAACGGATCCCGGTACAGACTGCGTTTTTCTTCGACGAGTTTCATGAAGACAGTTTCTCCATTCATCTGCGTTGATTTGGTAGTGACATCGCCACTCAATCGAATCGTTTCGCCCGTTTGAGGACACTTCCAGAGTCGCCTGACATCAAGGTCCAGCTTCAATCCGGGGCCTTTCATAGTGCTTTTCTCTTTACTATTGGGGGATCAGAAATCAACGCTTTTCAGAAACGCTTCACTACATTACACTTTGCATCTCTATGAAACATACCTGATCTCGTATCCTGTGTTCAATTGCTGGCGTCGAAATAATTAAATCGAAGATCCTTTTGTTCATTAAATCAAGGTTAATTGATGTCTGATTCCGAACCATCCGTTTCCCAACCCCCACCCAAATTTCCCGCCAAAGGGGATCTGATCCAGCTCGGACGGGGCCTTTTAATGGGGGGGGCCGACATCATTCCTGGCGTTTCCGGGGGAACCGTCGCACTGATTCTGGGCATCTACCAGCGACTGATTACCGCCATCAGTCACTGTGATGCCCGATTGTTTCAACTACTGATACAGCGAAAGTGGTCTGAAGCGGCGCAACACCTCGACCTGCGATTTGTGATTCCCCTGGGTGTGGGAATTTTGACGGGAGTCGTCAGCCTGGCCAGCCTGATGCATTATCTGCTCGATTATCATCTACAACTGACATTGTCGCTGTTTTTTGGATTGATCCTGGCTTCCAGTTTTCTCGTGGCACAAATGGTAGATCGCTGGACGATCGCGAATGTGATTGCGTTTGTCGCTTCATTGATCGGCGTTTATCTGCTGGTGGGAGAACATTCCGTCAAGCCGCCGGAAGGAAATCTGTATGTCTTTCTCTGCGGGATGATCGCCATCTGCGCGATGATCCTGCCTGGCATCAGCGGCGCACTGATTCTGATCCTGCTGGGAAAATATCACGACATTACCGGTTTATTGAAAACCATTCCCAAAGAACTACTCAAAGGGAATATCGACTGGAACGGTTTGCTGACTGTTGTTGTGTTTGTGTCGGGTTGTTTACTCGGATTGATCCTGTTCAGCAAAGTGCTACGCTGGCTGTTGCACAATTTTCATACGCTGACAATGGCCGTGCTCTGCGGCCTGATGGTGGGTTCATTACGACGGATCTGGCCGTTCAAGATTGACGCGACCCCCTACACTGCCGAACAGACACCTGAAATGGTGCCCTTCAAACATCGGATTTACGAAAATGTCTGGCCGGGCAGTTTCGACGGCATGTTTTGGGCCTCGCTGGCGCTGATCGCTGGTGCCGCTGTTCTGGTCTGGGGACTGGATCGCTTATCCCAGAAATACGCGATGCACGATACAAGCAACCTTTAGTTGGTACGTTCCTTAATCTTTCCCATCATCCTGAGGGTAAAGTAAAACACGGTCGTGGCACAAAAGGATCAGATCCTTGCGATTATCACCGGTCAGATCGGCGATCACGGCTTCCCGCGGATTGACACCGGCCCGGTTGGAACGGGAAAAAGTTTTCTCTTCAAAGACTTTGAAGTTTAACGCATGCTTCAGGTCCTGTTTCGCGCCCAAGTTGAGAATTTCGACATGATGAGTGCGTGTGTCGAGGATCACCAGGTCAGACCGACCATCGCCGTTCAGATCGCCTGCCACCGAATCGGTAAAGTAGGCTTGCGGCAATTTTGATTCAAAGGAAGCCACTTCCTTCAATGTGGGTGGAGTCTGACCGGAGTAGAGAATCCCGAATTGTCCCCGTCCGAACAATAACAGGTCGGGCCGCTGATCGCCGTTCAAGTCGGCGACGTGGGCAGAAATAAAGGGAAACTCGCCAATTTCCACTTCTTTCCAAGGACGATAAACATTGGACTCTTTCCGCAAAATGCGGAGTTTCTCAACCCCCAGGTCGACCAGTACAATTTCATCGCCTGGTTCGCCATCAAGGTCAATGTTCACTGCACCGACGACGCGGGCTTTGCTTTCAGGGGCATTGAACTGATCGACAACCTGCCATTGATTGGTGGAGTTCAACCTCAGTCGGCGGGCGAAGTTATTCTGCGCGGTCAGAACCCAGTCCCGTTTTTTGCCGCCAATGAAAATGGATTCGGGTTTGATTTCATCCAAGTTGATTCCCCCGGAAGGCTCAATCAATTTGGGAGTTTGCCTTGGAAGTAACGAGACCATTTTGGGTGATCGGGACAGTCCGTAAAATGCCATGAGTTCATAAATGCCGTCTCCATTGGCGTCGAGCTTGACTAATGATTTGGGCGCATCCAGGCTGGGAGGATTGCTTGGAAACTGATATTCGCTCCACTTCCCATCACTGCCCAGACGGAGTGCCTGCAACTTATAACTATAGCTTCCTTTGTTGACGACTTTGGCGGCATAAATCAATTCGGGTGTCTGATTTCCATCCAGGTCAGCCAGTTCAAACGCCAATGGCTCGCCTTTAATGGGTAGAATTTGAGGAAACGACAAACGCTGTTTGTCTAATGAACTGACGCCGATAATCTTTTCGCGTTCGCTCAAGACAAAGACTTCGCCCCGTCCGTCGCCGTTCACATCTTCAATGCGTAACTGCTCCACGCCCAGCAGACCGGGGTAGGTCTGCCCGAGATCGAGGCCGCGATCTTTCGTTTGCAGATAAACCAGCATTTGCGCGGTTTCCGGGTCAGAGACAACGACATCGCTTAATCCATCACCGTTGATATCTCCCACACCAAAACCACGATTGCGACCTGATCCTGCTTCGCCGAATCCGTACAGAGTCAGTCGTTTGGAGAGATCTCCGTTTTGATTCTGTGCGTTTTCCAGCTGCTGAACTTTGAGACGCCCGGTTTGTGAATCAATGGTCATGATTTCCGAACCCGGTTTGCCATCGAGATTGGAGAGTGTGACCGAACGCGGGTTAGAAAGCTCAAACCGAATTTCCGGCCCCAGTTTTCCATCCTGTTTTTGCAAACGGGCACACAAAACCTGGTTTTTCCCATCACGGGTCGCGTAGGTAAAATCGTTGCGACCATCGCCGTCCAGATCGGCAATCGCAGCAAGGCCCAGCTTGGGAGACGTATTCAGAATTGATTGCGGCGTATTTAACTCCCCTTGCGTGTTCTGCAGAATTTCATAGGTATGATTTTTCCCCAGAACAATTAAATCGTCTTTCTGGTCGAAATTCAGATCTCCGGCCGCAATCGTCCACTGCGTGGGCTGCAAGTCGGCCAGTCGAATCCGTTTGCGTTTTGACCAGTCTCCCTTTTCAGACTGATAGCGAATAATCAATCGATCCGGCAATGCCAGATAAGCCAGATCGTTGCGGCCATCGCCGTTGAAGTCCCCCACGGTCAAAGCAGAGACAGAAACATCAACGGGTACCTTCACATGTTTCAACCGAGCATCATTGGGAATGAAGTTGATGCCTTGATTGGAATCGTCATTCGCTTCCTGATCTTTGTCGGTTCGTTGCTGCAAGATATCAATGCGACTGTTACTGTTGTCGATCAGAATCAGGTCATTCAGATGATCCCCGTTGATATCTTCCGCCAGCATGTTGGAAGAGCGACTGGATAATTTGAAGAGTTCGAGTGGCTTGAATCCGTAGAATTCAGCCAGATTGACTTTTTCGTCAGCGCAAGCCGGCTTCCCGTTTCCTCCGACCACTAAAGCCACTAACGCAAAGAAGCATAAAACCCGGTCTGCTTTTCGTAAGCCGTTAAACATCCTGTCTCCTCGTTCTCATATTTCTACTCTGATCATCAGCTTCAGGCTGAGGCGTTTCAGAGTTGTTAAATCATCAGACCAATTTTTGACTAGTTCACACGAATCTGAAATGGCATCAGCGTCAGCGTTTTTTCCCGAGCCAGCAAGTTGATCAGATCCAGTTGTTTCAACTGCTGTGATAATTCGGGAGAGAGCAGATTGAGCATGCGCGTCATTTGCTGAGCCTGCCCGGCCTGTGCATCAATGGGGCCAAAAATCTGCTCAAACGGACTGGTCGGCCGGGGAAGAATTAATTTTTCAAATTTCTCACCTTTCGGAATCTTACCGAGCTGGCGCGCGTGCTCGATGGCATCGTCCAGCGTTCCCAGTTGATCCACTAATCCATTATTGAGCGCCATCGCTCCTGTATAAACGCGGCCCCGGGCCAGTTTTTCCAGGGCGGTGTACTCCATTTTTCGTCCCTCAGCCGCTTTTTCCGTAAACTGTTTATAGACGGCATACAGCAGCTTGGTCACAGCGGCACGTTCTGATTCCGTAAAGCCAGTCATGGGGCTGAAGGTCCCGCTGTTTTTGCCGCGTGAAATCACGCTGGTGGTAATTCCAATTTTGTTATACAGACCTTCTACAGCCAGTTTCCCGCCTACCACACCAATCGATCCGGTCAACGTGCCAGGCTCTGCAAAGATGTGATTCGCGCCCATGGAAATGTAATAGCCTCCGCTGGCAGCGACATCGCCCATGCTGACCACGATTGGCTTGCCTGCTTCTTGCAGCGAACGCCACATTAAATCACTGGCGAGCGCACTTCCCCCCGGACTGTCGACCCGCAGGACAATGGCTTTGACCTGATCATCTTTAGCTGCTTTTTCAACAGCTTTGATGAAGGTATCAGAGCCCAGTACATTCACACCCAGAAGTCCGCCTTGTGAACTGGAACCAGACATAATTGCCCCGGTTGCATAAATCACGGCAATCCGTGGTCCTGAACCAATGCGTTGTGAGGAATCGATGCCGGCTAACAAATCCATCAATTTAATCAGGCCGGCGATCCCTGAGAAATCGGTATCCGCTCGCTTTTTCGCATATTTCTTGATGATCCGGACTTCGGTCTTGGCTTTGCCTCCGGTGATCAGTTTGGGTAGCTGATCTTCATAGGCAATATGATCGACAAGCCCTTTCTGTTTGGCATCCGCGGCCATGTAGGGTCCAGCGTTGATCGCGGCTTCCACCTGCTCTGCCGTGATGCCCCTGGATTTGGAAATCATTGCTTTGATCTGACGATAATAGTCATCCAGCAGCGCTTCCATTTCTTCACGAAATGCAGGGCTCATATCCGTTCGCGTGTAAGGCTCGGCTGCCGACTTGTATTCGCCGACCCGCAATACGTCCGGCTTGACATCCAGCCAGTCGAATAAATTTTTATAGAAGCTGACCTCGGCGCGCATCCCCAGCAGAATCAGCGTGGCCGACTCTGGCATCACGATCTGATCGCAGGCGGTCGCGATCAGATAATCTTTCGTCATGCCCGACTCAATCCAGGCATACACTTTTTTCTTGCCTTTACGGACTTTGAAAATGGCTTCGCGCAGTTCGTTGATTTTCGCCCAGCCCAGCTGAGTTCCCTTCAAATGCAGGATTACTCCCGTCAGGGATTGATCCTCGGCTGCTTTTTCCAGTCGCCCGGTCACCTTGGAAAGCGACTCGGTCACATCACCAAACAACCCCGGCATCTGTGGGCCTTCGGGATAAGAACCCTTAATGATAATGTGTGCCCAGTTTTCCCGCGTGGGCTTGTCTTTTTCTTCTGCAGCTGAAGCAGATGTCAGCATAAAACAGAGACTGCACCCCAAAACCAGAGCGAATAGTAACCATCGATTTTTCAGAAACGGCATCGACATCAGAAATCTCCAGTAGAGGGACGTATGTATTGTTTGCAGAGGTAGAACCGGCTTTTCGACAATCCGTGAAACGTTAAAACCGTGTTAACTCCTATAAGCAGTCTAAGGCGAACTACCGGCAACGGTCAAGAAAGAGTTGACTGATGCTCCCGTTATTCGCACTGAAAATGATTCGCTTGGGAAAATTCCTGCCGGAAAAACCAAAAAGTGTTGTCAGAGGATGCCTCTTTTGTCACACTGGAGACTTAAGTTTCTCACAGTAATTGACCGTCTCGCTTCATTTTCCGTGTTCAGCTCTGGTTTTCAAAATATGTCTGTCCGATCAATCTTTGTTGCCGTTTGCCTGGTTGTTTCCTGTTCGAGTTCCCTGTTTGCACAAGGGCTGGTCTGGGAATTGCCTCCCGATGGTTCCTGGGTCAGATTTGAAGGCACTTATGAAAAAGAGATGCCGGGGCCGGAATCCAACGATTTGAATGTCAAACTCAAATGGACGCGGCATCTGATTATCAGCTCGGTCGGTTCTGAAATGGCGGAATTCGACGGCGCGCAAACCGCCTGTCGCTGGCTTGAGTTCAAGTGCATTACCGGCAAGGCGACGGAATCGGGAGTAGCCCCGGGGGTCTCGGGCCCGCGGATTTATAAAGTGCTCGTCCCCGAATCTGCAATTAACGGTCAGCTCGTTGATAAAAAACAGATTCCTATCACGTTTCTTCCGATTATTCGTGGCTATCGAAAAATCGGCGATCGAGAAGTTGAACCTTTAAAAACAAATGTGTTGCGGTATTACCCGATGATCACAATGCTCGAGCATTACACCAAATGGGACTCGGAAGGTGAAGCAACGACTGTCGAAACGCCAGCCGGAGCTGTCTCTGCTCGAGAGTACAAGGGAACGTTCATGAGCGAAAGTCCGAGTGCTCGCTCCAAGAACGAAGGTACCATCTGGCGCACGAGCGAGATTCCGTTTGGTGTGGCGAAATGGACCGTGGAAGTCACACGGGATACTAAAGGGGGCACGCAACCCCGATCCGAATTCAAAATGACGTCTCGGATTCATGTGGCGATGTCGGCTCATGAAGTCGGAAAAAATGCCGAGAGCTCGCTCCCCGCGTCTCGCTAATCGACGCACGTTCCGTCCTGTTTGCGACTCTTGAATCACACACGCTCTTCGCAGAACAGGCCGACGGAGGGAGAAACCACCGCTTACGCCTGACATTTGGCTCGGATTCCCTCTCGATTTGTAAACAAAGCTACCAGAGACTTGACGCTATCCGCTCAGGTGCAAAGAATCAGGTGTTTTCGAACATCAAAGAATTCCCGGTGTCCTAACAGGGAATTGGGTGCGATCTGAAAATGGTTTTCAGATACAGACTGTTTTATTCATTCAGACTACAAAGATCACAATTATGTCGATGCAGCTCTCCTCTACTGTCCAGAAACTAAAACCCTCTGCCACAATCGCAGCTGCTGCAAAAGCGAAAGAATTAAAAAACACGGGCGTCAAAGTCTACGAGTTCACGCTGGGCGAGCCGGATTTCAATACTCCTGCTCATATCTGTGAGGCTGCCAAAGCAGCGATGGATAATGGCCAGACCCATTACACTCCCGCCGCGGGAACTCCGGAAGTCAAACAGGCGATCTGCGATGCCTATCAGCGCGATTATGGTTTAAGCTACCAGCCGAATCAGGTGGTGGTTTCCAATGGCGCCAAACACTCGATTCATAATGTGTTGACTGCACTGTGTGGTCCCGGCGATGAAGTGATTATTCCGACGCCTTACTGGGTCAGTTACAGTGCTCTGGTGGAATTAACGGGGGCAACTCCGGTGATGGTCGAAACGACCGAAGAGAGCGGCTTCTGCATGAGTGCCGAACAGTTTGCCCAGGCGATTACTCCCAAAACGAAACTGATGATGCTCAACAATCCCTGTAACCCGACCGGAGCCGCTTATCCGGTGGAAGCACTCGAAGCGCTGGCGCGGGTCGCGGTGGAAAAAGATGTCGCCGTACTCTCCGATGAGATCTATGAAAAACTGATTTATGAAGGTTCCGAATTTCGCAGCTTTGCTTCCTTCGGACCAGACGTCGCCGAGCGCACGATTATCGTCAGCGGCGTCAGTAAAGCCTACGCGATGACCGGCTGGCGGATTGGCTGGACGATTGCTCCAGCAGAACTGACGGCGGCGATGACCAAACTGCAGAGTCAGGAAACCTCGAATCCCTGCAGCATCAGTCAGGCAGCGACGATTGCCGCTTTAAGTGGACCGCAGGAAAGTGTGGCGGAAATGCTGGAAGCCTTCAAAGAACGCCGGAGCTATGTTCGGGAACGCTTACGAAAGTTCCCGGACATCAGTTTTGCGGAACCAGGGGGCGCGTTTTATGCGTTTTTCAACGTGAGTGCTCACTTCAACAAACCGCTGGGTGGCGGCAAAGTAGTGAAAGACTCCAGTGAATTCTGTACCGCACTGTTGGAAGAAGCCCATGTCGCGTTAGTCACCGGTGACGCTTTTGGTGCTCCCGGTTATGTACGACTTTCGTTTGCCACCGATCTCAAAACTCTGGAAGAGGGGCTGAATCGGATTGAACAGTTTCTGTCGCCCGCTTAATTGAAATTGAGTGCATTCATTTAAAAAAGGCCATCCTGAAGCAATTCAGGATGGCCTTTTCGTTTCAGCAGTTTCTTACATCATGCCCAGGAGGGAGGATCAGAATTCCCCCCAACCGAAGGGCAGTTCGCCAACAATTGTTCCCGGCAGGAAGACACCATTCGCATCGTTAGGTGTGGTTACGAATGGATTGGTGTCCAGAATGAAGATACCGGTGTCCCCTGAGACACGGAAGGTACTTTCTCCTGTACCGGAGTAAAGGAAGGTCCCTGCACCAGGAGCATTCAGGTTAGCAATACGAGCAGCCAGACGTTGAGCGTTACGACGTCTTGTAGTAGAGGTGAACGGTCCCGGGCTGGCAACGTTGTTCAAACGCGATTTGAAGGTATCAGCATTGTTGTAGAACGCACCAGTATTGTTTACATCAGATGATATAATTGTATTGGTCTGCCAGGTCAAATCCAAACGAGCCAGTGCATCGCTCTGAATGGTAGTGATGGCCGTCGGATCGGTGGTATTACCCCATGTCCCTGCTGTCGCAGCCGGATTATCCGTGGAGACAAATGATTCGAAGAAGACATCGTCTCCCAAGTTACCCGTTAAAGTCGAGTTGGTAACCGACATGATCACACCAGAGGTAACGAAGTTCCCCACACCGTCACTAGCAAATCCGCCTGGAGCAGTCGTGCTGTTAAAGGATCGAGTGGTACCAACACGAACCACCAGACCAGTGGTACCAAAGCCACTGTCACGACCGTTGTCGATGATCTGGTTGTTATCCATATCCATTCTCAGGTAAACATCCTGGAACAGACTTCCGTCTGCTGCTAGAGGATCTGTAGAAGGATCGGTCTGGTTTTGAGTGAGTGAAGCGGTGTAGACCACATACACACCTTCCAGGCGGTTTTCGTTCACGATATTGTCGTCAAACGCAATGTCGATTGAAGAGGAAGTTCCCCCCAGACCCGGTCGAGCCAGGACATCGAAACCGCGACCTCCGTTGAAGTCGATTACGTTGCCGGTAATACTGAGATCGAAGCTCCCTGAGAGCACATTCATGAATTCGATACCATCTCCGCCGTTGCGGGTAATATCGTTGTTGGAAATGGTCGTGTTATTATACCCGAGCAGATCCAGGTCGATACCGACGGCAGCGTTTTCTGCGATGTAGTTGCGGGCGATCGTGAGTGTTCCAGCGTCTTCGACAGCGATACCGTCGACTCCGTTGTTCACGATCATGTTACCCAGCGAGGAGTCTGCCGCATCCCCGATGACCAGATTATCGGTCGCCCCTTCAAGGTGAATACCGTCACCGGTGTTTTCCGCAATGTAGTTACGAGTCCAGGCCCCGGTGATACCCCGTGTATCAAAAACGGAGTTGGTTAGCTCGGTTGTCATAATACCATGGAGATCGTTTCCGGTAATCACATTGCTGTCCATATTGGCTGACAGCACTGCATCTGATTCAACACGGAGATCGACACCAGAGAGACCGTTATCGGTAACTGTGTTGTTGTTGACGGTATAAGTATCGGTCTTGTTGGCTGCAGAGGCAGTCAGGTCGATACCATTCAGCGTGTTGGTAGTGAAGGTGTTGTAGGTGATGTCGATATTGGTCATGACACCATCCGAGGTTCGGGCCATTTCAAGACCGTTGCCTGTGTTATTGGTAAACAGGTTTCCGAAATCCGTTGTGCTGCCCCCAATTGTAATATTGTCTATTGTACCAAAATCACCCAAGTTATTTCCTGTGACGGTCATCAACAGACCGGATGCAGCACTGTTCTGGATGATACTCCGCTGAATGGTGCTGTTAGTCAAAGTGGCTGTATCCCGCACGATAAACCCGACGCCTTCACCAGTAAACTCACTGCTGAGAGTGGTATCAAAAGTGGTATCAAAGTCGTGTTGATCGATGTCAACCTGGTTGGTTGTGTTACCGATTAACAGCAGACCGATGTGGGCATCACCGTTATTCGTGAAAGTGTTGACGAGTGAATTATCGACGGCAGCCAGACTTCCAAAGGCCAGAGTGACACCGCCATTGCCGCCCACGGTAGTGGTACCGTCGACAGTACCGCCGACACCGAAGCTGGCTCCATCATCACCGGGCAAGGCGGGAGCACGTCCCACGAAAGTATTGCGTGTGATACTGGCCGTTGTTCTGACGTCGCTGGATCCAAACAGGATACCCGAAGTCCCGAGTGTCTCCCGATTAAAGTTGTTCAAATCGATGCTACCCAGGGTATTGACCGCAGTGTTAGTGCCACCCATCGCAGACCCACCAATGAACAGTCCGGCTTCGGTATTGTTACTGAAATCATTGGTGGAAATCAGTGCCGTCGTAAAAGCACCGCCGTTGTTATTGGTAATACTCATACCGTGTCGGGTATTCCCGGTGAAGGTATTATTGGAAACCGAAGGCGAAGCGATGGTCGTCAGATCGATTGTTCCCGTCGTTAAGGTATTTGCAAAGCCATCCTGTCCGTTACCGGTGGCAGTATTGTTGACAATCTGACCACCGATAGTACCTGTATTGAGTGTATTCAGGCTAATCCCGTTCTGACCATTACTGTTAAAGAGGTTGGTAGTCGCATTTACGCTACCGATACTCAGATTGATGGTAGACCCTGCACCATCGGCCGTGGCCACAAAACCATCTGTGGTGTTGTTGCTGGCATTGATGGTTGTCAGTCCCAGATCGAGAACGCCGTTTCCGTTCATATCTTCGCCGGGATCAATCACCCCATTTCCATTCATATCTTCCGTGACAGCCGAGATGGTACCGCCGCCGGTCGCATCAAAGGCAATACCGATGCCGGTGTTGCCAGTTGCTGTGATCGTGTCAAAGGACCGGAATGTGATTGTCCCACCGTTCGAATTGACATGCAGACCAGTATTCGGATTGATATTATTATTGAATGTATTATTGGAGAAGTCCGTATCAATCGTTCCCCCATTCTCGGTCAGAATCATCCCGGTACCGTTTGCATTAGCTGTATTTCCGGTGATTCCCAGTGTCGTAGTACCATCGGCGGCGGTTCCCACCCCATCGATGGTCGTTCCTGCGTTGGCAATGATTTCAAAGCCGGTTCCTGTTCCCGGAGGAACGACGCCCAGATTGTTTGTTGCCGTGTTGTTTTGGAACGCCAGCTCAAGTGTGCCTGTATTCTGTGTGATACGGGCACCATGTAGAGAGTTGGCCCCATCTCCTGAGAACGTGTTATCGGTGACGATACCGATGCCGTTAGCAGTATTGGTGACATCAACACCACGATTATAGAGCACGAACGAGTTACGATTGATATTGAACCCGCGTGTTCCTGCTGAGAAGATGCCGGTGTTATACGGGAGTGCTGCCGTGGTTCCACTGATGTTGAAACCGGAAACTTCCCACGCACCACCTTGACCGGTAACCACATTTCCGCCCGCGGTGTTTGTCAAAGTAGGACGGCTGGCTGCTGGATTATATCCAGGTAGAGTGAGTGTTGATACCGTTCCCATTTGAAGCACATCGAAGGTATGTGTAACAGCTTCACTCAACAATCGTTGGCCTGTGACACCACCGATGCCACCACCATTGTCAAGTAATGTAATCCCGCCGTCCAGATTCATTTCGTTACCATCCTGCACGAAGATAATATCCGTTGTCGCCACTGGAGGAGAGGCATTATAAGCGGCGACTGAACCAAATGGTGTTTCGTACGTACCATTTCCGGCAGCCCCAAAGTCAGGATCGATATGAGCCACAATATAAGGCATGCCGTCATCTGGGTTGATCGCCAATTCCGAATTAATTTCTGTTTTGGTATTCGCAACAATACGGTAATTACGATTCATTGGTTGATACATACGCTGTTGCAGCGTTTTGGGACGCATCCACTTATCAGATCTACCCTCAGGAATTGAGAGTGTCACATTCATCCAGGCGTTCGATCCAAAGACCGAATCCTTGGCATAGCTGACACTCATCTGCCACCAGTCATTAATATTGGCTTCTGCACGGAACTTGGCCCCTGCTGCACTCTTGCCGTGGTCAGAGTTATAATAATAACCGCCAACAAAAGCATCGATTCCGAATTTCCCTAAAACAGGAAGCGGACCACCGATTTCAGCATCAACACCGCCATAGGAGGATTCTGATATCCGAGCCCGGTTCAGGTAAATATTATTTGACTGAAAGTAAGCGCCTCCCGTCAGATTATTCGAAATGACAATTTCACCGTTATTGATCGGGAAGTATCCATTGATACGCGATGTGAGGTATTGACCGATCACTTCCGCACTCAGACCGATCTGATGATAATCCTGATAATGTCCGTCGTCATAATCGTACCAGCCTGCGATGGTGAAGATTTTATCTACGGTTTCGCTATATGCACGCCAACCAGCTCCCAGGTTGACACCACCGGCTCCCTGATCGGTCACCATTGCTCTTAAATCGAGAAAGAGCATGCTTTGTTCCGGGTTAATGGTAAAGGGAACTAAAGCTCCGAGATTCGTATACCCGTCATCATAACCAATTCCGCCACCAATGCCTTTATCCAGACGGTAGATGGTGCGGAACTCTTGTGGTCCCAGAGGTTGGTATCCAGCCCCATTGTCGATGTACTCATTCACGACCATGGTTCGCGGATCAGGATATTTGTAAGGAGCATATCCTTGCAAATTATCCTGATAGCTGACATCTTTCATCGTCGTAAAACCGGGAACATCATTTCTCTGGACTGTGTTATCAGGAATAAAATCGTGCCTGAACACGCCAGAAGAAACACTGCCTACAATGGCGGAACCTTCTTGTTCGCCTAGAGTAGCGTGTCCTTCGGATTGATTGTCCCCAGTTTGTTCCGGCTCTGCAGACGCGAACGCCAGTACGTACTGAGATGCTAATAAACAGCAGGCCAGGCTGACACATAATTTGTTCATCGAAAGCTCCAACGTCGATGTGTAACTCGTCTCTTACGATTTCAGACGATCAACTCCGTTCCTTAATAGTCTCCTGGGATTTTCACTCTTTGAGGCATCTGCCCCCACTCAAAAATCCCTGTCGACCAGAGTGACAGGTGAAACCTGACACTCTTCCCCTTGTCTCCGGGTCGGATGTAAAACTATTCCGATTATCCGGGTACAAGCGGTTATTCTGATCTTTCGGAATAATCGTGTTGTTAAGTTGAGACGAAATATGCTAATCGGAGGGGTGAGCAGAAAACACGATAAGTACAGACACAGTTCGCACGTTGAAAAAGAAGGCGTAACACATTTTCAATTAGAGACTTATGTCAATTAAGATTGCATGGATTTGTCAGGAATTTCTGATCGGAGTGATTAGAAAATTATTCAAAATTTTTGCTGTGAATTCAGGCGAAAAACTGATCCGAGACATGACAATTTGAACACTGCATTGCCTGACAGCGCGAGAATCCTGGGAACTTAGCAAGAGATGGAAGTTTAGACTCGAAGAAAACTATTACTTAAACCAGACTGTGTCAGCTTCCCATTTACCCCCAACAGGAATCAGAGTCGTTAAAGTCCGGCCATTTTTCATTTTGATTTTGGCACGAATTTTAGCTCCCGATCCTTCAATCTGAACCGTGTGAATCAAGTCTTCCGGCGTGGCAGAAGCAGCTTGCGGTTTTGCCATTTCCAACGACTCAGCGGTAATCAGATTTCGTACACGTTCCGTGAAAAACGGCTTCAGCGCGTCGACGTCACCCTGTTGAATATATTTCAACTGAAGCACCATGATTTCTCTGGATTTTGTAACCAGCTGTTCTTCCAACTTCTTTTTCTGGATCGCGGTCAGCGGACTTGTTTCCGGATGTGCCTCCACCAGTTTCGCCGATTTCAGCCGCTCAATCCATTGCCGGCGATCCTCTTCGCTCAGAGGTAGTTTACGCGTCACATAAGCCAGACGATGCATATCACGTTTGCCACGCACCATTCTGTTGATCTCGTGTTGGGCCGGTGTCTTATCACTTTTGGCCACACGCCACTCATACAGAATATCATCGTCCCCATCTTGAATGACGTTCCACTCTTCAACCTCATAGGACTGCTCAACCAGGGCTTTCATCCGATTCATCATCTCTTTGGCGGTAAGTTGCTCACCCAGCTTGAACAGCCTCTGTGTGGAAAACATCTGCTTGTAATTCTGGACCGCTTCTTCGGGTAAGACATACTCCGTGAGAGCATTGGTTGCGTTCATCAACCGATAGCCCTCTCTCCAAGGCGGCCCCAGACGAAATTCCATTGATCTCAGTGCTTTGGAATATTCTGCAGAGAGGCCGCGTGTATCGACGACCGCGTAGAGCCTGCCCTCACGAAAGTTGAGCCACATAAACCCATAAATCAATTGCGTTTCATCGGACTGATCCCGCTGTCGATCCGGTTTTCCCAGCAATTTGAGTGTTTCGACTTCCGGCGTCCCCACGTTTAAGACGCCTTTCCGATCAAAAAAACTCCAGAATTTCAGGAAATCGCGCAACGCATTTTTGTTTGTGGAATCCAGAAGCACCGCTTTCCGCATTTCCACCCAGCTTTTGGACGCTTGAGAATCTTCCAGATAACTGACGCCTAACAGGTAATGCAAGACACTGCTTTGAGGCTGTAATGCAACCGCTTTTTCAAACTCGGCAATCGCATCCTTCCAGTTTTTCTGCTTGAGAAAGGCCTGCCCCTGTTTTGCATGCTCCAATGCAGCTGCTTTCGCTTTGGGATCCTGCTCAGGAGAGGCTGTCTGCGGACTGGTTTTTTCCTGTGCCTGCACGTGATTTCCGCAGAGACAGCTGCAGGAAATCAGACAGAAACACAAAACGAGAGTCAGGTCATGCAGACGAAATTTCATCGTTGTTTGATCCCCTCCAGGTTTAAAACAGACGCCAATTCAATATGGACTGGATTGCAAGAGAGTGAATGGCTTACTTCGTGACTTCGGGTTCCGTTAATAATTGTAGCTCTAAACGACCGGTATGCCACATATAATTCGGCCCAAAGCCGGCGCGTGGCCCCCATTTGTTGTTGACCGCCTTTTGTAAATATTTGCGTGCGGCTGCTTTCCGCCCCTGAAGCGACTCGTTCAAGCCAATATACAGATAAGCGTAAAAGTGGCGTTTTTCCCGCTCGTTTTCATCAATTTCTGCCGTCTTAATATTCTTCAAGATCTGATCCGGCGTGATTTTGCCTTCGAACAGGCGGTAAATATCCGGGAAAGGCTCGCGATCATCCTTTTCATATTTCAGCAGGCCCTGTTGAGCCTGCTTGGGGCCTTTGGCCTGATACTGTGAAAAGAAACGCCAGATTCCATTCTCGCGATCGACATTGTCGAACGAATGATAAATTTCAAACTGCTTCGCTGCCTCGTCATACTGCTTCGCGTAATAGCAGGCAATCCCCCGACGCCAGTGAGAAGCTTTTATCGAAGGCTTCAGCTCGACCATTTTGTCATAGTCGGCAACGGCAGCTTTGAATTTGCCTTGAAAGAAGAACGCATCCCCTCTCCGCGAAAACAAGTTACTCTCATTGGGAGTTTGTTTGATCTGAGCCGTCAATTCGTCGATCAATTGAGAAAGTTTGAGCTGCATCATAGCTCGTTCTTTCGCGGCGTCTGCTTTCGGAGTTTCTTCCGCTGCCCGAGCGTATCCGCTGGCATACGGCATTAAAATTACCCCGCAAAGCAATCCTCGGTATATGTAACGTCTCATCAACTGGCTCTTTCGTCCTGAACACAGATTTCCGGCCGGGAAGATTAACTGAACCTTCTTTCTCAATATACTGTCATACTCTGGTAGAAGTGAAAAGAGCTGGAGAGACTGAAAAGAATAGAAAATTCTCTCCCCAAACGACTTGGCGTGCGAACAGAATTTCGTATAATGGCCGAACATAGCTGCAAGTAATGCTACCTGCTCAGCTTAGCTAGTTTTCACAAAGCACAGATTATTGCCTGATAGTGTAACGGTAGCACGAGTGACTCTGACTCACTTAGTCTAGGTTCGAATCCTAGTCGGGCAACTTACAAAAGTCCTGAATCAGTTCTGATTCAGGACTTTTTTATTGAACAGTTAGAAATTGACTTTTACCAGAGAGCCATCAAGAGCAATTCATATGTAGAGTCACGTCAGTTCCGTTCATATTTTCTCTTAGATCAGGAGAGCCAATGATTTCAGTCGATTACTCTTGTAATAAACACGGTTGCACTAATCGCTGTCCTGAAGAATATAGTGGTTGTCCAGAATGCGGAGCTCATTTCTGCCAGGACTGTGCGTTAGAGTTTGAGATGATCTGCTCTTGCGGGGGAGAGTTACAGCAAGATGAATACTTTAAAGTTTGCTGTCCCGATAAATTACCCGTAGAAGTCGTGCAATACAAAACATTGAAGGAACGGCTGAAAGCGCTCAATGAAATCCGACCGCGCTATAATTTCATCGAAGCTGAGTACAACAATTACAAGAGCATCATTATCAACTGTGAGCGAGAAGCAAGAGCGAACAGAACTGAAGTCCAAGACAATGAAGGTTATTATCTGTTAACCAGAGCGCCTCTCAAGTATTTTTATCCAAATGAAGTAGTAACGAACCTCATCAACCATGCAGTCCCTTCCAATGTAGATCAGCTTCTCAGCGTGCTCACTGATGAACTTTACATGCAAGAACTCCTCGAGCAGATAGATAACGCTCCTCGTACTGATGAGGAATGGGAAGAGTTAAAATCCCGTTGGAAAATATATTCATTGATTGTAGGTACATGGATCCCGCACGATGGTGAAGAAAAATGTTTTTATAGCTATCGCGACAGCATCGAATTAATACGCAAGCATCTTCACCGAGAATAAACTCAATTCCCTTTTTCCGACTCACCAATTCTCACCGTTGCTGTGAAAGAATAATCAGTTTCCACTGAATCGGCCCCAGGTCTTCGGCGTGCTGGTGGTGGTTCTGGGGCGGGAACGGATTATTCTTGTTCGAAGCGATCTCGTCTCCACACGCTTTGCAGCGGTAGATGCCGGAGTGCGGGCAGTTCTCACCCGGATTGTGCAGCGTGTCGAACTCTGGATGGTCTGCCTTTTCGAGGTACTCACTATATTTATAAAGCGCCATGTGAACTCCCTCTCCCTGAAAAATATGAAAAGTGATTTGTGCAGGCGATTCTGCCGACACGTTGATCAGATCGGAAAGTTGATCATCGTCTTTACTTTAGCTTAACTATCAAGATCAACTCTTCAATATTAATCTTCCACAAAATGGGATTCTTGCGGTCCGCAAGAACGAACGAGAGAAATCGGTTGCATTCGGGACCATCCGATCCCGGATCGAATTTTCGTGTACTTTCGTGTTTTTCGTGGTAGTAAAAAACGGTCTCTTGTGTCACTGTTGGCTTATCAACACAGAATAAGAAACAGATGGCTTTTCCGAGTCCTTGATTGACAACCCTGAATTCATCGTTGATGATAGAGGATTCAAACGTTTGTCTTTCTCAATAATAAATCGACCTCTTTTGGTGCAGAGTCTCTTCTATGAATCGAATTGTGATTGCGTTCTCACTTGTGGCTTTGATGTTGTTCAGTCAAGGACCTCTCCTCAAGGCGGCTGAGCAACAGCCGAACATTTTGTGGATCATTGCCGAAGACATGGGACCGGAACTAGGCTGTTACGGTACTCCCGAAGTGAAAACGCCCACGCTGGACCGCCTCGCTAAGAACGGCATGCTGTTTCAGAATGCATTCACCGTCACGCCCGTCTGTTCCACCAGCCGTTCTTCATTTATGACAGGCATGTACGCCATGTCGATCGATGCGCACAATCATCGTTCGCATCGCGAAGGAACCAATCCGCTGCCGGAGGGCGTTCGCGTCATCACCGACTGGCTGCGTCCCGCCGGTTACACGACGGGTAATATTAAAACTCTGACCACTGATCGCAAGCTGGCCAAGTTCTATAAAGGAACCGGCAAGACTGACTGGAATTTCACGTATCCCAAAGGCAAACAACCGTTCGACGTGAAGAACTGGGATGACCTGAAGAATCAGCAGCCGTTTTATGCCCAGATTAATTTTTCAGAAACCCATCGTGGCGGTGCCTGGAATACGTCGCACGATCATATCGGCTATCAGGCCGACCCCGCTAAGGTGAAGATTCCCCCTTACTACCCTGACCATCCTGTCACGCGCGGAGTGTGGGCACAATATCTAAACGCTGTAATGGCCGTTGACAAAAAAGTGGCTTTCATTCTGGATCTGTTGAAGCGAGACAAACTCGATAAAAACACGATCGTGATTTTCCTCGGCGATCACGGCCGTGCGATGCCTCGCGGAAAACAGTGGCCGTACGATAGTGGCCTGCATATCCCCCTCATCATTTACTGGCCTGAAGGAAACGATACGCTCCCTGCCCCCGCACATTACACGCGCGGCGAAAAAAGCGAACAGTTGATTTCCTCAATTGACTTGAGCGCAACGACACTCGCCTTAGCAGGCGTTACAAAGCCAGAGAAAATGCAGGGACAGGTCTTTCTGGGAACACAAGCCGAGCCGCCCCGCACGTATGTGTTTGGCGGACGCGACCGTGGCGACGAAACCGTGTTTCACATTCGCACGGTGCGCGACAAACGCTTTCGTTACCTGCGCAACAAATATCCGGAACACCCCTTCCTGCAGATCAATCGTTACAAGGAAACGCAGTATCCCATTATCGGCCTGCTACGCCATTTGCACGCCGAGGGCAAACTGACCGGCCCACCATTAGCACTGATGGCAAAAAGCCGCCCCAAAGAAGAACTTTACGATTTACAGAACGATCCCTGGGAAATTAACAACCTCGCAGAAGATCCCCAATCTCAAGAGACGAAACAACGACTAGCGTCGGCGTTGGATCAGTGGATGGAAGAAATCGACGACAAAGGTCGAATTCCCGAAGATCCTTCCATCCCCAAATTCTGGGACGAACGTTCCATACGCGTTTATTCAAAACGATTGCAGGAACGCCCGAAAGACTGGTTCCTCACCAATCCCGCACTGGGGCCTTATAAAGTGGAAAGCAACAAATCTGAATAGATTCGCTTGTTTTCGTGGTAGTCAAAATCGATGAAGCAGACCGCCTTCTCCGCCTGTTTACTTATAGCAAATCTTCCCACTGTCTGGCGCCGTGTAGAATGCGGAGTATCTGGATTCCATTTTCGATCGGTTCGTAAAAAATGAGGTAGTTCCCAATCGGAAAACAACGAAGACCCTTTCGAAATTTGTCGTGTTTAGAGCCCAGCCCGGGATGTACAACCAGTTTTTGTAGCATCTCATTAATTCGCAGGATAAGCTGATCGGCGGCATTCGGATCGTGCTCAGCTATATAAGCCCAGATACTCAGGGCATCTTCATTGGCTTGACGCGTGCGTATGATCCGCGGCATTACTTAGTCTTTGTTTCATGGCGGGCGTGTGCTTGTTTGAGAATATCTTCCACATCCCATTCTGCGAGGTCACCGGCGTCAGCCTGATCAAAGCCGATCTGGAGCTCGCGACGCAATTCGGCATCCACCCACTGTCGAAAATTCTCCTGGGAGATCAAGACATAGCTCTTTTGTGTCTGATCATCCTCAATTTTGAGAGGACGGTCAGGCTGCTGGTGTAATGCCTGTCGCATTTCTTCAGTGATTTTGGGAGCCATAATCGCGTCTTTTACCCAAAAAAGGAACCTGAAATAAAAAGAATATAAACAGGGCACTAAAGCACGACCCATTCATATTAATTATAACACCACCAAATCCTCTGGGCTACAGTGAACTTGCTTGACGCAAACAAAGATTCTAGTCATCGCTCATTATTGCCTGCCCGCCTGCCCCATCAAAAACATTCGTGCGTTTTCCCTGTTCCCTTTACCAGAATAATACAAATTTGAACCCCGCCAGGCGGGTTGGCACATAGGCCAACCCCTACGCCGGAATGGGGGATATTACTCTGATTTCGTTCGCATTACCTGACAGTTTCCTGTTGCCTGCAGCAATCCCATAGTACGCTTTTCGTGTGCTTTCGTGATTTTCGTGGTAGAAAAAAATGGAATAGATTACGGAAGCGCGAAATTCATGAGTAACTCTGGAACATACTCAGTTCGCAGATCGTTTCAGTGTGCCGCGGGGTGTGATTTTTGCAGCGGGGCCGAGGGGGCGTTCTTCCTGATGCGGGAACGCACGGATCGTGGTGACGATCTGCTTCTGCTGTTCGAACTGTTTGCCGCTGGCAAGTTTGACGGTCGTTTCCAGAAAGCGTTCAATTTTTGATTCCAGAGGCAAGCCGGTTTTACGGTCAATCATGCAGGTGCCGAACGATTTGCCGCCACGAATGTAGAGTTGCACTGACTTACCGTTCTGATTGATCGGACTGCTGATCTTGGAAGCCGCGATATCGCCGGCAATATTGATCGTCGCGATCTTGTCGTTCAGCTCGCGGAGTGTGTATTCAGTTTTGAGCGTCATTGGAATCGGCTGCGTCAGGCGACGGGTTTTCGTCCAGGTCTCGCCCACACGAATCGCACCCCCTTTGTGGTGCTCGTCAATGTTGTAAGGCAGGAGCCCAATGCTGTCATCGATGAAATTGGCCACGCCGTCATCGCCCGACGATTCGGAAATTTTAGCCAGCACCGTTTCCCGCTGACTGGCGGGAGTGTTCTGCAGGCAGCGTTTGAGAAAATCATCAAAGCCGACCAGCTCGACAATTTTATTATCCGCGCCGATCCAGAAAGAAAATCCGTTGTCGACCAGCCGCTGATAAGCCTGCACTTCAGGGGGAACCGGGCCGCTCGTGCGGTTCGAATCGTAGTTGACGCGCTCCCCGGCGATATCGTGCGAATATTTGACGCCGGTATAACGCACCTTGAATCGTTTGCGGCCGTCATCGCGAAGCTCTTCCACCGTCAGAGCCAGAATCAGTTCCAGCTTCGATTTGCTGTTCACAATTCCCGCTGCGGAAGCCTGCGACAATGTCTGTTCTACGGTTTTGATCATCGGAAACCGCTGATTGACGGCCAGATTGAGTTCCAGTACTTCCACTTTTTCATCACGCAACGAAGCATTCTGCACTTCGATCGGCGTCTGCAGTGGTTTCGCGGCCGTCGTTGTTTCGGGGGGCGCTTTACTCTCCACTTCCGTCGGTTTTTCGTTTTGTTTTTTGCTCCAGTATGACCAGCCGGTCCCGGCGAGAATCACAATTCCCAACATCCAGCTGATATAACGCTTGCCCTGCATGGCGACTTGGCCCAGAATAGATAAAGAAAACTAACGAATAGAGGTCTGGTGAAACTTTTGAGATGCAAAAGTTATCAGCAATAGTGATTTAGTGAAAGACGAATTCGGCCTTGATACGCCGATTCTTTGTTCCACAGGGGGATCCGATGCGAACCGTATTTCAGGTGTTTCTGTCAGTTTTATGTTTGATGTCTCACTTCCAGAGCGAAGCAGCCGCTGAGGATGTCAAAAAAGCGACGCATCCTAATATTGTCTTTCTGCTCAGCGACGACCAGCGGCCCGATACGATCGGAGCACTGGGTAACAAGATCATCAAAACGCCGAATTTAGATCAACTGGTCAAACAAGGAACCAGTTTCACGCGGGCCGTCTGTGCGAATCCGATCTGTACGCCCAGCCGGGCTGAGATCATGACCGGCGTGAGCGGCTTTCACAATGGCTCCCTGGATTTCGGCAAACCGATTAAACCAGAACTGACGACCTGGTCTCAGGCGATGCATAACGCGGGCTACAACTCCTGGTATGTGGGCAAATGGCACAACGATGGTAAACCCGTGATGCGGGGTTACGATGAAACGCTGGGACTCTTCACGGGCGGCGGTGGTCGCTGGGCTGTTCCCTCTTATGATGGTAACGGCTTGCTTGTCACCGGTTATCGTGGCTGGATCTTTCAGGATGACGAGCGAAACATGTTTCCTCAGAAAGGGGTCGGCCTGTCTTCCAATATCAGCGAGCATTTTGCGGACGCCGCAATTGAATTCATCGAACGCAAACATGAAAAACCATACTTCCTGCATGTTTGCTTCACGGCACCCCACGATCCGCTGCTGATGCCGATTGGCTATGAGCAGTATTACGATCCGAACAAAATACCGGTCCCTGTGAACTTTCAGCCCGAGCATCCCTTTGAGCATGGGAACAAGTATGGTCGCGATGAAAAACTGCTTCCCTGGCCGCGGACGAAACAGATCGTGCAGAACGATTTATCCCTGTATTACTCGGTCGTTTCACATCTGGATGCCCAGGTGGGTCGAATTGTAGACGCACTGAAAAAGTCGGGACAGTGGGAGAATACAATTCTGATTTACTCCAGCGATCACGGCCTCGCGATGGGCAGTCACGGCTTACGGGGAAAACAGAATATGTATGAGCACACGGTCGGCGTGCCGCTGATTATGGTCGGGCCCGGCATTCCCGCGGACAAGCGATCAGCGGCTCAATGTTACCTGCGCGATTTATATCCTACATCCTGTGATCTCGCCGGTGTTCCAATTCCGAAAACGGTGGAAGCGAAGAGTCTCAAGCCCGTGCTGACTGGTGATAAAGAAGCGATCTATGACGAAGTCTATTGTTACTTCCGTAATTTCCAGCGCATGATTCGGACCGATCGCTGGAAGCTGATCGTCTATCCGCACCTGAATCGGGTCCAGCTGTTCGATTTGAAACAAGACCCGCTCGAACAACACGATCTTTCTCAGGCCCCTCAGCATCAACAGGTTCGTGATTCGCTGCATCGCAAACTAAACGACTGGCGAAAGGAGCAG
This sequence comes from Gimesia alba, assembly GCF_007744675.1. NCBI lineage: Bacteria > Pseudomonadati > Planctomycetota > Planctomycetia > Planctomycetales > Planctomycetaceae > Gimesia > Gimesia alba. Next base: position 5,996,057 of record NZ_CP036269.1, read on the forward strand.
AACGATGCGTCGCTCGCATCGGCAAAAAAATCCTGAAGGGGTTGCTGACTGCTGCGAAAATGATTTCGTCTATGTGTCATTCTGATGGCGCAGGGCGGTCTCTGGTTGTTTTTACAATACCGGGTGTCGAGTCGGTCGTTTGTTTTCATATTTTGTAAGCACATATATATAAAGGAATTAGAACAAGCCATTTTGCCACCAGACACCAAACCGGCATAATTGGCATATTTTACGCTCTTCTCTTAAATCGTTCACATCACAACGCGGGCAATTACGATTTAGCCAAAAGGGGAGAGTCATGATGATCCAGAATAAAGTCCGTTTGTTCAAGCGGCCGTTTCGCGTCCTACTGTCACTGGCATTGATCGGGGGAATTTGCGGTGCCCCCTTAATGGCGGCTGACAAGTCATCCAGAAAATCATCGGGCCGCAGCAGTTCATCCAGCCGTAGCGACCGGGATAGTTCAAAACGCTCTTCGAGTCGGCCCAGCCGCTCCAAAAGTTTGAGCCGCTTAAGTAGCAGTCGATCACAGAGTAGTCGGCCCAAGTCGTCTTCGCTGAGCAAGTCACGTCCTTCACGAAATGTATTCAAAAACATTTCCGATAAGTCAACACCCAAAGTCATCAATCGTGGTTCGAGCAAATCGAAATCAAAACCGTCTTTCAAGGTTGCTCCCAAAACCACGCGACCAAGTACCAGGCTTCCGAATTTCGGTAAAACGAGTGGTCTCAAATTCGACACCAAAGATCTGAAACCGCGCGTTCCCAATCGCAAGGTGCCAGATCGCCGTATTCCCAATGTGAAGGTACCTGATCGGAAACCGAATACCGGCAAGTTTGTTCCTAAGCCAGGCAAGAAGACACGCCCCTCGAAACCGGGCAGCAGCAATGTGTTCAAGCCGGGCAAAGGGACCTTCGTACCAAAGCCGGGAAAGAATACGACACGTCCCAAACCGGGAAAGGGTAACAGCAATGTCTTCAAACCGGGTAAAGGAAACTTCGTCCCCAAACCTGGAAAGAATATCGGACGCCCCAAACCAGGGCACGGTAGCAACAATGTGTTTAAGCCAGGCAAAGGCAAGTTTGATCCCAAACCGGGTAAAGGAAATCGAATTCCGCCCCTCAAAGATATTTCACGCGGCGATTCTTTGAAGAAACCAGGCAAGACCCGTTATCCCGGCGTGATTGGTCCTTCAAAGCTCAAAAATTTATCCAAAGGGAATGGAAAGCATAAAGGCCCCGGGCACAAGTGGCTCGGAAAGAATGGTGTGCCTTTGAAGAAAGATCTGTTCAAAGATAAAAACATCAAGCCCATCCGCCCCAGTCTGGAAAAACAACTGAAAGTCGGGAAATTAAATACCCTGATTCACAGTAACAAAACCAAGCACTGGAATATGAAGAAGCAGTTCGAACTGCACAAAAAAGGAGACGTCGCTCGTCAGTTGCACTTGCACAAGAATCTATTGAAGCAGGGTGGCTGGCGAAACCGAAATCTGTTTGGAAAGATGGCTAATTCCTTCACCACAACACACTTTGGTGCCTGGTACGCTGGTCCCGGGTTCTACCCTAACTACTGCTGGAGCCCTCACTGGAGTGCCTGGGTTGACTGGTGCTGGTGGGACTGGTGTCACCCAATCTGTGACCCTCGTCCGATCATCTGCCGTCCGATTATCTGTGACCCTTGTACTCCCTGGGGCTGGTATGAATGTCCAATCTGGCAACCACTGCCAGTGGTAACCTGCGGTACCTGGATCGATATCGAACCGATCGTGATTGACGCAGGACTCGACCTGCAGATGCTGGCTGTTCGCTTTGTTGACTCGGGTCATCCCGAACAGGAACTCGGACCTCGCTTCCGCGTCTGGTTCCGTAACAACAGTGATGTCGATATCAACGCACCATTCAACGTCATGCTGCTGGCTTCCAACTCACGTGAATTAGAAGCAGGTGTGCCGGAAGCAGGATCACGCGTTGATAACATCGCTGCAGGACAGATTCAGTCAGTCGATATCCGTCTGCCGTTCGCTGCCAACCTGATGGCGACTGACGAAGAGGGAAATCAACTGCCTTTCGAACAGCTGCATGTCTTGATCGATTCGCATCGTGAAATTCCGGAAGCGTTCGAAGAAAACAACGGAGCCGTCATGGCACGCGTCGACGTGTTGCCTGTTGACCCCGCTTTGTTCTCAACGGATACGGACGTCGTTGTCAGTGGTGCACTGGTCAATCTGGCCGGTGAAGGTCTGGGACCAGAGCCAGGGAAAGTCCTGGTCTCTCTCAATGGAATGAACTTTGAAGCGGAAATCTACGGCTGGTACGACCTGGGCGTGCAGGTCAAGATGCCCGAGCTGCCTCTGCTGGACGTTGCGGAAGCAACTCTGGTTGTCGTACGCGGCGACGGAGCCGTTTCGAATCCGGTCGATGTGGAGTTTGCACCACAGGTAGCTGCCGTCATCGTTGAGTAACGGAAGTGTGCGAGGGATGGCTTGGAGCCATCCCATGTTCCGAGCAGGGAGCAGACAATGTGTCTGCTCCCTTTTTTCGTAGATCGACAAAGCGGTTTGCACTACAATTCGTCTTGAAAATCTCTGCTTGCTTTGACTCGTGCATTTCGAGGCCGTTCTCCTGAAAACCTTTCTCCACGAATTCTGGTTGTTTGGAATCAAACAGGCGTCGGCCTGCATCTTTGGCGGCTTTCTGCTGGCGATGATGATCCTCACACGATTCTGGTATCCGTTTGACTTTTTATATCGTTACGATTTTCTGTTTCTGGCGGCTGTCGCGTTTCAGATTTTTCTGTTGTGCTTTCGTCTCGAATCGCCGCGGGAAGCAGTCGTCATTCTCATTTTCCATTTCGTGGCGACGGTGATGGAACTGTTTAAGACGTCCGACGGCATTCGCTCGTGGCAGTACCCGGAGCCGTTTGTGATCGGCATTGGCAACGTGCCTCTCTTTGCCGGATTCATGTATAGTGCGGTAGGAAGTTATATCGCACGCGTCTGGCGGATTTTCGACTTTCGCTATTCCAGCTATCCACCCATGTGGAGCACTGTCGTGCTGGTGACGCTGATCTACGTCAATTTTTTTTCACATCACTTTGTGACGGACATTCGCTGGCTGCTGATTTTCGCCAGCCTGTTGATGTTTGGTAAAATCCAGATCTATTTCAAAATGAACCAGGTCCACCGACATATGCCACTAGTTGTAGGCTGGCTGCTGGTCGCACTGTTTATCTGGTTCGCCGAAAACCTGGCCACGTATGCCAATGTCTGGATCTATCCCGAACAGACAGATCACTGGCAAATGGTGCCGCCCTCCAAACTCGTGGCCTGGTATCTGTTAATGATGCTGAGTTTCGTGCTGGTTTCTTTAGTCAACCGGCCTATGATCTATAATGAGCCGACACCCCACAATGAAAAATAAAACAAGCAGGTGAGTCGAGGGCAAAGGGTAATACTGTTTGAATGTATCCATCTCCATTCAAAACTGCTTAAATCAATTGACTTAGTGTCGCTCTGAGACTGAGAGAAAATGCATATAATTATCTTAATTTGACGTGTTTCTGGTGTACTGTTGAGAAAATTCCGTCTTCATGGCATTCAGAACAGAATCCTGCTTGCATCCCGTGAAAAAACTGTTTCTACTATTTAAGTAGTGTATATTGCGAAAATTCCTGCCTTACCTGAAGATCGGGATTAACTCCCTTTTCACCTTGGGCTTAGTGAGAGCGACGCCCATAACAAAATGACCATGCCTGACGATCTTGTCTTTATGATGGGGAATTTCGAGGCCCGAATTCCTCAAGACCGTGTTTATAGTAAATCACACCTGTGGTTGATGCCGGTGGCAGACCGTTGGCGCGTGGGTTTTACTGCCTACTCCGTACGTTTATTACAAGATGTCTATTTTCTGGATTGGTTTATTGATCCATTTACCCATGTTCAGGAAAAACAGAAGATCGGTGAAATTGAGAGCTCCAAAGCGTTATCCGATCTCTATACACCGGCTGCGGGACAGATTCTGGAATTCAATGAAGAGCTGTTAAACGATCCTTCTGCTATCAATCAGGCAGATAATTATACCAAGGGTTGGTTATTTGAGATGGAGAACGAGGCGCAGTGGTTGACGCCAACAGAGTATCTGCAAGTATTAGAGGATGGCTGGGAACAGACCCAGCGAATGATCAAAGGGCAACTCAACTAAGAAACGACAAAACGCTTTTCTGTTTCAGTTGAGCGTTGAAAAGGTGTTCGGAATGGCGGATAAAAAATTGACAGTGGTGATCTCGCAGGCGCAGGGGAAAAATCCTGCCAAGCGCGAGCTGGAAGAATCACTGGCAGCGGCACTTCTGATGGAACCGGATGTGGAAGTCTCGCTGGTGCCTCACCTTTATGATCTCTCGGCAGACCACACGGGAACCATGTTCCTGCAGGCGATTCGCGGCGATCTGGTCGTGTTGTCCTGGCTGTACCCCCGCGCGAGTCACTGGGTCCTCGACCGGCAGAACATTCGTGGTCAGGAAGGACTGGTTCTGCTCAAAGAAGAGATCGACGAAGAGGAACAGGCCGCTGAGGAAAGCAACTCGGTTCCCTACGACAACCCCGAGCGCAACAAGACGATTCCGAATCGAAATATTTACTCGATCGATTTACGCGTCAGTTCGAATCCCGATGATTACCTGACCGAAATCAAACGCATCGCCAAAGATACGCAGGTGCAGACGGTCCAACTGGGTAATATGATTCAGGAAAGCCCTAAGCCGGCGCAGATCGAAAAGTATCTGAATCCGCTGGAGATCATCAACGCACAGAAAAACAATGGCAGTGCCAACGACGCCAGCCAGATGGAACCAACCAAACGCCGCTGGTACCCGGTCATTGACTACGGTCTGTGTACGAATTGCATGGAGTGCATCGACTTCTGTCTGTTCGGCGTGTACGGCGTCGATCAGGGAGGACAGATTCTGGTCGAAGAACAGGACAGCTGCAAAAAAGGATGTCCCGCCTGCAGTCGGGTCTGTCCGGAAAATGCGATTATCTTTCCCGGTCATAAAACGCCGGGCATTGCCGGCGCCAATGGAGAAGTGGCCGGCTTGAAAATTGATCTCTCCAAACTGTTCGGTGCCCCTGATGCACTGGAAATGGCGGCCCGGGAACGAGACGCCGAACTCGTCGCCGACGGACGTGAGGCTTTAGGTGTCGGCGTGGGAGTTCCTGTTCGCTCGAAAGTTTCTCAATCAACAAGTGATGAGCTGGACGATCTGATCGACAGCCTGGATGCCATGGATTTATAGACATTCCAATTATTGACCTGCCACGTTTACAAATAAGATAACCGAATGAGTGAAACAATCTCCTGCCAGAGAGTTCGAGAAGGTTACCAGCGGGCACGTGAGGAATTGCTTTCCGCACGGACGAACGCCGGCTACTGGGAAGGAGAACTTTCCACCTCGGCTCTTTCTACCGCGACCGCGGTGATGGCACTCGAGATGATTCGCCGTCATCGCCCTGACGACGATCATTCACTCGATTCCTATATCAAACAGGGCATCGACTGGCTCGCCACGCATCAGAACGAAGATGGCGGCTGGGGTGACACCGTCAAAAGTTTCAGCAACATTTCCACCAGCATGCTCTGCCACGCTGTCTTTCATGCCACGAAAAACTCGATCAATTATGCCTCCGTGATTGTGAATGCCCGGCAGTATATTGATCGGATTGGTGGCGTCGAAGCGGTCATCGCCCGCTATGGAAAAGATAAAACATTTTCCGTGCCGATCCTCACACATTGTGCATTGGCCGGACTCGTTGACTGGAAGACGATTCCCGCCCTGCCCTTCGAACTTTCCTGCCTGCCCGCCCGGTTTTATAAAACGGTACGGCTGCCGGTCGTCAGTTATGCACTGCCCGCGTTGATTGCCATCGGTCAGGTCAGACACCATTTCTGCAAACCGAAAAATCCGGTCGCACGTGTCATTCGCAATCTGTCGATCCAGAAGAGTCTCAAGAAGCTGATTTCAATCCAACCCTCGAACGGCGGATTCCTCGAAGCGGCCCCCCTGACCAGTTTCGTCACGATGAGTCTCGCAGGCATGGGTCTCGTTGATCATCCGGTCGTGAAAAAGGGGCTGCAGTTTCTACTCGACTCGGCCCGTCCCGACGGCAGCTGGCCCATCGATACGAACTTAGCGACATGGACGACGACACTCTCCGTCAACGCCATCGAAGGAACCCTGTCCGAATTTGAAAAAGCCCCCATTCGCGACTGGTTACTGAATCAACAATACAAAGAACTGCATCCCTACACCTCGGCAGAACCGGGAGGCTGGGCCTGGACCGATCTGCCCGGCGGCGTTCCCGACGCCGATGATACCCCCGGCGCGATTCTGGCGCTGTTAAATCTGCGATCAGAAGAATCCGGCACCGAACTCTCAACCGAAGTACGGACTGCCCTGCGCAACGGCGTGAAGTGGTTACTCGATCTGCAAAACAGCAACGGCGGCTGGCCCACGTTCTGTCGCGGTTGGGGCACGCTCCCCTTCGACCAAAGTGCCGCTGACATTTCGGCACATGCAATTCGTGCCATCCAGGCCTGGCTCGAAACGGACTCACTCCCGGAAGAAAACGCACTGCGAACACGAGCCGCGCACGCCATCACTCATTCATTCCGTTATCTCGCTTCAGTACAACGGGCCGATGGTTCGTGGCTGCCGCTCTGGTTTGGCAATCAGCACATTCACGACGACGAAAATCCCGTGTATGGCACGGCTCGCGTGTTAGCCGCTTATGCGACGGCCGACCGGCGGAATTCCTCACAAGCGTTACAGGCGATTGATTTTCTGAAATCGGTACAGAATCCCGATGGTGGCTGGGGGGGCGATGCCACAGCTCCGTCCAGTGTCGAAGAAACGGCTCTGGCCATTGATACTTTACTTTTGATCGGCGTCGAACGGAACAGTCCCACGATTGTTCAGGGGCTCAACTGGCTGCTGGAACGGGTGGAAAACGGCTCGTTCACCGAATCCACGCCGATCGGCTTCTACTTTGCCAAGCTGTGGTATTTCGAACAACTTTATCCAATTATCTTTTCTGTTTCAGCTTTGCATCGGGCAGAAACGGATTTGAAAAAATGTGCGGATGGCAATTTAAGATTGTCGCTTGAGGAAGAGGATTACCGTATAATGAACGCTCAGGAAAAATAAAGCCCCCCTGCGTTCCCAAACCAAACTTGTATTCATTTACTGAATCATCGCTCGAATGAGTTATTTACTATAGAGGAGTCTTCCGTGTCCATTGCGCCTTTAGATCAGGAAAGCTCTGAAGATCAAACTGCCGCCGGCTCAGCGAAGTCAGCAGCAGACTCTTCGGCAGAAAAGAAACCGGTCAAAAGAAAACGTCAGAGCACCAGTCACCTCAAAGCGGTTCCTGAGACGCTTGCGCTGCGCGAAGAGATGAAGGCCGAAGCGGAAAAGTTCGTGGAGTTCCTGGACTGTTCCAATCCGTTTACCAAAACCACATTGGAAAAATGGTCGCGCGAACTACTGGACCAGATGAACCAGCCCGAGAAATTTCTGGGCTTCATGATGGTGCTGATCGGCAACTTCTTCTGGAAGCGGCAGTTCCTGGCGATCCCCTTTGAGCGACGTTTGTTACTCCTGCCGCACTGTCTGAAACATGCCGAAGGCTGTCCTGCGGAATACGACGAGTTTGGACTGGACTGTGAAAAGTGCGGCGCCTGCTCGATTGCGGACTACAAAGTCAGAGCCGAAAAGCTGGGCTACAAAGTCCTCGTGGCCGAAGGTTCGCCGGTCGTGCTCAAAATTATCGTCGGCGGTTACGTCGATGGAATTCTGGGAGTGGCCTGCCTGAACGTCCTGGAAAAATCGATTGATAAAGTCCTGATTGCCGGCGTGCCCTCCTACGCGGTGCCCCTGCATTCCGGTGACTGCAAAAATACAAAGATGGATGAGCCCTGGATCTGGGAAGTACTCGAAGAGTACCGTCCGCTGGAAGAGCCGCTGACCCGCAGTTATCTGCCGACCATGCGTGCCGCCAATTCTCTGTTCGAAGACAACTTCGACGAGATCCTGCCCCCCTTAAGAACCAAAACAGAAGCCGCCGCCCAAACACCTCTCGGCAAAACCGAGGCCATCGCTTACGACTGGCTGAAGCATGGCGGAAAGCGTTTCCGTCCCTTCATCACACTGGCCGCCTACGACGCGTTGATGAAAGCACAGCAATCGTCAACCGATTCAAAAGAAGAAAGCCAGACCTATCCGCTGGGCGTACAGAAAGCCGCGATGGCCATTGAAGTCTTCCACAAAGCGTCATTGATTCACGATGACATTGAAGACGACGATCAATACCGCTACGGTCGCGAAACCCTGCACCGCCAGCATGGCACCGGCATGGCCATTAACCTGGGTGACTATCTGATCGGCATCGGCTATCGCCTGCTGAACGAAGCCCGTGCCGACATCGGTGCGGAAGCCGCCGCCGATTTAGTCGAACGCATGGCCGCCGCCCATCTGAAACTCTGCGAAGGACAGGGCGCCGAAATGGCGTGGCAGGAAAGCGAAACGTTCGAACTGGCTCCGATTGACGCGTTACAGATTTACGCATTGAAAACGTCCCCCGCCTTCGAAGCCGCCTTGTACGCCGGCATTCGCATGACGGGTTCGGTCGGGCAGTATGAAGAACTGATCTCATCCTTCTCGCGACATATTGGCGTTGGGTTCCAGATTCTAAACGACCTCAAAGACTGGAACGGCGACGACAATAACAAACTAATTACCGGTCAGGATGCCCTTGCGATGCGGCCCACGTTACTGCTGGCACTCGCACTGCAGACGGCAGACGAGCAGCAGACTGCCGACCTCAAAGACATTCTGCAAGGCAATCCGTCCGATGGCATGCGAATCGGCCGCTTACGTAAAATCTATCAGGACTGCGACGTGTTCACAAAAGCCGAAGCACTGGTCGATAAATCACGGGCCCGGGCTGAAGAACTGGCCGAAAGCGTGGACAACGAAGACTTCAAACAACTGTTGAAGTTCTTCTGCGAAACCGTCCTGGCAGAAGAAACCCCGGAAGCAAAACCAGAACCCAAAGTCCTGATGCCACAACCGATTTCCTGATAGATTTAATTGTAACGCTCTATTTCAACGGCACCAGAAACCAATCCGGTGTGCCACTGCTCGGCTTGTCCGACAGTGTCGTCACATAGGTTGCTCTCGGTCAGATTCCAGAAAGTAGGGGATGACCCATGTGTCAGCCCGCCTGGCGATTGCCGACGATGAATTACTCTTTCGAGGGGAATTGAGCTAATTCAAACGCCAGCACAAAAGACATGTCGATATAACGGGTCGACCCCTACATTTTGATTTCAGTGCGAAAATCGATTCACTGTTGGCAAGCCAACAGTGCCACACAAAATCATATTTCTTACTACCACGAAAAGCACGAAAGCACACGAAAAATGAATGGGCAACAGGAGGTTCCCGTGATTAAAATCAATTTCAGGATCAAATGACCAATCAGGATGTATGCTTTATGGACCGTATTACTTCCATCTTAATCATTCTGGTGATGTTGTTGGTCTCCGTGAGATCTGCGTCGACGACAGAGCCAACAGCAAAGCTTAAGCCGCATCCCGATGCTGTCGCGAATACCCATGCTCCCGGCGAAGTTGACAAACCGGAACTGGTCCCCTTCATCGTCGCGGACCCGGCAAAGATGCAGGGTATTGTTGTTGACGAGACCCAGGCAAAGCTGATCGGCACGTGGCAATATTCCACGCATACGCCCCCTTACGTTGGTCTCGGTTATCTGCACGATCAGAAAAAGGGAAAAGGTGAGAAAGCGGTCATCTTTACGCCAGAGCTCCCCAAAGCAGGTCGTTACGAAGTCCGGCTCGCACACTGTTACAACATTCGCAGATCCACCAATACGCCAGTCACGATTCATCATGCCGACGGCGAAAAAACGATTCGCATCAATCAGCAGAAGATTCCCGAACATCAGAAACTGTTCCGCACGCTGGGCGTGTTTCGTTTCCATAAGGGAAAGTCGGGCTGGGTCAAAATCTCCAACGCAGGTACCGACGGTAAATATGTGATCGCGGACGCGGTGCAGTTTTTGTATCGAGGCAATTAACACGCCTCTAACCATGAACGGCTCGGCGCTAGCCGCCGTTTTTCAGTCTTTTTTAACGACTACGAAAAGCACAAAAATGACCAGAAAGGGATGGTCCCGAATGCATTCGGGATTGCCGCAGGCAACAGGAGGTCTTAGAGAACGCTACTAATCTCACAGTAACACATTCCCTAATTGAATATGACTGGGAACGGTCTCCCATTCACCGTTGGGCAAGCCAACGGTGCCACACAGTCCCCATACTTTTCTACCAGGAAATGCACGAAAATGCTCAGAAGCCGATGGTCCCGTAGTCGTCTGGCCAGAAGGTTTCTTACTCACTCTGACCAACACAGATAAATAATATTTTCGTTGCAGAATTTCTTTTTCCTGATAATGATATTACTGAAGCTCGAATTCCTTTAAGGGTTTCTACAATCAATCCACAGCGAAAGGTGTCATCCAATAACAAAACTTTAAACATCAGGAGAGCAAGCGAATGGGCCGTAAAAAGAAAGTCGTATTTCCAGCTGCTGGAGAGGCGTTTGCGTTTCAATTGGATGATGGGCGGTATTCCGTGTGCCGCGTGCTCTCTGATGGTGTGAACCAAATCGATACCAAAGTCGAAGCGGTCCTGATTGCCTGTTCTACCTGGATCGGCTCCGAGGTACCCTCTGCGGATAATCCGGAGCTAAGACCGATTTTGAAACTAACGCATCATGCATGGAACAATCGAGCTGAAATGGGCTGGGTGACTGAAGCAGTGCCTGACTCGTTTATTCCGATTGGCACGATCGAGCCCACGGATGAGGAAGCTGCCATACATTGTACTGGTTATACTTCATGGGAGTCGATGAGAATCCAGTCCTTGAAGCAGTGGCGGTGGGATCATGATCGCGAAGCGGTACTGGCGGAAGATGCGATCAAAGAGCAAGAGGAAGCCGAGCAGTCTGCACAGGACGAAAATGAGCATCAAGGTTATTTAGAACAAGTCAAGCTGCAGGATCTCGCGAAGCATACGTTCTTTCCCCATTGGGAACATGTTCCGAAAAAAACACTCGAGGCCTCCCGCAAGATCATGCTCGACGCCATCAATGAGTTGATCGCGCTCGGAGAATCAGCGAGCGAGGAAGCGCGACTGGAAGTGTTGGAGAACTGTATCGAAGCGTTCAATGCACTCGACGCCGAACACAATTTTATCGAGACACTGGAGCGTGAAGATATCTGTGACGAATTCGAGGCAATCGTGCATGCCTGCGGTCTGGGCGCGCTGGATTCTCCGGATGAACCCCTGGTTGATGAATGGCGCGAGTGGTAACAATTTACAATACGGCGTTAGACACCGTTTTTTTCGTGTGATTTCGAGTTGTTCGTGGTAGGAAAAAAGAAGAGAGCTAAAGAGGTTGTACGTTTTGTCAGCGAGCAGGATTTGTATTGTAAATATGACAAAATAAAATAATTCTTCGATCAAATATCAGGATCGTACTATAAAGCAATAAGTTGAGACATTTCGCGTTCAACCCCTCTCTCTAATCTCATTCCGTTCTCCTTCTTACCAAAAAACTGATGTCACGGACGACAGATGTTCTCGCTACGTCTCTGTTTAATGTTCTCTTTGATCGGATACGCTCTCGGTATTCAGCAGCCCCTGCATGCGCAGACTGAAACGCCGGCCATCGGTGTCCCATCAAAACAGCTGGAAACAGTTTTGGCAGGCTTCTTACCAACCGACCGCAGCTTACGTGTGGAAGATGGCCTCCCACTGGATGGCGTCGTTCCACCAGTAGAAGAACCATTCGCAGCTAATCTTGATGAACCGCCTTCTTTAGAACAACCGCTTGACCTGAAATCACTCATGAAGCCCAGGATTGACAGCTCGGCCGAATGGGAACCGAAGGTGAATGGGGTGGGAATCAGTTCTTATGACTTATCAATCAAAATACCGGTCTACCCGATTTTCGGGCCTCCGCCTCCGTTCATTAACCTGGGTTATTCATTCACGCAGATCGACGCCCCCGAGGCTCTGGATTTACCTCACAGCCTGAATGAATTTTCGTTTGGTATGTCATGGATGCGCCGGATCAATGAAAAATGGATGTCCCGCTATACGCTCAATGGTGCATTCGCGTCGGACATGAATAATACCAGCAGTACTGCCTGGCAGATTCGAGGCGGCATGTTTGCCATGTATCAACCTAATGAAACCTGGAACTTTGCCTTCGGGGCGCTTGCCACCGGCCAAAATGATGTTCCGGTTCTGCCGGTCCTGGGGGCGATCTGGCAGCCAAGACCTTCACTCAAGGTCGATTTAATGCTTCCCAGCCCAAGAATCTCTCTGCTCTTGTCGGCGACAGAACAGCGCCAGCATTGGGCCTATGTCGGTGGCGGCTTTTCAGGAGGCACCTGGGCCTACCGGCGCGCCAACGGAGTGGGAGAACGCCTCAACTACCGCGAGTGGAGATTCGTTTTGGGATGGGAATCCACTCCTCCAAAAAAGCCGGGAACCTTTCGTCCCAGTGGCACGAGGGTGAATGTAGAAATCGGCTACGTCTTCGGCCGAAAGTTTGAATTTGACAACAACGCGCCTGACGTCAAAATTGATAACACACTCTTACTGCGATCAGGAATCCGTTTTTAGACAGATCATTTATTACGCTTTTCGTGTGCTTTCGTGCTTTTCGTGGTAGCAAAAAACAAAATCTCTGAAACTAATCCAGCTGCGGTGCCAGACTGCCATAGGCCCAGGGGTTATTCTTAAATACCGGCGCCGCAGGCCGCTGGGGCAGTTTATCAGGTGTTAGCTGTTTCGAAAGTTCCACCGCGGTGTCGACCATCTGCGGGCCGGCGGTGATGATCAAATTGCTGTAGCCAGTCAGACGGGTTTCATAACCGCCGCCGTTTTTGTCGAAGGCTTCTTTGGTCGGCACATACCCAACGCAGCCGTTCGCCAGCGAGACCGGAAACGTGATCGGAAACGGACTTCCTTCTTTGATGTCTAAACCGAGCTGGCAGAAAAATTCCGCAGGGTCGGTCAGTAAGACCACAGGTCCAAGTTGTACCGCCTGCACTTCCACATCGGCTACCGGTTCTTTTTCGAGACGAGCATCCAGCAGCACCGTCTCTTTAGCAAAGACCCAGTCGGTGGCATTTGACTTGGCGGGCCCTGCTTTCACAATCTCGATGGCTTCTTTGATATGTCCGGGCGTCGGTTTGCGACGGGGAATTTGCAGCATTGTCGTTTTACTGGCGATGGTTTCAAAGTTGCCACGGGGCATCGACAGCAGCACTTTCACTGCTTCCGCTCCCACGCGACCGCCGACAAAACGGGCCGATTCTTCACTCGGACGCCGCTGAAACTTCGACAGGTTATCGACCTGCGTCACATCGCCGGAGGCACCTGCCAGAAAAACCAGGACCGCATCTTTCCCGAACACGCCGCGAATGACCTGTTCGACATAATAGATATAGTTCGCCGAGATGCCGCCGGGGTTCGTGGTCGCATGACAAACAAAATTCACGATACACCCTTTGAGCTGTCCCTGTTCATCCCAAACGCCGATCACACCGACTTCCGGATCAACGGGCCCCGCGGGTTTGACGATATCAGGATTGCCGGGCCGCGGGTGGGTGAAGGTCAATCCGTTTCGCATGAAGAACCGGCGGTTGAAGGCGACTTGCTCCTCAATACCCACGCCGGCACCACACAAAGAGGCGTTCCGTTTATTGTATGCTTCACAAATAGCTTCGACACTTTGATCGACGACGGTTTCCAGGTACGCGGGATCTCCCGTCGATGATTTTTCATATGCCAGCTCCTGCACGAACTCGGAAGCGTGATCGTATTCGCCGGGCAGGATCATGCCCATCGGTCCTGACGAGTGCGAATGCGTGGCGTGCAGCAGAATCGAATTCGCCGGAATCTTGCATTTAGCTTCCACACGTTTGCGGATTTCGTCGACGGTAACGCGGCGGATAAACAGCGCGTCCAGACTCACGACGGCAACCACATTCTTGCCGTTATCAAACACAGCCGCCCGCGTTTTACAGGGATCGTGAAACGAGCGATGAAACGATTTTCCATAACCGCCGGGCTGCTCCATGCCGATCTCGGGCGTGATGTCCCGCTCGGCAAAACCAACTTTAACCTGCGGTACATCCGCGGCAAAACTAAACGCCGATACGAATAACAGGCATGAAAGTGTGACTGCTTTGAAAGAAAGGGAGAGTGCATTCATGGCGAAAACTCGATCTCAATTGGGGGTGGGAAACGTGAGGAAACGGTCTCATTTTATTAAAACAGAATCCAAAACGGGTCGCTACTGAAGAAAGTTAAGAAATTCACGTTCTACGAAAAATCGTGATTGGGTGCGCTCCATCAGATTTTTCGGTTCCTGGCGCCTTTTACTCAAGCTGCTTCTGATTGCCGAAGACGTTATCGACGATCTGATTGTCTTTGCCGCCGCTGACTTTGATCGAGTGTGCGGTTTCGCTGTTCGGTAGATCGCTGCGAATCAGACAATCGGAGACGCGGCTGTCGGACACGTTTTTCAGTAGCAGTCCCTCTTTGGCATAATCGAGGATCGTGCAGTTCGTCACATTCATGCGACGGGAATCTCGAATTTCCAAAGCGGCCGTTTCGTCCCCCGTACCGTTAATATGGTTGCCGCTGATGGTACAGCCATCGCAGTTGGTCAACAGCATGCCGACTTTCGCGGTGCTGCCATCGGCGTAGTGATAACGGGGGTTGCGATCCAGCACATTATTCGAAATGACAATATTGCGGCAGTCGTCAATGCGCATGTTATGCGTGTAGCCTTTCCACATCGTATTGCCGGTAATCGTCACTCCACGGGCGCTGGTGACTTCAATATTGGTTTGCACATCGGAGAGGACATTGTCGGCGATGGTGATGTTCCCGTCGCGGTATTCTTCGGAATGCGGGCGGATGCGGGCATGTTCGTTGATGCGGATGTTAGCGGAACCGGGGGCAAAATGATCGTGTTGAATCGTGTTGCCGACGATCGCGATTTCCCCGACCGAGGCCCCTTCTGAATCGATCAGTACATTCGCCGTCGGTTCCGAGTTCTCGTCTCCCATATTGCCTTCAATATCACACGTGCCGATATGAATGTTGCGAATGTCCCCTTTGCGGACCACGACACCGCCGCCGGCGTTATAGGAAATGTGGCAACCAACGATATTGGACTGATGAATGTTGACGTGATCGTAAAAGATACCCGCACCGCGGTTCTGATAAATGTGACAGTTGGAAACGATCAGATTCCGATTGCGTTTGACAAAATGAATCCCATGCAGCGCGCGGCGGATCGTGAGACGAGTGAGTGTGATCTGCATCGTTCCCGTCGCTTCGATGCCGCAGGCTTCCGGATGATCGCCCACAATTTCCAGGCCGTCCACGAGCGGAGAACGTTGTTTCAACCAGACATTTTCTTTGACTGTCTTCGGGCTGGCGGTTCCTTCATGGGTGCCGATGAAGCGGAACGCGGGCCCCGCGCCCGCCATGATGATCGTGGCGGTGCCATCCGAACTGACAGAAGTCGGCCCCAGTTGATCCAGATCGATGCTGATCGTTTTCGTGATGCGATAGACGCCTTTGGGGAATGTGATCTGCCCCTGCCCGGAATCGACGGCGCGCTGGATGGCGTCTGTGTCATCTGTTTTCCCATCTCCGGTCGCACCAAACGTTTTGACGGACGGCGTTGCTGTCACATTAGCCGGCGCGTCGTTGTTTTGTGAATTACCGGGTTGCGAAGAAATCACCAGGAAGCCGATGACCAAAAGCGTTGAGAAACTGATCAGGATGCCGCGCATAGGGAGATACCTTGACTGAAATGGTTGAAGTTCTGAGTGATTCACTGCAAGCCCCATTGTAAGCAGAACGGCTGAAGAATCTCAAATCGGAAGCCACTGATTGATTGAACTGGGCGAGACCCAGATCAAGCACGAGAATCAGATTTTCAAGCCGGATAATGACTCATCGCGACTTTCTTTCCGGGCTGATGTGGTTTATCTTGTGCTGAAATGATGAATCTTCTTTCTTAAAGAAACATATATAAAGAACCGTAAAAAAGATGATCGACCGACCTGACAACCCCGAATTTTCGCCCGGTGACCGGGACTTACTTCAGCTGCATACGCGCTGGATGCGGTTTGCTTATGACGAAGCACGCGCCGCATTTGAAGAAGACGAAGTACCGGTCGGCGCTGTGATTGTGCATCAGGATCGGATCATTGCCGCCGCGCATAATCAACGCGAAACATTAAGCGACCCGACAGCACATGCCGAGATGATTGCCATTACGCAAGCCGCTGAATCGCTCGGTTCATGGCGGCTGTCCGACTGTATTTTGTATGTCACACTCGAACCTTGTCCGATGTGTGCCGGCGCGATTATTCAGTCCCGCATTCCGCTGGTCATCTATGGCACGCCCGATGAAAAAGCGGGCGCCTGTCACTCGTTATTTCAAATCACCAGCGACACAAGATTGAATCACCAAAGCACAGTCATCAGCGGAGTGATGCAGGAAGAGTGCCGCACGATTCTGCAGGAATTCTTTCGTCAAAAACGGGCGGAAGGAAAAAAGTAACGTGAGTGTGAATCGTTTTTTTCTTTGCGCGCACGTGAATGAAATCACTTCCGAACTGGTTCAGATCTTGCGCATTTTTGAGACGCATGAAATAATCACGATATGATGAAATGGAATTTGTCAAGTGATTTTCGGGGAAAAGAAAGCTCCTTAAAAATCGTTTTATTTTTTGATTCGTTTCAGCTTGTCCTTCTGTCAGCAGTTTGACAAAATGTGTCTTACAATAACTTTTCACAATTCTACAGATTCATTTCTGAAATATCTTTGAGGCGAGCGAATGCATATTATCTCTCGTGAAGCGAATGAGAGTATCCTCATCGGGGAACATACGGTTGTTAAAGTGCTTGAAGTATTTGGGGATCGTGTAAAACTGTCGATTGAAACTCCCGGGGCGGAACCTGCCTACTGGGAAAAGGTTGTCTACCTGGACCAGTCTGTTGAGGCTGAGGAACTTGAATCTGTTCAAATCGGCGGGTAATTTCCCCTCTCAGAACAGAAACTACTGTAGATGATCTGAACTGGGGAATATCCCCCAGTCATTCTCTAAAGAAGCGGCGCTTTCTCGCCGCGCAAGCCTTGGCGTTTTTGCGAGAATGTCTCACAATAGACGTGTCAGGAGATTTTTCTCTCGGCTTTTTATTGTGAAGCCTGCTAAAATCAGGCAAATACGTCGTTCAATCTATCAATCACTGTGAGGCAAATTGTGCCCGCCATATCGGAACAGGATGGGGAATCGCTCGGCTTAGAGTCCCGACAGCTACCGAGACATATTGCCATTATCATGGATGGCAATGGCCGGTGGGCGTCGCGTCGCGGTTTTCCACGCATCGAAGGACACCGCCAGGGCGTCAACAGTGTTCGCACGGTCGTGGAAGAATCCACGCGGCTAGGCATCGAACAATTGACACTGTACTGCCTGAGCAGCGAGAACTGGAAACGGCCCGCATTGGAATTAAACCTGTTGATGCAACTCTTGAAAAAGTTTGTCATCGGTGAACGGGAAGAAATCATGCGGCAAAATATTCGCTTCACGACCATTGGTCGACGTAGCGATCTTCCCAAGGATGTCCTCGCCGAAGTCGATAAAACGATTCATGAGAGCCAGGAAAATACCGGCATGCAACTCTGCCTGGCACTCAATTATGGCAGTCGATCCGAAATCGTGGACGCGGTGAAATCGATCGTCTCCGAAGTCGAACAGGGAAATCTCAAAGCAGACGAGATCGACGAAGAGGTCATTTCATCGCACCTTTATACCGCCGGCATGCCCGATCCCGATCTCGTCATTCGCACCGCTGGTGAAATGCGGGTCAGCAATTTTCTGTTGTGGCAGATCAGTTATGCCGAACTGTGGGTCACCGATACCTATTGGCCGGACTTCTCTGTTTCTGATTACTGGCAGGCACTGCGTGACTTCGCCGCCCGCGACCGCCGCTTCGGTGGGTTGAAAGGATAACGCAGCATGCTGGGCTGGCGGTTACTTGTCTCTGCAATCCTGATTCCCCTGCTGTTCGGATTGTTCTACCTCGATCAACGTGCCGGCAGCGGCGCTCCTTATCTGTTGGGGCTATGTTTACTGCTGGCCATCCGGGGGAGTTATGAAATGACGAGCCTGTTGACGGTGCGCAATCTGGCGCCCCGTTTCTCGATGGTTTCTCGCTGGTCATTTCTGATTTGTGCTGTTGCCTGGATTCCGTATACCTGGGGGGAGTCGCAGCCACAAATCATGTCCCTGGCACTGATGTCAGTCACGTTTGCGATTGCGATCATCGTCATTTTTCTGGTGGAAGCGACCGGGTTTCGGGAACCCGGGCAGAGCATGGAACGAATTGGTGCAGAAATTCTCTCTGTTTCCTACGTCGGCTTTTTGCTCGCCATGCTGGCCCAGCTGCGCTGGGTCATCGGTCCTGAAACCGGCTACCTGGCACTTGGCTCGCTCATCATCAGCGCTAAAATGGGAGACATCGGCGGCTACACCTTCGGCCGCTTATGGGGAAAAACCAAACTGATACCACGCCTCAGCCCTGGAAAAACGCAGGTCGGCGGTGTCGGAGCGATTTTGGGTGCCGCTCTGGGGGCATTTCTCTGGCTCCAGTTCACGCCTTCGCTGTTCAACGCAAACTGGTCGGCGCCTGCCTGGTACTGGTCGATTCTGTTCGGCGCGATCATCGGCGTTGTCGGTCTGGTAGGCGACTTGTGTGAATCGCTTATTAAACGGGACGTCGGTAAAAAAGACTCCGCCGAACTCTTGCCCGGCTTTGGGGGTCTCTTGGACCTGCTGGACAGCCCGCTTTACGCCGGCCCGGTCGCATTCCTGCTCTGGAAATTTTTGCCGCTGATTACTGTTTCTAATTGAAACAATTCTTCATCGGCACGCAGGTTACACCAGCGTAACTGCGGGAGTGAATTGGCGAGTTGTGGCAGATAGGCGTCTACAAACCCGTTTTCGGTGAGTTCACACACACTCTGTCCTGACGGAAATTCAACCGATTTCAATAGAATCAGTTCGTCGGCCGGCCAGGTGAGTGTAATCCAGGCCGCAATCGAATCGCTGGTCACATCCCAAGACTCTGGCAGAGTTGCGAAATCAGAAGACGACGTCTGTGTTAAGTACTCGTACGCACAAAGCACGGGAGTGCGGCCCGCGTTCCAGACCTGGGCCGCTGCTGAAGGAGAGGACACCAGACTCGCATCGGGCAGCAGCGCACACAACAGACGCTCATTCAGCATCATGGCTTGAATCGCCAGCCAGTGCGATTTCGATTCCCCCAGGTGATGTCTTCGGTCCCAGTCGCGCACCAGATCTGCGGCTGTTCCGCCTCCGCAAACAATCAGAGGCGTTGCGTTTTCCAGGTGGTCCAATACTCGTTGCAACCGGGTGCATAGATCGGGCAAGTCAAACAGACTGCCGCCGACTTTGATCACGGAGACGCACATTGGGCACTCCTGTTTCTGCCCGAGCTACTTTGAACCACACATCAGTCGATGATTTTGGAAATCTGATATTCCACCAAACCACACGCGCCGGCGGCTTTCAGTTTGGGAACAATCGTCCGCACAACGGTCTCGTCAATAATCGTGCTGATGGCAACCCAGTCGGGATCGGACAGCGACGAAACAGTGGGCTTCTGTAATGCGGGCAGCAGATCGAGCACTTTTTCGAGATCCGCACGTTCCACGTTCATCAACAGGCAAACCTTGCCTTCTGCGGCCAGACAGGATTCGAGCATCATCGCGATGTTCTCAAGCTTCTCGCGCTTCCAGGGATCTTCGAACGATTGTTTATTGGCAATGAAGCGGGTTGTGCTCTGCATCAACTCTTCCACGATCCGCAGATTATTCGCACGCAGCGAAGAACCGGTTTCGGTCACTTCCACAATCGCATCGGCCAACTTGGGTGGCTTGACTTCGGTCGCCCCCCAGGAAAATTCCACTTTGGCTTTGACGCCATGCTGTTCCAGATAGCGCTCGGTCATGCCGACGACTTCCGTGGCGATCCGTTTGCCTTCTAGGTCTTTGACAGATTGGATCGGCGAGTCTTCGGGCACGCACAGCACCCAGCGAACCGGGCGGCGGCTGACTTTCGAGAAGATCAGTTCACAAATTTCATGCACATCGGCGCCCGTTTCCAGAATCCAGTCATGTCCGGTAATCCCGGCGTCCAGAATGCCCTGATCGACATAGCGGGCCATTTCCTGAGCCCGGATCAGTAAACATTCGATTTCTTCATCGTCGATCGAGGGATAATACGAGCGGGATGAAAATTTGATGACGTAGCCGGCGCGTTTGAACAATTCCGCCGTCGATTCCTGTAAGCTTCCCGCGGGAATACCGAGCTTTAAGACCTTCTCAGACATGGTTTTGGTTTTCTGAATGCGTTAGTTTGGTGCGTAATGTGTATAATATTAACGGTTTATGTTCATGGGTCTGCCTGAAGCAGACACCACAAGCCTGTTAGATGCATGTGCGTCTGCAGGACACGACTGCCGCACAATGGTTCCCTGCGCGTACTCTAACAGCTCAAAAACCCCAATTCCAGTAGTCCGGAACGAGAATGTTCGTAGAAATTCCCAATCTGTGGGCTTCCATCAAGCGCGGAGTTTCTCTAGGATCGTGCAGACATCGACTCAGGATATACGATTCCGGCCCATTTTTCACTGCAGGAATCTGAATATACAAGTTGTTTCCACAGATATTTTTTTATGAGTAAGGAGAAAGTCCTCGATGGCCGAGCAAAAAGCCACCAACGTCACCTGGCATGATCACCATGTCTCCAAAGAACAACGCTGCAAGCAGAACGGACACAAGGGAGCCGTACTTTGGTTCACCGGTCTGAGCGGATCGGGCAAGAGCACGATCGCCAACACCGTCGATCACAAGCTGTTTGAAATGGGAAAACACACGTTCGTTCTGGACGGCGACAACATCCGTATGGGCCTCAACAAAAACCTGGGCTTCTCTCCTGAAGATCGTACTGAAAACATCCGCCGCATCGGTGAAGTTTCCAAATTGTACAACGACGCCGGCATCCTGGTGATGACTGCCTTCATTTCCCCTTACCGTGAAGACCGCGATCAGGTTCGCGAAATTCTGGGCGATGGCGAGTTCATTGAAGTCTACGTCAAAGCTTCTCTGGAAACCTGCGAAGAACGCGATCCCAAAGGGCTCTACAAAAAAGCCCGCGCTGGTGAGATCAAAGGGTTCACCGGAATCGACGCTCCTTACGAAGAACCGGAAAAAGCAGAACTGGTTCTGGATTCCGATGGCAAAGGCATCGACGATCTGGCCGACGAAGTCGTCGCCTACCTCGAATCCAATGGATACCTGACCTACGCGTAATGCGTGCCGGCAAAAAACCGTGCGAAAATTCAAACCTCAGGAAGTGACAAGCTTCCTGAGGTTTTTTCGTTTGCCTGTGATTGTTTTTTACGACCACGAAAAGCACGAACACACACGAAAATGATCTGACCGGGTGATCCCAAATGCAATTCGAGATTGCCGCAGGCAACAGGAAATTGTCAGAGAACGCAAGCGAACCCGTAACAACGGAACGATCAAATCAGCGTAGGGGTTGGTCTATGTGCCAACCCGCCTGGCGAGGTTCGATTTTGTATCACGCATGCAAAGGAACCGGCAAAATGTTTCGGAAGTCATCACACAACCTCCCTCCTCCCGTGTGCCACCGCTCGGCTTGCCCGACGGTGCCTTCGTAAACGACGGAATACTCTGCTTATGTAAGATTGTGACAAGCCGACGCTGACCCCAAAACCTCCTGCTCGCTGCGCTCGGCCCGAATTACATTCGGGCTTACCCATTTGGGGGGTGTTAAATAAGTGAGATGTACGTTTTCCCAATCACTGTTGGCAAGTATTTAGACCGGATACTATCCTGACCCAATTCGTTTTTACTACCACAAAAAACACGAACGCACACGAACATAATCTAACGGGGTAGTCTCGAATGAAATTCGAGATTGCCGCAGGCAACAGGAGGTTGCAGAGAACACGAACGACCCCATAACAACGGAACGATCAAATCAGCGTAGGGGTCGATCCATGTGTCGACCACTGCTTTTTCTACTATCGGAGCGTTTTCCTTTTCACTGTTGAATAGTGCAGCCACCAAAAATAGAAATCAAAGTTCAGCTTTAAGAATTGAATGAAATCGGTTTCGAACTTCACGTTCCTGTTTATCGATCTTTCCATCAGCATTAGCAACTTTATCTAGACATTTCTTAATTGCATCTTGCTGTCGAGGATCGGTTATTTTTTGTAATTCCTCACAAGTTTCATTCAAAACTTGATCATAGCTAGAATTTCTCGCACGTATTACAAACTCACGCATCCGCTGATCAATCTCTGAATCATCCCACGGTGCTTTGATTCGTTTCATGAGATCAGTTATTTTCTGACGTTCCTCTACAGAAGCATTACGGTCTGCTAACATCATACAACAGAGTGTATTAAGAATCGTTTGGAATTTCTGTTCGGCTCTCTTTTTACGCCTCTCTATTGCTTGAGCTCGACGCTCCTCTGCAATTTTTCTGACTGGTTTTTGAGCTAGTTGTTGCATGCTGGAAAAACTGACTGGAACATTATCAGATGTTATCTGATTACTAGCATATAGAGATAAATCTATTCCAGAACCTTCGAGTTTTAGAATTCCATATTTCATTTCCGGAATTTTAACATTATTGTTGAAGCGTTTGTCAGGAGAACCATCTTTGTTTACAAACCGCCATGTTTGACCGACTATATTCGAATCACGTGTTTTTGACACCAAGCCCCTTTCTTGAAGGATTTCCGAGTCCGTTGAAAACGCTAAATTTGCATAACTGATCCCTCCCGCCCGTGCTCCTTGAAATACCAGTATATGATCAGGCATAAAATAAAAGTCTTTTTGAAATGCATGCATATGCCATACTTTAAAATCCAAATCCAACAAAGGGGGAGAACTTAATGAAAATGTAACACCGGCGAATTCAGGTTGTGTCTTTGCACCTCCAGAATAACGGGAATCCTCAAAGTGACGTCGACCTTTGTAGAGTAAAACCGCTCCACACTGATTGAGCAACGAAATAGATTCATTGATATTATTAAAAGCGGTTTCCCCTTTTCCCTCTATACGATATGAAAAATTTACGTGTCGTCTTGAATGATCTAATTTTGCGACGTTGACTAAAATGAAAATACTTCCTGGAATCAGAAATAATCCAGTGAAGATCATCAACACGACAGGAAAGGTTGCAAAAAAAGGAATCAGAAACCAGAGAAAATACAAGAACGAAACAAGTCCGATTGCCCAAGGCATAAACGCTATATTTTGCTTCCGTTTTTCTATGTCTTTGAGAATTGCTATCAAGTCAGTATCAAAGCAGACCTCATCGTGTTCTACCATCTCAATTTTACTGATATTGGATTGCCCGCGAGCTCGTTTTGACCCATCAAGTGCTGCACTTGTTTCACGTTTTTGCTTTTCTGCGAAAGAGATTGCTTTGACTTTTTTTTCAGATGAGAGGTCAAGATACGAAAACCCTTCATCGGTGATTCCGATTTCGTACGAACTTGAATCATCTTCGACAAAACTGAAATGGTCTAAGAAAGAGAAGAATGTATTATTTGAGTGGGTGGATTTGCTCATTGCTGACTTTATTAAATGAAGTCACTTTTTTCAGAATTACACTTCCTGCACAAGATTTGGAGATTCTCGGTTGAGGTCGATCCACCTTTCGATAGGGGGATAATGTGATCAAACTCAAGGTAATCATCTGCATTACAAATGACGCATCGTCCGCCATCCCGATACCATACTTCACTTCGTATTTCATCTGGAATGTAACGAGTATCTTGAGAACTTTTCTTTTCCAAACCTCTTGATTTACGAATCAGAAACATAACTGCTTCCTGCAATTCGAATAAAACACCAGGGTCAACTTTTCCTTGCAAACGGTAGTCCCCACCACCTTTACCTGATGATACAGATAGTGACAGTTTTGGTGTTCGCTGATATTGAAATTTGATATCGAAAATATTCTTGTATTTCACTTCATGCGATTTATGTAATCCAATAAAACGCAGTCGGATGCTACCGACATATAACGTTCCATCTAATTTCTTCAGTTTGTTTCCGACTCGATGTTGATAAGTAATTGAGAGCGCATAATGCAGTTTTTCAC
Organism: Gimesia alba; assembly: GCF_007744675.1. Taxonomy (NCBI): domain Bacteria; kingdom Pseudomonadati; phylum Planctomycetota; class Planctomycetia; order Planctomycetales; family Planctomycetaceae; genus Gimesia; species Gimesia alba. The sequence continues at coordinate 6,020,472 of NZ_CP036269.1, forward strand.
CGGGCTGTAGAATTAAGCCGTTCGATTCGAGAGTCGGTAGATTCCCTTTTCGGATTTCAAATATTCGGGAATATAACTCAAGATCCATTAAGCAGGCTTTCAACAGATCTTGAGCGTTGAGAAATTTGGTCAGAGCTCTGATATGTTCTTCATCTCCCTCACAAATTTCCCCACGGGCTTTAATCGCACCTAAGGCAGTGGCTAAAACTTCTTTTTTATTTGGGACTGAAAGTTTTTTTAAATCTTTTTGGGTTAGTCCAAAGCGGTTGGCCACAATTGCCAGTTTGGTCATTTCATCCTGAGTGAGAAGATCATCATTCAAAGAATTGGCTAAGAGAAATGAATAGTAGGAAAGCGCCTGTTTGGAGATAGCTTTATTAATATCTCTTTTTTTGAGGTCAAAGAAACGAGATGTTTTCTCAAGCAGTTTCTGTTCGTCTTCGGTGAGTTCTCCATCTGAGACTGCCTCACGAAAAACTCTTTTGTAAATCATCAAGCCGATTTCGTAATCAAGCTTAACGATCAATTCATCATCCAAATCCAGCAAGCGGACAACATGCTCAAGAAGAGTGGACTCCTTGGGAGTGATCTCAAGGTCTTTCGTACATCGATAGTAAATTTCACGGTAGATTGCCGAAGCAGCTTGTGTATAACTCTCTTTAGAAAAAGTAAATTTCTCTAAGAGTCTTTTTAGAGAGTCATCCGGTTCTGATGCTAGATTTTTAGATTCACTTAAGGCAACGTAAAGAATCTTCTGAATATGTGACGCACCAACTTGCGTATTCTTTTGAGGATTAGTTAATTCTTTCATGTTTCCTGCAACTCACATAAGACCATATAAAACCCTTATTCAGTCTATCTTTATGTATAGTTACATGCAAGCAGTGGGACTCTGACAGATCCAGGACGTTATATTTTTCCTACCGTTTTTCTGCTGAGTCAGATTCACCTTCCTGCTTTCAGTTCATCTTGCCCCTCCCGTGCCGATTCGTATCTTATTCCTAGTCCAGGCCCAGTAGTTTGTCGAGGCGTTCGCGGGCGGTTAGTTGTTCTTGCACGGTTGCGTTTGGATCTCTGAGGATGTTGCGGTAGAAGACGTATGCTTCGGCGCGGTGCTGTTTTTTTTTCAATACACGGCGTCGATGTTCGGCATGAATCAGGGCGACGGTTTCAGGCGTGAATTGCTGATTGTCGTTCAATAGCTTGAGCAGCCGCGCTTGTTTGAGCTCTCTCAGACTGGGAATTTGAAAACGGGGTTTTGACATGAAATCGTTCATCAATCTTTTGCCTTTCTGTTTCGTTTGCTTCTGGAAACGGGTTGCCCACGGGTTGCATCTTGGGGAAGGGCGCGCGGGTGTCAATGGGGAGGCGAAAAAAAGAACGCTTGTGATAGACCATGATCACACAATGATTCTCAATGAAGCCTTGCGAAGACTCACGAAGTGGAACGATGCGATAGGGAACACTGCGAAGCAGTCGCAGCGAGTTTTAAGAAATGTGGCTCTACACAGGGACTTTTATAGTGCGAATTTCGACAGGCTGCGACGTGTTTACCGGTGCAAATCCTGTTTGCTCGCGCGCGCGACGTTATCTCCGCATCTTTCGCATCGGCGCGTTGCTGTCAAGAGGCCTTTATCCACTACAAAACAGGGACCAATTGCGAATAACTCGCAAAATGAATCGCCGGCCTCGGGCTCGTTGGTGCGACAACGCCGGTCAGGCTGCGGCGCGCTGTTCAGCCGGTTGTTCGTGCTGCTGCTCAACTGCGAACTGCTGACATTCCTGAACTACGTTCGCGACGAACTGTTTGGCGGTGAGGTGCTCTTTCAGATAGCTGGTGACTTTAGCAACTCGAGACGAGAAGTAATACGGACGCAAATGATAACGCAGCGGCGTCGCTCCGTTGATCACCTGCATGGTGTTCTCGTAGTTGGAGGCGTCGATGTTCGGAGCTGAAGCCTCACTACAGGAAAACAGCATCTGCAGATTCGGATCTTCGCTGCAGCCGAACTGCTGCTCGAGTTTAAAGCCACAACTCTCGGCCAGCATTTTGAGACTGGAGGGAGTGAAATTATGAATGTGAGCGTAATGGAACATTTTGCTGCGACGGGCGAAGGGAGCCGCGATGTTCGGGCATTCGACGTAGAACTGTCCGTCGTCGGCCAGCATGCTGCGAATGTATTCCAGTGCGCGACGCGGCGAGTTGAAGTGCTCGATCACATGGATGAGCAGCACCAGCTCGCGGCTGTGGTCGCGGGGCTGTTCGAACAGATCGCCACGCACGACGTTGGTCAGCAGTTTTTGTTGCGAGTAGGTTTGAAAGCCTTCCCCCGGTTCGATGCCGCTGGCAGAGTGGCCGTTCAATTCGAAAACTTTGACGGTACAGCCGATGCCGGCTCCGACTTCGAAAACTTTGGCGTCGGGTTCAATGTGAGACTGCAGCTGACTGAAAATGCGTTCGCCGTTTTTCCAGGCACGCATCACACGACGATCCGAGGGAGTCATCTCGCCGTGATAGCTCTGGCGGTATTCGGTGGCATAATAACGGGCGAGTTCTTCGTCGGTCGGGATCTGCCCGTGGGCGACGAGGCCGCAGGTTTTGCAGATTACCGATTCCAGGGGGTTTCCGTGCCGATCCCGATTGCCAATTTGTTCAAACTCGGTTCCCGCACAGAGATCGCACTTTTTTTCTGCCATTTCATTCACCGTTTTTTAAGCCAGATGCCTATGATATTTTTGCTGCTCCCGACTCAAACCACCGAATCGGCAGGAGTCGCTGGGATCAGAACGTCGTGAACACTAATCGGAGAGGGAAAACAGGTCAAGATGAATCATTCCAAGGCTATTTCCCAGGCGGGTTTAGTGAGATTATTCGGAATAGGATGGATGTATTTTGGCCCAGAGTGAGAATCGCCGTAAAGGGTGTCGTAGGATTGTGTTTCCGGGCTCGGGCATGTACTCTAGTGACCGTTGGCCCATTCGGAATGCCAGTCAGAATTGAACATCAATCAAGCCATCAAACTTAATGTATACAAAGAGTTAGGAAGATTTATGTCTGAGGGTAAAATCAAGAAGCTGCTCGTCGCCAATCGTAGTGAAATTGCCATTCGTATTTTTCGAAGTACGCATGAATTGGGAATTCGCACGGTCGGGATCTATACCCATGAAGACCGCTATGCCCTGCACCGCACAAAAGCCGACGAAGCGTATCAGATTGGCAAGCCGGGGCATCCGGTGAAATCGTATCTCGATATTGATGCGATCATCACGCTGGCGAAACAGAAAAAGATTGATGCGATTCACCCGGGTTACGGATTTCTCTCCGAAAATGCCGAGTTCGCACAGGCGTGTGAAGACGCCGGGATTATTTTTGTTGGTCCCCGGGTGGAAACACTAAAAGCGCTGGGAGACAAAATCTCGGCTCGGAAAATTGCGGACAAGGTCGGCGTTCCCGTGCTGGGGGGAAGTGGCGAAGCGATTACCGATGTTGCCTCGGGTCGGCAGACGGCGATCGACATCGGTTTTCCGATTATTCTGAAAGCAGCGCACGGCGGCGGTGGTCGCGGGATGCGGGTGGTTCTGAAAGAAGAAGATTTCGACCAGGCTTACGAGCTGGCTCGCAGCGAATCTCTATCGGCGTTTGGCAGCACGGATGTGTTCGTCGAGAAATTTATCTCGCGTGCCCGGCACATTGAAGTCCAGTTACTGGGCGACAAGCATGGCGGGCTGGTGCATCTTTACGAACGCGACTGTTCGGTGCAGCGCCGCCACCAGAAGGTCGTGGAAATCGCACCGGCTCCGAACCTCGATCCTGCGGTTCGCGAAGCACTCTGTGAAGCCGCTTTGAAAATTGGTCGGAGCGTGAACTACGAACTGGCGGGAACCGTGGAGTTTCTGCTGGACGCCGATACGAACCAGTTTTACTTCATCGAAGTCAATCCGCGAATTCAGGTTGAGCATACGGTGACCGAACAAGTCACCGGGGTAGACATTGTAAAGTCTCAAATCCTGCTGGCACAGGGCGCCAAGCTGAATGATCCGGGAATCCAGATCAACTCGCAGGAAGAAATCCAAACACACGGATTCGCACTGCAGTGCCGGGTCACGACGGAAGATCCGACGAACAACTTCATGCCCGACTATGGTCGCGTGGCGCACTACCGGTCTGCGAGCGGAATGGGCGTGCGTCTGGATGCAGGGACGGCGTTCTCCGGTGCGATGGTTTTCCCGTATTACGATTCGCTGCTGGTGAAAGTCACCACGTGGGCACGGACCTTTAAAGATGCAGCAGCCCGGACGGAGCGCTGCTTGCAGGAGTTTCGAATTCGCGGCGTGAAGACGAACATTCCGTTCGTGCTGAAACTGATCACGCATCCGACGTTTCTGAACGGCGAATGTTATACGCGGTTCATTGATGATACGCCGGAGCTGTTTAAGTTTCCGAAGCGGCATGACCGGGCAACCAAGCTGCTGACGTATCTGGCAGAGACGATCGTCAACGGGAATGCGATGGTGAAAGATCGTCCGAAAGCAGTCAGACGGACACCGGCACCGGTTCCCGAATACAACAAGAAAGAGCTATCGCCCCCCGATGGAATGCGACAGAAGCTGCTGGAATTGGGTGCGGAGAAATTCGGCAAATGGATTCTGGATCAGAAAGAACTGCTGCTGACGGATACGTCGTTCCGCGACGCGCATCAGTCTTTGTATGCCACTCGTTTCCGTACACATGACATGCTGCAGATTGCGGAAGTTTATGCCCACAATTGCCCGCAGTTATTCTCACTGGAAATGTGGGGCGGTGCGACGTTCGATACATCGATGCGGTTCTTAAAAGAATCTCCGTGGCAGCGTCTGGCCGAAATGCGAACCCGCGTGCCGAACATTCTGTTCCAGATGTTGATTCGAGCTTCGAGTGCCGTCGGTTATACCAACTACCCGGATAATGTCGTGCGTGCCTTCGTGAAAGAAGCCGCCGATGCGGGCATCGATGTGTTCCGCGTGTTCGATGCACTCAACTGGGTGCCGAACATGAAAGTGGCGATGGAAGAAGTGCAGAAGAGCGGTGCGATCTGCGAAGCCAGTATCTGTTACACGGGCGATATTCTCGATCCATCCAAGACGAAATACGATCTGAAGTATTACGTCAACATGGCCAAAGAGCTCGAAAATATGGGCGCACACATTCTGGCCATTAAAGATATGGCGGGACTCTGCAAGCCTTATGCTGCTGAGCTGCTGGTGAAAACGCTGAAGCAGGAAATCGGCATTCCGATTCACTTCCACACGCATGATACGAGCGGCGGCCAGGCGGCCTCGATCGCCAAAGCAGCGGAAGTCGGTCTGGATATTGCCGATGGTGCAGTGCCTTCGATGTCGGGCGGAACGTCACAGCCGAACCTGACAACCGTAATTGAAGCACAGCGTTTCACGGAACATCAGCCGACGATTGCAGTGGAACATCTGGACGAGATTTCCGAATACTGGCGTGCGGTACGGAATTACTATACCGCGTTTGAAAGCCCTGTTTTACCAGCAGGTGCGAATCTGTACGAGCATCAAATGCCCGGCGGTCAATATACGAACCTGCTGCAGCAGGCGCAGTCGCTGGGACTGGGTGATCGCTGGTCAGAAGTTTGTCATGTGTATGCGGAAGTGAATCAGCTGCTGGGTGATATCGTGAAAGTCACGCCGACTTCAAAAGCCGTGGGTGACATGGCGCTGTTCCTGGTTGCCAATGATATCAGTTGCGACGAAGTGATGACTTCCGATCGGGATCTGGCGTTTCCGGAATCGGTGCTGGATCTGATAAGCGGACGCATGGGACAGACGCCGGGCGGGTTCCCGGAAGACGTGCAGAAGAAAATCTTGCGTGGCGAAGCGCCGTTAACCGAACGCCCGGGAAGTATTCTTCCCCCGGCCGATTTTGAAGACGCAGCCAAAGTGGTTGAGAAAATGATCCACCGCACGCCGACGGATCAGGATGTGGTGACTTACCTGCTGTACCCGAAGGTCTACGAAGATTTTACCAAGCATCAAAAAGCATACTACGATACGAGTGGCCTGCCGACGTATGCGTTCTTCAACGGACTGGAGCCGGAAGAAGAAGTCGCAGTCGATATTGCACCGGGTAAGACGTTGATCATAAAATTCCTGGCGGTCGGAAAACCACAAACCGATGGTTGTCGTACCGTGTTCTTTGAACTGAATGGTCAGCCACGCGAAGTCATCATTGTGGATAAATCGTTGAAGCCGCAAGGTGATTCGCGACGTCGCGCGGACTCGGGTGATCCCAAACAAATTGGCGCTGTGATGCCGGGTGTGATCGTTTCGCTGACAGTGAAAGTCGGAAGCAAAGTCAAAGCCGGCGATCAACTGCTGATGCTGGAAGCGATGAAGATGCAGACGAGTGTGATTTCAGAACAGGATGGCGTGGTGAAAGAGATCGTTGCAGAACCGGGCACGCAGGTGGAATCGGGCGATCTGCTGATCGTGCTGGAGTAGTTTTGGACTCTGTTGTGTTGATCAAAACGTGCATGATGTATAGGGAAACTTCCCCATACCATGTTGCAGTGCAGGATTTTACTACAGGTGAATACCTCATAAATGTGTAGGTAATTTTGCTCGTTTTGAGTCACACTTCAACAGTATAATTTTGAATCGCCCCAAACAGTACTCATCCTATTTTGCCTAGCCGCACCAAGGTTGCTCCAATCCGATTTGATACTGCAAAAACAAGATCCATTTTGTCATCAAAGACGAGAGAAATTCAACACGGGATCAAATCAGCGCCGATAGATTAGTTAACAGGTAATCTTTACCCGTCTTATTCAGGTACAGACTCACTTCTTAATCAGAACAAAAGAACAGAAGTATTTTGATTCGGTTCTTTGAACTATTTGGAGCACTCGGCGAATGACTGGAGAGCGTGAAACGATCCAACCTCCACATTTTGTAATCTCAAGCGAGGGAGAGATTCTAGGAGAAGATACCCCTGAGAACCAGGAGCTTGTTCGCCGTGTTGTTGCCTGCGTGAATGCCTGTGACGGGATTACAACAGAGGAGTTGGAGAACGGCATTATCGAGGACATGCGACGGGTGATCGCACAGACTGCTCCTCTCTTGCAGGAACGCAGCCAGATGACGGACTTGCTTCAACGAGAAATCCGTGCGGAAATTACGGCACGTCAAAAGAAACAGTAAGCTTCAAATCTCAATTTGCGGTCCAGTTGATCTCGCCGCTAATTTCGTCTGATATAACCGCTGATGCGGACTTTAATTTTGCCCGTTGAGCGATGACCGGCTGGCAAGTTCAAACCGATCATGAGTATGCCGTCATCTTTGGGTACATACTCGGCTTTCTCACCAATCGTGAACGGTTTTCCGAGCTTTCGTTTTCCCTTTTCCTGGGAAATCACAATGCCCATCAGAGCTCCTGCAGGAATTCCTGCCGCCAGTTCTTTCATCGGCGTGGAATCAGGGAGCCCTTTGACACTGGTTTTGATGTCAGTCACAAAGTCGTAGGCTCCTGTTGACTGAATGCGAACCATTTTCCCTTTCGCGACGAAGCCGGCGGGAGTGCTCCAGTTGCGGCTGGCATCAATTTCGAAGTCAGCGGAATTCGACGTCATCAATTTTTCGTTGAGCTGCTTGATCATCGCTTTCACGCCGGGAACATCTTTTTTGATACTGAGAATTGATTCCAGCATCTCGCGTGATTTCTCATAGTCACCGGCATCGGAATATTTTTTAGCGATGTCAGCAGACTGCCTGATAAAACTATCGCGCAGTTTATCGGCCTGAATATTGAGTTGCTTCGTATTCACTTTTTTGCCAGAGGTTTGTGCGTTGACGGGTTGCACGACGATGCCTGCGACGAACAAAGCCCCGACAATCAGACTCTGAATTCCCCGGTTATTTCTATATTTGAACACAATACATTCCCCTGCTGATTCGAACCTTTGGTTGTCGTTTATTCTATTATGATTGAGGGTGAGAGTGTTGGCAATGAGATTTTGAAACGGGCCCGTTCATAACACGAAAGATTCCTGTTAACCGGGGGGCCATTGCATGGAACGCCCGCCTAACAGATGCAGGTGCAAATGATCAACGGTCTGTCCCCCTTCTGTGCCGGTATTAACGATCATTCTGTACCCATTATCCAGCCCCAACATTTCTGCAATTTTTCCCACTGTCAACACCAGATGCCCGGCCAGTTCCTGATCTTCTTTTTCCAGGTGTGCCATTGATTGAATTTCCTGCTTGGGAATCACCAGCACGTGAATGGGCGCCTGTGGATTGACATCCTTGAACGCCAGACACAACTCATCTTCGTAGACAATTTCAGCCGGGATTTCGCGATCAATAATTTTCTTGAAAATTGATTTCTCACCTGCCATTTAACCTACACCCTTTCTGATATATTCGCCGCCAATTTGAAATTCCCAAAGAAAACACTGCGAAAACACAGTCCAAGACACTCCATAGTCAACTCCCGTTGGAGCGGCCTTGGACCTGTTTTATTATATCGAACTCGCGTTTGATTGACATCAACCAGCAGAACTTCCCGACGGTCCGGGAGCGACATTTTTCGATCATCTGACTTCAGTGATTTCACTCAGGAAAACAGTTGCTTATACACCCCAAAGCCACCTGCTAACAGCAGTCCCAGACAGGACAGAAACAGGAGCAGATCCCACAGTCGTCCCGGCGTCAGGCGTTTGTCGATTTTGGTATAACGCAGATAGATGGCAGCGATCCCCAGCATCGGCAGCATAATCGCCTGCATCGTACCGGCGATCAAAACCAGCCTGACGGGATTGGCGCCGGTCAGAAAGACCGCCAGACAAAGCAGAGGCAGAATCAGTGACATGACTTTGATCCAGTTTTGAACGGCGTTGGGTTTGCTTTCATCGACCACTCCAAAGAATCGCAGGCCGTCTGAAAAGATACGGGCGTTCGCAGCGTTCGCAACCAGGAATGTGGAATAGAGTACGGCGATCGCGCCGACCAGGAACAGCCATTTGGCGTAAGTTCCGAAGACGGGAACATAGGCTTCTGCCAGCGTGCTGACCATCCGCATGCCGTCAGGGTCTAAGCCTTCCTTATGCAGCACGGCGACTCCCATCAGATAAAAGGCGAGCGTAGCGAACGTGTAGATACACATCGAAGCAAACGCGTCGATTTTCATCACGCGCATCCAGCCTTTGGCGCGGATCGCCCAGCTATTATCTTCCGAATGTTTGCCGGTAAAACGAGCGTAGCCCTTTTCCAGACACCAGTAGGGATACGCGATCAATTCCGTTGCCCCCACACCGATAATCCCGAATGCTGCCAGTGCCGTCAGCAGAGGGTTCATACCGCCGGTGGCTTCCGGAACTCCAAATGAGAGACCGCGAATAATTTCTTCGGTAGAAATGGTCCAGACTTCGGACGTCTGCAGCGAGATGACATTGCCGATGGTGATGAAGGTAAACGAAACGACCAGGACGGTTGATAAATGCTCAATCAGATTATAGCGGCCGTAATACAACAGAAAGGCGGTTAAGATCGCAATCACACCCGCCCAGATCTTGTCGTCCCAGGTTTGCGGTTCGATCAGTGATACCCCGTTCTCGTCTTCCAGTTTTTCATCGTCGCGAATTTTCTGGAGAATGAGCTGACCTTCTGCCTGCAGCCGTTCGATTCGTTCTTTGAGTTTGGCATGCCCCCGCAGATAGCGTTCACGCTCGGCAGGAGTGAGTGCCGCCATTGAATCTTTTTCATTCTTCAATGCTTCTTCGATTTCAAGATACTTGACAAATTCCTTTTCTGAAGGAACCTGAATCGCTTTGATGTAATCTCCCTGAATCGGCAGCGTCAACGCCAGCGCCTGCCCGACACCGCCTACGATGCCTCCCAGCTGCCCGATGGTACACAGGCTCATAATCAGCCAGAACCAGAGAATCCAGTTGGGGGCCTTATTGGAAGTGCGTAAGAATCCCAGACGAGGGCCGGGAACATGGTTCAACGCGGCCAGCGTGGTCTCGCCGCGCGAGATGGAATAGCGTCCGAGTTCAATCTGAACGAAGACCTTAATCAGACAGCCGACAATAATCAGCCATAACAGGGCGATCCCGGCCTGGGCACCGGTTTTGGTGGTGGCGATTAATTCGCCTGAGCCGACGATGCTCCCGGCAATAATCAACCCCGGGCCTAAGCGTTTTGTAATCCCCCACCAGTCGGTCGGAGCATCAATCGTTTCATTTACCTCGGAACCATTGGATGGATCGAGCGCGCTTTTCTCGTGTTGAGATTCCATCGTACTCCTGCTTCACCTTAGATTTCGACAGATGGGGTCATGTCGAAACACTACTCAGAGCCGTAAGAATTCAAACGGTATGAACTCTCGTCTTAATTATTTGAGTTGTTTTTCAGCAACTTCAATCGCTTTGAGCAACCCCTTTGCCTTGTTCAATGTTTCATAATATTCCGTTTCAGGAACACTGTCAGCAACGATCCCGGCGCCGGCCTGGACATAGGCCGTCGATCCCTGCATCACCAGTGTTCGTAGTGCAATACACGTATCCATATTCCCGGTAAAATCGAGATATCCGACGGCTCCTGCATAGGGACCACGTCGGTGTGGTTCAAATTCATCAATGATTTCCATCGCCCGCACTTTCGGTGCCCCGGAGACGGTTCCGGCAGGCAGCCCTGCTCTCAAAGCATCAAGGGCCGAACGATCTTCCGTGAGCATGCCTGTCACATTCGAAGTAATGTGCATCACATGAGAATAGCGTTCAACAACCATCACATCAGAGAGTTCAACAGAACCGAATTCACACACGCGTCCGACATCGTTTCTTGCCAGATCGATCAGCATGACGTGTTCGGCCCGCTCTTTGGGATCGGCCAGTAGTTCTTCTGCCAGTCGTTTGTCTTCTGCTTCGGTTTTCCCTCGTTTGCGTGTGCCTGCCAGCGGCCTGATCGTCGTGAAACGATCTTCCACGCGGACCATAATTTCCGGAGAGCTACCAACCAGATCGACTTCGGGAGTTTTGAGCAGAAACATGAACGGACTGGGATTCACCACACGCAGGCTGCGATAAATGTCGAGCGGCGTCGCTGCCGTTTCCAGTTTGAGTCGCTGGCTCAAGACCACCTGGAAAATATCGCCGGCCACAATATATTCTTTACAGGCTTCAACGGCTGCTTCAAATTTGGGCTGCGTAAAGTTCGACGTCCATTCTAAATCAGGCTCGGCATGTGCATCGACGCTGATGTCTGCCATCTTTAAAACGGTTGCATCGCCGGATTGAAAACGTTCACAGGTTTGATCGATTCGCTGACAGGCTGCCTGATACGCGGCTTGTAATTCTGCTTCGCTCATACCAGGTTGGAGATGAGCATGCGCGACGACCAGCACGGTTTTGTTAATCTGGTCGAAGACAACCATATGATCGTATAGCGCAAAAGAGAGATCGGGTAGTTTGCGGTCATTCTCGGGCGCATTCGGCAAATTTTCCGAGTAGCGTACAACATCGTAGCCGGCATAGCCGACGGCACCACCACAAAAACGGGGGAGCCCGGGCAGCTCAGCTGCCTGATATTGATTGAGAATCGACTCCAATTCTGCCAGGGGATCGTCGGCCGTTCGTTCTTGCGTCTTACCGTCTTGCTGAATGACCATGCGTTGCTCGTAGGCATCGACTGTCAAAAACGGATTGGCTCCCAGAAAGCTGTAGCGGCTGATCTGTTCTCCACCGACCACACTCTCGAACAGAAAAGAATAAGGGCCCTTTTCCAATAGTTGATATGCACTGACGGGAGTCAGCGTATCCCCGGTTAATTGCCGATACACGGGAACCAGGTTGGACTCTTTGGAGAGCCCTTTAAATGTTTCAAAATCTGGAACGTATTTCATGAATACTCTTAATTGCACTGTCTATGGATGAACAAGCATCCCGTTTTCTAATCGCTGTCGCGGTTTCTCTTATGAACGTTTCCCATTCCGGAGACAAGTTGCGAGCAGGAACAGTTCTCAAAAATCTCCAAAAAGACGATTTCCTGCCGACAATTAAAAATAGAGGGCATCTGAGTCAGGTTTCAGGTATTTAAAATGTCGATTCACACGAGAGGAATGGTATTACTGGCATCCATCGCATAAAATGTCAGAGTAGGTTTGATCTTACAGAGCTTTCAATGAGAACAAACTGCATTAGACTTTGTTTTCCACGGCCGAATGAGTATGGTATTTGTTCCCTGAGTCTACACCGTTTGGGGATGAAAGTCACGCGAGTTACAATACAAGCAAGAGACACTGTTTCAGACCTGTCGATTTGATCGAATTTCGTTATTTTAAGGAGAACAAGGGTGAATTTGGACGCGTTCACTCGCACAAGTGGTGAATGGCTGAGAGGAATCGGTCCGGACTCGGATATTGTGATGTCCAGCCGAATTCGACTGGCCAGAAACCTCGCACAGTTCCCCTTTATTAATCGCTGTACAGAATCGACTCTGGGCGAGATCGAGCAGTTGATGCGCCCGATCATAACGTCGCTTCCCATGGAAGAAAAACTCTCCTATCTCGATGTCAATAAGCTGAGCAACCTGGATCGGCAGTTCATTGTGGAACGACAGCTGATCAGTCGCGAACACGCCGAACGAACCGGTCCACGAGGTGTTGGTCTGGATAGCGAAGAAAATATCGGCATCATGGTCAACGAGGAAGACCATCTCCGACTGCAGGTGCTTCGTAGCGGGTTTTCTCTGAATGAGTGCTGGGACACGATCAATCAAATCGATGATCTACTCGAACAGCAGGTGACTTATGCATTCAGTGAAGAATTTGGCTACTTGACTGCTTGCCCTACGAACGTGGGAACCGGCATCCGGGTGAGTGTGATGCTGCATCTGCCGGCACTGGTCATCACTAAAGAAATCCAGAAAGTTTTCCAGGCACTGCAGAAAATTAATCTGGCAGTACGCGGCCTGTATGGTGAAGGCAGTCAGGCGATGGGTGACTTCTATCAGATTTCCAATCAGGTCACGCTGGGGCAAACCGAACAACAGTTGATCGACAGTATCAAGGAAGTCGTCCCGAATATTATTTCTTATGAGCGACGCGTCAGAAATTCGCTGATTAAAGAGAATCGCCAGGGGCTGCACGATCAGGTTTCACGCGCTTATGGAATTTTAAGCACCGCGCAGACGATTAGTTCAGAAGAAACCATGCATCTGCTTTCGAGCGTGCGGATGGGAGTCAATCTGGGCCTGATTGAAGACCTGCCGATTTCCGCCGTGAATGAGATGTTTATTTTCACACAACCAGCTCACTTGCAGAAACTGCAGGGAGGTGAACTGGAATCCAGCGAGCGGAATGCCGCCCGTGCGAATTATCTTCGCCAGCGAATCAGCGATGCCAGCAGTTCTACTTGAGCATGTTGTTGTAGCCTGCAATTCGGGCTGTGATGGAAATTCATCCGGTCCCACTCTCGGAATTTGATTACATGCTCGACACAGGCTGTCGGGCAATGTTAAGATGTTAATGCGTTTTGGTTCACCAGATACGCCCTGATCCTCACTAATTTCGATCCTAATTTCCCATTAAAAATCACTCGCCCTTATCAACCGGGATACCACCATGCGAAAATCTGTCTGCGTTCTACTTACACTCCTCGCATTTTCCATCAGCACAGTCAACGCCCAGGAATTTCAGAACCTGTTCAACGGGAAAGACCTGAGCGGCTGGGCTGGAAAAGAAGGTTTCTGGACCGTTCAAAACGGTGCTATTGTTGGCGAAACGACGAAAGAAAACCCGGCCAAGCCGAATACCTTTCTGGTCTGGCAAGGAGGGGATGTCGGCGATTTTGAATTCAAGGCGACCGTCCGATTCAAAGGAAATAACTCCGGCGTTCAATATCGCAGTGAGCTGGTTGACCCCGCCAACTTTGCATTAAAAGGCTATCAGGCCGACCTGCATCCGAAACCAGAATACTTCGGGATGCTCTATGGTGAGCGAACCGGCCGCGGGATTATCGCACAACGTTTCCAACGCGTGGAAGCGGGCGCCAAGGGGAAGCCAAAGGTCGTTGCCGAGATTGGCGATAAAAACCAACAGCTCACTGACTGGGACTGGAACGAAATTCGCATCGTCGCCGTTGGAAATCGCATGGTCCATCAAGTCAATGGCGTCAACACCATCGACCTGACCGATAATCATCCTGAAGCATTTTCCAAAGGCGTTCTCGGCCTGCAACTTCACGCCGGTCCTCCCATGCGGGTGGAATTCAAAGATCTGCAATACCGACCGTTAGCCAGCGACGAAGCGGCTGCGGTTCTGAAAGCAGCTGTTGAGAACAAAAAAAAGGCGCCCGCGCCCAAGAAAACAACATCCAAAAAACGCAGCCGGTTCGACTGGGTTTCAGAAAAGCCGGCTCCGGTCTGGGTCTGGCGTACGAAGAATTCGACGGGCAATGATCCAATCTACCTGCGCCAGAAATTCGAAGTCGCAGGTCCAGTCAAAGCAGCGAAACTCTATTTCACCTGTGATAACCGGGCAACCGTCTGGATCAATGGCAAAGATGCCGGCACGGCAACCGACTGGGGTAACCCGGTGATGATGGGCGATGCCAAAAAACTGATCCAAACAGGTACAAATCAAATTGCGGTCCAGGCCAAGAACAACGGCGGTGTGGCTGCGTTTGTCTTGAAACTGGAAATCGAAACTGCCGACGGCAAAAAACAGTCAATCATTTCGACTCCCGACTGGAAACTGAGCGACTCAAAAACCAAAGACTGGCAACTCGCTAGCTTCAACGATTCTGCCTGGAAACTGAAGCTGAAAAAAATGGGAGACTTTGGTAGTGGTCCCTGGGGAAAGCCGGGAATCACCACCCGGAGCGGCGGCGTTGATATTGCGGAACTCACTGAGAACATCACCATTGCCAAAGACTTCAAAGTCGAGCTGCTCTACGAAGTCCCCGGGAACGAAGAAGGGAGTTGGGTCTCACTGACAACGGACGGCCAAGGCCGCTTGCTGGCGAGCGATCAAGGCGACAAAGGGCTTTATCGCATCACTGTTACGGAAGGTGCTGAGGAACCACAGGTCGAAGTCGAAAAACTGCAGCTTAATCTTTCCGGCGCTCAAGGCATGACCTGGCATAACGATGCACTCTACTTTCACAAGAACGGCGGCAACCTCTATAAAGTGACCGATACAAACGGGGATGATCAGTTCGACAAAGCCGAGGTCCTCCCCAGCGAACGCAGTGGCGGCGAACATGGAAACCATGCCGTAATTGTGGCTGAGGATGGAAAGCATCTTTATGTCATCGGCGGAAACCATGCTGCCTTACCCCCCAAAGACAGCATTGTTCGTTTGCACGTTCCCACCTGGGACGAAGACCTGCTCTTACCGCGCGAATGGGATGCAAACGGGCATGCACGCGGCCGTCTTGCACCGGGGGGCTGGATTTCGAAATACTCTCCCGAAACAAAACAACACGAAATTATTTCAACGGGTTACCGCAACCAGTACGACATTGCCCTCAACCGTTTCGGCGACCTCTTCACCTATGATGCCGATATGGAATGGGACCTGGGAACACCCTGGTATCGTCCGACCAGAATTAACTGTGCTGTCAGTGGTTCTGACTATGGCTGGCGCAGTGGTTCCGGAAAATGGCCCGAATACTACGAAGACAGTCTTCCCGCTGTCGTGAATATTGGCCCCGGTTGTCCGACCGGTGTGATCAGCGGGCAGGGTGCGAAGTTCCCTGCCAAATATCAGGACGCGATTTTCGCACTCGACTGGACCTTCGGCACGATCTATGCCATCCACCTGACACCTGACGGCGCGGGTTACCGCGGCGAACAGGAAGCATTCTGCTACGGCTCTCCCCTTCCCTTAACGGACGCGATAATAGGACACGACGGAGCCCTGTATTTCACCATCGGTGGTCGAGGAACGAAATCAGCTCTGTTCCGCATCACCTATACCGGTAATGAATCGACCAAACCCGTAACAGGTGAAATCGCCGGTGGGGACGCACGAAAACTGCGTCGCAGTCTGGAAGCGTTTCACGGCAAGCAAAACGCCGCTGCAATCGGCGCCGCCTGGCCTCATCTTTCCAGCTCTGATCGCTGGTTACGCCATGCAGCACGCGTCGCGATTGAATCCCAACCCGTCGATCAATGGGCGGCGAAAGTTTTTACAGAAAAGAATCCTCAAGCCAGAATTTCCGGTGCCGTCGCTCTTGCTCGCATGGGAAATGAATCACACCGCGATGCTCTCATTGCTGCGTTGCTCGAACTGAAACCGTCTGAATTGAGCGAGTCTCAGTTCCTTGGTCTCCTGCGTGCGTATTCCCTGACCTTTATCCGTCTTGGGAAACCAACGGCTGAGCAACGCGAACAGATCATTGCTGTACTCGACCCTTATTTGCCAAACAAGAGTAAAAACATCAACACTGAATTGGTCCGCGTCTTAGTCTACCTCGAAGCACCCAACGTAATTTCGAAAGCCATAAATCTGATTGCGGATCGTGGCGAGCCTGAAGTGCCTGACTGGACGGAACTGGCCGGTCGCAATAAAAATTATGGCGGTCGTGTGCTGGAGATGCTCAAGAACCATCCGCCTTCGCACGAAGTCAACTATGCGTTCATGCTTCGCAACCTGCGGAAAGGCTGGACGATGGACCAGCGCCGCACTTATATTGAGTTCATCAACTCCGCCGCGAAGTTCCCCGGCGGTAACAGCTACGCCAAGTTTCTCGGCAACCTGCGAGACGAAGTTCTCGGTTATCTGAGTAACGCTGATCGTGCTGCGTTAGCAGATATCAGCGGCGAGAATTTCAATCCAGTTCCCGACTTTGAAATTACGCCACCGAAGGGCCCCGGCAAGACCTGGTCGATTGTTGAAGCCAGCCAATATACATCTGGTGGCAAACTGAAAGCGGCCAGTTTTGAGAACGGTCGTAATCTGTTCCATTCGATGCGTTGTGCCGCATGCCACCGGTTTGATGGACTGGGCGGGGATGTGGGGCCAGACCTGACTACGGTGAAGAATAAATTCGATGCCCGCTACATTCTTGAGTCGATCGTTGAGCCGAGCAAAGTCATTTCGGATCAATATCAGTCATCAATGGTGCTGACCGAAGATGGACGCTCTTTGACGGGACTGGTCGCGAAAGATGGCGATAATGTGATTATCTACCCGGCTGATGCGAAAGCCAAGCCGATCACACTGTCTGCTGACCAGGTTGACGAAATCCTGCCTTCTTCCGTCTCGCAAATGCCGAAAGACATGTTGAATGCATTGAACGGCGACGAAATTCGGGATTTGATGGCGTACCTGCTCTCAGGCGGCGATCCGAAATCGCGCGTTTATAAAAAATAAACAGCGGAAGATCTTACATCCAGTCGCGCGATTGTAAGGTAAAGGTACCTTACAATCGCCCACTGCGAAATACGCCGTAGATCAACCAGATTCCCAATAGACTCGACATCATGAAAATCGGAATGCTGACATACACGAGCCGTGTGTCGGAGGAAATGGTAATCGCCGAGGCCAGAATCAGCGAGGACATGACCATCCCAATCGCCAGGCGGTTTCCTGAGCGGTCCATTTCGGTTGTCAGATGATCGATTCCCTTGTGCTCCAAATGAATTCGAAGTTCATCGTCACTCAATTTGCCCAACGTGCGGCCGACCTGCTCGGGCAGATCATGCATGACCTTCGACAGGCTACAGGCTTCTGACCAGATTCGATTGGCGATCGCACGCGGATGATATCGCTCGGAGGAAATCTTATAAATGTAAGGTTCCATTTCCTGTGCGATATTTAAATCCGGTGCCATGCGGGCAGCCACGCCTTCGAGCGTAATTAAGGCCCGAATCAGTAACATGATATCGACGGGGCAGCGAATGCGGTGAATCGCCAAAATGTTGATAAAATCGGTCAGCATCTTGCCTACGCTGATCTGATCCAAGGGGATGCCGTAATAATTTCCGATAAAGTCACGCAGGTCTGCACGTAACAACTGATGGTCAACGGCTCGTTTTGCTTTCCCAATATTTAAAACCACATCTACCAGTTTGGCCGTATCTTTTTTCGCAACATTCAACAATAAGTCGACCAGCAAGTCGCGGCGTTCTTCTTCGAGTACTCCGATCATGCCGTAATCGATCAGGCATAAGGAACCGTCGGGCAAGACACGGAAATTTCCCGGATGAGGATCGGCGTGAAAGATTCCAAATTCAAACGTCATTTTCATAAAGATGCGTGCGCCGTTGGCGGCGACATCGTGCGGACTGATCGGCAGATTTTTTAATTGTTCATCATCGTCAATCCGATAGCCGTCAATATATTCCATCGTGATGATATCGCCTTGCGTCATGTCCCAGTAAATCTTGGGGACGTAGAGCGTCGCATCATCCTGAAATAAACGATAGAACTCGTCGGTGGAACGGGCCTCTCGAGTAAACTGCAACTCTCTTCGAATCGTGCGGGAAAACTGGTTGACCAGACCGACGGGATCAAAAACTTCGGCATCAGGGAAATGGCGTTCGATCATCGTTGCCAGTTCGTACATCAGGCTTAAGTCCTGTTCGATCACCCGGTCGATGTCTGGGCGTTTAATCTTCACGACCAGCTCGGTGCCATCATGATGACGGGCTTTATGCACCTGCCCTAATGAACCCGCGGCGAGTGGTTTTCGATCGAACTCAGCAAACAGAGAATCAATTGAACCGTCTAATTCTCGTTCAACTATTTCAATCGCCGTTTCACTGGGAAAGGATGGGACGCGTTCCTGCAGTTTTTCTAATTCATTGACTACATCCCGGGGAACAAGATCGGGGCGTGTACTCACAACCTGACCGAACTTGATAAACGTCACCCCCAGACTTTCAAGTGCAAGGCGAATCCGTTTCGCGCGAGTCAATTTGACCTCGGGCTCAGAACGCTTCCAGAACAGCAGCCGGCGGCCCCAGCGTAGATACCGCCTGAGTCCCAGTTGATCAACCAGGTCGTCAAAACCGTAATTCACGAGAACCGTGACAATCTCGCGGCTTCTCCGTAGATTTCTCAATAACCGTAGTGGGTTTGAATCCAAGGGTTTCTCCTGCATCGAAAGCGATCTCACGAATTTCCTCTTCGGTAAGCGCAGTCTGATATATCTGTTCGGTTTTACTTTTTATCTTAGCAGACTATAACAGACGTTCCTATGCAGCAAAGCCCCGATGTTATTAAAATAGAATTCCACGAAATCTTGTCACAATTCACCTGGAACGCGGAGTCGGATATATGCGTTTTTTCAATTACTGCCTGATGATAATCCTCAGTGTGACCTCCGTATGCCAGGCGGGCGACTGGCCGCAAATTTTAGGTCCTTATCGCAACGGGCATGCAGCAGAAGAATCAATCGACTCCGCCTGGCCTGAATCGGGTCCCCCCGTCAAGTGGCAGCGTGGTGTCGGAAGTGGCTATGCCGGCCTCTCGATATACAAGAATAAGGCAATTTTATTTCATCGCGTAGGCGATCTCGAAACCGTCGAAGCCCTCGATACTCAAACAGGGGAACCACTCTGGAAACAGACCACCCCCGTCAATTACAAAGGGACTTTTAATCCCAATGATGGTCCGATCGCCGTCCCCTTAATTCACAAAAATCGCGTTTACACATTCGGAATCGCCGGCAATCTGCAGTGCCTGGATCTGGAGACCGGCAAGAAGATCTGGTCTCGCGATACCCATAAGGATTTTCAGGTCGGACAGGGTTATTTCGGCGTGGGCAGCACTCCGATTATCGTGGAAGACAAATTGCTGGTGAATGTGGGTGGAAAACGAAAAAATGCCGGGATTGTCGCGTTCTCGCTCGACAAAGGATTTACTCTCTGGCAAACGCTGCAGGATGATGCCAGTTATTCTTCTCCGACTTCCGCGTTCCTGCATGGGCGTTTTTACGCGATCTTTATCACACGTCTGCATCTGGTTGGCGTTGATCCTGAGAACGGGAACATCCTGTTTCAATTTCCGTTTGGAAAACGGGGGCCAACGGTCAATGGTGCCGACCCGGTTGTGATTGGAAATAATGTATTTGCTACAGCCAGTTATGGAGTGGGAGGTTTCTGGGGCAAGATAGAGCGTGCGAACGCCAGCGAAGTCTGGCGGAACCAGCAGATCATGTCCAGCCAATATACAACCCCCATTGAATACGGGGGGAAATTAATCGGCATCGATGGTCGTCAAGACATTGGGACTTCACGGCTGATTTGCTTTGATCCTCAAACCCAGAAAGTGAACTGGTCTCATCATAACTTTGGCTATGCCACCTTGATTGAAGCTGATAATAAACTGATTCTCATGAAAACGGACGGTACACTGGTTCTGACGGAAGCCTCATTAGAGACCTATAAAGAACTCGGTCGTGCCCAGATATTTAATTCAACAACCCGGGCTCTGCCTGCGTTATCCAATGGGCTGCTATTTGTCAGAGACGAGAAGACACTGAAATGTTTACAGTTGAAATCAGAAAATCCAGCCCCCGTAACACCCGAGAAATCTCCTTTGAAGTAAGGTCTGAATAGAAGAATGTCATCCAGCCGACGCCCGAATAGTGAAAAAGAATTTGAACGAGCCCAGAAGGTCATCCCCGGAGGCGTGAATAGCCCTGCACGCGCTTTTGGCGCAGTAGGAGGTCACCCCGTGATTATCGATCGCGGGGAAGGACAATATCTCTACGACATTGACGGTAACCGATACATCGACTTCGTCGGATCCTGGGGGCCGCATATTCTGGGTCATCGTCATCCCCGTGTGATGGCCAGCATTGAAGAAGCCCTCAAGAAAGGAACCAGCTTCGGCGCTCCCACATTACTGGAAACCGAACTGGCCGAACTCGTTGCTAAACTGGTGCCCTGCGTAGAAAAAATCCGCATGGTCAATTCAGGAACGGAAGCCGGGATGAGTGCCATTCGACTGGCCCGCGGTTATACCGGACGGGATAAAGTCATCAAATTTGCAGGCTGCTATCACGGCCACGTTGATAGCCTGCTGGTTCAGGCCGGAAGTGGTGCGTTGACTTTGGGAACCCCTTCCAGCCCCGGCGTTCCCCAGGGATGTACGGCCGATACACTGGTGCTTGAGTACAACGATATCGAACAACTCAAAGAAACGTTTACCCAACTCGGCGATCAAATCGCCTGCGTCATTCTGGAGCCGATTGTGGGTAACATGGGCGTGGTACTTCCGGAACCTGGTTTTCTGGAAAGCGTCCGCGAACTCTGCACACAGCACGGATCAGTTTTCATCATGGATGAAGTCATGACCGGTTTCCGCGTCGCCTTAGGGGGCGCGCAGCAGCGATTTAACATTATGCCTGACATCTGTATGTTAGGAAAAGTGATTGGTGGCGGCATGCCCGTGGGTGCTTATGGCGGCAAAGCGGAAATCATGGACGCGATTTCTCCCGTCGGTACCGTCTATCAGGCGGGAACCCTCTCCGGAAACCCGATTGCAATGGCTTCAGGAATCGCCACGCTGGAATGCCTGAGAGAGACCAACCCCTATCCTCAACTGGAAGAAAAAACACAGCGTTTAACCCAGGGACTGATAGCTGCTGCTACCAAAGCCGGACTGGAGCACACTCTGGCTAAGTGCGGTTCGATGTTTACTCTGTTTTTCAATCCGGAAAAAGTCACCAGCTACGCGATTTCAGCACACAATGATACCGCCCGTTTTGCACGCTACTTTCAAGGTATGCTGGATCGAGGCGTCTATCTTCCCTGCAGTCAGTTTGAAGCCAACTTTACTTCTACGATGCTGACGGATGAAGACATCGATCATACCATTCAAGCCGCTGAAGAGGTCCTGCAGGAAATTGCCTGAATAGGCTCACTCTGATCATACGACTGAGACAGCCGACTTACGGTGTGAAGTCGGTTGTCTCGGTGATGTTCAGACAGAACTCTGCCAGTAATTGTGCTGCGTGATCGAGATCTTCTAACGAGACCACTTCCACCGGGCTGTGCATATAACGATTGGGGATCGCTACGATCCCGGTCGCCATACCGCCTTGATTTAACTGCATCGCATTGGCATCATTACCCGCCGGCCGGGAAATGCTGTTAATCTGGTAGCTCAGCTCATTCTTACTGGCCAGATCCGACAGTGTTGAAAAGACGACTGGATTCACATTCGGCCCCCGATATACCACGGGCCCATTGCCAAGCCTGATATCGCCATTTTCCTGCTTGCTGACAGCCGGACAATCGGTTGCATGTGTCACATCGACGGCGATTCCGACTTCGGGTTGAATCGAATAAGCACTCGTTTTTGCGCCGCGCAATCCGATTTCTTCCTGAACGGTCGAAACGGAAAATACGCCAAACTCGGGTGATTTTTCACTGACTTGCCGCAAGGCTTCCATCACCACCCAGACTCCCACCCGGTTATCCATTCCAGGGGCTGATGCCAACTGGTTCAGCATGGGGCGAAAGCCGAGCTCGAAGGTAATGGGATCGCCGATCGATACCAGCTCGCGAGCTTCATCTCCATTTTTAGCTCCGATATCAATCCAGAGATCTTTGATTTCCGGGACGGTTTTTCTTTCTTCCGGGGTCAGTAGGTGAATGGCTTTCCGGGCAATGACACCATGCACGGGACCAGTCGCCGTATGCACCTGCATGTTCTGCCCCAGCAACATCTGGATATCCCAACCCCCAATCAAGTTGGCCCAAAGATAACCATCGTCGTCGATGTATTGCACTAATAGACCGATTTGATCGCAGTGCCCAGCCAACATAACGCGTCTCATGGCATCGGGATTGACGGCGGCAATCACATTTCCATGCAGGTCAGTTTTGACTTCATCGGCAAAGTTGCCAACGTATTCACGGACCACTTCCTGAATGGGTTGTTCATAGCCAGATGGGGCCGGTGAGTGGAGCAGTTTCTTCAAAAAATCCAACGATTGCGCATCCATGAGAACTTTCCTGGAAGATTGAGGGTTTTAACTTCTATACGAAATAGCACCTCTCAAACTCCCTATGTGTGCTATCCCAGAAGCCGTATGTAAGTGGCTTAATTCTAGTGACTTATGATATTTTTTCAATCCGCCTTTAAAATTGGCTAAGAAACCGATTTCGGGAGAAGATGCTGACAGACTCCGAGAACGAAAAATTGTACAAAAAGTCCCGCTCATCCCAGGAATCTTTAAGCTAAGCTTTCAATATGATTAGAGCCAATTGAGCGGGGTGATTCCTGACTCGAAAGCTGCTTCCTGACAATAAATTAGTATTACGATCGACATTCAATGTCTGGAAGTGAACGAGTGACGAAAGCGATGTCAGGTTGTTTCATTTGCGCAGAATGATATTGAGGGCAGATTAATGGACTGGACAAAATTACGCAAAGAACTGATTGGTGAGGGAAAGCAAAGTCCACTTCCTTCTACAATCAAACTTCCAATGTTGCCGAAAGCCGTGATGGAATTTTCACGCAAGGCGGAAGATCCCAAGTCGACTCCTAAAGAGCTCAGTAAAATCATCGAAACCGACGCTGGTATTTCCTGCGAATTATTACGGATGGTCAATTCCAGCGCATTCGGATTACGCCGCAAAGTTTCATCGATTCAACAGACAATCACACTTCTGGGAATTCGTTCGACCAAGCTGTTTTTGGTCACCACAGGGTTGAAGCAGGCGATGTCGTCAAATGACTCGAAGCTGATCAATCTACCGAACTTCTGGAGCACGAACCTGGAACGTGCCTTAACGGCTCGGGAAGTAGCTCGCTTGATGAAAGTCGATCCCGACGTGGCATTTTCTGCAGCCATGCTGCAGGATTTTCTCTTGCCGGTCTTATCGAAAGAACTATTCGACCTATATCTGCAGTTTACAATCAACCAGGACAACGATCCCTGTCTGTTAAAAGATTATGAGCGCAGACACTTCAGTTGGGATCACTGTGCGGCTTCTGCGAATGTGATGCTGGACTGGTCTTTCCCAGACGATTTGATTTGCTCTGTCTACCTGCACCATGAAGGGCTGAGATTGTTGACAGACGAAAAACTGGGGAAGACCCCCGCTGCCGCCGTTGCCGTAGCATCGTTGATCCCCGATCCCCTGCGACAGGATCCGAACGGGTTAAACCAACTCTTGGCGCTGAATGAAGCCTGGAATGAGTTCAATCTGTTTGAGATTGCCGAAAAGATAGATACTGAACTCAGAGAAGAGTCGACGGCAGCCAGCAATTATCTCTCTCTAAAGAACCGTCTGGAAAAGCACGCCGTGCTGGTCGAGAACGAATAGATATTGAGACCAGAACAATCAACAAATGTCTGGTCGATACTTCGTGAGATGATTTCGGTCCCTATGAAGCGGTTGTGGAATAATCACTTGATGGTTTCAGGCTTTTCTCCCACTTTTCTTTCTCTGCTCTGATTTGCTCTTCAGTCGGTTTTTCCTGATCGACAGTCTGATCACTTTTTAGCAGATAGCGTCCGTCCTCAGTATGCTGGCAAAACTGTTTGAACCAGAGCATGCTGGCCACGTTCGGTTGCGGACTGTAAAGCGTGACCGCGATCCCTTTTTCATAGAGATCGTAGAGCATACCGAAAAAGCCACTCGGAATGTATTTCACAAATGTCAGCTCGACACCAATCGATTTACATTTTTCTTTATCGACCAGGCGGGTTAGAGTTTCACGCAGCAAGGCTAGATCCGCTCCGTCCCAGATTTCCATTGTTCCGAAATCCAGAACAGTCACTCCTTCACGCACATAGACGCTCATTCGATCGCGTTTTGAAGCCATGCTGTCGTTCTCTCTTTCTGCTTGTTGAGTATCAATGCTGTTGAACAGTGAACTGTTAAGAAGATTGAATAGACGCAAAGAGCGGGCCATTTTTGTACCGAATCGTTTACTCCCTGTTTAAAGAATCGATAAACCTCTGATAGGAAGAGACTTAAGAATTATTCACTCTTATCAGATTCATATTCTCTTAACAAAGACTGTTGTGTTTTTTCTACATCGGGACAACGTATGGTGTAAAAAGACATCACGACTGATCTGAATGTCGAAACACTCGGAAGTGGCAAGCCTTTACGCTCTGCTGCAATTACTATTCATTTCTACGAACAGCAGGCGACAAGCGTTGGATTTTGGCAACACAAAGCAGGAGTCAGAGGGGGACGTTTGAGGGCGAAAAATCTAACAACCCAAAGTGCGGAACTGTACAAACAACAAAGCGTACAGGAATCAATCAGGATTATTTCCGTGTTCGTCCGTGGCTAATTTTACTTCGAAGACGCCGCCTTTTTCTTCGGCTTCTGATTGAAATTACGAATGGAATCAGGAATCTGAGCCTGCATTTCCTCGTACAATTTCTTCAGTCGCGCCACGACCTGCGGATTCTGTTTCGCAACGTTGTGCTGCTCCCCCGGGTCGTCTTCAAGATTGAATAACATCATCGGAGCAGGCCGATCTCCCGTTAATAGTCCGGGTGGCTGATCGGGCATGGCCTGTTCATAAGGGGCAATGATCGTCACACCGTCAGGGCCGCGCGGATCAATCCAGTCTTTCCCCTGATTGGCCAGAAGCTGACGCGGGGACTGTTTCACATGCATTTTCCAGGGACCACTGCGCACGGTAAACAGGAAGTTTCCTTTCATTGAATACAGAGCGTTATGTGGAGTCTTTGCCTGCTCTGTCAGAACGGGAAACAGATCCTTTCCATCAATGACCCGGTCGGTTGGCACAGGGATGCCCGCCTGTTTCAAGATGGTGGGAAAAATATCAATCGAACCGCAGTTGGTATCGATGACTTGCCCTTTGGGAATTTTCCCCGGCCAGCGTGCAATCATCGGCACCCGCAGCCCCCCTTCCCAACTGGTCGACTTCATCCCGGAGAGCCCCGCGGTATGGCCGCCAAACCAGGGACCATTATCCGAGGTAAAAATCACGAACGTATTCTCATCCAGATCCAGTTCCTTGAGCGTTTTAAAAATCTCACCCACGCTCCAGTCCAGTTCGGCAATCACATCGCCGTATAACCCTGCCCCGCTCTTTTTGTAGAATGCTTCGGAAGCCGCCAAAGGCTTGTGTGGCATGGCATGAGGCAGATAGAGAAAGAAAGGCCGCTTCTGATTTTCACGAATAAATTCCACCGCACGGTCCGTATAGCGTTTCGTCAGATTCGCCTGTATGACCGGATATTCGAGGACCTTTTCCCCTTTCATCAAATTGACGGGACGCATGTCATTCGAATACAGAATTCCCAGGTAGTCATCAAAGCCGTGCCGCGTGGGATAAAATTGCGGATCGTGCCCCAAATGCCACTTGCCGACACAGATCGTCGCATAGCCATTCTGCTTCAATTTTTCACTCAGCAGAACTTCACTGTCGGGGATTCCCACTCCATTTCGAAACTGGCCTCCATCGGGAGCAGGGTTAAACCAGACGCCATGTCGCCAGGGATAGCGGCCTGTCAGCAGAGTCGCACGCGAAGGAGCACAATAGGGGACAGGCACATTAAACTGAGTCAGGCGGGCGCCCTCTGCTGCCATTCGATTGAGATTCGGAGTTTTAAACTTGGGATGACCATAACATTCCAGATCGCCATAACCCAGGTCATCGGCAAAAATCACGATGAAATTCGGTTTTGCTTTTGATTCCTTAGCGAAAAGAGCCTGCTGCGAGCAAAGTATCAGGCATACGAAACAAACGATGATTCTTTGAATGGCCATCAATGTGGATTCCTGTTTGAAGGGGAGCACTGCTTTCAACCCAAGAACTGAGAACGGGAAAATTTCCCTTCCTTCAGCATATAGGCACGAGAATCCAAAGTAAACAATGGAACGCTGGAAGAGATGTGACTTGAACAGAAGCGTCAAAACAGCCCCAATGAGTGGTCATTGGTCCTCGATTCCATCTTGAGCCAATTGGTAATATCCACTATTTTTCACAATTAACCGACCGGACAGCGCAGCTGGAACTGCTTCAATCTGCAAGGACGCATGATGAACACTTCAAAATTCGTGATTACACTGGCACTGATGGGATTCGCTCTCACCGGGTGTAGTGGTGCCAGAGACTCCAAATCTAGCGGAAAACCAGAACAACGGCAGCAACAGGCAGAGAGCCCGTTGCCTGATTCAGAAGAAGAACAGGCCGGTTCAGCACCAGATAAGAGTGTGTCTGGGGAACAAAAACATGAGACCGTTCGCGTGTTCTATGGCACGGATCGTAACTTGACAGGCTCCACTCAACCCAAGCAATTTTTTGGTGCCGAACGTGCCAGCCTGTCACTCGGTTTTTGCGATGTCAGCATCCCGAAAACCCACCAGGAAGGAAAACTGGAATCGCCGAAGATCTGGAAACTGGAATTTCGGGAAAATCCGGATAAGCATGTTGTGTTGAAGTCGGTCGAGCCAGCATCCGGCTCCGAGTTTCTCACGACTCTGCGCGAAACGATTCAGAATTCGATCGAAGTTGAACAGACTCCCGAAGGAGAAGTCAGTACAGGCGGAGAAGCATTTATCTTTATCCACGGCTATAACAACTCATTTGAAGACGCTGCACGCCGAACTGCTCAAATCGCCTATGACCTGAAATTCAAAGGGGCACCTTTGATGTATAGCTGGCCTTCCCAGGCAAAAGGCTCACTCTGGGCATATAAAGAGGATGCGCGTACCGCACAGTGGTGTGAAGAGAATGTGACCCTGTTCGTTGAAGCGATTGCTTACGAATCGGGAGCCCGCAAAATTCATCTGATCGCGCATAGTATGGGAAACCGGGTATTGTCGCGTGCGTTGAAGAACATTTCACAAAAACTGGCTGCCTCCGGAGAAACGCAGCCACTGTTTAATGAAGTGATTCTGACTGCCCCGGATATTGATGCTCAGATTTTCAAAGATTCGATCGCCCCCCATATTGTTCAGACAGCGAATCGCTTTACCATTTATTCTTCTTCAGACGATCTGGCTTTGAAAGCCTCGCG
Organism: Gimesia alba; assembly: GCF_007744675.1. Classification (NCBI taxonomy): domain Bacteria; kingdom Pseudomonadati; phylum Planctomycetota; class Planctomycetia; order Planctomycetales; family Planctomycetaceae; genus Gimesia; species Gimesia alba. The sequence continues at coordinate 6,048,452 of NZ_CP036269.1, forward strand.
CGTTGCCAATTCGTTCTGGCATGAACGGCTGGGAGAAGGGGGATCCTATCTGACTGTATTCCCGAAATATAAACAGATCAATGTCGTTGATGCTTCCGACATCGATACGAACCTGTTTGCATTGGGACACTCTTATCATGCCGACAATGTCACTGTTCTGTCTGATGTCAAACAGGTCTTTCAAGGCGTCCCTGTCGGCGATCGTGGACTACGATCCTTACTGGAGAACCTTGCCTGGAAATTCCAAAGCAAACGCAGTCTTCTCGGACGCGTATTCAAAGGCACATTTCGCTAAGCGGATTCCCTTCAATACTATAAAAAAAGAGCACACAAAGAAGAACTTCAAAGAATTCTTGCTCTGTGTGCTCTATGATTCAATACCGCCACTTTCGCAGCTGATTGAGATTAACCGAGGGGAAACGGCTCCGGTTCCAACAGGAACGGGAAGACGCGAATCGGTTCGCCCATTGTCAGATCATCGGGATAACGGAGTTGGGCAGCACGGTCAGCGGCAAACTGCAGCTTGGTTAATTCCAGTCCGCAGTAATGGTCAGCATTGGATTCAGCAGCGACATCGGCAAAGACTTCACCGGCAGAAGCAGCATGACGTCGAACGCCGTGAATACTACCTTCCCGAACTTTGATTCCAGCAGCGGACAGCTTCACCAGTCCTTTTAAGAACCGGCCGGGAATCGAATCGGGACCACAGACGCGTAACAGACGTTCCCATTCGTCGTGGGCTTCCCAGTAGAATCCCAGGTTGAAATAATCAATGGCGTTCAAATAATTTCGATGTTCTACCCAGTTATCCTCGGTCAACGCCTTCGGGGGTTTGGGTTTATTACCGTAGCTGTGTCCCTTAGGATCGCGATAGGGATGCGGCAAGTTTTTGCCAGGAACAAAAGTATATTCCGGCAGCCGGGACGAAGGTAATAAACGCACAACATCAGCAACAGGATAAACCATCCTTTAAAATCTCCAATTTCTCTTTTACTAGCTTAGGTCAACAGGTTCTTGGGCCATCTGCACACGATCTATTTTCTGTGCACGATGATTCCGAGTGATAAAGTAATGTCAGGTCATACCTAACTTATTTATTCATAAGAGGTTCCGTAACGATAGCGCTAAACCTCACTATTTGGGCTCCGCCCTCTTTCTATCAGGGTGGCTCGTAATCGGCTCAAGTAACAGCATTGATTTAATGACGCATTGAGCAAAGGGGCAGGAAACTGAAAAACAAGCTGAAATCGCCTGTTCTACAAGCCTTATAGTGCCATCATATACGAGCATTTTCTAACATAAAGAGCAGATTTTATAATTTGGAGTATTTTCGCAAATTTCACTGTTTTCTAGTTCCAATCAGGTGAAATAGCGATGAAAGAGGAGTCCGTTTTCTGCTGAGACAAACATTGAAAGTCTACTTACTGAAATGACTTACACTGCTCTCTATCTCTACCGTGAGAGTAAACCTGTGAAAACAGTCCCTGCCCGTCAGGGCTTGGGAGAAGCCCCCTTGGCAGCTTTCTGACGTGCCTCTTCCGCTCGTATCTTTCGAGCGGAGATACTGCGAAATTCCCAGGGAAGCTTGCTGTTTTCCGGCAGGGAATCCAGCACTCGTTTCAGCTGAGTGTGGGACTTCAGGCTCGCCCCCTCTGTTCGCATGCGCTGGGAGTCTGCCAAGTCATGCTGTTCCAGCGGATCTTCTGAGAGGTCATAGAATTCACCAGAGGAATAGAGTTTGAATCTTTGATCTCTTACCACCCGCTGTTTGTAATACTGAGTCAGACACCAGGGACGCCAGGGCTTATTGAGAGGCTGATTTAGAATTTGCGGGGCGAACGACCTCCCGTCAATAGTGACTCCTTTCGGAAGCGGCGCCTTGGCCAGCTCCACCAACGTTGGCAGGATGTCAGAAACGTCGATCAGGTCATCACTGATTCGCTCTGATCCCACCAGCTTGGGACAGTTCACAATCAACGGCATATTGATGCCCTGCTCTTTGAGAGAATAAATCCCCTCAGCAGAAATACGTCCGTTGATACGGCCCCCCAAACTTTGTTCCGCGTTCTGGTCCGTCCCGTTGTCGGTGCCATTATCGGGAACAATAAACAAAATCGTATTGTCGCGAATGCCGAGCTCGTCCATCGCTTTGACCAGGCGACCGATCAAATGGTCCGAATAATTCAGCATGCCGGCAAATTGTTCACGCGGCGTCAACTCTTTCCCCAGATTGTGCGGCGTATGAACGACGGGGATATGCGTCAGGATCGCCGAATAGTAAGCACAGAACGGCTTATCGCGATGCGTTTTCATATACTCAATCAGATAGTCCGTAAAAATATCCGGACCGAATTTCCCCTTCGTATCCAGTCGCTTTCCATTCTGAATGACGTACGGGTCCCAATACCGTTTTTTATGAGCCGGGTGTCCTTTCTTGCCTTCAGGAAAGATGCAGTATTCCTGGAAGCCATGCTTGATCAGGGCGTCTTTCTGTTCCGGATCGAACAAGTCATTGATCTGCCACTTTCCGGAGATGCAGGTGTCATAACCGGCGTCTCTCAAGATGCGGGCAAAACAGATCTCCCGGTTCCAATCGAAATAGCCACCTCCATAAATCGCCGGGTCGTGATGAGTATGCCAGCCGGAGCGGAAGGGATAGCGACCTGTCAGCAGCATATGCCGCGTTGTACTACAGACGGGTGTCACGTAACAGTTGCGGAACCGCAGTCCGGTATAAGCTAGATGATCAATCGTTGGCGTCTGATTTTCCTCGCTGCCATAACAGCGAAACCAATCCTTGCCGACGTTATCGAGCAGAATAAAAATGATATTCGGTCGTTTGTCTGTTTTTTCTGCGGCCGACAACTGAGTCAGATTCAGCGCTAACAGACAGAACAGAATACAGCCGGATTGAGTCAGACGTTTCATAAGACTTTCAATTCTCATTTTGGATTGCAAGTTTCATTTCTGCAGGCTCGATCTGAATCACGGCCGTTGATTCTCCACGCATTTTCTGAATCTGAGGAATCACTTTCTGTGTCGCGATATACCAGGCCATACCCAAAAGTAACAGAAAACCGATGCCCGCTAAAATATTCATCACAGGACCATTACGATGTTCGCCCATGACTTTCTTACTACTTGTCAATAACAGCAGTGCCCCAGCGGCCAGGGGAGCTGCGACGACTGTCACCGCCTGAGCGGCTACGATCGCCACAACCGGTTTCGTTCCTGACTCGATAACATACATCGCAACGAACATTCCGATAAGCAAAACTGCTGCCGTCAAAATGCGTGTCGATTTATCTTGTGGCGTCCCACCCAGACCGAGACTGTCAGAAAGAATAAAGCCGCCGATCATGGAATTCACGATGAACGAAGAGTAGGCAGCAGAGAACAGGCCGATACAGAACAAAATCTGACCTTTGTCTCCAAACAACGGCTGCAAGGCATTTCCCACATCGGCAACGCTATTCAATTGCTGACCACGGAGCTCGGCGGCGGCAGTGGACATGAGCATAATGGTTATCAACGCCATGATTGTCGCACTGATACAGGAATCGATGCGACCATCTTTCAGATCGGCAACCTTCCAGCCTTTGAAACGAGCCAGATAAGACTGATAGAAGGCGGCGGTAATCACGAATGTCGTTCCCACCAATCCTAACAGAGAAATATTGAGAATCGAATCCAGTCCGTCACCACCGTATCCGGGGATCACCCCCTCCGCCATTTCCAGCAGATTCGGCTTGGCGAAAATAAGGTTGATCGCAAACGAGAGCAGCATTAACCCGACGAAAACGGACATCAGCCGTTCAACCAGTTTATACAAGTTCTTAAAGCCGAACAGAAACGCAATCGAAATGGCATTGAAGAACACAATCCCGTATTTCAGATCGGTATAAGTCTCGATTGCCGAATGCACCCCCAGATTATTCCCAAACTGATAGGCAGCAGAAATGAAGAAGACGCCACAGCCAATCACAATCGTCAGCGGCCTGCCCACAGTTTTCGCCAGCAGGGTACACGTCGATTCACTAGTTACCGTCCCCAGCTTGGCTCCCAGTGAAGTATAAACCAGCATAAAGATCACAGAGACCAGCACGACCCAGATCATGCTGTAGCCTTCTTTTGCTCCCAAGTTGGAACTGGTCAAAATACTACCGGGCCCAATCACCACACAGGCAGTGACTAAACCGGGACCAATCCGCTGCCACCAGTGTGGCCTGACCGTTGTTGCTTGTTCTTCACTCACGTTACCGGGTATCCTTAAGGTGTCACTCAAAGTCGTTCAGATAAAACATATGTGACATTTATTATGCGAATCTGGCTGCGTTACACAATCCAATTCGTAGTTTGTCCGGTTTTATTTTGGAAACAGCCGTTGTACCATTTACGATAGGATTCTGGTCTGTCCACAAACAAAATTGGCTTCCCGTTTCCCGCTATTGCACAGCGCCGCACTAATATATGCATAAATAAAGGATGGTCTCGTGAAAATTTTACTGAACGCCTTCTGCCTGATGGGATTGCTTTCGGGGCTCTTCGTGGCATCAGCATCTGCCGCACCACAAACAAAGCAGCCCAACTTTATTGTCATCTTCTGTGACAATCTCGGCTACGGTGATATCGAACCGTTCGGCTCCACAGTCAACCGTACCCCCTGTTTGAATCGGATGGCGCGAGAAGGACGCAAGTTTACTCATTTTTGTGTCACCGCCGGTGTCTGTACTCCCTCGCGGGCTTCGATTATGACCGGCTGCTATTCCCAGCGCGTGGGAATGCACTGGAATCCGCGCGATGGCCAGGTGCTGCGGCCCATTTCCCCGTACGGCTTAAACCCGGAGGAAATCACGGTCGCCGAAGTCCTCAAAAAACAAGGTTATACAACTGGCATGATCGGGAAATGGCATCTGGGTGACCAGCCGCCTTTCCTGCCCACCAAGCAAGGCTTTGATTATTTTTACGGCATTCCTTACAGCGACGATATGACCCAGGCGGTCGGAAAACGAATTGGCGATCGACTGGACGGCAACCGCTGGCCTCCTCTGCCCGTGATGCTCAATGACAAAGTCATCAAAGCAGGCGTCGACCGCAATCTTCTGACCAAAGATTACACCGAAAAAGCAGTCGAGTTTATCGAACAGAATAAAGACCAGCCGTTCTTTCTCTATTTTCCTCAAGCGATGCCTGGCAGTACGAGTAAACCGTTTGCCAGCGAAGCCTTCCGCGGCAAGAGTAAAAGTGGTCCCTGGGGAGACAGTATCGAGGAGCTTGACTGGTCGACCGGACAACTTCTGGACAAGCTGGTTGAACTCGGCATCGAAGACAACACGCTGGTGATCTGGACCTCAGACAATGGCTCGCCGATGGCCAAAGATATGAACAGTACAGAACGAGGCACCAACAAGCCACTCAACGGTCGCGGCTATACCACCGCCGAGGGCGCCTTCCGCGTTCCTACAATCATGTGGTGGCCCGAAACCGTTCCCGCAGGAACGGTTTGCAACGAACTGGCAACCACCATGGATCTGCTGCCAACCTTTGCATTGCTCGCTGGTGGAACCGTTCCCTCAGATCGCATCATCGACGGTCATGATATTCGCCCGTTAATTGAGGGTAAACCCGGTGCTAAAACGCCTTATGACGTCTTTTATTATTATGCGATGGAACAACTGCAGGCCGTGCGCAAAGGTCCTTGGAAATTATTCGTGCCCTTGAAAGAATTCAGCCGACATCCTCACTTCAAAAAGGGAGAGGGTTCAAAACCACTGTTATTCAATGTGGTGACCGACATCAGCTCGGAGCATAATGTTGCTGACCAGCACCCGGAAATTGTCAAAGAACTGATGGCGCTGGCAGATAAAGGTCGTGAGGATCTGGGGGATACGAATCGTCCTGGCGCCAACCAACGGCCGGCAGGTAAAATTGAAAACCCCGTTCCTCCCACACTGAAAACCACTTCCACAAATTAGTCGTGAAGACAGCTTTGAGCTAACAACTTTAGACAGAACATACCGAAAGTCACCTGATGCACCCCCTGGAAATCGACTGTCAAACAGTCAAGCAGAAACTCGACACCAACCATCATTTTGTACTGCTCGACTGCCGGGAACAGGACGAATATAATCTCGTCCATATCCCGGAATGCCGCTTACTGCCTATGAGCGAAATTCAGCAGCGGGTTTCGGAACTGGACGAACATCGCGAAGCAGAAATTGTCGTCTACTGTCATCACGGCATGCGGAGTCTGCAAGTCACCGCTTGGTTGCAGCAGGAAGGTTTTACCAATGTTAAAAGCATGCAGGGAGGCATCGACGCCTGGTCTTGTGAGATCGATGATTCCAAAGCGCGATATTGAATGGCGGCAGTAAAATCGGCTTGATATAATTTTTGAACCACTTTGATTCTTTCACTTTGATCTCTACATTGGGAGTTGAGCATGTCATACGAGCAGGTACTGTTTTTGTTTCCGGTCATCGCAGGCATGGTCTTCAGCAATGCCACCAACAGCGTCGCAGCTGAAAAACCACTCGTCTTTATCTCCGCATTTGCCCCGGGTGACAAAGGGGCCATACATGCTTATGAGTTCAATCCCGAAACCGGAGAATTGAAACTGGTCGAACGAACCACCAATGTGGAACATCCCTTTTTTCTGGCGGTTTCGCCCGATAACAAGTACCTGTATTCGATTCATGCTCCCGGGAAATTTGGAGGCAAAGACAACGAATATGTGTCTGCCTTTGAGCTACAGGGGCGCACCGGCAAATTGAAACTGTTGAACCGGCAATCCTCACTGGGAACCGCGTCCTGTTACCTGGATATCGATCAATCCGGCAAATCGGTTGTCGTCGCCAATTATACCACTGGCAGCATTGCCTCGTTGCCTGTCAAAAAAGATGGCTCGCTGGAAGAAGCCGCCACGTTTGCTCAACACACCGGTTCCAGCGTAAATCCTAAGCGTCAGAAAGAACCACACGCGCATTGCAGCGTCATCAGTCCCGATCAAAAATTTGTTTTCGCCGCTGATCTGGGCTTGGATAAAATCATGGCCTATGAACTCGATTCGAAAACAGCCAAACTCACTCCCAGCCCTCAGCCTTTTGTCCGCACGATTCCCGGTGCCGGCCCAAGGCATCTGACGTTTCACCCCAATGGTAAACAGCTTTACGTGATCAACGAGCTCAAAAACTCCATCACCGAATTCGACTTTGATCCCCAAACCGGCACGCTGATTGAGCAGGAAACCATTTCCACGCTGCCCGAAGACTTCGAAGGGACGAGCTACTGTGCCGATCTGAAGATCACTCCTGATGGCCGCTTTCTCTACGGGACAAATCGCGGGCATGACAGCATCGCCGCCTATCGAATTGACGATGATGGAAAATTGAGCCTGTTGGAAATCGAACCCAGTCTTGGTAAAGGGCCCCAAAACCTGGCCATTACCGCAGATGGGAAATATCTGCTCTGTGCCAATATGCCCGGCAATAATGTGATCGTATTTCAAATCGACGATCAAAGTGGCAAACTGACACCTGTGGGAGATCCCACTTCCATTCCCAGCCCGTCCTGCATTATGATTCGCTAAAGCCAGCTGTCAGGAGGAAGAAAGATTCGACGAATGCAATCTCAGGTTGACTGATCGGCGTCTGCCTGGGAATTCGCTTCGCCTTCGTCATCCCCGTGTTTGGAATCGTATTGATCCATCAGCATCGAAGGGCATGTTTCTTCCTGATCACACTGTTTGCAGACAATGTGAATCAGTTCAGGGCCGGCCAGCTTTAACTGTTTCTCTTCACAAAACTGATACAGTTCTTTTAAGTGCGTGCAAACCATAACGATACCATTCCTTATTTATGATACGATCACTTGAGCCAACCAAATAGAATGACTTGTGATGATGTTTGAATTGTTTCGACCGTATTGTTGTTCGCCGGTCCCTGCTCTTGCAAGAGCAAATTATCTGATTTGATCTAGATCCAGTGGAATCCAGTCAGTTCAACATGTTTTAAAGCTTGAACAAGCAGCCTCTGTTTCCAGAAAATTGATTCCCGTTGGTTGCCCCATTCACCGGCCTGGGTTTAGGATGATGAGAATACAAAGCCGAACTAATATTTAGATTTACAAGTCTTTTCACAACCTACGATCTATCACGCGCTCCGATAACAGAATTAAAAATCACTTTTGAAGCAGGCCCAACATGAATCCTCCCGGCAATCAATGGACGTTTCTGCATGTCAATGACAGTCATATGGGAACCGCACGTTCCTATCGGTTCCGCCCCGCCATTAATAAACGCTGGGCGGCGATTAAACAGCAGATGTCGGAAATCGACGCCGATCTACTACTACACGGTGGCGATCTGACACGCGACGGCGACACTCACGAATTCGAATATCAACAGGCCCGCGAAGATCTGGATACGCTCCCCTTCCCCACGTTTGTCATTCCCGGCAACATGGATGTCGGCAACAAGCATGCCTCACAAACCGGAGTCAAGCATCGCTGGGATCCGAAGGGGCTTGGCTGGAACGACCCCGATCTGAATATGACAGCCAAACGCCTGGACCTGTTCAGCAATTATTTTGGCCCGCTACAATGGTCGTTCCTGCATCGTAATATCCGATTTACCGGCTTCTATGCCGCGGTCGCAGGGACAGGACTGCCTCACGAAGCACGCTTCTGGCGAATGCTGGAACGGCTGCCCGATCTTCCCGCGGCAAAACACCATGTCGCCGTCATGCATTATTGGCCGTTCATGGAACATCCCGATGAACCAGCCTGGGATCTGACGGACGGCGATCAGTATGACAACTGGTATTTCTCGATTGATCCGCCTCATCGACAACGTTTATGGGAAATTCTCAAAGCCTCGAATGTGGAAATTCTGTTCTGCGGTCACGTTCATACAGGACGTCCCGTCCAACACATCGATGGGATTCGACTCTACCGCACGCAGGCAGCCGGGAATACGGGGCAACTGGCTGAACGCTGGCCTGAGGCGGATACCAGTTTCGGCTTTCACCGCTGTGATGTCACAGACTCAGGCATTGACGTGACCTACATTCGGGGAAATGACCAATGCGAAGAATTCGGCACCTTCGGCCCGCTGGGACATCCCCCCATTGAAGAACGCGATTATTCCGTCGCCGAGGAACAACCCCCAATCCAACCTGATGCAGATTTATAAAAAAAGTGGAGTCAACTGTGAGAGTCTCTGTCTACATCGCCACCAGTCTGGATGGATTCATTGCCCGAAAAAATGGCGACCTGGACTGGCTACCCGGCAGTGATGGTACCAGTGAGCAAAGTGAAGAAGATTTTGGATATCACGAGTTCATGGACTCGGTCGATGTCCTGATCATGGGCCACCATACTTTTGAAACAGTTCTCGCCTTCGGAATCGAATGGCCTTACAGCGAAAAACGGGTGATTGTACTCAGCAGTCAGCTTCTTCAAATCCCCAGCGATTTACCGGCGACAGTGGAAGCATCATCCTGCTCTCCTGCCGACCTGATTCAACAACTTTCTGATGAGGGATACCAACGTGCCTACATCGATGGCGGAAAAACCATTCAGAGTTTTCTCAAGGCGGGACTCATACAGGACATGATCATCACGCGCATTCCCATCCTGATAGGCAGCGGCATTTCTCTCTTTGGGCCTATCGACAACGATCGAAAACTTCGTCACATCAACACCCGCACATTTGAAAATGGATTCGTGCAAAGCCAATACGAGCTGGAAAATGAAACAGGCACTTTTCCATTTTTTAATTTGAAGTGAATTACGCGTGTTTCATCTTCCCTCTTGAGTCACCCAGAAACTATAGTGATTCACATCTCGGAACTCTATTGAGGATGGTCCGTTTTAACTCACTTCCCCGATATTGATTCATTGGAAAGGAACTCGCATGACTCTTCGCTTTGCAATTCTCGCAGCCGTCTTCTGCGTTCTTACAAATCCCCTACTATTCGCCGAAGATAAGTCAACCGAAGCGGATGCTGAACTCTTGAAAGCAGTCAAAAAGCTGGATGAAGCGTTCTCAAAGCGGGACAAAGAAACAATTCGCAAAATGACCGATCGTCGGCATATGTCGATCTCCCCCTCTTATCAATTTTTTAACCAGAAAGATCAGTTAAAAGCCCTTCCCGAACTCAAACTGAGTCTTTTTAAGACCGGTAAAAAAACGATCATTCACACTACGCCCCGCTCGGCCCTGATCACCTACGAAGCCAATATCGAAGGCACCTTCGAAGGTAAACAACTCGCGAAGCATGTGCAGATTGTCGAGTGCTGGATCAAACGCAAAGGAAACTGGATCGAAGTCTCATACCAGGAAACTCCGCTTCCTTAATCTTCCCACATCCAAGTAGACGGCATTCCATTGGAATTCCTGGCAGTAAACGGTCTCTGGATTCAAGAGGCATTTGCTGCCTCTTGAATCCAGCCTTGCAACATTTCTCGCATCAGGACCAGTTCGCGAAACAATTGCTTACGATCTTTGTTGGCATGCTCAAAGCACCACGGCCCGCGAAAACCGGCATTCCAGCCAATCTCGAAACAGCGTTTGAGATCATACAACGGATGCTCTCCCTGCGGGCCCAGATTTCGTGCTTTAAAATCACAGGTCACTGCAATCGGAAAGGTCTGTTCCAACCCGGCATAACGGATCGGCTCACTATCCCAGTTTCCGGTATCGGGACAAGCGGCGACATTGTGGCCAATGGCTTCCACCAGCTTGACGACCGATGCCGGATCGTCCTGCATCCAGCCATAATTTTCCACAAGCAACTGCACATTCCGTTCTGCTCCGTAATCGCATAACTCACGATAACTGGCAATATGAATTTTCATATCAGGTCGTTTTACAAGTGGTAATGGGCGTGCCCATTTCAGCCCCAGGTGTGAGGCGACGTCGATGGACTCTTTGTAAGTTGTCAGTGCTTTGGTACGTGTGGCTGCATCCGAACTGTTCATATCCAGATTACGCTGGTTCATTTTCAAATTGGTTAAGACACAACCCGCCTTGTCCGCTGCAGCCCGGACCTGATCGAGATATTTTTTGTCCGTCGACGCCAGGGTTGATGTATTCAGGTCTATCACCGTCATCCCGAGTTCATTTCGCAGAATTCGGGGAAGTTCCAGCAGCGTAATTTTCCCTTTTGTCGCCTGTGGAGCGATGTGCCCTGAAAATGAGGAAGTCGTAATCCCCAGCGTTTTGTTGAGTGGGTTATTTTTCCGCGGCTTGCTTTCGGAATCCGCTTTGAGCGAGGCTGTTCCCAAACAAGAAGCGACCAAAGCACCACTGCCCGCATTCAAAAACTCTCTTCGCGAAATTTTCATTTTTGCTTCTCCGAACAAATACGGTACAATCAAATTTCAATCATAGAGCCTGTTATCGTACGCGATTTTGTAGAACAATGTCATCTACAAAAAGATATTTTCGCTCTGCAACAAATTCGTTGAAACGCAAAACCATGATGCGGGGTATCACTTTCTGAGCTCTTGCCGCCGTCATAGTATCGAAACCATCACTTCTAAAATGGAATTCTGATGAAGCTTCCTGTTCGAATGCCGTTAATGTTGCTACT